>CAXBLZ010000001.1:0-155283 GCA_963976735.1 uncultured Halioglobus sp.
TTGCCGCCAACTCGTCGTAGACGCATAGCTGCGCTACACTAGGCTACACTTCAGGAACGGTAGCCAACGGCCAATCGGATGAACCTCGACCAGATCATTTCGCTATCCCCAAAGGTGATATCCCAGGAGATCGCTGGCGAGACGGTGATACTGGATCTGGAGCATGAATGCTATTTCGGCCTGGATGCGGTGGGTAGCCGCATCTGGCAGCTGATTCGAGAGGGTGCCAGTTTACGGACAATCCGCAACACCCTGTTAAACGAGTACGACGTTGAGGAGGCACAGCTGCAATCTGATCTGGAAGCCCTGCTCACAGATGCCTGCAACCGAGGCCTGATTACACTGCATCAAGCACCGCCCACTGCGGGTCGAACACACAACGAAAAACAGTAATCGGGGAGCTGTCTCATGGAAATATCCACCATTATATTCGGGCTGGTGCTACTGGGCCTGGTCATCTATATCGTCAGTATCTACAACACGCTGGTGACGCTTAAGAATCGCTATCTCAACGCATTCTCGCAAATTGAAGTACAGTTGAAGCGACGCTATGACCTGATACCCAATCTGGTGGAAACAGCCAAAGCCTATATGACGCACGAGCGCGAAACACTGGATGCTGTAACCACCGCACGCAACGACGCAGCGGCAATACTCAAGGCGATGGAGAACGGCAATGTGGGCAGCAGCGAACTGGGCAAGCTGGCCTCCGCCGAGGGCACATTGCGCGGCGCGCTGGGCAAGCTCAATGTCACCATGGAAGCGTACCCGGATTTGAAAGCCAATGAAAATATGCTGCAACTGTCTGAGGAGCTCACCACCACGGAAAATCGCATCGCCTTTGCGCGCCAGGGATTCAACGATGGGGTGATGACCTACAACACGTATCGGCAAAGCTTCCCTCCTGTACTCTTCGCCGCAAAATTCGGCCACACCGAGGATGCCGCACTGCTCGAATTCGATGATTCTGCGCAAATACAAACGCCACCGAAGGTCTCGTTCTAGCACACTGACCTGCCGTTCAGATGGATTTCTTTGCGCAGCAGGACCAGGCCCGACGCAATACGCGTTGGCTGGTCGTCTTGTTCTTGCTGTCCATACTGCTGCTGGTGCTGTTGACCAATGCCCTGGTAGCCGCCTTCCTGTTTTTCAGCCACGACTACAATATTTACAGCGGCAGCCGGGAGGGGATATCGGGGTTTCTTTCGTACTTCAGCTGGGCGCGATTCGGGACCATCGGCGCAGCCATCAGCGGCACCGTTGCGGTGGTGGTACTGGCGATGTGGGTACACCTGTCGACGGGCGGCAAAACAGTAGCGGAGAGTATGGGAGGCTCGCGGATTCTGCCGCAGTCACGCGATGCCGCTGAACGCCGCTGTCTTAACGTCGTAGAGGAGATGGCGCTGGCAGCCAATATGCCGGTGCCGGCAGTGTATGTGCTGAATGACGAGCGCGGCATCAATGCCTTCGCCGCCGGTATCACACCGGCCGATGCCGTGGTCGCAGTCACCCGGGGCGCCATTGAACACCTCAGGCGCCATGAGTTGCAGGGCGTGATTGCCCACGAATTCAGCCACATACTCAACGGCGATATGCGGCTCAATATTCGCCTGGCGGCAATGCTGAAGGGCATCACGTTCATTGGCGACATCGGCCGAGTGTTGCTGCGCAGTGGTACCCGCATTCGCACCGGGAACGATGCCCGCGGCAGAGCCGTGCTGCCCTTGCTGGGAATTGCGCTGTGGCTGCTGGGCCTGATTGGCGGCCTCTCCGCCGGTTTTATCAAGGCGGCTATTTCGCGACAGAAAGAGTATCTGGCGGACGCCAGCGCTGTTCAGTTCACCCGCAGCGCCGATGGCATCGGCAGTGCACTCAAGGTGATCGGCGGCTATATACCCGGCACGCTGGTGCACGCTGCGCGCGCCACCGAGCTGTCCCACATCTTCTTTGGACAGGTGACACACCGGTTGTGGCAGCTGTTCGATACCCACCCGCCGCTGCGCGAGCGCATTCTGCGTGTGGACCCGCAGTGGGACGGCCAATTCATAGAGCGCAAACCCTCGCGCTACAACTGGCAGAAAAATCGCGCGGACGCCGCCGCCGTGGGCGTCGGTCGCGCCGCCCTCGTTGCCGCCGCTGCAGCCAGTGCGCTCGCGGACAGCGCCGAAGCAAGCCTGGAGCCGGACGCGGAGTTCGACACCGACTCCACGCAACTGGAGCGTGAGACCGCTGCACGCGAGGATATCCCGCTGGCATTTGTGCAGCACAGTCACGAGCCGCTCGGAGCCCAGGCCCTGGTGCTCGCACTGTTCACGGGCGAGGAGCCAGCACTGCACCAGGCGCAACTGGGTATTGTCGCCGGGGCGGGCATCCAGGGCCTGGAACTGCTCACCCACACCCTGCATCCGGGCGTCCTTGCACTCGGTGCGCCGCACAGGCTGCCGCTGCTGGAACTGTGCCTGCCAGCACTGAAGGCCATGTCTGCAGCGCAATACCAGGTCTTCAGGCACACCTTGCTGCAACTGATCAGGGCAGACCAACACATCGAGTTGCATGAATGGTGCCTGTTCCAGTTGCTGCGGCACTACCTGGATCCGGAATTCTTGCCGACCAGGCACAGCCGCGCGCGCTATCGCAAGCTGGAGCAGGTGGCATCACCAGTGCAGACTGTGCTGTCGCTGCTGGCGCATGAGGGCAGCGGCGAGTCCGCGGAGGTGTTTAGACTGGGCGCACAGACAGTGGGTCTGCCGGAGTTGGCACTGATGCCAAGAGAATCGTGTACGATTGCAGGCTTCTCCCGGGCCGTTATCACATTGGCAGATTGCTACCCGTTGCTGAAACCGCGCCTGCTAAAAGCGATGACCATGGCCGCCAGCAGCGACGGCCTCCTGAGCGCGACTGAGTGGGAGATTATCGCAAGCACCGCAGCGGTGATGGATTGCCCGTTGCCCTCTGCCGCTGAGTAACCAAATCTGTGCAGAGCGCCCGCCCCCGCTTTCATATTGCGGGATCTGTGCTAAGTTTGAATTGACTGTCCAGCTGGCGCAGGGAAGCCCCGGCAAACAGTAAAATCTATCTAAAACCACGACAAGGATGTTATGGCTATGGATCATTCACAGATATCGCCCAACGGTTGGGATGACACCCTGCCACCACCGGAAAAACCGGCCTACCTCGCCCTCTCCCGAACCACCGACCGCGTGCTGCAAATCCTGCTGGGAGGCGATCTCGCGCGACTGCGCGCCGATTCCGTCGCCGAATCGCTGGGCATGAGCAGCACCACGCTGCGGCGTCGATTGCGGGCCGATCACACCTGCTACCAGTTTTTACTGGACCGGGCGCGGCAGTATCGCTGCGAGCAGGTGCTGCGCACGATGTGGCGGCCGGGCAAATGCCTGGCAGATGAATTGGGCTACCTGGAAGTCAACAGCTTTTACCGCGCCTTCAGGCGCTGGACCGGTGTGAGCTACAGCGAATACAAACTGAAGCACCTGCCCTGAGCTCGGCCAGTAGTAGCGGCATGGGTCTCCACCCGTCACCCGTTGCCAGTGACACTACAGGCCACTTGGTGTCCTGGCCGGCCACGGCCAGGACACCCTTTTTCACGCCCACGTTAACGGCAGTTGGCATACCGGCATCGCGCCCCCTGACACAGGCGCGTCACAACCAGCCCTGCCAGCGGTAAACCTGATAGCCCACCAATTCGTGGATGGCGTCTGTGCTCTGGTAAAGATTGCCCACACTCGGCAACCAACCGGGCAATACCTGCTCCGATACCAGGCGCTGGTAGTCTGTCGGTGCGGGTATGACATCCAGGCCCTGGGCCTCGAACAGCGCCAGTGACCGTCGCATATGGTAGGCCGAGGTAACCAACAGTACGCGTTCCAGGCCCTCTGCCCTGAGCAGTTGTGCAGTGTATACGGCGTTGTCATGCGTATTGCGGCTTTTATCCTCAAGCAGCACGTGGTCACCGTCGACTCCCATCACCTCGAGCAGCTCTTTCATCTGCTCGGCCTCAGTGCGCGCGCCTTCGACACCACCTCCCGTCAACACGATCACAGGCGCCTTGCCCGCTTTGAAAAGCGCCACCGCATGCACCAGGCGATCGGCGCGCTGATTGAGATCGACCAGTGTGCCCATCTGTGTGTCACCGCGCATGGCACCACCGAGCAACACAATGGCGTCGGCAGGTGCGATGGCGGAGAGATCTCGCGGGGGGAAATCACGTTCCAGCGTGTCAGAGAGATAGTTCGCAAACAGCGACGTCGAGCACAGATACAACCAGCCGAAGGCCAGCACCACAGTATAGAAACTGATTCGCGGCCACTGCAGGCGCGAAAAAACCAGGGCGACCACGCCCAGCAGCATGCTCAGGCTCAGCGGGTAAATCAGCAGGGACAGCAGTTTAACGAGGGGAAAAGTTACCATATCGCACCTGCCCCGGCAGCTGTGATCCCTGTGTTAACGGACAGCACGGGTTGCAACGGCGACAGCCAGTCGCGCCCGGTCTCTGCGCCGTCAGGCGTAACCACGGGGGTTATCCGATTGCCAACGCCACGTGTCCTCGCACATTTGCGTCAGGCTGCGCGAGGCTGTCCACTGCAATACCTCGCGCGCGAGTCCAGGGTCTGCCCAACAGGTCGCGATATCACCGGGGCGGCGATCGACAATGGCATAGGGCACCGCCTGGCCGGTGACCCGTTCAAAGGCCGCCACCATCTCCAGCACCGATACACCGCTACCCGTTCCGAGGTTGATTGTGTGCAGGCCGCGCTCGCGGCGAATATATTCCAGCGCGACGACATGCCCCTCCACCAGGTCCATCACATGGATGTAGTCGCGTACGCCGGTGCCATCGGGCGTCGCGTAGTCATTGCCAAACACGAACAGCTTTTCGCGCTTGCCAACGGCGACCTGGGCCACGAACGGCATCAGGTTGTTGGGCGTGCCCTGGGGATCTTCGCCGATACGCCCACTGGGGTGCGCCCCTACAGGATTGAAGTAGCGCAACCGGCAGACACTCCAGGCCGGATTGGCCGCCTGCCAGTCGGCCAGAATATCCTCCACCATGAGCTTGGTGCGGCCATAGGGGTTAGTGGGTGCAACGGCGAAATCCTCGCGAATAGGGACCGACACAGGGTCGCCGTACACGGTTGCGGAGGACGAAAACACGAGGGTGTTGACGCCGGCATCACGCATCGCCGCCAACAGCACCAGTGTACCCGCCACATTATTATCGTAGTACTCCAGTGGCAGCTCTACCGATTCACCCACCGCCTTGAGGCCGGCAAAATGCAGCACGGCGTCTACCCGGTATTGTCGAAACAGCTGGTCAAGGCAATCGCGATCCCGGATATCGCCCTGCGTGAATGCCGGCGCTACACCACAGATTTCCCGCACGCGCTGCAGCGCGACCACACTGCTGTTACACAGGTTGTCGAGCACCACCACCTGCCACCCGGCCTCAATCAGTGCGACACATGCATGACTGCCGATGTAACCCACACCTCCTGTCACCAATACCGTACCGGCCATAGCCGCATTCCCTTGTGCTGTTGATCTCAAACAGCGCAGAGTATAACCAATTTGGCAGCGCAGGACGCCCCGCGGGGCAAACCTGCGTCCCGTTTCAATGCAAAAGCGCAAAAAACGCTTTATCATGCGCCTCCATAGTCGCGAAGCAGGCCTTTCCCCATGCATGTACTCGTCACCGGCGCGGCCGGCTTTATCGGCTATCACCTCAGTGAAAAACTGCTGGCGCGTGGCGACACAGTCACCGGCCTCGACAACCTCAACGACTACTACGAGGTGAGTTTGAAGGAAGCTCGCCTGGCGAGGCTGAAGCGCCAGCCCGACTTCACTTTCATCAGGGCCGATCTGCAGGATCGCGTTGCGATGGAGGCACTGTTTTCCCGACATCGCTTCGACGCGGTCATCAACCTGGCCGCGCAGGCGGGTGTTCGCTACTCGCTGGAAAACCCGCATGCGTACATCGACAGCAATATCGTCGGCTTCACCAATGTGCTGGAATGCTGCCGCCATCACAGCATCGGCCACCTGGTGTACGCCAGCAGCAGTTCAGTCTATGGCATGAACAGCGCCATGCCGTTTTCCGTGCACGACAACGTGGATCACCCGATCTCTCTCTACGCCGCGAGCAAGAAGGCCAACGAGTTGATGGCGCACACCTACTCCCACCTGTTCGGCATCCCCACTACCGGCTTGCGATTCTTTACCGTCTATGGGCCATGGGGTCGCCCGGATATGGCGCTCTTTTTGTTCACCAGAGCGATCCTCGCAGGGGAGCCGATCAAGGTCTTCAACGAGGGCAATATGCGACGGGATTTCACCTATATCGACGATATCGTCGAGGGGATTATTCGCGTCACAGACAAACCCGCCACCGCCAACCCGGACTGGGACTCCAGCTATCCGGATCCCGGCACCAGCAGCGCGCCCTACCGCCTGTACAATATCGGTAACAGTAGGCCGGTATTGTTGACTGACTTTATCGAAGCTATCGAGAATGCGCTGGGAATGACAGCGATACGGGAGCTGCTGCCGATGCAGCCTGGCGATGTGGCGGCCACGTACGCGGACATCGAGGATCTGGTTGAAAATGTCGATTACCAGCCTCAGACCACGGTGCAAGACGGTATTAACAATTTCGTCGCATGGTATATGAAATACATGCATAAGGAAGAGCTATGAATGTAGTGATGATAGGCGCTGGCTACGTGGGGTTGGTGTCGGGAGCCTGCTTTGCCGAATTTGGAGCCAATGTCACCTGCCTCGATGTGGACGAGCGCAAAGTTGAGGCACTGGAGAGCGGCAAGATCCCGATCTACGAACCGGGGCTGGAGGATCTGGTGCAGCGCAATGTGCAGGCGGGTCGCCTGCGATTTTCAACCCGTTTCCAGGACTGGATCGGCGACGCCGACCTGGTCTTTATCGCGGTAGGCACCCCCACGCGCCGCGGCGACGGACACGCGGATCTCAAATATGTGTACGCAGCCGCCACCCAGATCGCCGAACACCTGCAGGGCTATACCCTGATCGTGGACAAATCCACCGTCCCGGTGGGCACGGCGCGCGAGGTCAAACGCCTGGTCGCACAGACCAACCCGGATGCGGACTTTGATATCGCCTCCAATCCCGAATTCCTCAGGGAGGGGTCCGCCATCAACGATTTCATGCGACCCGACCGCGTGGTACTCGGCGTGGAAAACACCCGCGCCGAAGCCGTACTGCGTGAGTTGTACCGCCCGCTGTACTTGATCGAAGCCCCCTTCCTGATCACTGATCTCGAAAGTGCCGAGATCACCAAATACGCTGCCAATGCCTTCCTGGCGACAAAAATCAGTTTCATAAATGAAGTCGCCCAGCTGTGCGAAAAAACCGGTGCCGACGTGAGTGCAGTCGCGCGCGGTATGGGCCTGGACGGACGCATCGGTAAAAAATTCCTGCATGCGGGGCCGGGTTATGGCGGCTCCTGCTTTCCCAAGGATACGCAGGCGATGATCCGGATGGCGCAAGACGCCGGCACCTCCTGTCGTATCGTCGAGGCGGTGGTTGCCGCAAACGCAGCGCAGAAGTCACTGATGGTGGTGAAAATCCGGGATGCACTCGAGGGTAACGTCAGCGGCAAAACGATAGCGGTGCTGGGACTGACCTTCAAACCCGAAACCGACGACATGCGTGACGCCCCCTCTCTGACCATCCTGCCAGCGCTGATAGAACAGGGTGCTCATATCAAGGCTCACGATCCGCACGGTATGGACGAGGCCGCCAGGGAACTGCCCGACACCATCGAGTACACCGACGATATCGACACCCTGGTGAGTGATGCCGATGCGATTGTGCTGATGACCGAGTGGAACCAGTACCGGGGGCTGGACCTCGGCAGACTGAAGACGCTGATGCGCGGCGATGTTTTTGTGGACTTGCGCAATGTCTACGACAAGGAGTGGATGCTGGAGCACGGGTTCAACTATAGCTGTGTAGGACGCTGACACGGTGCCTGCCGCAAGCGATTCCTGATGTCCTCGAACTGGACAGTTTTTGTCGCACTGTGCTCCATCATTGGTGGCCGGGGTCGCGACATACTGCAGGCGTGTGTGGATGCCGGGGACATGCCGCAGTTGATAGCCATGGCCGCCTCGCAGGATGTGCTTCCGGCGCTGGCTGCACGCTGCTATGAACAAGCGGATTGGGCCGATGCGATCAGCGAAGTGGATGAGCAGTCGCTGCGCAATGCACTGCTGGAAAACACCCGCCGCAATATGCATATCGTGGTGCAAAGCGTTCATCTTATCCGCGCCCTGAATGACGCGGGTATCAAGCCCCTGATGCTGAAAGGTACCGCACAGCTGCTGACGATAAACCGGGAGCGACCCGGCTTTCGCAAGCAGGCCGACATCGACTTCATCGTACCTCCGGCGTCACTGCTCGCCGCGGGTGACTCGCTGCTGGCGCAGGGCTATGGTTTCTACCTGGAAGACGAGGTTTTTCACGGGCCTACACACGCGCTCGGCGATACGCATGCGGCGATCAAGGCAAGCGCTGCGCACCACCATCTGCCGCCATTGATGAAGCGCGACCAGGTCGCCCTGGTCGAACTGCATCGCCACTTCCTGCCGCAAAGATTCCAGCACAGGAATCCCCTGGCGGAGCTGTTCGATGCGGCGACCGAACACGACATCCAGGGCGCCTCTTTCCTGGTGCCATCCACAGAGCACCAGATCATTCACATGGTGCTCGGCAAGCTGGTGCACGACGGCTACCTGGCTCGCAGAACGTTTCCGATCCGGGAGGCGGCTGACTACATCGCGTTGCTGGACAGTGCCGATGGCGTGATCGACAGCGAGCGTGTGGCGCGGCGTTGTGGCAAGGCATTCAACATTTTCGCGCAGTTGGTGACAGAACTCATGAATTACCCGGCAGAGTCCCCGGGCCCCACAAGCAGTGTCAAATACCGTATCGAGATGATGCGAATGCGGTACGATTCACCGGCCCCGGCAAAGCTGCTCGACGGCTATGCCCGTGCCGGGCACCTGACCTGCGCCATGTTGCACAACCCCTCGAAGCTGTCGGCTTATCTGCGCCGCTAATGACTGGCCGCGCACTGACAGGCAGCGAGCGCGCACCCGGAAATGGGTAATATGCGGTGACTGACAAAGACACCAGTGTATTGAACCGCAACGGCCTGCTGCGACTGTTTTCCGGCAGCTTTTTGATCCGCATTGCGTACTACTTGTTCGGCTTCGTTAACTCGGTGCTGCTGGCCCGCTTCCTCGGCGCCGAGAGTTATGGCGTGTATGTGTTTGTACTGAGTATCGTGGCGTTGCTCAGTGTACCGACACAGTTCGGTATGCCCATCCTTGTCATGCGCGAATTCTCTGCGCTGCAGGCGAAAGCACAATGGGCGTCTATGAAGGGCCTGGCTGTGCGCTCCCACCAGTTTGTCGCTGTGGTCGCCACTGTCGTCTGCCTGTGTGCCGCCGCCTGGTTATGGCTGAACCCGGCCGCGTATGCGCCGGACAAGCAGCGGGCGCTGCTGTTCGGCCTGTTGCTGGTTCCCGTGCTGTCCCTCGGGGCACTGCGCGATGCCATGCTGGGCGGGTTGCGGCATATCATACTGGCGCAATTACCCGAGAGTTTTATCCGCCCGCTGCTACTGATGTTCGGCCTGCTGATTGCGATGTTCCTGCTGCCCGTCACTGCATCAGCGGGCAACGTCATTATCTACTATGTGTTCTGCTCCCTGATAGCGTTTCTGGCGGGCTGGGCACTTTTCCGGCGCCGTAAACCCGATGGCCTGCAGTCAGTCACGGCCGCCTTCACGACACGCAAATGGTTTTCTGCCGCGCTGCCGATTGGCCTGACTGCCGGCATGCAGGTGCTGAATATGCAGCTGAGTATCGTACTGCTGGAGTTTTACAGTACGGATGCCGAAGTCGCCTTCTACCGCGTGGCAACGCTGGTGGCCAGCTTTGTGGTCATCATTTTGCAGGTTAGCAATACCGTGGTTTCCCCCTACATATCGCGCCTGCATGCACAGAATGACATGAGCGGTATCGAGACGCTGGTGGGCAGGTCGAACACGCTTATTATCCTGGCTACGATTCCGTTGGTGCTGGGCATTGTAGTTGCAAGCCCGTGGCTGCTGGCCACGTTCTATGGCGCTGACTTCAGCGCCGCGTACCTGCCGCTGTTGTTCCTGACGGCCGGGCAGGCTGTGAATGCGCTGCTGGGAACAGTGGCGCCACTGTTGAACATGACCGGGCACCAGCGCGATGTCACCAGGGCCATGACCGTCGCACTGGCGCTGAATATCCTGTTGCATCTTTTGCTGTTGCCGCGATTTGGCCTTGAGGGCGCGGCCTTTTCATCGATGATGATGCTGGTGACATGGAACCTGATTCTGTGGTTCAGGGTAAAGCAGCGGCTGCGAATCAGGTACTATGTCTAGGGCGATCGTGACGGCGATGGTCACGGACGCGATGAACGGCGACCAGGCCCAGAGCACTACATCACAACAACCCGGGAACACTGGCGATGCGATTTGACAATGCACTTTCGAGCTTGCGACGAAGCCGCAACGTGCTGCGCGCATACTGGCTGTTGGCCAAAAGTCGATGGCTGATGACGGGCGTGAGTTTCAAGTCCTGCCCTCACTGCGGTGGCAGCGTCCAGCTTGCCTGCATTGACGGTGGCGAGATTATTTTCGGCAGAGGCGTCAGTTTCAGTGGCAATGTAACGATAGTGGCCCGCGGCGGCCGCATTGAAATCGGTGACAACAGCCAGATTGGCGAGGGCTCGATGATTATCGCCAGACAGGGCATTCGTATTGGCGCGGATGTATTGATCGCAGAATACGTGGTGATTCGGGATCAGGATCACGGCCTCACGTCAGACCCGATACACAAAGCCGGCTTTACCACCGCGCCCATTGTGATCGAGGACAATGTCTGGCTGGCGACAAAATCCACCGTCCTCAAAGGTGTCCATATCGGCAGCGGCGCGGTGGTTGCCGCACATGCGCTGGTGAATAAATCCGTCGAGGCAAGAACTGTCGTTGCGGGTATACCCGCAAGACAGATCAGGACGCGATAGACCAGCACACAACGGCCTCGTCGAATCCTGCCACTGCGGCACAAGCCTGGCTGTCAGTTGTGTAGCGCCGACGAAACGGCCCGCATTGTCGCCGCCACCACCAGTGCTTCGTCATAGTTTTCTGACACCAGCGCCCGGCCGGCTTGCCCCATTCTCTCTCGCTCAGCAGCGGGCATGGCGATAACCTTTTGCATGGCCTGCATCAGCGAATCACTATCCTTGGCCTGGCAGAGAAACCCGTTGTGGCCGTCGCTAACAATATTGCGGCACCCGGGCACATCGGTAGCGACCACCGGCAAGCCCATGGCACCCGCCTCAAGCAGGCTGCGCGGCATGCCCTCCCGATAAGACGGCAGCACGACACAGTCCACCTGGGCATAGACCGTCTCCATGGCATCACTGGGCCCCAGCCATTCGATACCGTGCTCCCTGCCCCACGCATCCATCTGCGCCTGTGAGATCGCCGAGACATTCTCGACATCGGCGAAGCCGGATAACCACAATGTGCACTCGATACCTGCCGCGCTCAGCGCACGCACGGCGGCGATGAGCTCATGCAAACCCTTGTCGGCCAGCATGCGGCCGGCATAGAGGAAGCGAAACGGGCCGTCGTGAGCCACTCTCAACTCCGGGCTGAATCGTTGCAGGTCCACTCCTGAACCCGGCAGCAGTTCCAGCCTGGTGGCAGGCACCAGCCTCAAGTCCACCAGTTGTTGCAGGTCCTCTTCATTCTGGCAAAAGACACGGTGGGCAAACGGCTGGCTGCTCCGGTACAGCAGTCGCACAATGGCCGAGACCAGCCCCCTGCGAATGAATGCCGTCCCCAGTCCAGACACATTGTTGATGGCAGGCACACCCAGCGCTCTGGCCGCCCAGGTGCCGTACACATTATTCTTGATGGTAAAATGCAGCACCGCTTGCGGCCTGAAGCGACGGTAGTAGCGCCAGAACTGCAACACCAACCCCAGATCCTGGACGGGATTGTTGCCACTGTTCCTCATTGCGAGCGGAAACCACTCACAGCCCAGTTCGCTGACCAACCTGTCGCTGTAATCGTCTCGCGGTGACACGCATATAACCCGATAGCCATTGGTCACCAGTTCCCGCAGGGTGCTGGCGCGAAAATTGAACAGATACCATGAGGTATTGGAGGAGACGGTAACGGTCTTCATTGCTGTATCGTTAATGGCTCGCACTGCGTGCACACACCTGAACATGCTCCTACATTGGAATATCGCTGTAATTGCCAGGGGTAAACCCCAGTTCGTTGATCACTGTGAGCAATTCCCCGGACATCAGGAATCGCCACTCGCGTTCACTGAAGTCGCCAATGCGGGTAAGCCCCACAAGCTCCAGGGCATCTCTTGCGGGGTGCACCATCAGCTCAAACGCGTCGCCCTGTGCCGCCTCAAGCAACTGCCGATAGTGGTTGGTCGCGAGTGTTTCGGGAACAGCTCCCAGGTCGAATATACTGCCCAGGCCCGAGTTCCAGTGGAGTCGAGCACTCCAGCGCCTGCCATTTCGAGCCAACATCGCTCTCAGCACCACCTGCTTTAACTGTTTTCGCACCGTGGAATGAACGCCAGCAGGGTTCAGTATCCACGGCATACGAACCGGAATTCGCTGCGCCGCGCACAGCCCGGCGACGGCATCAAAACACAGTGGAAACGCATGCAGGTGTTGGTGGCTATCGATGTGTGTCGCTCGCAAGCCGAGTGCCTGCATGCGCTCAAACTGGGCGTTTAACTCCCGCTCGATGTGCTCTGCGCTGACAAGCCGCAGCAACAATCTGCGCGCCAGAACAGATCGCGGGTAAAAGAAACCATACTCGTCGACCAGCGATTTCACGGACCCTGCATCCGAGACGGGACGACCCAGGGTGATATTGAAATGCAGACCGACGCCCAGCGCCCAGTGCTGCTTTGCCAATGCTGCGGCATGTTCAGTTGCCGGCGTATTGACCATCAGCGTGGTGCTGGTGACACATCCGATGGCAAAGGCATCGACAATAGCGTCGTTGACACCCTGCGTCAGGCCGAAGTCATCCGCGTTGACGATAATCTTTCTCAGAATAACCTCCTGCAGAATTTTCCCAGGTACACTCGCAGCTCTGCAAAAAAGGGTATCGGATCGGTAAGACTGAACACCGGCCAACAGCGTCCTTTCACGCGCCCCCCTTTGGACACGTCGGGAGCACCAAAGATAAAGCCCCTGCCTTTGAACCGATAAAACAGTGCCGAGGCAAAATCCTTCAGCGCATAGTGCCAGAGAATACCATCACGCTGCTCCCGCTGCGGGGGCAATGGCAATCCGGCCAGATCACAGTATGCACGCTGCACCAGGTATTTATCGGCCGCATGACTCAGGTAAAACCACAGTGTGGGGCGCGGGTTTATCTCTATAATTTTCAGTTTTCCGTCACGGGGATCGCGCTTGAATTCCGTGCCGTAGATCCCCCGATAGCCAACTGCCTCAATCAGGGCGCAGCCAATCTCCCGGGTCTCATCACAGGTTTCGCTGATGACCCGGGATGCGGAGCCAAATCCGGGAGGATATTGCCGCAGCTTTCGCGCGGTGAACGTATCGATCCCGGCTTCACTGGCGTAGCCCGCCGACAGTGTGATACCCGACTCCTCGCCGGGAATAATCTCCTGGATCAACCAGCTCCCTGACGCCGGTGGAAGCTGCCGCCACAGCGCCTCCAGCTCGCTTCGATCAGCGGCAACCAGCACTTTCTTGCCACGCAGGTATGGCCTGGCCAGATGAATCAGTGTGGGCTTCAAAATACACGGAAAGGGTATCTGGTCAAACTGCGCAATCTGATCCGCGCTGTCGACCTGCCATACACCCGGTGTCGCTACCGCATACCTGGCGCAGAGGTCGTGGAATTTCATCTTGTCCATCAGCACTGTGGCCACCTCGGCGTAACCGTCTGCGATGGCAAATACCGGTTTCAGCGCCGCGTAATGCTCCACCACGAACTCGATATAGTAGTCGCTTGTGGGAAACAGAACCGGTTTACCCGGCAGTTCACGGGCATAGGCCACCAGCCTTTGCAACAGGGCCACTGAATCCGGTTCATACCAGACGCCGACACTGCGCCTGAAGTAACGTGACGTTCCGGCACTGGCAAAGTCCCTGTCCACGCCGAGCAGCGGCACACCGCAGCGGCCCAGTTCTCTGGCCACGTACAGACCAGTGGGTGACAAGCCCAGCACTATCGCATGCGGTCGGGCTGTGTTCGTCATCTCAGACAAGCGAGCACTCCTGCGCGGAGGGATGCTCCGGGGTCCACACAGTGTTCAGAACAGGTAGCTTTGATACGGGACATAACACATGTTGGCATGACGGGATGCGGAGAACCATACAACAATATAAGCTGCATACAATGCTAACGCACCCAACTCGGCAATTTTAACTGACTGCCTGTTTGAAAACATGGCACCCGGAAGCGCGGCCAGTATATAGGCGTGCATCGGCACCACATAAAAGATCAACCGGTGCAATGCGACGGTATTAATGAACATCACGGGAATGAGCGCAAAAGACACCAGTGCAAACAGCCGCATAAGGTTGTATTCATTGGGATAGGCGCGAGCCATGCGCCGGGTGTATATCTCAAACAGCAAGGCCGTTATCACCAGCAACCCGAGCCTGAAGATTGCGCCGCCGGAATCCATGCTGCCGTAAATCTGCTCGATGTAACGATCCTGGTACACCTCCGCCCTGCCCGACAGCATATATGCCGCAACGGGCATCAGGATCACGATAGCGCCCAGGACCCGGGCAAACGAATAGGTTCTCCCCACCATGAGAGCGAGCGGCAGCAGAATCACCAGCGACTGGTGGAAGGTCGAACCAATCAGGATATAAACGATGACCTGCAACCGCCGTGCGTGCAAAAACGCGTCCAGCGCGCCCATCAGAAAGGCGACAGCAAGCGCCTGCCTCAGGCCTGACATCGACAACTGCACAATCAGTATCGGAAACACCAATGCGATCAGCAGCAGTGGCCGCGGATGATTGCGAGCAAATTTGATCAAATAGTAAAAAAATATTGCGGCGCCGAGTACGTTCAGCCAGACGAAGTCCAGTCCGGCCTTTTTCGTCACATATGAGATCAGGAAGTAACCCGGCTCAGTAACATCAGCTAGCGATGAGATATCGTTATAGAGCAGATACTTGAAGCGCAGGTAATACGCAGTGAAGTCACAACCGGTATCAAACCTCGCACCGACAAACAGCACAAAGAAAATGTAAAGAGCGATGAAAAGAACGGTGTTCTTCTGGCTGGAGAGGTTGCTAAGCCCGAGCATCGCGAGAGACAGAAAGATTGCAACGTATAGACTCATAAGCGCTTTCTACTGTCCACCGCGCGCTGCGGGCGTCTTTACGTTGGCAAGCACATCATCGAACAGCGCCCGCATCCTGGCGGCCTGCTGCGAAGGGGAAAAGCGGGCCACTACTTCGGCCCTCGCCTGCACCGCCATCTGCTGCCTCAAATCCGCATCGTTGATCAGGCTCGTGATCGCGGCATACCACTCGTTTAGGTCGCTGCAAAGATACCCTGTTCTGGCGTTGTCAATCAGCTCCCGATTATAGCCAATCGCCGCACAGACAGGGACCACGCCGGCCGCCATGTAGGTTCTCGCCTTACCGCCTGATTTACCTCTGGCCCACTCCTCATCAGGCAGGGGCATGAGACCGATATCAAACCGGGATAGCGCCTCCAACTCGCCCTCCAGTGACCAGGTGGACAGTGTCCAGGGCACGCCCTGCATGTCGAAATCACCGCCGCCCATAAGTTCAAACCGCAGCGTCGGGTATTCATCGGCGATACGCCGCAACACGGGCTCGATGAGGCGCAGGTACTTCACTGTTGATGTAGAGCCCAGCCAACCGACGGTGACGGGCTGGTCGTTGCAATGCGGTAAATGCATGGCGATTCTGTCGGTATCCTCTGCCACCTCCAGGGTAACGGCAAAAGCGCCGTGGCTGGCGGCGGTATCGCGCAGCCAATCGTTTCCCGCCACCACACAGCTGGCGAGACGGAACATCCCAAACGTTTTGTCGGGCGATCTGAGCAGGGTTGCTATCGGGTTAAACCTGCTGGGCTTGTTGATAAACAGCGCATCGTCATAATCAAAGAACAGCACCGCTCCCCGGTTCTTCATGTAGCGCTCGAGCCACAGAGGCGCAAACGGCAGCAACTCGCGTTGCAGATAGATGATGTCATAGTCTCTAAACCGCGCGACCACCCGCAGCCGTCTCGCAAATGCCTTGAGCATCAGCCACGCTTTAGCCACAGTGCCGCCGGGGGAAAAAAAGCGCCTGTACATCACTGCATCCATAAAGCTCTGCACATCACAGCGCACACCGAGTGCCTCCAGATGGGGCAGATACTGATAGACCCGGTAGCGGCTGCTGGCTCCAGCGTGGGGATACCGGGTCAGGAAAAGCACTTTCAGCGGTCGACGGGTCACTCGGTGCCCCGTGCGCGGTCGGCCACCAGCGAGGTATAGATCGCCGAGTAACGCTGGATACCGATACGGAGTGAAAACCGATCCTGTGCCGCTTTTCGACAGCGCTGCGCAACGCCCGGCTCTGCGGCTATATTCAGCAGCGCCAGCAAAGCCTGGTGCAGTGTCTCCTGTTCCATATCGTTGATGACCACACCTGTACGCGTTTGCTTCACGTCATCCTCTACATCCCCGACCTTGCCGTTGGTCAGCACGGGCTTGCCGCTCGCAAGGAACTCACCCAGTCGGGTCGGGCAGGATGCGTGTTTTGACCACACCGGCTTGATGAAGAATACGCCGGCATCCATCCGCGCGATTTCACCTGTGACGTCACAGTAATCGACCGCCTTGATTTCTACCCGCGTCAGATCGACATTGTGACGTAACAAGGTCGCACGGATTTCGTTGTGACCGGTTTTATTGATCACCAGAAACCGCGCCGCTGGATTGTGTGCAAACAGCAAATTCACCACCCGGGCGACATCGTCGAACAGGTACCAGCTGCCAGCAGATCCGACATACCCCAGCGTGAAGTGCTCGCCGTCCCGGGTGCCATTCTCGATCACCCGGAATATCTCCAGGTTGGTGCAGGTTGGGATAACCGTGACCGGCGGCGGTTTGCTGGCCAGATATTCAAACTTGCCGAGTTCAACCCGCCCTGCATGTGTCAGGGACACCACGTGATCGGTGCGGGTGAACAGCACGCGCTCAAGATACTTGAAGGCGCGGTATTGTAGCGAATTCCGGCGCCAGAGCCCGCCGTCCACCCGTTCATCAACCCAGAATCCGCGCATATCGAACAGGTGCCTCGCACCGGTACCCGTCCTTGCCAGCAGGCCCATCAGGGCGGCCAGATAACTGCGGCAGTGCACCACCTGCACCGCCGCGCCGCGCGCCAGCGCCCTGCCCTTACTGGCACCCATCAGCACATCGTACAGGGTCGCCAGCAATCTGGGGCGCTGGTGATACTGCAGATAATGCCAGTCCACTCCCGCTGCACGGCACTGGTGCTCCAGGGCGGCGAGGCGAACCGCATCGCCAAGGGCCTCGGGCTTTTCAAAGGTGAGCAGCGTCATACGATACTGTGGCGCCAGGCCGGCGACGTACTGCAGCACCTGGGATTGCCCCAGCGGGTCCAATAGCCCTGTATAGGAAATATAGAGAATGGCGGGGTTCATACCGATGCGCGTCACCGGTTGCCTGCGCTGAGCGTCAGTCTGGCTTGATTCAAAGCCACGGTTTGCCGATACAGCGTGTCCATTGTCTGCGCCAGCTCTGGCAGTGCGAATGCCTGTTCGACACGCTTTCGACCGGCATTGCCGAGTGTTTCGCGCAGCGCAGCCGACGCCATCAACCGTTGCAACGCGCTGGCCAACTGGCGCGGCTGCCTGGACGGAACCATCACACCGCTGATTCCGTCGTCAACAATTTCCACCAAACCACCCACTGCTGTGACAATCACCGGCCGGGATAATGCCATCGCCTCGATTGCCGCCAGACCGAAACCCTCGAAACGGGAGGGGATGACCACGATATCGGCGGTGGCGACTGTAGCGAGCAGTTTTTCATAGTGCAGAATGCCGGTGAACGATACCACCTCCTGCAGTCCAGCCGTGCGGATGTGTTGCTGCAACTGATCGCGCAGCGGGCCATCGCCCGCGATCGTTGCGGTAAACGCCAGCCCCTGGTCCCGCAATAACGCCAGTGCCTGCAGCAGATCAGTGTGCCCCTTTTCCGGCACCAGCCTGCCGGGCACCACGATATGCACAGCCTCCCCCAGTTTTCGCACCTTGTGCAATTGCAGGCTGTCGATTGCCTCCAGGTCAACAGGGTTGTGAACGATCTCAATGGCGTGCAGGCCCAGCGCAGCGCGGTAGTGCGCCGCCACCGCACCGCTGACTGCGATCTTCCTGTCGAACCCTTTCGGGTACAGACAGGCCGCGAGCCTCTTTTTCAATCGAAGACGCAGGGCGCCGGAGTTGACGCCATCGGCATACGCCAGATTGTGGAACGTGACGACAGTCGCGGCGCTATGCAGTCGCAACAGCTTTACCAGTGCCGTGGACTGGGCCGGAAAATACAGATGGGCATGTATCAGGTCGATGCAGTGTTGATGCGCCAGGCGGGAGATAGCCAGCGCCGTACCCAGCAGGTTCCATTTGTGCCGAGCCGGCAACCGCGCAACAGGCACTCCCGCCGCCTCCAGCGTTGCCGCAAGGTCCATTCTGCCGGTCCGCACCACCACCATCACATCGTGCCCCTGTCGCTGAAGCGCCGGCAACAGCGTGACCAGAAGTCGTTCGGCCCCGCCTATTCCCAGCGATTCAATGACGTGCATTATTTTCATGGTGTGTCGCTACAGCCGCTCAGGGTTTGTTGGAGATTGCCGACCTTTCATCGACGAGGACGATATTTCTCTCCTTGATCCAGAAGATCAACCGGCGTCGCAGCGCGATCAGCTGTTGTCCAATACCACTTCGCAACAGCATGTTCCTGATTTTCACCGAGACTGAGTCGTTGCCGCGATAGCCTATCGTCGACTGGAAGGATTTCATTTTACAGGGTATGGGGTGGGCCAGCCGGATTGAGGCAACCGCGCCCATCTGGTAGAACGCCGCCCAGTCATCGGCCACGTAGTGCAGATTGCGGTTGCACTCCAGCACACCCCTCGCGGCATCGCGGCCGATCAGGTACGCCGCCGAGGTACGCATACTGCGGGCCTGCATCGGGTAAATCAGGCTGAGGCCGGTACCGGCAATAGGCACTGCGCCCTGGCGACTGAACACCTCTCGCTTGATGGTACGGTTATACAGGGAAATCACCTCATCTGCTGCCAGCTCGGGCTCCAGTTTGTCGAGAATATCGTCAATAGCGGGCGGCAGGTAGACGTCATCCTCCACCACAAACCCGGCGCTATCGCCGCTCTCCACTATTTTCTTACAGGCGAGCAGATGCGCCGCGGCGCAGCCTGTTTGACCCTCGTTTAATCCAGCCGCGGCGTCGGGGGCGAGAAAGTCCGGCAGCTGATCGGGTTCGGCGCCATCGACACAGATAGCGTGCACTGCTCTGCGCGATCTCGACCTGACGTGCTGATGAATATAATCGAAACGCTCACGAAATCGCGGAATAGAGACCACGTATATATCCAGGGGGCTTCCTCCGATGTGTGACCGATAGCCGCGGGCTGCCGGCATCAGCTGATTCGGCAGGGCGCACTGGAGCCATCGCAGTGCCCATCAGCCTTGCCCATAAGCATCATAGGCGCCGTAGTAACTACCCTTGCCATAGGCTCGCTGCTTTTTGGTGTCCATGCGGTTCAGCACCACACCCGTGAGCGGGAGATTGCTGTGCTTGATCAGGTTGATATTCTTCAGTACCAGTTTCAGCGGCGTCTCATCCGCCTTGGCCACATAGACGAGTGAATCTGCCACCGTCGCCAGAATCAGCGAGTCACTTACCGCATTGATAGGGGCCGAGTCGATGACGATTCGATCGTACTGTTGCGCCAGTTCCAACACCAGGTTCCTGAACTGCGCGGTTGCCAGCATTTCCTGTGGATTGGGCGGCAGAATGCCGGCGGGCAGCACATCAAAGCCGGCGTCGGTGCTTTGTACACAGTCCTGTAACTGCGCGCTGAGCGCGAGCACATTGCTCAACCCCGGCGTGCCACTTGGCAGTTTGAAGGCGGTAGCAACCGACGGCCTTCTGAGGTCGGCGTCGATCAACAATACATTCTCCATCTGCGCCAGTGCCGCTGCCAGGTTGATAGCCACGGTGCTTTTACCCTCACCGGGATTGGTCGAGGTCACCACCGTGACCCTGTGTGGATTTTCCAGGCCGGTGAGCATCAGGCCCGTGCGCACGCTGCGAATTGACTCTGCGAAGGCGGATTGGGTGTCCTCAAGATACCCCAGGTAGGGACCAAAGCTACCCTTGGGCACCTTGATATCGGGTAGCACCCCCAGCAGCGGAGCACCGAGCCGCTCGATCACCTCATCCGGCGACTTCAAGGTGTTATCCAGCATATCCCTGAGTATTGCCAGGCCAATGCCCAGCAGCGCGCTGATCAGAAAAGCGATCAGGACGATGTTACGTTTGTTGGGCTTTATCGGCGAGATGGGCGGCGTGGCCCGCTCCACTACCCTGGCGTGCGCAGATTGGAAGCCCAGGGTCTCTGAGGTTTCCTTGGCACGATTGAAGAACATCTCATACAGACGCTGGTCGGCTTCCACCTGTTGCTCCAGCTCACGCAAACGGAACTGCTTGCGGTTCGATGTGGCGACCTCATCCTTCACCGCCGCCAGCTGCTGCACCAGATTCTGCTCATTGCGCTCCGCGACGCGATACTCCTTTTCGATACCCGCAGCGACCTGCATTACCTGCTGCTTCAGCTCGTGCTCAGCACTCTCCTCACGGGTGGTCGCCGCCATCATCTTGGGATGCTCGGGGCCATAGCGTTTGGCCAGATTGGCCACTTCCTGCTGAGCTGCGGTATGGTTCTGTGCAAGGTTTTGTACCAGCGGGTGCTGCAGCACCACTGGCATCTGCATCAGCTGTTCCACAGAGTACGCGGAGCTGCCTCCCAGCTCACGGTACACGTTCTCGGCCCCAATCCGGACGCGACGCGCTTCCCCCAGACGGGTGGTGAGCTCATTCAACTCCTGCGCATCCACCGTCTGGCCACCGGCCATATCGAGAATCTCTTCCCTGTCCCGGTACGATTGCAACGCCTGCTGCGAGGCGTCCAGCTTGGATTTCAGATCCTGCAGTCGCCCTGTCAGCCAATTGCCGGCCTCGCGGGTGGACTGCAACTTGGCGTCCAGCTGACTCTGTATGTAGACCCTGGCCAGGGTATTCACTATCTCCGCGGCTAATCTCCGATCCGTGGACTCAAAACTGACAACCACCAACTGGGTGAACTCCACCGGCTCGACAGTCAGCTGGCTCATAAATCGATTGATAACGGCCGCTTTGCGGCGCTCCTCGTCATCAACGGCGGAGCCCTGCTTGCCCATCGCTGTGGCGTCAAAGCCCGACAACCATTTGCGAATAGCCAGGCCGGAGTCATCCTCGCCGCTGTCAGCGGTGCGCAGCGCTGGAGCAAACAGCGGGTTATTCCAAAGATCCAGTTCATCGGCGACCATCTCGGCGATATCCCGGTTTTTGATGATTTCGAACTGGGTGAGAAAGTACTCCCGGATGCCGGGTGGCTGGCCGTAGACCTCCTCGATAGAGACGGTTTTCGCCTCCTGTGATTCAATCATAATAGTGGTGCTGGCGCGGTACACCGGGCTGATCCTCATCACCCACAATGTGGTCAGCAGGCTGACCACCAGGCACAAGCCCAGAATGCCCCACAGGTTGTGGCGAATAACCAGCCACAGATGGTGCAGGTCGATAGCGTCCTCGTCTTGCGGATTGAGGTCGGCGGGGCTTGGGGCTGCTTGCATGGTGTAGTGTGCTCGCTAGGGAAGCGTGGCGTTAGAAGAAACTTTGTTCGATATTAATGACATCACCCGGCCGAACACGGGAGTTCAACTGCGCTGGCTGGCCTTTCCCGCTCTCGTTCTCATCCGCATCATCAGACATGATGTAAAACTCTTTCCTGGAGGCCCTGGAGGTGAAGCCGCCCGCGATAGAGACCGCTTTCTCCAGCGTTAACCCGGGCTTGAAGGGGTATCCACCAGGATTGGCAACTTCACCGCGCACAAAAAAGGGGCGATATTCCCTGATCGACACATTGACCTGGGGATTAATCAGAAACCGCCCGCGCAACCCCTCGGTGATGGCGGCCTCCAGTTCGCGCGGTGTGAGGCCGCGCACATTGGTCTCCCCGAGCAGCGGAAATGAAATCGCGCCGGTGTCGTCCAGCACTGCATCGATACTGAGATCCGGCTCTTCAAACACCGTAATCTGTACGTGATCACCCGTGTTGAGGGTGTAGGAAACGGTTTCGGTATCGTCTGCCTGGCCAGGCAAGGCAGACAGAAAGACAAGAGACAGTGCTAAGCGTAATATGAAAATCAAGATAATGTCCGTGAATCCAGATGGCCACCCGAGGCCACAGCCCGCAGAGATTAGCAGATACTAAGAGTAGTTGCTTGCATCTGCAAATCTGGCGCCCACGCTGCGCGGCTGATTCAGTCGTCCCGGCAGCGCAGCAGTGCCTGCAACACACGCGGCAGCGCAGCATGCTCCCTCGGATAGCGCAACCAGTGTACCGGCAATCCTGCAGCCAGCGTCTGTGCGACCTGCCGGAACGTCCTGGCCTGCGTGTCGGCATCGGAGGGGTCCAGGTTAAACGCACTGCCCAACAGCGACATGATAGCAGCCTGCCCCCCGGCGGGTTCGAGGCTCACCTCACCCCCGGCCTGCAGCGGGGGGCCCAGCAGGTAAATCGCGTCCAACGACCGCGACCCTGACGACGCCGCACTATCGGCCAGCTGCATTTGCAGTTTGTCCGAGCCCTCAGCATAAGGCGCAAAACAGGAGGGGTTGAATCCCAGCGCGTGCAGCGAATCCGGATACAAGCGCAACGTCGGAGCCCCTCCGGCCACAGAGACCCGGCGTTCGTGCAGGCGCAGGGCGATACAGTCATCGTCAATAATCTGCGCGCCGTGTAAATGGCAGTAGGACGCCAGTGTGGATTTGCCAAAACCTGACTCGCCCAGAAAGGCGACGGCACTGCCATTGGGCAGCGTCACCGCGCTGGCATGCACAAGCAACTCGCCGGTATGGGATAAATAACGGGGCAACACCTGATTCAGCAGCAGTTGGCGCAGCAACCCCTGCTCTATTCCCGCTGCCGCCCTGTAATTGATGGTCTCGTCCGCCGCGATATGAAAGCTGGCCTGCGCTGGCAGAGACAGCAGGTAGTCAGCGCCTCTGCGGGCGCATCGACAGATCAGTGCACCGTCTGCGTTGCGCCACTCATAACGGGTTTCAAACGCTTCGTCATCGAACTGGGCATCGCGCATCTGGCGCACGATAACCGCGGGCCGGACCCGCGCGTCACTGGGCAACTCCGGCAGTGGCAACTCGCTGCTGACAGCCAAATCAAAAAAGCGATAGTTGGTAAACGCCGATTGCGGGTGCCGGGCATCCGGGTTTCCAGTCTGTGTGTACTTTTGCAGATTCGCGCTCATCACGGCCCAGGTCGGTTTTGGGTTACAATCCATCGGAGAACACGATACTGTGCACCCTATTAGAAATAGGTCAAATATATAACTTGCGCGAGTAGAATAGTAATGCAAATCTCTTTCGTGTGAATATTCGAGGCCTGAAGCTGCATTGCAGAGGGTATCAACCCGGGGCGTCTAGTCAGCAGAACCGGGGTTCTCAAGGCGGGGAAAAGGTAACAGGATGAGTGGTGACGATCATTTGAATAGCGACGACAAGGCGGACACCGGGACTGACCTCGGCCGACGCGATTTCGTCAAACGCTCCGGAAAAGCGGTCTACATCGCGCCTACGCTGACACTGCTGGGTTCGGCTCCGGCATCGGCACAGTTTGGCAGTCCGCCACCCCCTCCCGGGTCAGCCCCGGCACCACCGGGACCTAACCTATGACCACGGGCATCAAGTCGGTACAGCCCGTTAACCACTAAAACCAGTCACTAAATACTGCCTCCATAAAGTGGGGCGAGAAAAACGGAACGACCATGTCAAACAACATCAAATCAACACGAAAACTGTTCAGGAATTTTGTGAGCACTCCGTTGGGCACGTTTATTCGCACCCCGCTGGCTGCCATTGCGCTCTACTGCGTGGCGAGCGCGCTGGCGCCCCAGGCAATGGCACAGGCTTGCGGCCCATCCGTGACCCTGGCGGCAAACCAGTGGACGATGGTCGGTATTCCCTGTGTCCCCCCCGCCGCCAGGAGCACTATTGGCGATGTGTTCGGGCCCAGCCTGGGAGCCGCAAATTACGGTGTCACCTGGATTGCATGGAAACGCGTTTACGATGACAACCGGTGTGTTGTCAGTTCCGGCCCGTCCGATTGCTACATCAAACTGACACTGGCCAGTGCGGCCACCACCGGCGACGCGTTCTGGATTTACACAACCCTGCAGAAGACCCTGCAGTTCAGTTCCAGCACGACCAGCACGCCCGGCCCGTTTTTCCAGTTTCCGGCAACCCTATCCACGGATGGCAATAGCCGCTACTACATGTTCGCCAACCCCTACTCCGGAACAGTCAGCTGGAGCAATGTGGTCTTCCCCTCGACGCTGTTCGGGTTTTTCTCCTTCACGCTCTCTGTCCAGCAGGCAGTCAATAATTCGGTGGTGAGCAAGGATGTTCATTACTGGAATGGCAATACGTATTTCACCCGCGATCTGACGAACCCGGTTGCCACCTTCACCGCCAAAAGTGCAGCCTGGCTTGAAATGCTGCAGCCAACCTCTTCAGCTATTTCAAACGTGCGCGTGCGCGTGCCGCAGCCATAAATTGATTTTTCAGAACGACGGACAACTGACATGAACTTGAAACAGGTATTTACAGTTTTGATCGCATTGCTGGTATTGGGTGCCCCACACCTGTCAGCTGCGAATCTGAAAAAGGGAGAGTGGTCTGTACAACTGGTACTGACCTCAGACGCCGACGATCTCGAGGATCCCTACAATACTCTCGGTCAACTGCGCGATGCCGCGCCAGGCTTTGACGAGCACGATCTGCCGGAACTCACCCAAACCTGGGCAGGCACCTACCTGAGCGTAATCTTTTACCGTCCCGATTGGGAGACAGACAGAGAGACCTTCAACACGGATTTCCACCCTGTCGCCCGCAAACAGAGCGATGAGTGGCTGTTCGAAGTGCGCAGCGATGACCCTTACCGCGACCTCAGCCTGACGTGGGTCGGCAAACGCACCAAAATGAAGCGCATGGTACTAGTGGATTTGCAGGAGGATGTGGTGTTTCCCGCAGTCGTCGATGGCGAACCGCAAGTCTACCAGTTCAGGATGAATGGCACGGTGCGCGAGTTTGCCTGGCGAGTGCTCACCAGGAAAGAGTATAAACAGTTGGTTGGAGCGGGCAGGGAAAAAGACAAGGCCAAAAGAAAGAAGGCGAAAAAGAGCCATTGGCTGCCCAAAGGCTGGGGTCAGGGTGAGGGCCGGGGTCACCGCCGTGACCGTCTCTCGGAAGGTTTGCCCGAGGACCCGTTCGGCGACTGAGTCCTGACAGCCGTTGCGGTGTCTGGCTCTAAATGCTGGAAGCGGATGCCGTGCTTTCCGCGCCGGTCAGTATACGGTTGGCACAACCATGCACAGAGCCGTTTGGTCGCGCCACTGACTTGAATAATAAGTTGGGGGCGGGCTAGAGGCTCAACTCTACGCCAACATTGAAGACGTAATCGCGGTAGCTCAGGTTTTCAACGTTTGAGTTCTTGCGGTCGTAAGCGTAGCCGGTGTAGAAGTTTGCCCAGCGGCGGAACTCGTAGCCAATTTTCAGCGACGCATTGAAAATATCATCCTCTCTATCATCGAAGGACTGGGCATAGCTATCCTGGCCGATCAGGCCGCTCAACTCGCTGTAGACGCGGTCAGACCACTGGTGCGTCCATGTCGTGGTCAACACCTCGCGCTTGATAAAGTCTCCCTGCAGGGTGGTCTCTTCCGGCTGCCGCGTACTGGTGATTAGAATCGTGTCCTGTTCCCTGGGCTGCATCAACAACTCCAGGCCCCAGCCCAGGCCATCCCAGTCCTCCCTGCCAGGCTCCTTGAAATCCTTGTCCACATAGCTCAGCTTGGCGGTGCTGGTCATGTTCGGGGTGATCTCCCACTGCGCGCCGAGCGACAGCGCGTTTTCATCGCTGTCCAGTTGGGGGATATCCTCAAACGGGTTCGGGTAGTGGACACGCTTGAACGCGTATTCCGCCAGCACGTCAGTGTTGGGGGCAACGGGATGGAAAAAGGTGGCGGACACCGAGGTTTCATCGCGGTCTCGCGGCCGGGTCAGTTCCTTGAAATTCTGGTACTGGCGCTCCATGTACCCGGCCTTCAGGAGCAGCCAGCCGATATCCTGCTGTGAACCAAACTGCAAAGAGCCGCTGACATCTCCCTGATCGTACCTGATGGGTTTGGGCAACACCTCACCAATCAGGCCCTCCGACAAGCCGGTACCGCGATCCTCGTGCAACGCGGCCCAACTGACAAAGCCCTCGGCTATCCAGCGATCCGAAAACTCCATATGGGCATCGCCGGTAAACGTATTGTCGAAATAATCATTGTCATCGTTGTTCCTGCTGACCTGGTACCAGCCGGCCTCACCCTTGTAATTCAACTGGTAGGTATTGTTGCGATCCTGCACAAGGGCGTTGAGCCCCGGGCGTGCGAGATAAATCCAGCTGTCGGTCGCGTTATTTTGCTGCAGGTAGATGTTGTCGCGATGCTTTAGTTCGACACCGGCGGTGGGTGTAATCGCGAAAGGTCCGGCCTGTATCGCGGCCGGTCCATCTGGCGCTGCCGCGGCGAAGGCTTGACTGGTTCCACAGAATGCAACCACAAGTCTACCGAGTACGCCGACAGTGCCGGTCGAATCGAATAACCTGTAGTGCATGCCGGGCATCCTTCTCATGTCGTTCAATTAACCTTGGCACTCACGTGGCGTATGCCCTGCAAATGTAGCGCCCGCCACCTGCTTCAAGGGAAGCGTCCCCACCCGGTGGCAAACAACCGCTTATTCTAGCGCAATAATGCCGGGAACAGAAAACACCGTCGCGAAAAATTCTCGCAGGAAAATCGCTTTAAGCACGGACCAGTGGCAGCAGCTTACATTCGCGCTGTATCATGAGTGCTTTGTTGCCAAGGTATGTATCGAACGATGTCCCCGTCCGCTATTAAAACATATCATTGGGCGAATACTGCACTGTTTTACTATCTGCTGGCGATACTGGTATGGGCACCCCTGCCATTGGCCAGCAACCGCGACTGGTCGACCGTATTATTGGCGGGGCTGCTGTTGTCGGCACTGCTGGTTTGCCTGCTGTTGATGCGGCTGGGACATGTGCAGGTCACAGTTGCACTGCGACGCTCGCGTCCCGCTTTGTATGCCCTGGTCGCAACCCAGGCCTGGGTGCTGATGCAACTCACTCTGGGCATTACGGTTGCACCAGATTCTACCAGGCTCGCTCTGTTGCTAGGGGTTGCTCTGGTGGCAGCGTTTGTCCTGGTGCTGCTGCTGGTGGATTCAAGGCGGCGAATACTGCGAATCGCGCAGGTGATGGTCGGCTGCGCGGTGTTCCAGGCCTTTTTCGCCAGCGCTGTGATGATGAGTGACCTGACACAACTGCCCTTTCTGGACAAAACTTTCCTGCGCAGCAGTGCCAGCGGCACCTATGTCAACCGCAATCACCTGGCCGGCTTCCTCGAAATGAATCTTGCGATCGGCATCGGCATGCTGATAGCCCAGTTGCATCACCACCCGGCGAATAGCTGGCGCGAGTTCATGCGTCGCACCATCGATACTCTGCTCAGCCGCAAGTTCAGGCTGCGGTTGTATCTGGTAATCATGGTGGTCGCTCTGGTACTGACGCGCTCACGCATGGGCAACGTCGCGTTCTTTTCCAGTCTGCTTTTTTGCGGTGCAGTTGGCATGGTGTTGCAACGGCGAGTGACCCGCGGCGCAGTGCTGTTCTTCGTCAGCCTGTTGCTGATCGATCTCTATATCGTCGGCAAATGGTTCGGGGTGGACGAGGTCGTGGAGCGTCTGCAACGCACGACCCTCGAAACCGAAAAACGCGATGAAGTGGCCAGAGACAGTATCGCCATGTGGCAGGATAACTTCTGGCTAGGCACCGGGGCGGACAGCTTTTTTCAGTCCTATGTGTACGGCGGCTACATGAGCCCTGACTCCCTTTACTACCGGCATGCCGAAAACGATTACCTGGAAATTGGCAGCGGCTTCGGGTTTATCGGGTTTGCGCTGCTCGGCACCGCCGTACTGACCAGCCTTTGGCAATCCTTCAAGGCACAGAGGCAGCGGCATTCCAGCCTGCTACAGGGGCTTGGACTGGCCAGTGCGATGGGCATCACCAGCATACTTATTCACAGCTTCACAGACTTCAACCTGCACATACCCGCCAACAGCCTCTGGTTTATAGTGCTGCTCGCTTTTGCCTGGGTAGCTGTATCGGGAGTGGAACCGCAGGCGCCACCCGGCCAGAACCGCCCGGGCTAAAGCGATAGTTGTCGGAGGTGGTTACGATGCGGACTTGCGCTTGATATTTAGTAAGCCTATATTTGCATCCTCTATCCGAGTTTTTATAAAGGGTGTGAGTCATGCCTGCAATTCCCCCTCTCCACGCTTTGCTTCTGCTGCTGGCAGTCTTCAGTGCGGGTGCCTGGTCGGCCGATGGTCGTGTTCTCAGTTTCGAGGGCGACGTGCGTGTCAATGGAGAGCCGATAACCGCTGAGACACTCCTCAAACGTGAGGACACAATCACAACGGGCCCGGATTCCTCGGTCAGGATAGTACTCACCGACAACAGCGTTCTCGATCTCGACAGTGGCTCACAAATCCTGATCAGTGATTACAGCTTTGATGCCGATGAACCTGCTGCAAACATCAGCAAAGTCGACATCCTGTCCGGCACGTTACGATATGTCAGTGGCCGCATCGCCAAGGAAGACCCCGAGAATATCAGTTTCACCGCGGGCAACTCTACCATCGGTGTTCGCGGTACCTTTATCAGCATATCCGTCTCCCCGCCCGGGGAGTAACCAGTGCGATTACTGCAAGGAGTCCTGCCATCCTGTGTCCTGCTGATGAGCGCCGCTATGAGCGTGTGGTCGGCGCCAGGTGACGTGGTCGTAAATGTCGAAGCCATGATCGGGGAAGCCACGATCGTCAACCAGAAACCTGACGGCAAGCAGGAAAAGATTGTCGTACCAACAGGAAAAACCACCCAGAAGGACCCCGGCACAGGCCAGATACTGCTGGCGCCTTCAACCACACCTGACAAGGTCAATGAAGTCGTGCATGCAATAGCGGCATCGAGCCCTGATTCGGGAAAACAACTGCCCTCCGAAGATGGCTGCAGCCAGGGAAATTCGCCAAAGCGCCTCTCGCCTCAACCTGAGTACGATGACGCCACCGCAACCGCCATTGCCAAAGAGCTGGAGGGCATGAGCTCGGGCGAACTAATGATGGTGATGGCGGTTTTGATTAACAACGCCAATCACCTGTGCATCGATGACTCAACGGTGGCAAATACAGTAGGCCTGATCTCCGCGGCCCGCCCGGAAGAGGCGGCCAGCGTGGTATTTGTCGCGTTGCTACTAAGCCCTGATAGCGACATTGATTTCGCCGAAATCGCCGAAAAAGCTGCACCTGCACAGGTCCAGAATATCAGAAAGGCGAAACAGGATGTGGACGAGTTGAAGAAGGACTTTGGCGCCAAAATCACTCCCCTGCAACCAACGCCTCAACCAGCAACGAGGTCCAATCCACCTATTCAGCCGCCGCGAGATATAGCGCCCGGCGGTGCCATCGGCACACCGCCAAGCCCTGAATAGCATTCGGCCTGCAGCGGCGCGCGATTGGAAAAAGAAAGCCGTACATGAAGCAGTACCTGTCCAGACATCGCACCAGAATTACAGTGGGCGTCGTTTTTACGATCATCGCCCTGTGGCTGCAAATGTCCGGCGCCGATTCGCATCGCACAATTATCAATCGCCTGGACTTCCTCGCCTACGACCTGCGCCTTAACCTGACCCTGCCAGACCAGCCACCCGCCGCAGGAAATGTGGTTATCATCGACATCGATGAGGATAGCCTCAGGACCGAGGGTCGCTGGCCCTGGAGCCGCGAAAAAATGGGTGCGCTGGTCACCGCGCTCAACGCCGCGGGCGCACGCACTATTGGCTTCGACGTGGCCTTTGCTGAATCAGAGCGCAATATCGCGGAGGAGCTGATCGAGGCTGGATCGCAGGCAGGCAACCTCGAGCACAGGGATTACCTCGAGCAGCTGATACCGCAGATGGACCGCGATCTGGCCTTTTCAAAGATTCTACAGAGCCAGAACATCGTGCTCGGGTTCCTGCTGCACTCCGATGGCGATATATCAGTCGGCGCCCTGCCCTCTCCCTGGACAATCATTTCACCAGAGCAACAGGGGCAACTCACCCTGCCCATCATGTCGAGTTACACCGGCAATATTGCGCTACTGCAAAAAGCGGCAAATCATGGCGGCTTTCTCAACACTACTATGGATGCAGACGGCGTCCTCAGGAGCACACCGTTGGTACTCGGGATAGATGGCGAAATCTATCCCTCCCTGTCACTGGCGATGGCGCGCCGCTACACAAAATCGCTGCGCTTCAAGATCGATACCGCGCATGCCGGCACCAGTGAGCGCATCACCGGATTGTGGCTGGACCGCACGCTGATTCCGACGGATCAATACGGGCGAGTCCTGATACCCTATTCCGGGAAACGCGGCAGCATCCCCTATGTGTCAGCGACCAGTGTTATCCGTGCCTCCAACCCAGAGGCCCTTTTGCAGCTGAAAGATGCGGCGGTATTGATAGGCTCCTCAGCACTGGGGTTGTCGGACCTCGTCAGCACCCCGACAGGCCCGACGTTTCCCGGCGTTGAAGTTCACGCCACCGTGCTAGAGAGAATACTCTCTGGCAAACCGTTTCCCCGCGTGCCGGACTGGGGCAACGCCGCCAGCGCGCTGGCGATCGCAGTAACCGGTTTGCTGCTATCGTTCCTGTGCCCGGCCTTTGGCGCACTGGCAATCACTGTATTTGCGGTGGGCTTCATCGGCTTGATGATCGCCTATGATGTCTGGCTGTGGTCGTCTGCCCAACTGGCACTATCCCCGGTAATGCCCCTGCTAACAGTGATGGCGATCATCGCGATGAATATACTGTTTGGCTATTTTGCCGAGGCCAGACAAAAACGCCAGGTGAGAAAAGCGTTCAGTTCCTATATGGCTCCGGCACTGGTCGACCAGTTGGTGGCGAACCCAGACAGTCTCAGGTTAACCGGTGAATCGAGGGAGATGTCTTTCCTGTTCTCCGACATCGCCGGGTTTACCTCATTTACTGAGAGCGCCAGCCCGGAGTTACTTGTCTCGGTGCTGAATGAATACCTCGAAGCCATGTGCCATGCGGTGATGGAGCACGGTGGCACTATTGACAAAATCGTTGGTGATGCAGTGGTGGGAATTTTCAATGCGCCTCTGGACCAACCGGACCACGCCGAGCGAGCAGTAAAATGCGCACTGGCGATGGATCGCATCAGCAGTAACTTCGTCGCCAAAATGCAGGATCGCGGCATGGCATTCGGGATTACCCGAATTGGAATCAATACGGGCAGAGCGATCGTGGGAAACTTCGGTGGCGCCGAGCGTTTTGACTATACTGCGCATGGTGATGCCATTAACACGGCCGCTCGCATGGAGAGCGTCAACAAGCATCTGGGCACACAGATTTGTATCGCCGGCACCACTGTTGCACAGTGTCCAAATCACTATTTCAGACCGATAGGTTCCCTGGTACTGAAAGGAAAAACGGAGGCCATAGAGGCTTTTGAACCCATTTCACAGGAGGCAGCCACTTCCGCACTGGTGGTGCGCTACCGCGAAGCATTTGATTTGCTCTCCCGGGAAGACCCGGGGGCAAGGGGTTTGTTTGAAAAGCTCAAGGCGGATTACCCGAAGGACCCACTGGTGAACCTGCACTACGAAAGAATTATCTCCGGCGTTATATCACCTGTCATCGTGCTTGCGGAGAAATAACATACAGCGCTCTCTCAAACAATCGGTGCACGAGCTTCGCAATCTGAATGCGGATGATTTTATGTCGATCCTGCTCGCAGGTATTATCGCAGGCATTGTCACCCTGATTTCCAGCGTCAGTTTTGCCGCCCTGATTTTTCACGGCGAACTCACACCTTACATGTCCTCCGCTATCACCATCCTGATCTCCACCGCCGTGGTAGCAGGCTCAATTTTCAGCTTGTTCAGCGCGGCGCGGCCCGTGGTGGCCCTACCCGACGATGACACCGCCCCGGTACTGGCATTGATGGTGACACTGATCATCGCCAGTTCTCCTGAGGGCACACCGGCAGACGTTCTGTTTGTCACGACCTTCGGTGCACTCGCTTGCGCGGCACTGCTGACGGGTATTGTGTTGACCGTGCTTGGCTACTTCCGGCTCGGTTCGCTGGTGCGGTATTTGCCCTATTCTGTTATGGGCGGCTACTTTGCCGGCGCCGGATGGCTGATGATTCAGGGTGCGCTGCGGATGGTGTGTGATCTCCCACTGGCTTCCGTGGCAAATTTTTTCGCGCTTTTCGAACTCGAGGTATTGTGGCGCTGGTTGCCTGCGGTGGTCGCCGCCATCAGCATACGCTGGGCGATTCGCAACTGGCATCGCGCACTGGCCATGCCGGCGATTCTGCTACTGCTGACCCTGGTATTTTATGCGCTCACCGCGCTGGCTGGTTTGAGTCCGACGCAGCTGATGGCAGATGGCTGGCTCCTCGGGCCATTCCCACAGACGACGCCCCAGTTATTTAACCCGGTCTTGTTCGAGGGCTCTGCCGATCTCGATTGGAGCCTGGTGGTGTCGCATATGAGCAGCGTCGGCACCATTATCATGCTAAGTGCGGTATCGCTGATGCTGACCGCCAGTGGTTTGTCCGTCGTGCAGCGCAACAATTTTGACATCAACCGGGAGTTGATGGTGGCTGGATTCGCCAATACCGTCAGCGGCGTCGGCGGTGGTCTGATAGCGCTGCCGTCAATGTCACTGACAGAACTGGCGATGAAGGTAGGGGCACCCAACAGTCGGCTGGTCGGCCTGGTAGTAGCACTGTTTTGCGCACTGATGCTGTTCTTCGGCTTGTCGCTTATCGCGTGGTTCCCAAAAATGATTGTTGCGGGGCTGCTGATCTTCCTCGGTATCTCTCTGCTGGAGCGATGGTTGATTGAAGCCCGCAAAAAACTGCCGCGATTGGAGTACCTTGTCGTCGTGATGATTGTTTTGGCAGTGGCTGCGGTGGGCTTCCTCGAGGGCGTGATGGTAGGCCTGCTGGGAGCCATCGTGTTGTTCGTCATAAACTACAGCAGGATTAATGTGGTGCGCTATGCGTTAACCGGCAAGGAGCGTGGCAGCAATGTAGAGCGCAGCAGTGCCGAGGAGAAATTGCTGCGCGATACCGGTGGCCAGACACTGATCCTGAAACTCGAGGGATATCTTTTTTTTGGCACGGCCGCCGCGCTCGCCAGACGCATCGAGGATCGCCTGGCCGACACCACGCAGCCCACCCTGCGATACGCCGTGCTGGATTTCGCGCAGGTCACGGAAATGGACTCCTCCGCCGCGCTGAGCTTTATGAAGCTGGCGCAGGAAGCGTCCCAATTCAATTTTTTCCTGGTACTGACCGGGTTGACTCACAAAATGCAGAAACGATTGATGGGAAGCTGGTTTGAGGATGAGAATACCAGCTACATCCAGATACTGCCCGACCTCGACCGGGGGGTTGAATGGTGCGAGGAGCGCATCCTGAAAGAACAGTCACTGGACGAGGAAGCGCACGAGAGCATTCTGCAGCAGATTTTCGAACACCTTCCGACTTACGATGACCATACCATTCTCGAGCAATACCTGGAGCACAGGCATGTCGAGCCTGGCGAACAGCTCGCCGCACAAGGCGAACCTTCGAACGAAATGTTCCTGCTGCAGACCTGTACCGCATCAGTGTACCTGGACACCAATTCCGGCATGAAACACCGGATTCGCCGCGCCGGTGCCGGCACTGTCTTCGGCGAGGTCGGGTTTTACCTGGGAACTGCGCGAACCGCCACGGTGATTGTCGATACCGGCGGTGATTTGTTTGTGCTCAGCCAGGATGCCAATGCCCGATTGGAACGGGAACACCCACTGATCGCAGCGGCCCTGCACAAATTCATGATTCGGATTATCACCCGGCGACTGCAACTGACTACCGCAACCTTGCGTGCCGTATTAACCTGATAACTGGCGTCGCCGCATGGAGACAAGATATGGACTGCCCCAAATGTCGCGCAGAGATGGAAACCGTCGAGTTTGGTATCGATATCGTGATACGGCGCTGTACCGGGTGCCATGGCCTGTTTTGCAACTGGCGCACGCTGCAACGATTGCGCGAGGAATGGCTGTCGGAGGCCGTGCTTGATCAGGGCAGCGCGGCGCTGGGGGCGAAGCAGAACAGCATGCTGGATATCAACTGTCCAGCCTGCGGCACTACCATGGTGCGTGTGAAGGATCCGGAACAGTCACTCATTACACTCGATAGCTGCCCTGCGTGCGACGGTGTATTTCTCGACGCGGGCGAACTGACAAATATGAAATCCGTGACCCTGATGGATCACGTGCGGCACCTGCTCGCTAAGCTTGGCAAATAGTCGCCTCGCCGAAACCCTGTTTACGCAGCTCACTGGTATAGCGGGCGATGTTGGACTGCGCTCTCTGCTCCAGCAAATTCCTGAAAAATGTAGACTGGTAGAGGTTCGGCCAACGCTGGAGTTCACCGAGAAAACGCAGCTTGCCTTGATAATACTGCTTATCATTTACCTCCGCGGCCTCATCGCGCAGGGCCAGTGAGTCGGCAAGATATTCCTCCCAGGGCAACCCAAAACCGGACAGATCGATGTCCACAACATGGGCGATCGCAGTATCCCCGGCGACTCCGGTGTGCTGCGTCGCGAGGATAAGTTCAGCAACCCTGTCGACAAATTCCGTCGGCATGGTCGGTGCTGCGACGTCGCGAAAATAGGCGACACTGAGAATCTCGTTATCCTTGGCGCCGTAGTGGTAAATAATATCGTGGAACCATATCGCCATCTCAATGGCAGCAAATTCCGTTATATGATCCCTGGCGAGATCCAGTTGACCCAGGCAGTGCTCTATATGTTCCAGCGTATGGTAGTGGCGGTGTGGTTCCCGATAGTGCGCTTCCAGATTCAACCATACCTGTTCAGCATTCGAGCCGGAACAGGCCAGCCACAACTTGCAGAATCGTTGTTTAAGGTATTTTTCGTCCACACAGTACTCCAGTGCTGATTGGCGAGTACGCAACATCCTTGATCACGCCTGCAGGATGTTATGGAATTTTCTCGGACACCTGAAAACCCCGCCTGTTTTATTATGAGCTTAGCATAGCGCCAATAGCGACGGAGGCACAATAATCCGAACTGCGTCACACTTTAAATTAAACTGGTTTCCGCTAACTATTTTCATTGCACATGCTGTGTCCCGGCAACATCAACCATTACCTCACGCCAGCGCGTCAGGTTTATTTTCCGCAGCCCGATCCACAGTTACCACACACCAACAGTGGGCACAAAAAAGCAGGAAGTAACACAACAGGCTCAGGTATTCGGGAACGCGCTCCAGTAAAAGCCCGGCCATTGCACACAGGATCGCATACCCGATCAACAGCAGCAGGGTTTGCCGGCGCCCGAACCCACGGTCGATCAGGGTGTGATGCAGATGAGAGCGATCTGCCTGCACCAGACTGTGTCCGCGCCTGGCCCGGCGCAACATGGTGGCCAGCATATCCATCAGTGGCAGTGTCACCAGCCACAGGGCCGTTACCGGATTGATCAGGGCATTGCCACCCTGTGAAAAAAACACCAGCGATGCGGTCACCAGGAAGCCCAGCGTGACGCTGCCGGCGTCACCGAGGAACATTTTCGGCAGCCATCGATTGTTCGGCCCCAGATTGAAAACCAGAAACACGGCCAGTGGCACCAACATCAGTACCAGGGCATCGGCCATGGGGTGAGCGGCCTGCACTGCGAGCAGGTACAGCACCAGCAGTGGCAGGACAATGGTACTGGCGGCCAGGCCGTCGATGCCATCAATCATATTGTACGCATTACTCAATCCCGCAACGGCCAGCGCAGAGAGCGGGATGGTAAGTAATAACAGCGGAATATCACCCAGCGCCAGCAGGTTTCCGACATTGGTGATCGCGATGCCGCCGAACGAGGCGAGTAGTATACCGCTGCCAAACTCAAGCAAGAGTCGCGCGCTGGCGCTGATATGGCGAACATCATCAAAAACCCCGATCAGAAATACCACGCAGGCGATCAGCAGCATTGAATAGGTATAGGGCGCGATACCCAGCACAAAGGTGCCAAAAAGAATCGTCAGGAACACCGCGATCCCGCCGGTAAGCGGGACATTTCCCTGGTGGTGTTTGCGCTCGCTGGGACCATCAACCAGACCTGCGCGGGCACCCATACTGACCGTAATCCGTGTGATCAGCAGCGCGGCTATTACTATTTGCAGTATGAGCACTTTAGTCGATTCTACAGGCGTGACGCCGACGGACAGACGACAGAGCGCAACAGATTATAACAATCGTGATGTTTCATCCTCGGCCAACCCCGACCAGGTCTCTCACAACAGTAGTTCAGCGCATCCCTTCAAAATACTTGATCGCCAGCCGCAATCCTTCATCCAGCTCAATTTTTGGCTCCCAGTCCAATGTCGATTTTGCCAGCTCTATATTGGGCTGGCGCTGCATCGGGTCGTCATTGGGCAGTGGCCGCAACACCAGTTCAGATTTGGAGCCGGTCAATTCAACCACCTTCTCGGCCAATTCCCTGATCGTGAATTCACTGGGATTGCCAAGGTTTATCGGGCCGGTGATGTCGTCACCCGTATCCATCAGGCGGATAAACCCTTCGATAAGATCATCCACATAACAAAAGGAGCGAGTTTGCGAGCCGTCGCCAAAAAGCGTGATCGGCTCGCCGCGCAGCGCCTGCATAATGAAATTGGAAACCACCCTGCCGTCGTTGGGGTGCATATTGGGGCCGTAGGTATTGAAGATACGGGCAACCTTGATGCGCAGATTATGCTGGCGGTGGTAATCGAAAAAAAGTGTCTCCGCACAGCGTTTACCCTCGTCGTAGCAGGAGCGCTCGCCGATGGGATTTACATGCCCCCAGTAAGCCTCGTGCTGGGGATGAATTTGCGGATCGCCATAGACTTCACTGGTGGACGCCTGAAATATCCTGGCACCTGTGCGTTTAGCCAGTCCCAACATATTGATAGCGCCGTGCACGCTGGTCTTGGTCGTCTGCACCGGATCGTGTTGGTAGTGGATGGGGGAAGCCGGACAGGCGAGGTTGTAAATTTCGTCCACCTCGACATACAGCGGGAAAGTAATATCGTGTCGCAGCAATTCAAAGTTGGGCTTATCCAGTAACTCGACAATATTGTCTTTCGTGCCGGTAAAAAAATTATCCACACAGATGACGTCGTGCCCCTCGATGACGAGGCGGCGACACAGGTGTGAACCCAGAAAACCTGCGCCGCCGGTGACCAGTACCCGTTTTCTTATATGCATAGTGTATTCACATCCAGTCCAGCAGCGTTAAGCCTCATTGTGTTAAGGGGATGGTCGCACGCCTGCAAACCGTGAGTTAATCTCCAAAGGGATGGCGCAGTACAATCGTCTCCACCCGATCCGGGCCGGTGGAGATGATATCAATAGGCGCACCGACAACAGATTCTATCTTGTGGATATAACTGCGCGCCGCACTCGGCAGTTCTTCCAGTGTTTTCGCACCCAGCGTAGATTCGCTCCAGCCCGGCACCTCCTCGTACACTGGCACCAACCCCTGGTAATCATCAGAGTCCATCGGGTTGAGTACCGGGTTGCCGTCCTTGCAGTTGTAGCCAATGCAGATACGAATAGTCTCCAGCCCGTCCAGCACATCCAGCTTGGTGAGGCACAAGCCGCTCACGGAATTGATATTGACAGCCGTACGCAGCGCAAACGCGTCAAACCAGCCGCAGCGACGCGGTCGACCGGTCGTTGCGCCAAACTCGTGACCTTTTTTAGCCAGGTGCGCCCCCGTTTCATCGAACAGTTCTGTGGGGAAAGGACCGGAGCCGACACGGGTGGTATAGGCCTTGGTAATACCCAGCACGTAGTCCAGGTACAACGGGCCAAAGCCTGAACCGGTCGCGGTTCCACCGGCAGTTGTATTGGAACTGGTCACGAACGGGTAAGTGCCGTGGTCGATATCCAGCAGTGAACCCTGGGCACCCTCGAACATGATGTTCGCGCCGGCGAGACGGTATTCATGAAGAATGCTGGTGACATCGGCCATCATTGGCAGCAGTTCCCTCCCCATTTCCAGTGTCTCTGCCAGCACTTTGTCCACGCTGACCGGTTCCACCTTGTAGTAGTTCTCGAGGAAGAAATTGTGGTATTCCATCACCTCGCGCAGCTTGTGGGCAAAGCGCTTCTCATCCTGCAAATCACCGAGGCGCAAGCCACGCCGGCCAACCTTGTCCTCATAGGCGGGGCCGATACCGCGACCGGTAGTCCCGATTTTCTCTTCACCGCGCCGCAATTCACGCGCCTGGTCCAGCGCAGCATGGTAGGGCAGGATCAACGGGCAGGCGGGGGAAATTTTCAGGCGCTCGCGCACGGGCACGCCCTTGGCTTCCAACTCGGCAATTTCCTTTAGCGCAGCCTCGGGCGACAACACCACACCGTTGCCGATCAGGCAGGCAACATTTTCCCGCAGGATGCCGGACGGTATGAGGTGCAATACGGTTTTTTCACCATCGATGACGAGCGTGTGCCCGGCGTTATGCCCCCCCTGAAAACGCACCACCGCGCTGGCCTGGTCCGTTAACAGATCAACGATTTTGCCCTTGCCCTCATCACCCCACTGGGTGCCCAGAACTACCACGTTCTTACTCATTGCTTTGGCTCTTTTATTGAAGCTAATTGGGATGTGTGTAATCTACCCCGCCTACACACGGTCATTGGAGACCAGGGGTTTCACCAACCACAAGTCATCCTGTTCAACCAATTCACGGTCACAGCGCGAATCGGGAACGCCAGAGAGACAGTTGATCACAATCTCACCGGCCATTCTCAATTCGCGCACCTGTTGATCCAGCATTGGGTCGTCAACATCCGGCATGCTGATCGCGCCACCGCCGGCAGACGGCGCCGGCAGCAGTGCGACCAGTGCTTTCAGGTCAGTGTTGAACCCGGTGGCGGGCCTGGCCCTGCCGTACACGGCACCGACATCATTGTAGCGGCCGCCGTTGGCCAGGGCCTGCCCGCTCGCTGCTACATAGGCAGCAAACACCAGGCCCGTGTGATAGTGGTAGCCGCGCAATTCCGCCAGATCGAAATAGATATCCAGATGTGGCGATTGCCGTCGAATATCGCAGGCCACCTCCTGCAGTGCGTCAACACAGGGCAATGCATTTGGTACTGTTTCCGCAAACAACTCCCTCGCTTCGCCCAGAACACTCTCGTCGCCGTGTAAATCGACCAGCGCAATGATCAATGTGGCGATGTCTGGCTCCACTTCCGCCAGCGCCAGGCGCAGGTCCGGCACAGATTTGCGCTGCAGGGCATCAAAGACCGTCTTTTCCTCGTCTGAGCTGAGCCCCGCACTGGCCAGGACAGCCTCATAGATGCCGACATGGCCGAGATCCAGGGTGACCCCGGTGAGTCCGACGGACTCCAGTGTCGCCAGCATCAGGCGAACGATTTCCACATCCGCACCCAGGCTATCATCGCCGTAGAGCTCGGCACCCAACTGAATCGGCGAGCGCGAAGCCAACAGCGACTTTGGCCGAGTGTGCAACGTCGACCCCGCATAACACAATCGTGTCACGCCCTCTTCCGCCAGGCTATGGGCATCGATGCGTGCGACCTGCGGGGTAATATCCGCTCGAATGCCCAGGGTGCGACCACTGAGCTGGTCGGTGAGTTTGAAAGTGAGCAAATCCAGATCCTCACCCAGGCCTACCAACAGCGATTCGGTGAACTCCATCAGCGGCGGAATAACCAGGCGGTACCCCCAGCTGCGGTACAAATCCAAAAGTGTCCGGCGCAGCGACTCCACCGATTCCGCCTGGCCGGGAAGCACCTCCTCCACGCCATCCGGAAGCTGCCAGTGATCTACTGTAGACATCTCATGTACCCGGCCCTAATGCACCCAATATAAAATAATGATCCCAAACAGCATGCTGCCCAGCCCGATGTTGCGAATCACCCTGTCATCCATTCGCTCGGCATGCGCCAGCATCGCGCGCCAGCGGTTCGGACTGACAAACGGCAGCATCCCTTCCACAATAAATACCAGCGCAACCGCTACCGGCAGTACTTGCCAGAAATCCACACGCTCTCCAGGATTAAAGCTTCAGACCAGTACCCTGCCCGATCCGCACAGGCAGTAAGCCATTGGCGGCGAGCAGGGCGTACTCACTCTAGTTGGTTTCCTTCTCCGTACCGCCGTGAGGATCCTTCAGGTACCGGAAAAACTCACTGTCGGGCTGCACCAGCATAATATCACCGTTGCCCTGAAAAGCGTTCTGATAGGCTTTCAGGCTGCGAGTAAACGAGTAAAACTCCGGGTTCACATTAAAGGCATCCGCGTAGATACGGGTAGCGATCGCATCCCCCTCACCGCGAATCAGCTCCGAGTCACGATAGGCATTCGCTTTCAGTACCGTAACCTCGCGATCAGCCGCGGCCTGGATACCTTCCGCCAGCTCCTGCCCCTGAGAGCGGTGCTCGCGGGCTTCTTTCTCCCGTTCCGCGTTCATGCGGCGATACACGGACTCAGAGACATCCGGCGGCAGATCGATTTTCTTGACCCGAACGTCAATCACTTCAACGCCCAACCCCTCCTGCGCCACCACGGTCAGCTCTTCGGTCAGCGCCTCCATCAACTCATCTCGCTCACCCGACACCACTTCCTGGATGGTGCGAATGGCGACCTGGTTACGCAAGCCGTCGTTAATACGTTGGGCCAACAGCGTGTTAGCGCGTGATTCCTCACCGTTGGTGGCGGTATAAAACTTCTCTGTATCCGATACCTTGAATTTGGCGTATGAATCCACGATCAACGCCTTTTTCTCCTGCGTGAAATAGCGCTCAGGTGTGGAATCCACTGTCAGCACCCGCCCATCAAATTTACGCACATTGTTGACGAACGGAATCTTGATATGCAGACCCGGCTGGAGATTGGGATTGACCACCTCACCGAACTGCAACAGCACGCCGCGCTCGGTTTCCTTGATCACATACAGCGAGTTGCTGAGTAACAGCAGCACTGCCAGCGCGATAAATATTAAGGTTACATTACGACCTGACATGATTAGCGTCCTCCCCTGCGGCTATCGGAGGCAGCCGCGTCTCGGCGTAGCTGCTCGGTGACGGCATTGGTCAATTCACGAACGTTGGAGCTGTCCATCTTGATCTGGCCGGTACTGGCACTGCGCTGGCTCTGCTCGGCCAGCTTGTCCAGCGGCAAATACATCACGTTGTTACCGCCTTCGACGTCGACCATGACTTTGTTGGTCTGGCTGAGCACAGTCTGCACTGCGTCCAGGTAGAGGCGTTCGCGGGTCACCTCCGGAGCCTTACTGTACTCCTCAAGTAAACGGGAGAAACGCTCTGCCTCACCCTCGGCATTCGCGATAACCTGTTCCTTGTAGGCACTGGCCTCCTCGATCTGGCGCTGGGCCGCACCGCGCGCCTCGGGCACGATGCCGTTGGCGTAGGCCTGTGCCTCATTCTGCAGCCTCTCCTCGTCTTCACGAGCCTTGATCACATCGTCAAACGCGGCCTGCACCTGCGAAGGTGGCTTGGACTCGTCTATTGTTACCTTGCTCACGAGAATGCCCGTTTGATACATGTTGATGTAATCCTGCAAGCGCTGCTGTACATCGATGGCGATCTGCGCACGACCCTCGGTCAGCACCATATCCATCGTTGCTCCGCCGACCACATGGCGCAGTGCGCTCTGGGCGGCGTGCTGCAGGGAGCGCTCAGGATCGCGCACCTTCAAGATAAAATATTCAGGGTTATCGATAACATACTGCACCGAGAGTTTTACCTCGACAATATTTTCATCCTGCGTGAGCATGATCTCGCGGAAGCTGTTGGACCGCACTTTGGTGATGTTCAGCAAAGTGACTTCGTCGATCAGCGGCGGATTCCAGTGCAAGCCCGGCTGCACCGTATCGAAATACTTACCAAAGCGCAGCACTACGCCACGCTCCTGCTGGTCGACCTGATAAAAGCCAAATGCCGCCCAGATCACCAGTACGACGACCAGCAATACGCCCAGCGCCGCCCCCGAAAACCCCGGCGTGCCGCCGCTGCCGGAGGACGACCCCCCACCAAACAAACCGCCCATCTTGGCCTGCAGCTTTTTCAGTGCTTCATCCAGGTCAGGTGGGCCCTGATCGCCACCGCCCCATGGGTCTTTCGGCTTGTTGTTACCGCCACCCGGTTCATTCCAGGCCATATGCAACTCCTAGTTTTATCTCAAAAACAGTCTATCAAACTTTCTGTCCGGGGTACGCAGTGCAATTCGCACACGCCCGCCTCTAAAAAAGCGGTTCCGGGCCCTTCTTCATCAGTCGATTCCAATCCGCGCGCGGCAGTCGCACGCTCAAATGGGCGACACCATCATCGCCATAATCTTCCGCCTCCACCGCACCGAGGCTGTACAGCGCGGCGCGCAGACCGCCCTCTTTCGGGTCCAGATGCAGCTCCTCAGACACCATATCCTGCCCCACCAACTCTGCGACTGCCTGCAACAGCAGCTCAGTGCCAGCGCCCGTTGCAGCGCTGAGCCAGACACGCTCCGGCCTGCCATCCGCATTGCGCTCCAATCGCGGTGCCTGCTCCAGTAAATCTACCTTGTTAAAAACTTGCAACTGCGGGATATCTTCAGCGCCGATTTCAACGAGAACGTCCTGCACCTGCTCAATATTGCGCCCTCTATCCTCAGTGGCGGCGTCCACCACATGCAGCAGCAGGTCTGCATTCAGGGTTTCTTCCAGCGTCGCCTTGAATGCCTCTACCAGCTTGTGGGGCAAGTGGGCGATAAACCCCACGGTATCAGCGAGTACTACAGGGCCGACATTTTCCAGCTCGACTCTGCGCAGGGTGGGATCCAGCGTTGCGAACAACTGATCAGCCACATATACGGTCGATTCTGTAATTCGGTTAAACAGCGTGGACTTTCCCGCATTGGTATAGCCCACAAGCGACACGGTGGGAATTTCCGCTCTCATCCGCGAGCGACGGCCCTGCTCTCGTTGCTTGCGCACTTTCTCAAGCCTTGCCGTAATCGACTTTAATCGCACCCGCAACAGGCGGCGGTCCGTTTCCAACTGGGTTTCGCCCGGGCCGCGCAAACCGATGCCGCCTTTTTGTCTCTCCAGGTGAGTCCAACCTCGCACCAGGCGGGTCGACATATGCTGTAGTTGTGCCAGTTCGACCTGCAATTTGCCTTCATGGGTCCTGGCCCGCTGGGCGAAGATATCCAGAATCAGGCCCGTGCGATCCAACACCCGACACTGCAGCTCCTTTTCCAGATTGCGCTCCTGGCTGGGGCTGAGTGCGTGATTGAACATCACAATCTCCGCGCATTCCGCGTGCACCTGCTCGCGGATCTCTTCCAGTTTGCCACTGCCCACGAAGGTGCGCGGATGCGGCGCAACCCGCGCTCCCATCACAAACGCCACCGGATCACCTCCGGCAGATAGCACCAGCTCCTCAAATTCGCGAGGATCTTCGCGCTCCGATTCACTGGCGATGTTCAGGTGAACGAGCACAGCACGCTCTCCCGAGTCGGGACGGTCAAAAAACAAGTCTACCTCTTCAGGTTAGAACTGTACGATGACTGTGTCCGCGCAAGCACCTGCTCGCAAGACACCTAACCCGCGTCTTCGTCATCGTCCTGTGGATTTTGCAACGGTACGCGCACCACGCGGGAAGGGACAACCGTGGATATTGCATGTTTGTAGACCATCTGGCTCACAGTATTCTTCAGCAGCACGACAAACTGATCGAAAGACTCGATCTGGCCCTGCAGCTTGATTCCATTTACCAGATATATAGAAACAGGTACTCGTTCCTTACGTAAAATATTCAAATAAGGGTCTTGTAGCGTATGCCCTTTTGACATAAGTCTCTCCCAATGAGGCTCAAATCGAGCCGAAAATTAAATGGACCAACAGCCTGACTGCCTGAACACCAAGCCCAGCCTGATTTAACCGCGGCTATCGGGTCCAGGGCGCAGCCGGCCACAGTATAAAGCATTTGTACCAGACTTATAGTGGGGTGCTTTCAAGATACTTCAAGGCCAGCGTCAGCGGCGTCTCGCCAGCGCCTTCTTCGCGCACACTGGAACTCCCCTCAAACGCACGCTTTCCCGCCTGATCAGTGTATATCCATGCAAGATTCCGCCACTTCCGCAACCAGGTGAGTTGACGCCTGGCCAGCTGCCGGGTTGCGGCCTCGGCATTTTTCACAGCCTGCTCCAGGCTGCACTCCCCCTCCAGGTGCTGCCACAGCTGCCGATAGCCCACCGCGCGTATCGCCGGCAGTGCGGCGTGTAGATCCGGGCGCTGCCAAAGACCACGCACCTCCTCCAGAAATCCCTCAGCCATCATCCGCTCAAACCGCCGGGCGATGCGTTGGTGCAGAATTGTGCGCTCCGCCGGACATATCGCCAGTTGCACGACACGGCAATGATCAAATGCGGCACCGGGGTCACTTTTGTGCCACTCGGACAAAGGCACGCCGCTGGCCCGAAACACCTCAAGCGCGCGACTCAGCCGCTGCGAGTGATGGGGATGGATACGGCTGGCAGCCAGCGGATCCACCCGCGCCAACTGGCGATGAATATACGGCCAACCATGCGTCTCGGCCTCCGCGGCGATTGCCGCACGGATATCCATGTCTGCCGCCGGCATCTCCGACAGCCCTTCCAGCAGCGCCTTGAAATACAACATGGTGCCACCCACCAGCAACGGCGTCCTGCCGCGCGACAGGATATCGGCGACCACCCGGTTGGCATCCACTACAAAATCCGCAGCCGAGTAGACCTCAGCAGGATCGCGAATATCCATCAGGTGGTGAGGATAGGCGGGCTTGGCGCTGCCGATATCCAGGCCGCGATACACCAGTGCGGAGTCCACGCTGACCAACTCACAATCGAGGCGCCCGGCCAGCTCAATTGCCAGATCCGTCTTGCCCGAGGCGGTGGGCCCCATCAGGCAGATCAGCAGGGGTTTATCGGAGCTCACTGGGGGTCAGCGACCGCGCAAAAACAGCTTGTCCAGTTCATCCAGGCCCATCTGAATCCAGGTCGGCCGCCCGTGATTGCACTGCCCGGAGCGCTCGGTTTCCTCCATGTCTCGCAGCAGTGCGTTCATCTCCGGGATTGTGAGCCGACGGTTGGCGCGCACCGAGCCATGGCAGGCCATCGTCGACAGGATCTCATCCATATGCGACTCAATACGCTCTGAGCTGCCAAATTCAATCAGGTCGGCCAGTACATCGCGCAGTAGCTGCTCGACATTGGAATCCCGCAGAATCACCGGGATCTGTCGAATGACCAGGCTTTCCTCACCACCTTCCTCGACCGCCAGGCCCAGGCGCTGGAACAGGGCAGCGTGGTGCACGGCGACCTGCACCTCGCGCTGACTGACGGCGACGGATTGTGGCACCAGCAGGGGCTGGCTGCGAATGCCGGCCTCATCACGGGTCGCCTTGAGCCGCTCATAGGTAATGCGTTCATGGGCGGCGTGCATGTCTACCAGGACCATACCGAGCGCGTTTTCGGCAAGGATATATATACCCTTGAGCTGGGCCAGCGCGTAACCCAGCGGCGGCACTTCCTCGGGCGCCGTTTCCTGTAATCCGTGCAAACGCGCGTAACCACGCATCTGATCACCCACGGCGACGGCAGCGACAGAATGGCCATACGTCCTGCCGGACGTGTTCACGCGCGTCGTATCGGGCGCACCCCAGGTCAGTGCACTCTGGCGCCGAATCTCGCCTGTTGCCGTATCGATGGCCATACCATCATCGCTGGACAACAGTTCAGATGGCGACACGCCGGGCCCCGATGGCTGGCCCGGACGCACATCGGCGAGCGCGCGATGCAAACTGGAAAAGATAAAGTTATGCACCGCGCGGCTGTCCCGAAAACGCACTTCATGCTTGGTGGGATGCACATTGACATCGACCTGGGCGGGGTCGAGCTCGAGGTAAAGTACAAACGCGGGGTGACGACCGTGGTAGAGCACATCGCGGTACGCCTGCTTCACCGCATGCGCAATCAGGCGGTCGCGAATGACGCGGCCGTTGACGAAGAAGTACTGCAGGTCCGCCTGGCTGCGAGAAAATGTCGGCAGCCCGACCCAGCCAGACAAACGGAAAGGCGGCACTGCGGCATCGATGGCAATCGCCTGTTCCATAAACGCCGGGCCGCAGATGGCCGCCACGCGACGCTGGCACTCTGCCTGCTGCGAGGCGGCATTGAGATTGTGCACCACCTTGCCGTTGTGGCGCAGGGTGAAAGCCACATCGAAACGCGACAGTGCGAGGCGCTTTACCACTTCCTCAAGGTGATTGAACTCGGTCTTTTCTGTGCGCAGGAACTTGCGCCGTGCCGGTGTATTAAAAAACAGATCGCGCACTTCCACTGTCGTCCCACGAGGGTGTGGCGCCGGTTTGAGCTGAACGTCCATGTCGCGCCCCTCGCAGGCGGCACTGCAGCCCTCACTGCCCTGGTCATTGGCGTTACTGGTCAGCGTCAAGCGCGAAACCGATCCGATACTGGCCAGTGCCTCACCGCGAAAACCAAGGCTTCCGACACACTCGAGGTCCTCCAGAGAGGCAATCTTGCTGGTGGCGTGACGGGCGAGGGCGAGACTCATATCTTCAGCGGGAATACCGGTGCCGTTGTCGCGAATGCGTATCAGCTTGGCGCCACCCGCTTCCACGTCAATATCGACGCGGGTTGCACCAGCGTCGAGGCTGTTTTCCAGCACTTCCTTGGCCACCGAAGCGGGGCGCTCGACCACTTCGCCAGCGGCAATCTGGTTGGCCAGCCTCGAACTGAGCAAGTGAATTTTGGGCATTGCAGCGGTGTTATCAGCTCTTGGGGATATTCAGCTTCTGTCCGACCAGAATCCTCGAGCTATTGCTGATGCTGTTATAGCTCTTGAGTTCTGCCAGTGGGACCCTGAAGCGATCGGCGATACCGGAGAGTGTATCACCCTGCGCGATGATGTACTCCTCTGCGCCCTGCTGCTTTTGCCAGGCCAGCAAGGTGCCCGATGGCGGGTGCGCCTTGAACCACTCTCGAATACCGCGATGGATGGCCGCGGCAATTCTCTTCTGGTAGGCCGTGGTGGCCAGCAGGCCAGCTTCCTGGGGATTGGAGATAAAGCCTGTCTCCACCAGAATGGAAGGGATATCCGGTGATTTCAGCACCGCGAAACCGGCCTGTTCTACCTGGCGTTTGTGCAACTTGGCCACTCCGTCCACATTCCGCAACACCTTGTCACCCAATTTCAGGCTGGTATCCAGGGTGGACGTCATCGATAAATCCGCCAGCACGCCCGCCAGCACATCGTCCTTGTCGGACAAACTGACACCACCGACGAGGTCGGCGGCATTCTCGCGTTGCGCCAGATACTCGGCGGCGGTACTGGTCGCGCCTCCGGTGGAAAGCGCATAGACCGAGGCCCCATGCGCCTCCTTGCGTTTGAATGCGTCGGCGTGAATGGAGACAAACAGGTCGGCCTGCCGTTCGCGCGCCAGGTCGCGACGCCCTTTCAGGCTCACATAGTAATCGCCGGTGCGAATCAACGTCGGCTTGAACCCCGGGTCTGCCTGAAAGAGCATGTTCAATTCCCGGGAGATCGCCATCACAACGTCCTTTTCCTGCACCCTGTTTGGCCCCAGTGCACCGGGGTCCTCTCCGCCGTGACCGGCATCGATCGCGATAATCAGGTCGCGCTTGGCTGAGTGCTGCACGGTTTTCTTGACTTCAGTGACCTGTTTTACCTGCTGGTCGTAGAGATCCAGCACCAGACGATCGCCCGCCTGCTCGTTGGCTTTCAGTGAAAAACTGCGAGGATCCACTTCATCCGTAATTTCCAGCACGATGCGCAGGTCGTCGCCATCGCGTATGCCAGAGCGGACTGAGGAAACTGGCGTATTGGAGAGCTGCAGTTTGGCCAGGTCGGCACGCAGTTGGGTATCCTGGATATCCAGCACAACACGGCCGGGGTCAGACAGAACGATCAGCGAGTGTTGCGCGGGACCGGACAAATCGAAAACAATTCGCGTGTGATCAGGCGCCCGCCACAGGCGCACGTCCTGCACCTGCGAGGCCCACGCGGTATGCGCGCCCAGAAATCCCAGGACCAACAAGATCCACCACGCCCTGCCCATATCACTCCCACTCGGTCACACTATTTTTTTCAGGCACGGGTCTGCGCCCCGGGATCTGCCTGCATCTGCGCCAGTACCCGTCTGCCCTGCTCGGTCAGCGCGCTGTACTCCAGCCGTCGCCCCCGTCCTTCAGTCGCTATGGTAATCACTAAATCCGCCAAGGGCAAAGCGCCGAGGCCCCGCTCCGGCCATTCCACCAAACAAACCGACATATCACCAAAATAATCGCGAATACCCATGAATTCGAGCTCTTCAGGGTCCCCCAGGCGGTACAAATCAAAATGAAATACCTCCAGACCGCGCAGCCTGTAGGGCTCTACCAGTGTATAGGTGGGGCTCTTGACCGCGCCCTGGTGGCCGAGTGCTTGCATGAAACCGCGACTGAACGTGGTTTTCCCCATACCCAGGTCTCCCTGCAGGAAAATCACCAGACCGGGCTCGCATACCGCACCCAGTCGTGCACCGAGTTGCACCATTTCCGCTTCATCGGCGGCGATCACCGCAGCGCGCTCCCCTGTCATCCGAGCAGGGACCGCATAACAGGAATCAAGTCCGACGCCACCAGCCCGCGCTGCCCCTCCTCGGCGGCGATATCCGCAGCCGCGCCGTGCAGGCAAACCCCCAGTGCCGCCGACTCCACTGGCGACAAGTGCTGGGCCAACAAAGCCCCGAGAACGCCGCTGAGCACATCCCCCATTCCGCCGCTGGCCATACCGGGGTTACCGTAGTCGCTCAATACGACACTGTCGCCATCGCTGATCACCGTGCCATTTCCCTTCAGAATGACAACACCCCCAAGCCGCGACTGCAGGGCACTGACCGCTGCAAACCGGTCCGCCTGCACCTCGGCGGTGGTCGATGACAGCAGCCGCGCAGCCTCGCCGGGATGCGGCGTCAGCACCCGATTCCCGGCTGGCGCGATAACGCCCAGCGCACCACTGGCCAGCAGGTTGAGGCCATCGGCATCCAGCACCAGAGGCTTGCCGCTGGCCAGAGCCAGTTGCAACAACTCCACCGCCCAGGGCGACTGTCCCAACCCGGGGCCGACCACCAGCACATCGGCGGCGTCCAGCATCGGCGTGAAATCACACGCCGCGCCAATACCGCGGGGCATCACCTCCGGCACTCTCGCCACGAGTGCGGCGACATGTTCGGGCCGCGTCGCCACCTGCACCAGGCCTGCGCCGCAGCGCAGCGCCGCCTCCGCAGCGAGAGCCGCCGCGCCAGGCAGCCCGTAGTCACCGCCCACCACCAACACAGTGCCATACAAACCCTTGTGGGCTGTTGCAGGTCGCCGGGGCAAACGCTCCAGCAACGGTTCCAGTTCGAGTCTGGAGCAGTCTGCGGCAACCGCCCCATACACATCGGCGGGCACCCCAAGATCGGAAAAATGCACGGCCCCTGTGTAGTCCGGCGCCTGCAGTGTAAAGAGCCCGCGCTTGAGGCCGATAAAGGTCACCGTGATATCGGCATGAACCGCCGCACCCAGTACCCGCCCCGTATCCGAGCACAGTCCCGAGGGTATATCCACCGCCAGCACGGGTGCACCGCAGCTGTTGATGCTATCGATAGCCTGCACATAGTCACCGCGCACGTCGCCTCCCAGCCCGGTTCCCAGCAGGGCATCGACCACCACCCCCTCCGGTAGCAGAGAGGCCTCGCGAAAATCGATTATCCTGACACCGTTGGCGAGCGCCTGCTGACGCGCCAGCAGCGCATCACCGCTGATTTTTGTCGGATCACCTACCTGCACTACCGTGACATCAATGCCGCGTTTATGGCCGAGATCGGCAATCAGAAAGCCGTCGCCACCGTTGTTGCCAGTGCCACACAGAACCTGCAAACACGCCGGGTCTGGCCAGCAGTCCAGCAGGCACCTGAACGCAGCGTCAGCGGCGCGCGACATCAAGGTGACACCCGCGATTTTGTAGTCGTGGATGGCACAGTGATCCAGCGCCCGGGTTTGTGCTGCCGTGTAGAGGGTTTCCGTGCCTGAGATCATGTCACTGCCTTCCGTTCCGATAGTCCGCGTGCAAGCCGAGAAAGAGGTCCATAATAGCGCCACATCTGGCAGAATAATAACGACATGCCAGTCAACGGTCGTTTCAGTTTGCCACAACCACCCTCACAGCAGAATCTGCACAGCCTGGTAGATCAAATCCGGCACTGGGCCACTGAACTCGGATTCCAGCAAATGGGCATCACCGGCGTGGACCTGGGTGAACACGAGGCCCACTTACAGAACTGGCTGCATGCCGGCCACCACGGCACCATGGAGTATATGGCGCGCCACGGCAGCAAACGCGCGCGACCCGACGAACTGGTGCCCGGTACACTGCGGGTTCTTTCACTGCGCATGGACTATCTGGAGCGGGACACCCAGGCCCTGGAGGTCCTCGCCTCGCCGCAAAAAGCCTATATTTCCCGTTACACACTGGGGCGTGACTACCACAAATTGGTACGCAAGCGACTATCGCTGCTGGCGCGCCGTATCGAGACGGAAATCGGCAGTGGCCAGTACCGGGCCTTCGTCGACAGCGCCCCCGTACTGGAACGCGCCGTTGCAGAGCAAGCGGGCCTCGGCTGGATTGCCAAAAACACGCTGTTGATCAACCGCGATGCCGGCTCCTGGTTTTTCCTGGGAGAAATTTTTACTGACCTGCCGCTGCCGGTGGACGCGCCGCAGCAGAGCAAACACTGCGGCACCTGCACGGCCTGCCTCGACATCTGCCCGACCAACGCCTTTACCGGCCCGTTTCAGCTGGACGCCCGCAAATGCATCTCCTACCTCACCATTGAGCACCACGGCAGCATCGATACCGAGTTGCGCCCACTGATGGGCAATCGCATCTTTGGTTGCGACGACTGCCAGTTATGCTGCCCCTGGAACAAGTTTGCACAGCCGACAGACGAGGCAGATTTTCGACCGCGCCACGGGCTGGCCGACGCCGACCTGGTGGACCTGTTTGCATGGGATGAACAGACCTTCCTGACCAAAACAGAGGGCTCTGCGATCCGCCGGATAGGTTACGAGCGCTGGTTACGCAACCTGGCGATAGCGCTGGGCAACGCCCCGCGCTCGGAAGGCGTCATCAACGCCCTGGTGGCGCGCCAGGCAGATGCTTCGCAGCTGGTGCAGGAGCATGTCGCCTGGGCCCTGCAACAACACGGTGTCACGACAACCTGAGAAAGTGCTCGCGGTAGTAGCGCATTTCATTGATCGACTCGCGAATATCATCCAGCGCCTGATGTGTGCCGGTCTTGGTGAACCCGGCCTCCAGCTCCGGCCGCCACCGCTGCATCAGGATTTTGAGCGTACTCACATCCAGGTTGCGATAGTGGAAAAAAGCCTCCAGCTCCGGCAGGTGCCTGGCCATAAAGCGCCTGTCCTGGCAGATGGTATTGCCGCACATGGGTGAGCTTGCGCTGGGCACCCATTGCGCCAGAAAAGCCAGCGTTTCCTGCGCCGTCCGCTGCTCGTCATAATCGCTGGCCCTGACCCTGTCCACGAGACCGGAGCGCGTGTGGTGGGTGGTGTTCCATTCATCCATCGCGCCCAGGGTGGCATCGCTCTGGTGAACCGCGATCACCGGCCCTTCCGCGAGCGTATTGAGGTTGGTATCGGTCACAATCGTGGCAATCTCTATCACTGAGTCCTGTTCGGGATCGAGGCCTGTCATTTCCATATCGACCCAAATAAGATTGCTGGCGTTTTGCATACGGTGTGCCCTGAGTCATCGTGAGATCCGGCAGTGTAACAAATTGCCTCGACAGACCAAGGCCATATCCCAATAATGCGTGCATGAGTAAACGCAAACTCAGCCGGCAACAGGCCTGGCGCATCGAGAAAATCCAGGGGGAGCGCGCCAAGCGCGCCGCACGCCGTGATACGGATGCGCAGGACGCGCTCAGCGGCGGCGAGTTGGGCCCGGAACAGGATGGCCTGGTGATCGCACACTACGGCACGCAGGTGGCGGTGGAGTCGGAACCGGGCAACAGCCAGCGCTGCCATTTACGCGCCAATCTGGAAGGCCTGGTGACCGGTGACCGGGTGGTCTGGTGTGAGGGTGATCCCATGGGTGTCGTGGTCGCGCAGCGCGAGCGCCACAGTGTGCTTTCACGCCCTGATCCCTACGGCAAACTGAAACCTGTCGCCGCTAACATCGACCAGATCCTGCTGGTCATAGCACCGCGACCAGAACCCCATGCAAACCTGATTGATCGCTATCTGGTGGCGGCCGAGGTGGTCGGTATTGAACCCGTCATCCTGTTAAACAAAATGGATCTGCTGGCAGCGGAACCCGCTCTGGCGCAGGCGATGGACGACCTACTGGCCATCTATCCGACGCTTGGCTACCGCATCATTCGCACCTCGATCAGGGACGGCGGGCTGGGCGAACTGCAAAGTGCGCTGCACGAGCGCACCAGTGTGTTTGTGGGGCAGTCGGGTGTCGGCAAGTCATCGCTGGTCAATGCGTTGCTGCCCGCCGCGGATATCCGCGTCGGCGCACTGTCTGAGAGCACGCAAAAAGGCACGCATACAACAACTACGGCGCTGTTACTGCACCTGAATTGCGGCGGCACCCTGATCGACTCGCCGGGCATTCGCGAATTCGGGTTGTGGCATATGAGCAGGGCCCAGGTCGAGCATGGATTCAGGGAGTTTCGCCCGCTGCTCGGCACCTGCAAGTTTCGCGACTGCCAGCACCAGCACGAGCCGGGGTGCGCCATTCTCGCCGGCGTCGAGTCAGGTGTGATCAGCGAGCGACGGCTGGAGAGTTATCGGCGGATTGTGGCTAGCCTGGAAGAAAACTAGAAGAGACCCGGAAGAGGCCTGAAGAGGCGTGGAGTAAGGTGCCATTGAGCCGGTCTTGCGGACGGAAAAGGGGGTGTGAACGGCCGCAAGCTTGCCGCCGCTTACAGGCTGCTGTGCAACTCGACAAAAATTGCTGCGCAATTATTTGGACTCGGACAGTGCTCGCAGAACACCCCCGTAAGCGGCGGCAAGCTTAGGCAGCGGCCTGAATGTTCACACCCCCTTTTCCGTCCGCAAGACCTCCTACTGTTCGCTGAATCCGGGCTTTCGTTTGCGACTGATGGAGGTCGTAGCCGGGGCGGGGGGATTCGAAAGGTAGGGCATGCTCAACGAAGGGCGCCCAATCCGGGGCTTTCTGCGAGCACTGTTCGAATCCCGATTTTTTGCGCAGCAAAAAATGGTTGAGTTGCGCAGCAGCCGGATTGGGCGCCCTTCGTTATGCCCGTTTTCGAATCCCCCTGCCCCGGTTGCGACCGGCGGTACCAGTAACTACCGGTAACTACCGGTAACTACCGAGAGCTTCACCCATACGGGTCGCCGCACCAGCGATATAGCGCTCGTCAAAGCCCATCACCCCTTCAGGAAACAACAGGATCACCGTAGAGCCAAGCATGAAACGCCCCATTTCATCGCCCCTGGCCAGCGTCACCGGCTGCGGCAGGTGCTCGTAGTCCACCGACAGCGGACGCTTCGGCGGCGGCGCTACCTGTCCCGACCAGACGGTTTCGATACCCGCCACCACCATTGCGCCGACAAGAACCATCGCCATCGGGCCATGCTCGGTATCGAAATAGCACACCAGCCGCTCGTTGCGTGCAAACAGGCGATCCACATTCTGGGCCGTCACAGTATTGACTGAAAACAACCGGCCCGGGATATAGCAGGTACCGGTCAACCGCCCGGCCACCGGCATATGCACCCGGTGATAGTCCTTGGGTGACAGGTAGATCGTGGCGAACTGCCCGCCCTGAAACTGTGTTGCGCGCGCTTCATCACCACCGAGTAAATCCGCGGTGGAAAAATATCGCCCCTTGGCCTGGAACAACAACCCGTTGGCTATATCACCCAACTGACTGATGGCGCCGTCGGCGGGACAGAGAATGCCCGCGTCCGCCAGCGGCCTTGCGCCGTCGCGCAGCGGACGAGTAAAAAAATCATTGAAACAGGCGTAGCGGGTGTGATCCGGCTCCGCCGCTTCCGACATATCCACATTAAAATGCTGGATGAAGCGATGGATCACCCAGTTTTTCAGCCACTCCGGGTGGCGCAGCGCTGCCAGCAATCCCATAAAGCGCGACAACAGGTGCTGCGGCACAATGTTTTGAAACAGTATGAAGAGTTTATCCATGGTGCGTAGTGTACCGTGTCGCTGGGGCCGGGGGTATAGGGCGGTGTTTATCCTGGCGTCTGAACCGCCATAAAAAAGCCCCGGCAGCGTCGCTGCCGGGGCCCTTGGCGGATTCGCTAAATGCTAGAAGCTGCGACCGATGTGCGCCGAGAACATGGCGACAGAACTTTTGTTAAAGTCGATATCGGCCTGGTTCTCTGCCCACGAAACACCCACAGTAGTGAACCACTTTTCCCAGCCGAACGGATCGGGAATACGCAGTTCGCTGGCAAGCACGTACACGTTGGCGTCGTTGACTTCATTGAAGATCGGGTTTGCCTTGTCGCCGTCCAGTCTCTGGTAGGCTGCGCGGTTCAACCAGGTGTAGTTCCCGGCATCATAGGCAAAGCTGACGCCGAGTTCATAGCCGTCCTGGGCCATGGCTTTACCGTCGAGGTCGCGATCAATATAGGCCGCGCTCGGGCGCACAACGAGATCATCCCCCATGGTGTTAAATGCATAACCCAGTTCTATGCGGGTTACATCGCCCTCGCGATCGAGCAATTTCTGGTCTGCTGCGCTAAGGCCAAGGCTCTCGCCGCTGCGCTCGTGATCGATATCCACTTTGCGGACATTGGCGATAAACTCCAGCCCGGTGCCGAACATCTTGTCCCAGGTGAGGCGGCCGCCACTGGTGGTGCGCTCTGTCGAGCTGCGGTTTGAACCCAACTGGTAGGGATCTTCCCACACGTCAAGCTTGGCGACGCCCGGGGCGAGACCGGCCAGCTCAATACCGCCGAGCGAATCAAAATCGTGACGCACGGCCAACACAGTGTTAGTGGAAAAATCCAGCGAGTCTTCTACCGCGGTGCCAGCGTAGATTCGCGTCTTCTTGTTGGCAAACGTGTAGCCAAGGTTATAGTTAAAGCTGGGAATGATGATGTCCGTTTGATCGGGCGAGTCGTAGACGTAGATGTCATTGTTACCCAGATCAATACTCAGGATCTTTGCCAGGAAGTTCGACTCAACAGAGCCACCGGCAGCGCCAACAGCGAGAAAACCAGAAAAACCGGCTTCCTTGGGCAGCGGATCCATCGCCGATGCGGACATGGCCATTGCAGAAACCGCCAGGGATAGTGCTAATTTTTTCATTCTGTTTTTCTCCATAACACGTTGTCAGATGTGTGGTATTTCATGATTATAGGGTCGCTCATTCGACGTTAACAGCGAAAACACTTGGTAATATTCCCCCAACGGCCGGGCCATCCATGCCCGCTCCAGCGACAGACCAGGCTGCCACTGACCCCCATAAGGACATTGCGGGACGAGGTATACAGCCTGGCGTGAGCCGATAAATCCCGACCAGGAGCGCCCCCTGCGAGACAAATATAACGCGCTTTAACGTCGGTTTTATGACGGCTGCGCAGCCACCAGGACAAGCCCTGCAAAGTTTAAGCAGCGCACCGGATGCAGGCCGCCCTCACAGCGGTTATGCTTCGGGTTTTAAAAAAACAGGACACCGCGTGACTGAACCGACACCACTGCAACGTCTCTGGCTCACTGAAGCCGTGCGGCTGAGCGAAGAGCAGGCAGGCCCACTTGAAGATCTCGAGGCGAATCGCAGCGCGCGCACATCGGGCGGCGACCTGTCGACCCGGTTACAACACCGGGCGCTGTGGTTAGCCCGGCGCGATGGCCTGCTGGATGCTTTGGTCCATTGGCTTCAGGGCGCGCGACTGGCGCTTTTCGCGCTGGCCGTACTGGCGGTGTTCAGTGGTGCGGGGCTGGCCTTTGCCGCGCTGGGCAAAGGGCAGGCACCAGTCAACGTGTTCTGGGCGCTGGGCAGCCTGCTGGGGCTGAATTTGCTGATGCTATTCAGCTGGGCGCTGGGAGTGATGTGGAGCAGGGAGCAGCAAGCCAGCCTCGGCCGGTTCTGGTTGTGGCTCAGTGCAAAGCTCGCCCGCGATGCCAGGGCGGCGCAACTGGCACCCGCACTGGTACTGTTGCTGCAGCGGCAACACCTGAATCGCTGGGCCATTGGCGTGGTTACCCACTGTGCCTGGCTGCTGGCCCTGTTGAGTGCGCTGCTGGTGACGTTGATGTTGATGGCGACGCGCCGCTACGGCTTTATCTGGGAGACCACGATCCTGCACAGCGACACGTTTGTCGCCTTCACCCACTTTCTTGGCATCGTGCCTGCCTGGCTGGGATTCCATGTACCCGATGCTGAAATGATTCGCGCCAGCGGCGATACCGCGCTGGATCTCGAAAACGCGCGACAGGCGTGGGCCTCCTGGCTGGTAGGCGTACTGCTGGTATACGGTGTTGCGCCGCGCCTGTTGCTTGCGGTGCTCTGCCTGTGGCGCTGGCGCCGCGGCCGCCGCAACCTCAGCCTGGACCTGAAGCTACCCGGCTACACGCAATTGAGCGAGCGCCTGATGCCCACCAGCGAGCGACTGGGAGTCAACGATGCCGCCCCCGACACACTCCCCGGCACGCGCACGGACGCTGCTCCGACACAGGGCACCGGCGCCGTTCTGGTTGCCATCGAACTGGACAACGAACATCCCTGGCCACCACCACTATCAGAGACGGTGATGAACGCCGGCATTCTCGACAACCGTGAATCCCGACAACAGCTACTGGAACAACTGGCACAGGTTCCGCCCGCTCGCCTGGCCATAGCCTGCGATCCACGACGCTCGCCGGATCGCGGCAGCCTGGGACTGATCGCCGAACTGGCGCGCAGTGCTGTGGCAACCCACATCTGGTTGCTGCCGGCGCCGCCTGAGCAAACACTGGATAGCGACCGGCTGGCCGACTGGCACAGCGCCCTGCAGCAGTTGGGTTTACCCTTTACCGATTGCGCACCGCTGAACTGGCTGGAGACCGGCAGTGAATAAGCCGCTGAAACTGGCCGTGGTGGGCCACACCAACGTCGGCAAAACCTCTCTGCTGCGCACCCTCACCCGCGATGTGGATTTCGGCGAAGTGTCGCATCGACCCAGCACCACCCGACACGTCGAGGGAGCCCGCCTGTCGGTGGAGGGCGAAGCGCTGCTGGAGTTGTACGATACACCGGGGCTGGAGGACGCCATTGCCCTGCTGGATTACCTGGAACGACTGGACCGCCCCGGCGAGCGGCTTGACGGCCCGGCGCGCATCGCCCGCTTTCTGCAGGGCAGCGAAGCACGCCAGCGCTACGAGCAGGAGGCCAAGGTACTGCGCCAGTTGTTGGCGTCAGACGCAGGGCTCTATGTGATTGATGCGCGGGAGCCGGTGCTGGCCAAATACCGCGACGAACTCTCCGTACTGGCCAGCTGCGGCAAGCCCCTGCTGCCGGTGTTCAACTTTGTCAGCAGCTCCGAGCAGCGCGAACCACAGTGGCGCGAGGCACTGGCGCGCCTGGGCCTGCACGCGGTGGTGCGTTTTGACAGCGTGGCGCCGCCGCAGGATGGCGAACAGCGGCTCTACGAAAGCCTGGCACTGCTGCTGGAAGATTCGCGCCCACAACTGGAACGCCTGGTGCGCGATCACGAGGCGCAGCGCCAAAGCCGACACGCCAGCGCCACACAGCTGATCGCAGAACTACTGATCGATTGCGCCGCTTACCGGCACAGTGTCAAGAGCGCAGCCGCTGCAGAGCAACAGGCCATCGACAACCTGCGAAAGGCCGTGCGCCAGCGGGAGCAGCGCTGTGTTGAAGCCCTGTTGAAACTCTACGCTTTCAGGCCCGGCGACGCGAGCGCTGCCGAACTGCCGCTGTTGGACGGGCGCTGGGGCGATGATTTGTTCAATCCGGAGACGCTGCGGCAACTGGGAGTCAATGTCGGTAGCGGAATTGCCGCCGGCGCTGCGGCCGGCGCCGGAGTAGACCTGCTGGTCGGCGGACTGACGCTGGGTACTGCCGCCCTGGCCGGGGCTCTCGCCGGCGGCGCACTGCAAACGGCCCGCAGTTATGGCAACCGCCTGCTGGGCAAGCTCAAGGGCAAACGCGAACTGACTGTCGATGACAACGTACTGCGCCTGCTGGCCCTGCGCCAGACACTGCTATTGCAGGCGTTGGATTGCAGGGGTCACGCCGCTACCGACAGCGTCGAAGTCGAGATGCCAGCGGAGAAAACCTGGCGCGAGGGCAAATTGCCGGAGCCACTGCAAAAAGCGCGCGCCCACCCGCAGTGGTCGACATTGAACAGCAAGGCAACACCGAGCCAACCGCTGCGCCAGCAACAGATCGAGGCCCTGGCCCAGGTAATCGCGCAGCCGTGACCAGGGGTCGCAGCGAGGCTGATCTCAACCGCGTCTACCTGCCAACCGACAAAACGGCGAGCGACGAACGCAGTAACGCGATGAGGGCTACAGATGCCCCTGCTCACGAATAGGGGTGATCCAGTAGCGGATCGAGGTCGATACAAACGCCTGTTGCAGCTGCGCAAGCAGTTCAACCTGATGGACCTGCTGGTGGATCACATCAAACTGGCAAAGCGCCCGGTACCCCTCTACCAGCTCGCGCAGATCATACTGACTGTGCTCCCTGCTGTAGCCGGCAATGGAGGACATATTGAAGCCGGAAACCATGTCGCAGCCTGCAAGCACATCGACCATATCGTCGCGCAAATCAATCGGAACAATGATGCTCAGTAATTGCTGTTCACTCATGATGACGGCGCTCCAGGTAATAGTAGAACAGCGGCAGCAGGTAAAGAGTCGTCACTGTTGAGGTAAACAGGCCGCCAATAACCACGATCGCCAGCGGCTTTTGTATTTCCGCACCGGGGCCCGTGGCGAATACAAGCGGCATCAGGCCAAACATCGCAGTACTGGCAGTCATCAATACCGGGCGCAATCGCCTCACCGAACCCTGCACGATACGCAAGTGCACTTGCGCGACACTGAGCCGAATCTGTTCGAAGTAACTCACCATGACCACACCGTTGAGCACGGCCACACCAAGCAGTGCTATCAGGCCCACGGAGGCCGGCACTGAGAGGTACTCACCGGTGATAAAGAGGGCGATCAGGCCGCCCATAATCGCGAAGGGTATATTGCCCAGAATCAAAGCCGCTTTTGTAATCGAGCGGAAGGTGGAGAAGAGTATGATCGTGATCAGCAACAGCGCAGCGGGGATCACCAGTAACAGGTTTTGTGTGGCGCGCTGCTGGTTTTCAAACTCACCGCCGAACTCCAGGCGATATCCTGAAGGGAGTGCCAACTGCTCCCCCAGGGTGACCTCCAACTCTTCTACAAAACCGACGATGTCCCTGCCCGCAACATTGGCGGTGACCACCGCAAACCGGTTTCCACGCTCGCGCTCGACGACCAGGGGGCCTTCGCTATAGCCGACCTCGGCGAGTTCATACAGCGGCGCCTGACGGCCATCTGGCATCACCATCACCGTCTGGCGCAGGTCGTTGACCGACGCCAGCGCAAAAGGACCCTCGTCATTGGTGGCGAAGACAATCGGGGTTCTTTTCTTGCCCTCGATGATTTCCGACACCTGCAGCCCCTCCAGCTGCGTCCTGAGATAGCGCGCGAAAGCCAGCGTGGACATACCGAATCGCTGCGCCACTTCAGCGTGTACATCGACACTCAGGAATTTGCCGCCGTCGATCGATGAGGTCTGGACATCGACGCTGCCGGCAACGCCGCGCGTGACGGCGGCCACCTGGTCTGCCAGCGCCGCCAGGCGGGGAATCTCGTTGCCAAAGATTTTTATCGAGAGATCGCCGCTACTGCCGGTCAGCATTTCCGATACGCGCATCTGGATCGGCTGCGTAAACCCGATATTAATGCCAGGATAGCCCTGCAACACCTCCCGAATCGATTCGATCAGTGCCTCCTTGCTGTCAAAGCGCCACTCAGAAGCCGGTTTGAGCTCCATAAAAACATCAGTCTCGTTCAGTCCCATCGGGTCCAGCCCGATTTCATCCGAGCCGGTGCGTGCCACGATCTGGCGAATTTCGGGGATGCCCTCGAGCAAGGCGCGCTGAATTTGCGTGTCCAGTGCTACCGAGGCCGACAGCGAGATGCTGGGAGACTTCTCCAGCTGCACGATGATGTCGCCCTCATCCAGCACCGGCATGAATGTCTTCCCGGTAAACGTAAACATCACCCCGCTGAGAACCAGTAGTACGGCAAACACCGCCAGTACCGCACGCGGTTTCAGCATCACCGCTTCAAGACTGCGCTGGTAGGCTTGTTGCAGGGCAGAAACCCATTTCGGCGCCGCTATGGGTTTATCGCCCAACAGCAGCGAGGCGGCTATCGGCACCACCGTCAATGCCAGCAGCAGGGAAACTGACATCGCGAATACAATAGTCACCGCCACCGGGGTAAACAGCTTGCCTTCGAGACCGGTCAGGGTGAGCAGCGGTGAAAACACAATCAGCACAATCGCCGTACCGGAGACCACGGGTAGCGCCACATCCTTACAGGCCCGGTAAATCAGGTGTAACCGCGGCAAACCCTTTCGGGTCGACATGGTTGTGACCACATTCTCGACCACGACCACCGAGGAGTCGACCAGCATGCCGATCGCGATGACCAGCCCACCCAGGCTCATCAGGTTCGCTGACAGCCCGGCGACAGACATCAGGTAAAAGGTCGCCAGCGCCGACAGCGGCAGTGACAGCGATACCACTACTGCCGCACGCAGATTACCCAGGAACAGCGCGAGCAGCACCACCACGATTGCAATGGCCTGGAACAGCGCACTGGAGATCGTTTCAATCGCGGTGTCGATCAACGTCGCCCGATCATAGAAAACATTGAGCTCGGTACCCGGCGGCAGTGTGGGCCCAATGTCCGCCAGCTTGCGCTTGACGCCCGCCACGACCTCGGCGGTGTTGCTGTCTTTGAGCGCGATGATCAGCGCCTGGGTGGTTTCCTCGCCATTTCGCGTCACCGCACCGTAGCGCGCGAGGTGCCCTATACTGACGTCGGCCACATCGCCGAGCCGATAGATGTGCTGACCCACAACCTTGACCACCAGGTTTGCCAGCTGCTGCCGGCTCTCGATGCGACCTTCGGTGCGCACCACCAGTGTGTCGTTACCCTGCTCCAGGCGGCCGGCGCCAAGATTCACATTGTTATCCGCAATGGCCTGCTCCAGGTCCTCCATGCTGATCCCCGCCTGCGCCAGCATTGCAGCGCGCGGCGTCACCTGGAAGGTGCGCGCGTATCCGCCGAGTACATTGACATCCGCCACTCCGGGCACCGTGCGCAAAACGGGCCGAATCTCCCAGTCGAGCAGCTGACGCCGCTCCATCAGCGACAAATTCGGGTTTTCCACAGTGAACATGAACATCTCACTGAGCGGGGTACTCATCGGCGCGACACCGCCGCTGACAGTGTCCGGCAGACTGTCGCGCACATTGGCCAGGCGTTCATTGACCTGCTGCCGGGCCCAGTAAATGTCGGTGCCATCGCGAAAGTCCAGCGTAATATCAGTGATCGCGTATTTCGTCACTGACCGCAGCATCTGCTGATCGGGAATACCCAGCAGCTCGGTTTCTATCAGCTGCGTCACTTGCTGCTCGACCTCCTCAGCCGTCATACCCGGCGCCTTGAGTATGATCTTCACCTGGGTCGGTGCGATATCGGGAAATGCATCGATGGGCAGTGCCAGCCAGGCCCGGACACCCAGCGCCATCGCCACCAGCACCAGAATCCCGACAAACACACGCTGCGTGAGGGAAAAGCGAATCAGCGCGGCCAGCATCTACTCTTCTCCCAATCCCAGCAAAACGCCCTGCACGGCACTGACAGAAGATATCAGTACACCCTGGCCTGCGAGCGAGTCCTCAGTGCGCACGAAATAAGCATCACCCTCTGCTGCCAGCACGGTCACTGCGATCGCCTCGAGGGTGTCGTCGCGCAGCAGCCACACATAAGTCTGTCGCTCAAGGGTGAAGACCGCTGCCTGCGACACGCGGTAGGCATTGCTGGTGCGCACCAGAGGCTGCACCAGCACCTGTTGTCCAAGCATTAACGGGCATGCGGGCGGCAAGGTCTGCGTCCACGCCTTGATGAAGAAGCCGTCAGTCATCGCGCTGACACGCTCGATGTCGAGTTCGCAGCTATCGGTGCGAACTGCAAAGACATCTGCGCCTGCCCCCTGGGGCAACGCCACTTCCAGGCGGATGGCGTCGCGCGGAATGAAAAGGGCAATGCTATCGCCCTCAGCGACTTCACTGCTGTCCGCGTCGTAATCGATAACGCTGGCCAGCGGTGCGGTCAGCGTCAGTGCTGCCGGGTCGTCGTCGCTGGCGACCAATTCGAAAAAGTGTCGCATGTGCTCGTACTCGAGCTGTGAGGCGTAATAATTCTCACTGATCTCGCGCCACTGGCTTTCACTGATAGCCTTGCGCTTATACAGCGGCTGGTTGCTTAAAAAACGCTGCTCGGCACTGGCCGCCAGCGCTCGACTGCTCTCGTAACTCATCTCGACGTGATGCATTTCCGGGCCGCGCAGTACCGCGAAAGGCTGGCCCTTGTTCACGGCGGCACCCGGCTCTACAAGATACTCGATCTGTTGCACGCGACCGGGACTGGGCACAATATAGGCCTCGCCATTGCGAAAGCCCACCCGGCCCGACAATGTCTGGCCGGGATAGGACGCTACCGCGAGCGGGCGCTCGTACTCGAGCTCGAGGGCTCCCAGCGCGACCAGATCCACCGTTTGTGCTGTTGCGATCCCGACGCTGGCCAGCGACATCAGGAGAGCCAGAGCTGCGTTCTTCATAGACTTAATCCCGCTGCCTGGCGCAGCATTGCGTTGTTCTGTCCGATAAGAAGTTCATTCAGCGCGACGTCGGCGCGCGTATCGATGGCGGCCATCGTGCGGCGCAGCACGATCTCTTGAGCAACCTCGTTGCTGGCCTGCAATTGTTCGAGTTGCCCGGTGATGCGCTCCGCGAGCTGTTCGGATCGATCCAGCAGGGACTGCTTTTTCTGCAGCGTATCCCGCTCATTCAGCAACTGCTCCCAGGCGGCGGAAAACTCAGTCAATAGCTGGTCTCTGGCCAAGGAAAATTCGCGCTGGGCTGAGCGCCATTCCGAATTATCTGCCTGCCGAGAGACATCGAACACCGACAGTGGTATCTCTACCCCGAGGCCATACTGTTGCTCGTTAAAACCATCGCTGTCCAGATTCTTGGCCTTGAGCGCCAGGTTCCAGTCCGAAGCCCGCGGGCTGTTCGCCTGCAGCACTTGCTGTCGCTGTTGATGGGCGAGCTCCAGCGCCTGTAGCTGCGGATGCCGGTCAGCCCGGAAGCTATCGTTTTGCAGCGCAGGCTCCACAATATCGGTCGGCATGGCGGCCAGACCTGTCAGGCGCCGGTAGCGCTGCAACCACAGGCGGGCCTCCTGCAGATAGTCCTGCTGCAAAATCTCAACCTGCACGACTTCCATTTGCAGCAGCAACAGCGTGTACTCTGACGAGGCACCAACGGCCAGCAGCTCCTGCTGGCGCTGCTCCAGCTCACGCAACACCTGCTTTTTGTTGGCGGCAAACTGGCGGCGCGTATCCGCCAGCCGGAATGACCACAGCGCTTCGCGAATCAACCCGGAGTAATACAGTTCGCGTACATGCCGGGCGACTTCATCGAGCCCTGTCGCCAGCGCCTGCAGCGCAGTGTCAGCAGAGCGTCGGCGACTGGACTTGAGCGGCAGGTTGACGCTCATTTCAGATTCATCGACACCGTAACGGTCCTCGCTGCCAAGATAGCTGAGGCTTACACTGGGCACTCCTGCCAGCCATGATGAGGCCCGGTAGAGTGCCATTTCGCCCTGATTCCCCGCATCATTAGCGCGGACGAGGGTGGTCGACAGGACGTCCCCCAAGGTAATATCTGTGACAGACTGCGCGACCCCGCCATTGGACAGCGACAGCAAAGCCGCGAGCCAGAGGCCGCAGTACCGCGGAAGGCGGAGCGGTAAACGTTTCATGGGCAAGCGCCGGGAGATTCAGGGTGCCCGCATTCTAGTTATCCACGGCCTGCATACATCGGGCTAATGTCCCTCGCGGGCCTGTGGTACATATGTACCCCACCCCTTAACTTATTGATTTAATGGCATAAAATGAAAGACATTGTGATCACCATTATTTTCAGCACCATTATGGTCCTCAACTTCGCGGATGTGGTGACGGACATACAGCTGGGCGTTCCCACGTGGCACATCATCGAAGAGAGCCTGATTGTGCTTGCGGCAGGGCTCACTGTAATCTACCTGGTGATCGAGATGCGCCAAAAGTCCCGCCAACTGGAGCTACTGACCCAGACCCTGACCAAGGCCGACCGCGAGATGGCCAATATCACCGAGGAAATGCGCAACGCCCGTAAACAGTACAGCGAGGTGATACAACACCAGTTTCGGGCCTGGCAGCTGACAACGAGTGAACAGGAGGTGGCGATGCTGCTGCTGAAGGGGCTCAGCTTCAAGGAGATCGCCGCCGTTCGCGACACGCGAGAGAAAACCGTGCGCCAACAGGCCTCGACCATCTACGCCAAGTCGGGGGTGGACGGCCGCCATGCGTTTGCCGCATGGTTCCTCGAGGACCTGCTGGCTATCGACTCGCCCACCCGGTCTGCGGCCTGAGCCGGCTGCCGCCAGGGGCGGGCCCCCTCAAAACGGGTAGCGCGTTATGCGGCGAATAGCCCCATACAAGGGACTCAGCCTGGCATACATTTTGAGGTAGACCTCCCGATACAACCTGTCATACGTTTCCACGTTCTCTGCAATCGGCGAAAAAGTATCACCCGTGCGCGTCATTTTCTGCAGCGCGGCGGCGTAGTCGGGATACAGGCCAACGCCCACGGCGGCATTGATGGCCGCACCCAACCCCGATGTTTCGTAGGTGTGTGGGCGCTCAACCGCGAGGCCGAATATATCGGCGGTAATCTGCATGGCCTCGTCACTCTGCGAGCCGCCACCGGACACTTTCAGTGTCGTGATGCGGTGACCACTGCGCTGCTCCAGACGCTCCTTACCCTCGCGCAACGCATACGCCAACCCTTCAATGATGGCCCGGTAGATATGGGCGCGCGTGTGCACATCACCAAAGCCGATGATGGCACCCTTGGCGTCGGGGCCCGGGATTCGCACACCTGGCGACCAGTAGGGCTGCACGGTGAGGCCCATTGCACCGGCGGGTACCTGCTTTAGCAAATCGTCAAACAGGGTTTCGGTTTCTACGCCCAACTCCGCGGCCAGACGCGTCTCATGCAAACCGAACTCGCGTTTGAACCAGTTCACCATCCAGTAACCACGCTGCACGATGGTCTCGGAGTTGTACGCACCCGGCATAGCCGCCGGGTACGCCGGAACGTGCTTGATCGTCTCTATGTAGCGGGTATGGGTGCTGTTGTATGTCGCCGTGGTGCCGTAACTCAGGCTTCCCGTGTCCGGCGTGAGGCAGCCGGACGCCAGCACCTCACAGGCCTTGTCGGCTCCGGCGGAAATCAGCGGCAGTCCCGCCGGGATACCCGTCTGCTGAGCAGCCTGCGCAGTGATCTGCCCCAGCGACGTTCCCGCCGGCACCAGTTCCGGCAACTGGCTGCGCTTGATCGGCAACGCGCGCCACTTCCAGTCCAGTGCATGCGCCCATTTATGCCGCTTGAAATCAAACGGGATATACCCGACCTGGCTCGCCACCGAATCGACGAACTTTCCCGTCAGCCTGTAGGTGAGATATCCCGACAACAGCAGAAACTTGTCGGTTTTTTCCCAGATTTGCGGTTGCCGATTTTTAATCCAGTGCGATTCCGCCTGGCGGCGAAAAAAACGGACCGTTTCCCGCTCACCGGCCAGCGTCAGCAGCGCGCCCCAAAGGCCCATGCCGGGCAGGTTGTCTTCGAGACGCTGGTCGAGCCAGACGATAGCCGGGCGCAGCGGCTTGCCATCGGCATCCAGGTTGACGACGGTAGCGCGTTGCGTGGTCAGCGCGACAGACTTGATCGCGCTTCTGGGAAACTCCAACTGCGGCCAGAGCCCGTTACAGGCCTCGCAAAGTTTGTCCCAGAAATACTCGACATGCTGTTCGGCCCAGCCCGGCTGCGCTGAGAAATAGGGCTCGATCTCTACCTTGCTTTTGGCAACCAGTTCGCCCTCAAGATCGAACACCAGTGCACGGACGCTTTGTGTACCGTTGTCGATGGCCAGAACATAATCTTTGTTATTGTCCATACCCGATCCCGTGGCGGCTGTTATGTCGTCGGCAGGTAATAGTGCTTGCGCCAGATCTCCCGATAGCGCACTGCCTCAGCTTGCCATCGATCATCGTCCCAGTTCAATTCAGTTGCGCAGATGCCCTGCAGCGCTGGAAACAGCGCTTCACCACCGTTTTCCAACAGCGAACCAAGGCGCGTGCGGCGCAACAGCAAATCATCCAGGTGCACCACCGCCTCATGCCGCGCGGCCCAGCGGCACTCCGCCAGGCAAAACTGTGTGTCGCCGATCAATTGCCGCTCGCCGGCATCAGCCACCTCCAGCAGCGTTCTGGCGCAATCACCGTAACGGCCTATCAGGCGCTGCGCCCACTGCCTGTCGGTGGTATCGAGCTGGTCGACACTGATCGAGGGCGTCTGGAAAATGGCATCGCTGGCCTCCTGCACCGCCACCCTGCCCAGCGCAGGCCCCGCCGCGGCAAGCGCATCCAGCGCGATCAGGCGAAACGTGGTCAGCTTGCCACCGCTGACTGTCACCAGGCCGCCATCGACCCAGACAGCGTGATCGCGTCGCTCCTTGGATGGGTCGGTAGATTTGTCAGATCCGATTACCGGGCGCACCCCGGACCAGGTGGAGATAATATCGCCTGCCGTAATATTGAGCGTGGGATACATCAGGCGCACGATCTCCAGCAGGTAATCCAGCTCCTGCGTATTGATGCTCGCCTCCTGGTCGATATCATCCCGGTGATCGAGATCCGTGGTTCCCACCACCGTTGCGCCCTCCCACGGAAAGATAAACACCGGGCGCTTGTCGACCGGGTGCAACAGCGAGAGAGAGTCTGTCACCGGCAGCTTGTGCCGGGGCAACACCAGGTGGCTGCCGCGCAGCGGGCGAATACGCTTCTCCGGGTTCACCTCGTTGCGCAATCGGTCTGCCCAGGCGCCGGTGGCGTTGATGACGGCCTTGCAGCGCACCTCGAGCTGCGCACCCGTATCCACGCTTTGCAGTACCACACCCGCCACTTGCCCCTGGTGTTTGATCAGCGATTGCGCGCGGGTGTAATTGATCGCCGCACCGCCGGCCACAATCGCATCCTGCAGCACGCGCAGTACCAGGCGCGCATCGTCTGTGACGGTGTCGGTGTAGTACATGGCGCCGGTGAGACCCTCGACACTCACGCCGCGGTAGTGCTGCTCAAGTTTTTCGCGGCTGAAATAGCGGTGATCCTTGATCCCGGCCAACTTGTCGTACAACCACAGCACCAGGCTAAAGGGGATACGACCCGGAAACTGGCCCTTGCGGAGCGTGAAATGGTATCCCATCCGGTCGATCAGCCCCGGCGCTTCTCGCAGCAGTCGCTCACGCTCCTGCAGCGAATCCCGGGTCAGCTTGATGTCGCCGTGGGAAATATAGCGAAGCCCACCGTGCACCATTTTTGAGGAGCGGCTCGATGTACCCCAGGCATAATCCTGCTGCTCTACCAACAGGGTTTTCAAGCCGCGCCGGGCCGCTTCGCGCAAAACGCCGGCGCCAATGATGCCCCCGCCGACGACCACCAGGTCCCAGTCCTGATCACCGTCTGCAAGTGACTGCCACAGGGCGTCGCGACAACCGAAGCCGACCTGGTCTGTACTCATGCTCGAACCCCGCGCTGGTATGACGAGGTCAAGGGAGCAGCTTCCCGGGGTTCATCTGCTGTTCCGGATCGAACACCGTGACCAAACCCCGTATCGCCTCGATACCCAACTCGCCTTTTTCCGCCTGTAAATATTTCGCGTGATCCTTGCCCACACCGTGCTGGTGGCTGATGGTGCCGCCAAATCGAACAATCGCCTCCGCCCCGGCTGCCTTGAGTTTTTCCCAGCGCGCCAGCGTCTGTTCGTAGGAGTTGCCACAGCGAAAGATATACGTGGTATAGACGCTGGAGCCCTGCCCGTAGAGGTGGGACAGGTGCGTAAACGCGTGCACTTTCTCACCTTCATCAGCCAGTGCATTGGCGATATCGCTCTGAATACCAGCAGCCGCATCGGCCACGCGCACCCAGTCAATTGCCGTCTCCATGGTATCGACGGCATAGCCCGCGTCCCACAGTCCGTGGCGCAAATACGGCGAACGGAAACGGCTGTGCTCCCATTTTTTCCCCAGCGCCGACCCGGCACCAACACCGCCGTGACGTTTGGCGATCTGTCGGGTCAGGCGCAGCGCGGCGGCGCACTGTGCCTTTGAGCCGGTGACGCCAAACGTGAACATCACCTTGCCGTCGCCGATCCCGCGCTTCTTCAAATACCATTCCAGCAGCGCAATCACGCGCGTGCTGCCCGCGAGTTTGAGTTGCGTGAACGTCTCCATCTGGTTGCTGAGACGCATCATGGACAGCTGCATTTTGTTCTGCACAATCTCACGCACCGCGCCAAGTGCTATCTCCCATGTCGGGAAAAACAGCACATGAAACGCCTCGTGTTCAGGCAGTGGTGTTACCCGCGCCTTGACCTCGGTAATAATGCCCAACCGCCCCTCCGTTCCCAGGAAAAACTCCCGCAGATCAGGCCCGGCCGATGTCGCGGGGAAAGTGGGAATATCCAGCGTACCCTTGAGGGTCTCTATGCGCCCACCCGCAAACATCTGTTCAATGCGACCGTAGCGCATGGATTGCTGGCCACTGGAACGGCTGGCCACCCAGCCGCCGATGGTAGACAGCTCCCAGGACTGCGGATAGTGGCCCAGGGTATAGCCGTGCACTGCCAGTTGCGACTCTATCTGGGGCCCGATGGCACCGGCACCAAAGGTCGCGATCTGGCTTTGCCTGTCCAGCGCCAGCAACTTGTTCATCCGGGTCATGTCAATGGTCAGCACCGGGCGCTCGGAGACTTCCGGGTTGATATGCCCGACCACCGAGGTGCCGCCACCGTAGGGAATCACATCGATCCGGTGTGTTTGCGCATGCTGCAGCAGGGCCTGCACGTCATCACTGGTTTGCGGGAAAGCGACGGCGTCGGGAAACACACCCAACTCGCCACTGCGCAGCGCCAGCCAATCGGGCAAGCTCTGGCCGCGGGCGTGACGCAGGCGATCTTCAGCATCGATACTGTACAGGCTGCTCTGCGGCAAGCGGGATTCCGGCACCTTCGCCAACGCCTGCTCCAGACTGGCATCCGACAAGCGCGTTGCCTTACCGATCAACCCCTCCAGAAAACCCAGAGCGGACTTGCTTAAATCGTAGTCGAGATCGTTGCTGTCGTCACCCCACCCATTCCAGCGCTTCATAGTATGCGTCCCGTGTTGCAGCCACTCGCAGGTGTCCGTCTCACTATCGATGAAAAAATGTGCCGCCATTATAGAAGGCGGCTGGACAGGAAACCACGGGAATTGGTTTTATCTGGCTCGACGCCGCGCCAGCAGAAACAGAATGAGGCTGGCGGACATTAAACCGGCATTGACCCAGAGGTTGCCGGGAAGACCAGCGTACCCCGCGTGCTGTATAGTGTAGGCGACCACCAGTGCCAGCAACACCGCCGCACCAGCGTATTGCAGGATACTGCGGCTGCGGCCTTCATTGGCGACAGACAGGCACAGCACCAGTGTGGCCAGCCACACCAGCAGCAGGCCGATCAGTGGCGCCCCGCCGACCAGCAGGCTCTGCAGGGCCGCCGCTGCCAGTGCCAGCGGGATTCCCCACACCGTGGCGCACCACAGTGCGTTGATGCGGTCCCTGCCGCCGCGCCGCGCCAGCCAGATATTGACACCGGATGCGGACACCACCGTCAGCGCCAGGCCGAGCAGCACGTACAAAACCTTGACCGCAGCGCCTCCGAACTGCCCGAAGTGCAGGCGATAAATGGAGTAGATGGCTTGGCGCCCGGCCATGCCATCGGAAAAGCCCTGTTGCCCCAGATAGCTGCCGTCACTGCCGTACTGGTAGATCTCCGAGAAGATCAGCCGGCCCGGCAGGCGCGCGGCCACCTCCAGGAACTGGCCGCGGGTACCCGGCTGCTGGATCATCAGGAAGATCGGCTCGGCATCGGGCGCCAGTGCACGCAGATGCGCCAGCGCGGCGCCGATTTGCAGTGGCTGTTGCGGCGCATTGATGGCCAGGTCCGCGCCGTAGACATCCGCGACCAGTGCCTCCTCGTCGCCCCCGTAATACGCTGTAGCCGCCACCAGCGCCAGTGGCCCCAACAGGCCGAACAGGGCCCCCGTCAGCGCAATCATCAGATAGAACGGCAGCCCCCACACCGACAGGCGGTTGTGCAGATCGGCGGCCTCAAGGCGTTTGGAACCGCCGGTGCGCAGTCGGAAGGCATCCTTGAAGATGCGTGGATGCGCCAGCAATCCGGAGATAGTCAATGCCAACAGCATCACCCCCAGCGCGCTGACCACGATAATACCGACAGAGGTCGGCAGGTGCAGGCTGATATGGAGGTCGCGCAGCATTTCGGTCCAGGGCGGATGCACCGCCGGGCCCAGTGAGCCGTCCGGCTCCAGATACCACTCGTGGTCTTCGTCCGCCACATGCATGCGCGGCACCTCGGCACTGGGCAGGACAATAAAGACAGTGTCAGCCACTTCATCGGCCCGCTGCAGGAAGCTGGCCAGCGCGCGCTGCAGTAAAGCGTCATCGTAGTGCCTGAACTCCGCCACCTCGGGCTGCTCCCAGCGCTCGAACTCAAACGCCAGCACGGCAATCGTCCCGGTCAGGCAGATCAGGTACATCAGGGCACCGACCACCAGCCCAATCACTGAGTGCGCACTGAGGTTGCGTTTCACCACGTCTGGCGACGGCGTAAAATTCATGGCATCAACCCCACCGACGCGACCACAGCGATCGCCAGCAGAATACCGACGGGGCGCAGCAGGCGATCGACCGCGCATACCCACACCGCTGTCGCAGCCCATACAAGAGGAAACACAAAGGCCGTCAGCACCATACCGTTGCCGCGCTCGTCAGCGGGGAACACCGCGCCCACCAGCAGCGCGCAGGCGAGCAGGCTGGCGATCGCTGCCAGCGGCCCGGCGGCCAGGAAGGTCCCGAGTTTATGCGCCGCGCTCGTGGCCGGGAGTGTTGCGGCATCGATGGCTGCACTATCCGGCTTGGCGGCCTGGCGCTCTCTATTGCCGGCCACCAGCAACCAGGCGACGACAGACAGCGCCATCGCGGTGTAGCTCACCCCGTACTCAACGCCCACAGCCAGCGACCAGGCCGCTGCGGCCAGCGCCACCAGCACCCAGCCCGCCAACACCAGAAGGCGACGCTGGCGGCGCCAGCTGACACGCAGCAGGAAAATACCCACCACACAAAAAAGCAGCGCTATTGAGCCGCACAGATAAGCGTCGGTCACGGTCGTCCCGCTCTAGAAAGTGTAGCGAACAGTGCCAACGACCGTGCGGCGCTCACCGGGAAAACAGTCACCCCGGGCCAGACATGACGCCTGAAAATCCTTGTCGGCGACATTGTTCACGTTCAGCGCGATATCCCAGCGGCCGAATTCGTAGCCGATCATTGCATCGCCCAGGGTGTAGTCGGGCGTCCTGATTTCCTCGGTGGTGCTGTAGCTGTGGGTGTCGCCCGTGTACCGCACGCCGATGCCCGCCTTGAAACCCAGCCATGCGCCATCGGGACGGTAGCTCAGCCAGGAGGACGCCTGCGTGTCAGGCACACTGGAGAGGCGGTCCCCCGTCGGACTCTCGGTATCCAGCTGGCTGAAACTCAAAAGCCAGAAAAAATTGCCCAGCGACATCTGGCTCTCGAACTCAACGCCGCGAATTTTCGCCTTTCCCGACTGCTGTTCAAAACTGCCGGGCAGTGCTTCCGGGTCCGGCAGGTTAGTCTGGTGGATATCGAACACTGCCACTGTGATCAGGGCCGGAAACGCATCCGGTTCATATTTGATACCGGCTTCGATCTGGCGGCCCTCCTGCGGGTCCAGTGCGCTGCCATTGCCGTTGTCGCCGAGCACGGGTTCGAAGGTGTCGGCATAGCTGATATAGGGCGCGAGACCGCTGTCGAACTGGTACAGCAGCCCGGCACTGGTACTGATCGCAGAATCGCTCTGGTTTTGCGCACCGGTGTCAGTCTGTGTGTCGTCGAAACGCAACCCCAGGCTGAGGATCCAGTTGTCGAGGGTGAGCTGGTCATCCAGGTAGATACCCGCGTCCTGCGAGCTGACGTCGGGCTCCTTGGTGTAAAGGCTGTCCAGGTAATCCTGCGGTGGGCTGCCAGAGGAAACCGGGTCGAACACATTGATCCAGTAAGTGTCCCCGAATTCACCACCGGGTCTACCGGTGAGGAAGTCGTAACCCAGCGCAAAGGCATAATATCCCTGATCACCGATGGTGACATCCTGGTACTGCACACCCATCAGCAGCTGGTGTTCAAAGCCGGCGAAACTGAATTCGGCCCGCAGGCGGGTATCTATCGCATACTGCTCGGAGGTAGAGTCGCCACGGAACCAGGTGCGCGGCACGGTACCATTCTTGTACAGGCTGCCATCGGCGTTATACACATAGCGGTCGCCACCGATAAATGAGGTCCAGGCCTGCTGATAGTCCGCCTTGGCATCGGTATAGCGCGCGTTCACCTCCATGCTCCAGGTCGCGTTGAATTCGTGACTGAACAGTACTGTGGTCGAGAAGCTCTGCGCGTCGTACTTGTTGAAACCGGTATCACCCATGTAGGCGTCGTTGTCGATAGACTGGCCATTGGGTGCCGCGTACAGGGTGCCGTAAAGCGGCAGGAACTGCGCGGCAGTGTCTGCATCGACATCGTTGTAGTTAAGCAGCACTGTGAGGTCGGTGCGCTCGGTTGGCCGCCAGGTGAGCGATGGTGCTACTACGCGGCGATTGTCCTCCACGTGGTTGACCTGGGTATCGCTGTCGCGGTACACCCCGATCATCCGGTACAGCCACTGCCCCTGTGAGTCGAGGCGGCCAGTGAAATCCATCGCCACTTCCGCGAGGTTGTGATTGCCGTAGCCGGCCAGAAGCTCCCGGCGGGATTCGTCCTGCGGCCTTTTACTGCTGACATTGATCAGGCCTCCGGGCGACCCCTTGCCATACAGGGCACCCGCCGGCCCCTTCAGGATCTCCACCTGCTCAATGGTATAGATGTTAGGGCGCGGGTTGTTGTAGTTGCCGAACAGCGATTGCAGGCTGTCCTGGTACAGCGGCGCCCGCAGCCCCCGCACAAAAGGAAAATCGCCACGGGTGCTGAAACCGTAGGGCAGGCCGGTCACCCCGGCGTTGTAGGTCAGTGTGTCATCGAGGTTCAGCGCACCGATATCAACGATCAGGCGCTCCGGGATAACGGCCACGGAGCGCGCCGTTTCCATAATTGGGGTAGCCGACTTGGTCGCTGAGGTGCGGGTGAGCTGGCCGGTGACTATCAACTCCTCCATCTCGGGGTCAGACAGCGGCTCGGCATACAGTAACTGCGCACAGAGGGCGGCGGCCAATGACACGCCGGCACGGATTGTTTTCTGCATTCGATGTCCCAGATTGGTATGACGGAAGTTACTTGCACTATTTAATGCGAATCTTATTGATAATAGTTATCAATTGCAAGAACAACTCACACCACTCCCCTCACCGATGCGCGTCAAGGTGCCGCTAACCGGCCGCTGACTCGTTGTGACGACATGCTGTGGAATTCAGCGCACGGCCGTTGCGCTATAGATTTTCCTCCGCGAATGCCGCCAGGCGAGAACGCACAATCCCGTTCACATGCATGATGCCCGCGTGTGGATAGGCTTTGGTCTTCTCCACCAGATAGGTCAGCCCCGAGGTGAGCGGCGAAATATACTTGTTGTCGATCTGCGCGAGGTTGCCCAGTACCACAATCTTCGAATCCGCACCGACCCGGCTGATCACCGACTTGAGCTGGAACTGCGTCAGGCCCTGGGCTTCATCGATAATGATGTAGGCGTTATTAAACGACCGCCCGCGCATAAAATTCAGTGATTTAAACTGGATATTGGCGCGCTCCTTGACGTAGCTGATGCTGCCATTACAGGACTCGTCAGCGCCGTGCAGGATCTCCAGGTTGTCGTCAAACGCCGCCAGCCAGGGCGCCATTTTCTCTTCCTCGGTACCGGGCAGAAAGCCGATATCCTCCGCGATGGGCGGCGTGGAGCGCGCGACGATCAGCTTGCTGAATTTGCGTTGCTCCAGAATCGCGTGCAGCCCGTAAGCCAGCGCCAACAGCGTCTTGCCGGAACCTGCGGGGCCGGTCATCACCGTCATATCCACGCCATCGTCATCCAGCAGCGACATCGCCATCGCCTGCTCCAGATTCCGCGGTGCGAGGCCCCAGAAGCGCTTGTTCATCAGGCTGTCGCGACTGTCGCAGCGCAGGTAGACAAAATCCCTGTCGACCCGCTTCACAAACGCCATAAACTCCTGGTCATCGTAAACAAACATATTGGGATAGGCCTGGGGCAGCGACTTGCGCGGCACCCGGTGCAGTGTGCAATCGTCCTCCCGCAGCGTATCGACCTCACTGATGGTGGACCAGAAGTCACCACTGAGATGCTCATAGCCGGTGGCCAGCAGGTCGATATCATCGAGCACGCGGTCGCGACGGTAGTCCTCAACATGCATCAGGCCCGAGCCCTTGGCCTTGATGCGCATATTGATATCTTTCGTCACCAGGCAGACAAATTCCTTCGGGTTTTCCGCCTGCAGGCGCAACGCCACATTGATGATACGGTTGTCGTTGGCCTGGTCCGCGGTACCGTCGAGATACGGCACCTCGGTATTGGCACTGAGGCGCTGATCCGGATAAATGGCCAGCGTTCCCGGCGTTGAGTCATCCAGCATCGCCCCGGGAATCGGCACACCTGCCTGTATCGCCTGGGGTGAAGCCGCCTCCACCACCTTGTCGATCATATTGATCGCAATGCGCGCCTCCCGGCTCACGGTTTTGTCGTGGCGGTCCTTGATGTGATCGAGTTCTTCCAGCACGGTCATGGGGATGACGAGGTGATGTTGCTTGAAGGCCGTGACGGCCATCGGGTCATGCAGCAGGACATTGGTGTCCAGTACATAGGTTTTCTTGACAACAGCTTTCAGGGGGGTGGTTTTTTCTACACGCAGCGTAGAACCTGAGTCCATAAGGAAATCCTCATAACAATATTACGAAAAATGGGTGAGAGAGATTGCTGCAAAAAAAGCCCGATACGTCCGGTCGGAGAGAGGATGAAAGAAGAGGGGTGGAAAAATTCGGGTGTGAGTTGTGAGGGTGTAGACAGCCCCAGTTGCCTGAACTCACTGGTGGCATGGTGATACTGACTGTTCGACACAGGACAATCTGCTACTGGCAGATCGCGCGGTGTCCGGAAATTCATCAAAGGCACATCCCGGCGGATTGCGACCGCTTCGCGATGATTATTAGGCTCACCGCGCCGGCGTGTCAAGGCACTGTGCGTTGAATTTGTTGCGGCAGAGGTAACTCTGGGAGGTGCGCGACGTTAACGGGTCGTTGTGCTTGATATTGCAGGGCTGGAATACAGCGAGGCAGTGGGCGTAGGTTCACATCCTTGTGAGGTTACATCCATGTACTCCTTGAACAGCGGGTTTCCATTTTCGCGTCAGGGCCGGGCCACTTACGCACTACAATTGTGCTTTCCTTTGCAAACCCAAACAGCTGTCTGAAGAAATCGTACTCTCGGCAGCTGGTATTATTATGGGCGCCGAATTCAGGATGCACCATGCACTTAAGTTTAGACCGAAGGTTTAGATGGCCGCACGACCGCACCGGGTCAGGGGAAGAGAGCATGCTGCGCCAACAGCGTATTCGTTTCGTCAAAACAGGATACGCTCAACTGGCTGGCAGTGGCCTCGACACGCACAAACTGGGAGTAGTGGTCGGACAGCAACGTATTGGTACAGTCGATTGCAAGCGAAGGCCCAGTGTGCACAGGCAGGGCGTGGGACTCATCCCAGATGAAGTCCTCGACATGGGCATTGGCGAAGGGCAAGGGCGCGTAGAGCCCGGAACTGACGATTTGCCAGACATCGACAGGCGCGGTAATCGCGTCGAGTCTCAGCTGCAGCCTGGACACGGCGGAGAGATGCGCATCCCCCCCCACAAACACCACTTTTTCGATACCCCGCTGCGCGATTAGCCGCAACAGGCTTTCCGCCGTTCGCGGGTACCCGGCCCATCCATCCTGCTGCCGCCAGGTGGAGGGCGCTCGCAGGTAGCCGCGCGGCAGTGGCGCGAGAATACTGCCCGATACAATAAATTTCGGCGCCTGCGGGAAATCCCGCTGCGCTTGCAGCAGCCAGTCGGTCAGTGCCCTGTACTGTTTGTCTGCCATCAGGCAGTGACGCCCGGGATCATTGCTGCTGCGATAGTCGCGCTCACTTCGTGTATCCGTCATAAAGACCGGGAAATCACACTCCAGTGGATGCGACAGCGCGTAGTAGTGCAGGCTGGAGCAGGGCTTGCCGCGTATCGGCACCGAGCTGCGGCCAGATCCCAGAAACCGCGCCGCCATCGCCGCGGCATAGTCGTGGCTGTCACCAGGCGTCACCGGCAGATCCGATGGCGCGCCCGACCAGTCATCGCCTTTCTCGTGATCATCCAGCGCGAAATGGGTGGGGACCTGTTTCACCAGCCGCGCGAAATTGGGCGAGTACTCAGCACCGAAGGCGCGGCGATAGCGATCTGTGTACTTGGCCTTGAGTGACTTCATTTCCACCAGCTGGTCAGTGGCATCCGCGTAAATCTGGTCGCCAATCAGGAACAGCATCTGCGCACCCGCTGTCATGGTAATCTGGCACTCAATGGCAGCGTACACCTTGTCCGACAGGGCGTTATCGACGATGGAGCCGGGATAGCGGCAGGAACCGACGACAAAGCACATACCCGGTCGCACCTGATTCGCGGCACGGTCGCGCAACCTGCACAACCAGGACTGCTCGCGATACGACACTTTGGCACCCTCGCACTGCTGGTAGTGTTTCACCCTGCCGTACAGCGACAGCTGAAAGGCTTCGCTGCCAGCGTCGATTTCCACATCGATCATGCGGTATCGCGGTATCACCACCCTGGCCGCCCGGGGCACCCCAAGCTCGAACTCTGCGACCTCGCGGCCACCCGATACCGCCAGTTTGTCGGGCTGGTAGGTGACATTCGTCCTCAGCTCCGCCCAAAACCGCAGCCGGATTTTATTGTCTTGCAGCCAGGCAGCCCGCAGGATTGGCCCGATCAAGGGCCTCGCCACATAGCTCTCCCTGTAATCGGCTTCGCCCTGGGGGTTGCTGAAGCCGCGGGGATCGCGCAAAAAGTTGACGTAATCCTGAAAGCAGGTTTGGTGCGCTTGTTCGCCGAAGATCACATCCATATGGCCGTAGTCGGGATAGATTTTGTAGCGCACGGGAATTCTTTCCCCCTGCTGCAACTGCTGCTGTCCGTGCGCGGGCAAGCCATTGAGAATATCGTGCAGGCGCGTGGCCGAGCGCCTGGCCGAATGCGGGTTAAAAACACGGCTGTCATTGCCGTGTATGAACAGGATCGGAAACTGCCAGTTGTCGCGTATGTTGCTCGCCGTGAGATAGGTGTTCTCACCGTTCTTGTCCGTGATCCTGCGCAGGCTGGAGTAGTAGTACAGGTGTTGGTATACGCTGGCGGGTGCGGGGCCCAACATTTGCGCAAACGCCTCATGCGTCGCGGCCGCCAGATTTTTATGATTCCACATCCGCCCGTATAAAAACGTCATTCGATCGCAGATGCTCTGGGCCAGCTCGCTGCCGCCGAACTCGCGATGATCATCTTTCTCCAGTTCATTGATTCTGGACAGGCTAAACGCAAGCCGGTCGAGGAAATTCTGCACGCCACCGGCACCTTTTTGCGGGTTGGGCTCGAGAATCTCCTCCGGCACCCACTCCCGGTAAAAGTTGCCGAACTTCGCCCGCAAGCGATTTGAAGGCGACGGCATGACCCAGGGATGAATCGCATTGGTCACAGCGGCCTCGATACGCGCGCCGATGTCGTTGTCCCTGAGCGCAGCCATCGCCAGCGCACAGGCACCGACGCAGTGCCCGAATACGAAAATTTTATCGTGGCCACTGAACTCACAGACCTTGCGCACAGCCGCAGGGATATCAAACCTGGCGATCTCGTCAATGCTCCATTTGCGGTCTTCCGCACTCAGCGTTGGCAGCACCAGGTTGCTGAGGCGGTAGTCCAACAGCCAGACATCAAAACCGGCGTCATAACAATAGGCTGCGAGATTGCTAATGCCCTTCATCCAGTAAATCTGCGAGCCCTGCGCAAGGCCGTGCAACATCAACAGCGGTTTCGCCCCGTCCCGCCGATAGCGGGTAAGCCGCAGCGTGATCGACTTGTCAGAGTCCTCGCTCAGGGGGACATCGAAAAACGCGGGCGCCTCTGGTGCAACCACACCGTTTTTACCAGTCTCCAACGCCGCCGGTTCCGGGCGATCTGGCGGTGAATCCCGATATTCCAGGCCGCCGAACTCCCAGAAATTGGTGGCGAACAGTGAACGCGCGACAAATCCCGCCAGGCCACCGGCGAACAACAGGCTTCGCGGCAGATTGGATGACGCCCTGATTGCTACCAGGCCCGGGTCCAGCAGCGACTCCGCATTCACCCCCAGTCGACCGCCACAGGCCTCGCCACCGCGCCGCGAGAGTGTGACATCGAGGTTGAGCAGGCCGTCCCACAGCCTGTCGATACCGAGGCTGTAGCCGAGAACTTTCTGTCCCTCGATCGAGACACCCGATGCCCGGTCAGTGAACGCATAGCTCAGCCGCCGATAGCGGCTTTGCATCGCCCCGATGTTGATAAAGACCCGCGCCGCATTACACACCCGCTTCAAGTACTGCCACGGGTTCTGCAGCAACCCCGCATCACCGGGCGCGGACAGCCGCACGCGACCGCGTCGTTTCAGATACGCAACGATGGCGCGACAAAAGCCGATAGCATCAGACAGACAGCCATACTCGTCCTCGGTGAACACCGTAAACTGGCCCTCCAGCGTCATAAACGGCCGCAGCGTCTTGATCAGAGCGGGCGGCACGCCCACCGGGTTGTACAGGTTCACCTGCTCGAGATTCATCGGGTTGATATAAAGATGCATACTGGCCTTGAGTGGCGTCGCCCCCGGGTTGTCCAGCCATGTGCTGGCGTCCTCGCTCGCCGCGCTGACCTGCACCACCAGGCCATCCCTGTGCAGCACGCGCTGCTGCTGTTCGTCACTCAGGTATTGCCTGAACCAGGGCGCCAGCCCATCGAGCTTACCCGTCAGTTGTTCCTGTATCACGAAAGCTGTCGGCTGCAGGGAATCCCTGTACCGGTGCGGCACCTCGCCCAGGTCGGCATATTCAGGGCTGACCCTGGCGCTACCGGTATCCTCGGCGTGACCCAGGATAAGACCGATATTGCGCCAGGCCAGTGCCGCAATCGTCAGGAACGGGTTCACTTCCAGCGCCGTGGGAATGATCGCACCGTCCATCACGAACAGGCCGTCATGCAACTGCCCGTCGCGCCTGAATACCTGTCCCCGGTGGTTGACCACACCACCAGTGACATCATCGGCCATCGCGCAACCACCCAGCGGGTGCACAGTGAGCACGCGCCGTGTCGGCATACCGCCATTGAGGGCAGCTGATGCCTGCGGAGGCAGTAACTGCCACAGCGGGTTGGGTGCATACTGGCCACCGTCCAGCCCCGCTCTGCGGTCCTGCGCCTGCAGCAGCGCGTTTGACGTCGTCAGTGCGGCATTGTCGCTGATGTTTCCGGACGGGAACGCGATCTCCAGTGCTTGCTGGCCGCGTGACAGTGATAACTGCCCGTTCGCGCCATCGTCACCCATGACCAGCAATGCCTGGCAGTGATCCGCCACTTCAAGGGGCGCCGCCAGCGGATCGTGGTTCGAGCCCTCGAACACCGCGGGAAGTTTGCGTTTGGAAATCCTCTGTAACATCGCGCTGGTCGTCACCAGCTCGGCGAACACCCTGGCCAGTGCCGCGGGAATACTGGCCTCCTCAATACTCAACTCACCGGTGCGTATGATGCCGGTGATCGTCGGCCCCACCGCTTTTGTCGGGTTTTTCTGTACCGCCTGCGCGACAGAGCCGACGCGATGCCGCTGCCCGTAGCTCATGATGATGCCATCACCATTGGTGGAGAATTTCTGTCCCAGTGCCGCCGAAAACTCCAGCACGCCGGTTTTTTGCGAACGCAGCAGTATCTCGGTGCTGCCCAGGGAGCCTGCGGCGAGGATGACATTTTTCGCCAGCATGCAGTATGTGTCGTACTCGACCGGGTCGTCGGCATGCGCTCTGGGCTTTTCGGTGGGCTTGACCGTGGGGCGCACTATTACTTTCCAGCGGTAGCCTTTATCACGCGCCATGTCACCCGGAGCCAGTGGCTGGATACTCTGCACCGTCGCGCCAGTATAGAATTCAGCACCTCGAGATTTCGCCAGTCGCAACAGATTCCGATCCAGGGTGTTCTTGGCGCCCACATTGCAACCAGTGACACAGTTGCCGCAGTCTGTGCAGGGGCTCTGCTCGACGCCGACCGGGTTGGTACAGGTGGCGCTGATCCCCACCGCACTGCGGCTGGCGTTGCCTCGCGGTCGGGTTGTCACTGCAATATTGGCAGGCCGCGCCTCGTGGCCGAGCGCGCCTCCGAGCCGTCGCAATGCGCTGTACTTGGGAAATTCCCGCTCCGCGTCCCCCGTATACCGGGTCACGCCGAGGCGATCAGCCACTTCCGCATAAGCCGTGTCCAGCAACCCCGGTGCGTCCCTGAACTCCCGCGGCCAGGCGCGCTTGGCGAAAACATGCGGCTGCGGCCGCTCGGCGACATTGGCGTTGATCAGCGAGGTGCCACCGAGACCACTGCCTACCAGTACGTCAGCTGCCGACCTGTCGCTGCCCTTCTCCCGATCTGCCTCCGTTGCACAGGGGTCAGCGTTTTCAACCCCGAGGTGGACATTGAACAGGGCATCGGCATATCCGCTGGCGCTGGCGCCGGTGCGCACCATGCGAACATGTGAGGGTAAATCCTCAATGTCGTACGGAAAATCTCCGAGCCCATACTCCCTGCCCCGCTCCAGCACCACGACACGCGGGTTTCCGGCGGCGCCCGGCGCATCGGCGTCGCTACCGGCAAGGCGCATCGCTGCCACGGCGCCACCGTATCCCGAGCCGATGATAAGGTAATCCGCCCGCAGCAGAGTGTCTCCGGCTTCCCTGCCCGCCATCGTTGACTCGATAGGCGCTGAAATCCTTTTCACAAGTTATTCTCCGCTTCAAATAATGCCTCTGCTGCAGCCCGGCAGAGCCGCATCCAGCTCGGATCGCCACTTGGAATGTAGCAGAGAATTCGCAATAGCATGAGTTTTCGGGGCAGAATACTGCGGTGCGGCCAGCCGATACAGGGAATCACCGGACGCCCCACCACTGGCGGGGTCACCAGGATTTAACATGACCGCCGCACAGCTATCACGCTACAGTAATGCGCGGCGATGCTGTCAGCTGATACACGGAAGGGAACTATGCAACTGTTTGACGACACGGTAGAGCCGATTGTACTGCGCGAGTCCATTCGCGCCCGGATCTCGGTGGCGCCATTTTCCATGTTCGCCACGTTCCTTTCCATTTTCCTGTATATGCCATTTATGGTCTTGCAGGGTGTCAACACCGGCGCCATCGCCCTGTGGGCCGTGCCGCTGGCGCTGCTGATGATCGGCAGGGGAATTCTGTCCGCTAAAATCCGCCCCGGGCTGGACACCCTGTCCGATTCCGACCTGGAAAAGGCCGACCGTCAGCTCAGGCTCAGCAGTATCGTTAACCAGATGGCGGTCGGCCTGGGGATCTGGATTGTGCAATCGCCCGAACCTGGCTCGCTTGTCATTCCGCTGTTCATGACACTGATCATGATCATCTGGTCAGTTGGTGTCCTCGCCAACCTGTTCTCCGACTTCCGGACGTTTATCATCTCCGTGCCGTTGATGATCGCAGAGAACGCCGCTTTCTGGCTGATGCAAGGTGGAATGGGGCTGTCCATCGGGCTCAGCCTGCTCCTCGCCGCAGTACTGATGGCCTTGCTTGTACAGCGCGGCACGACGATTTTCCGCGACAGCATCCTGATGCGCTTCGAGAAGGACCAGGCCCTTATCCGGGTTGAAACAGAGCGCAGCAACACACAGGATGCATTGCGCCAGGTGCAGATGGCCAATGATTCCAAAGCGTATTTTATGGCGGCGGCCAGTCACGATATCAAACAACCGCTGCACGCATTGGGCCTGCTCACTGACACCCTGTTGATGTCAGACCCACCGCCATCGTCTGTGCCGATCCTGCAGATGCAGAAAGAGAGCATTTCGCAGATGACGGCGCATTTCGATGCGCTGCTGGATCTGGGGCGATTTGAAGGCGGGCATTTTCAATTGCATCTCGGCCGCTTCCAGCTCGGACCCTTTGCCGCGGGCATCGACCGCGAAATCGCACCGTTGTGTGCTGAGCGCGGGCTGGCGTGGCAAATGGATGTCGATGATTTGCTGGTTTCCACCGATGAGGAGTTGTTACTGCGCCTGATACGCAACCTGTTGAGCAATGCCGTGCGCTATACACAGGTCGGGACGGTGTCTTTTTCTGCCAAAGCCGATGGTAACGTGGTGGCGTTCGCGATAACTGACACAGGCTGCGGCATCGCCAGCGAACACCAGGAGTCGATCTTCCATGAGTTTGTCCGCGTGACCGACAACGGGATCAAGTCACAGGGTGCCGGACTCGGGCTTTCCATTGTCAGGAAAATCAACCAGGCGCTGAATCTGGATTTGCAAATGACGTCAACCCCTGGCGAAGGCACCCGATTCACCTTCCATCTGCCCAACCTCAGCGCGCTGCAATAACGCGCTCAGTCAACCAGTTGCAGCTGCCGCGACTTCAATATGGCCTGCGCGCGATTATTGACTCGCAGCACCTGATAGATGCTGTGCAGGTGCGTTTTAACAGTGCCCTCAGCCATATCCAGGCGCCTGGCGATGATTTTGTTGGGTACACCGAGCATCAACTGATCGAACACCTGCTGTTGCTTGGGCGTAAAACGTATCAGTTCTTCCGGCCTGCCGGACTGCACCTGCTCCGTCTCCACCGCTTCGTACCCCATCACGCGGGCCGCTGCAGGCGGGATATAGACACCGCCGTCCAGCACGGTGCGGATGGCGTCCACAAGCACCTGCATTGAAGCGCTTTTGGAGACAAAACCATGGACGCCGTATTCGAAACACTCGGCAATGATATCGGCCGAGTCCGTGCCTGAAAATACCAGCACAGGCATCGCGGGAAAGTGCTCGCGCACATAGGATACTCCGCGCGAACCGGCGATATCCGCCAGGCTGAGGTCGAGAATCAGCAGGTGATAGCTGGCATCCTTCTCCAGTATCTCAATGAGTTCGCTGAAACAGTTGGCGGTGACGCAGTCCTCGATCACCCCCAGAGAGAGCAAAGAGGTAACGATGGCCCCGCGAATTACCGGGTGGTCATCAGCTATGAGGGCGCGGGTTGAAATCTGTGTTCTCCAACTGCCTGCAGAAATCAGACTATAGTATTGCTATTATTGCCGCAGATTCATCAAAACGCGGAAAGCAGGGCTGTGCAACCGCATGCCCCTGATTATTAAACCCCCCGCAGCAGGCTGTCAATGGCGCTGCACCAATTAGAAGCAGCATTGCCTGATTCAACCATAACTCACTGACAGCCGTGGCGATTTCGGCTACGATGCCCTGCCTATATCTTTAAACAAAGTTGCCTCATAAATGCTCAACCCGGATACCCTCTCGCAACTCCAAGGCCTGAAGTCGCAGATGGAGGCCGAGAAAGAACGCGCCGAAGCGGTGATCAAAGGCACGCAGGCCCGCTATGGTTTTGCGGTGCTGGACGATGGCCGGGAGATCTTCATTCCGCCGCAGGAGATGCTGAAGGCGTTTCCCGACGACCGGGTCAAGGTCTGTATCCGACCCACCAAAGACAACAAGACTATCGCCGATATTGAAAAGTTGGTGAGCAGCCCGCTGGTAGATTTCACCGGTCGCTGCGTGCGCAAGGGCAAGGCTGTTTTCGTCGAGCCTGACCTGCCCCAGTTAAATCGCTGGCTGTTTATCCCACCACAGGCGCGCAATGGCGCCAAGGAAGGCGACTACCTGCGCTGTGCCATCCTGCGCCATCCGATCCGCGACGGCAAACCCCAGGCTAAAGTGCTCTCCGTCATCGGCGATGACAGCACGCCAGGCATTGAAAACCTCTATTGCATGGCCAAGTACCGGCTGGCGACACAGTGGAGCAATGCTGTGAAAGAGGAGGTAAAAGCGAGTATGGCGCAGAGTTCCCCGCTCGCCATGCAGAAACGGCGTGATCTCACCGATCTGGAGTTCGTGTCCATCGATTCGACCAAAACGCTGGATATCGATGATGCCCTGTACGCCGAGATCAGCAGCGATGGCTGGATACTGTTCGTGGCGATTGCCGACCCCACCGCTTGCATCAAGCCCGGATCCAACCTGCATCGCGATGTGGCCGCGCGGGGCACATCGGTGTATTTCCACGGCGACGTCCTGCCGATGTTGCCAGAGGAGCTTTCACAGGATACCTGTGCACTGTCTGAGGGTGTCGACCGCGCTGCACTGGTGTGCAAAATCGCCATCAGCGACAGTGGTGAAATTGGTGACTACGAGTTTATCGAGGCCACCGTTCGCTCCCGTGCAAAACTGTCCTATTTCGCCGTGGACCGCTACCTGAACGGCCAGTTTGACGAGCTTATGAGTCACGCCTCGCCGCTGGAGACCCTGTACCAGGTATACCGCGCACTGCGCGCGCAGCGCGAGCAGAACAACCTGGTCATGGAGGATCGCCAGGAGTTCCGCTGGGTGCTGAATGACAACAAGCAGATAGAGAGCATCGAGCCCACTGAGAAGCTGCTGTCGCAACGACTGGTGGAGGAGTGCATGGTCGCCGCCAATCGCTGTGGCGCCCGTTTCCTGGCCACCCATCGCGCGACCGGACCCTTCGTGTCACACCCGGGCTTTCGCGCCGACCGCGCCGATGAAGTCCGAAAGTTCCTCACCCTGCATGCGCCTGACCTGGCAGATCTCGACCAGGCCACAGTGACGGGCTATCGCGATATCATGCGCGGACTCGCGGCGTCGGCACAGGGCCTGCCCCTGCGCACCATGGTCAATCGCCTGCTGACACGCGCCGAACTGTCCTGTGAGCCGGCGCCGCACATGGGAATGGCACTGGAGTGCTACACCAATTGCACGTCACCGCTGCGCAAGTATGTCGACTTTCTGGCACACCTGCAGATCAAGGCAGTGCTGCAGGGCAAAGCACCCAGGGAAGTCGATCCGCACACGCTGTCCGACCTCAAACAGCGGCTCAGCGCCTGCCGCTCGGCGACCCTGGAAGCGGAGCGCTGGCTGGCGGGGAATTACCTGAAGAGAATCACCAGTGACACGGCCCTCGTGTTTAAAGCTACCATCACACACGTCACCAGCGGTGGCTTTACCGTGCGACTCGATGACAACGGTTTAACCGGCTTCGTGGATCTGCGCCAGGACCCGGAGAAATTCAGTTACGACAAATGGACAGCCAGCCTCACCAGCACAACGCGCCGTTTTCAATTGGACCAGATGGTGGAATTGCGTTTCCTGGAAGCAGAGCCGGAAACCGCGTACCAATCGCGCTTCAAGCCGGTCGACGGTTGCGGTGCGAAGTCCGTCGCGACGGCGAGCTAAACGGGCCTGGTCCAGTGCAAGGGCTTCCCGCGCCCAGTGCGCGGCGCATTGGCACAGCCTGAGAGATACTGGCGCAATCCCGACACCAGTTGAATCATCTCCCGCACGCCCAGATTGCGTAAATACTCGCCCATCTCCAGGCGGTCACCACGCGAAAGGGTGAGTTCCATCGCCTGGAACGCCTCAATGATCGATATCTCGCGGGCACTGTAGACTTCATCGCCAAAAATCAACTTGGTGAATGTATTCACAATCGCCATTTCGGTCACCGGCCCATCTTCTTGTTCTTTTGGTGCGTTTCGCACTTCGAAGCCTCCGCTGCTCCTGCCACCTCTGAGCAGTTCCTGATCAAGGGCTTTCAGTATGACCCAACAACATCGCCACTTTGCTCATAATTCAGGCACTTTTGCACAAAACAGGGGCAATTGCGGGTGATTCACCCAAATTGGGTCAGCGTTATTGCCGTCGGCAAACGAGGCGCGGTCAGAAAATGGCGTGCCCCGGGGTGCGGGGATAGGGAATCGCGTCGCGCACATTGTCCATACCGGTGATGTAGTTGAGCAAACGCTCAAAACCAAGGCCAAAGCCGGCGTGTGGCACTGTGCCATAGCGACGGAGGTCCCGATACCACCACAGGCTCTCGCGCAGACCCTCTTCCATACGGGCATCCAGCACCTCCAGACGCTCCTCTCGCTGGCTGCCACCGATGATCTCGCCAATACCAGGGGCCAGCACATCCATCGCCGCCACGGTTTTGCCGTCATCGTTAAGACGCATATAAAAGGCTTTGATGTCTTTCGGGTAGTTCATCACCACGACCGGCCTGCCCACATGTTTCTCCGTGAGGTAGCGCTCGTGCTCTGACGCCAGGTCCAGTCCCCAGGCGACGGGGAACTCGAAGTCCTTCCCGCTGTTTTTCAGGATTTCGATCGCATCGCTGTAATCCATGCGCTCAAACGGGCTGTCGATCACGCCGCGCAACCGCTCGATCACGCTGTCATCGATGTGTTGCTGGAAAAAAGCGATATCGTCCTCCCGCTCTTCCAGCACCGCAGAAATCACGTGTTTGAGCAGGTTCTCGGCGAGCGCCGCGTCATCCTCGAGATCGGCAAAGGCAATTTCCGGCTCAACCATCCAGAACTCGGCCAGGTGACGGCTGGTGTTGGAGTTTTCCGCGCGGAAGGTGGGGCCGAACGTATAGACCTTGCTCATCGCGAGACAGTAAGCCTCCAACTCCAGCTGCCCCGACACAGTGAGGAATGATTCGCCGGCAAAAAAATCCTGGCGAAAATCCACATTGCCGTGTGGGTCGCGCGGCAGATTGGCGAAATCCAACGCGCTGACCCGAAACAGCTCTCCCGCACCCTCGCAGTCGCTACCGGTGATGATGGGGGTATTGATCCAGTGAAAGCCATTGCTGTAGAAGTAGTTGTGGATGGCGTTGGCCAGGGTATTGCGCACACGGGTGATCGCGCCAAACGTGTTGGTACGCGGCCGCAGATGGGCCTGGGTGCGCAGGTATTCGAAGCTGTGGCGCTTCTTCGCGATCGGATAGGTTTCGGGATCATCGACGCCACCGACGACCTCTACCGAACTGGCCTGGATTTCCACGCTCTGCCCCTTGCCCTGGGACGGCACCAACTCGCCACTGACGATCACCGCACACCCGGTGGACAGACCCAACACCTGTGACTGATAGTTGTCCAGTGTATTGGGCACCACGGCCTGGATCGCGTCAAACGCGGAACCGTCGTGTACCGCGAGGAACGAAATTCCGGCCTTGGAGTCACGCTTGCTGCGCAACCAGCCCTTCACGGTTACCTGTGAACCAAGCGCTGTCTGGCCGCTGAATATTGCGGTGATGGAACTGTGTTGTGGCATTGCGTCGGTCTTCTGTCGGATCGGGTAGGATGCCGCGTAGATTACCTAGGGATTGGGTTTATTGCCACTGCGGGCCTCCCTGCAGCGGGTGGGGCCTGCCGGACACGCCGTGAACCCATCCATGGGGGCTTGGGCTCGGCTTCCTGCCTCGCACAGTCCGGCAGGCCCCACCCGCTGCAGGGAGGCCGGCACGTTACCGGCAACCGGCAACCAGCAACATCAGCAGGCCGGTCTTGCGCTGCGGGCGCAGTCGAATCAACAGCAGGACCGTGACTTCAATAATCGAACGACTGTCCCACCAACTCCTCGGACAGCAGCCACAGCCGCTCCGCCGCGGCCGGTTTGACTGCGTAGGACTCCACACCACTGCTTTTCCCCTCGACAGCAGCCGGTGCAATCTGGGCGTCTTCCAGGTAAATACCCCCGCGCCCCGACAGATGCGGCGAGGACGCGGCCCACACTGTCGTGGCGGCACCCTGCTCCACGGATTTGAACACCATTTTTTCAGTGCTGGGGCTTCGCTCCTGCAGCGTGGCAAAATCGGATTCATCCATGTGCCGACCCAGGTTGGTCATGATCGCGCCGGGGTGAACGGCAAAGGCGCGCACGCCCCGCTCACGGGTGCGCAGGTCGAGACCGACGGTGAACAGGATATTGGCGGTCTTGGACTCGCCGTACGCCTGCCACTTGTCGTACTCGCGGTGGTTATAGGAAGGGTCTTCGAAGTTGAACCGTGCCAGTTTGTGCCCCGCTGAACTGAGATTGACCACCCGGCCCGGGGCACCCTCCAGCAGTGCATCCGACAGCAATCCGGTGAACAGGAAATGCCCCAGGTGATTGGTACCGAACTGCATTTCAAAGCCCTGTGCCGTGCGCTGCAGTGGACATGCCATGACCCCCGCATTGTTGATCAACAGCTGGATTTCCGAGTGATAAAGGAGAATTTCTGTCGCCGCGCTGCGCACACTATTGAGATCGGCCAGATCCATACACTGCGTAAGGAACTCAGCATCCGGTTGCGCGCGCTGCAGTTCAGCGGCCACGGCTTCCAGTTTTTCCTCATCGCGCGCGACCATCAGCACAGTCGCACCGGCCGAGGCCAGTACACGGCAGGTTTCCACGCCCAGCCCCGAGGAGGCACCAGTGACCACCGCGAGTTTTCCGGCCAGGGAGATACCCTCGATAACCTCGGCTGCGGTGGAGTTTGCGTCAAAGCGGTTCATGTTACAGTTTCCCCAGTTGATTCAACCCATGTATTGTGACCAATTGCGATTGCCGTTTTAATGGCAACAACGGTCACAGACCATAGCCGTAAGCTTACAGGTTTTTTTATGAACGCCAATCACCCAAATTCCATGCAAAGTGGCAATTACATCAGTTTTGCAACGCGCAAGCGCTCCGGCGACTGGGTTGCGACGCCGGTGTGGTTTGCACCCGACAATGGCCATTACTATGTGTTCAGTGCCGGCGATGCCGGCAAGGTGAAACGCCTGCGCAATTTCAGCGAAGCGCGCATCGCGCCCTGCACCATGACCGGCACAGTGACGGGTGAATGGCAGGACGCTCGCGCGTCTGTGCTTGACGACGCGCCCGACCAGGCCCTGGCGCTCGCTGCACTGCGCCGCAAATACGGCTGGCAGATGCTGGCGGCGGACTTCTTTTCCCGCCTCACCGGCAAGATGAGCCGCCGTGCCTATATCCGCATCGAACCCTAGGCCACCGCGACGCCGAGTCAAAAAAACCGGGAATTGATCTGTGTCAATAACTGTTGAATGTGATTGCGGGACACTGCGGCTGTGGCAGCAACGCATCGAAACGGAACAGGAGAACCGATATGACCCAGCACACATCAGTAGAAGATACACTCGATGATCGACGCGCGATGCGACGACTGGCGATGATTGTGGCCTGCTTTGTCGCCTTCACCGCCGCCATGGCAGTGGGCGTGGGTATCGCCCTCAACTAACGCCGAAATCGCGAACTCAGGCTGCGGTATGCAGGCCGCACTCGCGGCCGTCGTGGACCTTGGTGGGATCGAAATAGTGCTTGCAGGTGGGCAGGCTGTAGCGCGCCATATAGTCTTCCACATCATCCTCCGACCAGTGGAACAGCGGCGCTACCTTGACGATGCCACGACCATCGACTGACACGACGTCCAGGCTCTTGCGCAGCTCGGTTTCCTCACGGCGAATGCCCGTCAGCCAGATTTCTGGCTGAAATTGCTCCAGTGCGCGGGCAAAAGGTTCCAGCTTCACCTGTCGCGTGAATTCCTGGTGGCGCTCTTCCTCATCCACGGTCGGTATGCCGCCCATAATGGCGTTGCGCCGCTCTGAGGTCATCTCGGGGGAGAACACGTGGATATTCAAATCCAGGTCACGGATCAATCGCTCGGCAACGACGTAGGTATCACGCAGGTTATAACCGGTGTCGACCCAGATGGTGGGCACGGATTTATCGATTTCACTGACCAGGTGCAGCATCACCGCCGCGTTGCGCCCCATACTGGTCGTCGCGATAGTCCGGTGCTGCAGACTGAGCGCCCAGGTCACAATCTCGGCCGCGCTGGCGTCGCGCAGACTGTCGTTAATGCTGTCGAGATCCAGTTTCACGCGACGTTCATACCCGTGGTTCATTCGTCAGGAGGGGCACTTTATAGAATCAAAAAGGGAGTTACAAATAACCTGAAGATATATGGATATGCCTGATTCGCCGTTTGCCGCCCTCTGCGGGCGGCGTCGACAACTCAGGCCGCTGCGCGTGCACCTGACTTTTCCAGTTCCGCATGCAAATCCAGGAACTGGCCAGTCAGCTTGTGGCTGGGCGCCATGTCGATCAGGGGGCGGTGATCGCGGTGCGATTCCTTCATCTTCACAGAACTGTTCAGGTAAGTCTTGAAAACGGGCAGGCCCTCGGTCTCCAGCTCGGCGACCAGCTCGCCCGGCAATCGCGCCTGCGAATTGAACTGGTTGATGATAATACCTTCCACTTCCAGCTCCGGATTGTGGTCTTCCTGCAACTCGCCGATATTGTCGAGCAGGGAGTACAGGCTATGCCGGGCAAAACTGTCGCAATCGAACGGAATCAGGACGGTGTCTGCCGCGATCAGCGCCGACTTGGAATAGAAATTGAAACTGGGAGGGGTATCGATGAACACCCGGTCGTACTCCTGGTCGAGCTTGTTGAGGGCGTCACGCAGCTTGTAGATCTTGTAGCGCGACTCCAGTTCCTTCTCCATATCCGACAACACCGGACTGGAAGGCAGCAGGAACAGGTTTTCGTACGGTGTCTCCCAGACGAAGGAATCGGGGTTCTTGCGCATTTTGCGCGAGCCCACAGTCTGGCGGTACAGACCCGCCACGCCCTGCGCCTCGGCCGGAAAGGCTTCCGCATCGATCTCTCCCACCAGGTAGTGCGTGGAGTTGCCCTGGACGTCGAGGTCTATCACCAGTGTGCGATACCCCATGGCCGCTGAAATGGCTGCCAGATTGCAGGCAATACTGGTCTTGCCTACCCCGCCTTTCTGATTGAATACGACGCGCTTCATAAGCTGTTGACCCAACATAATTTGAGGAGAAAGCTGACTGCCTAGTGTAAACAATGGCGCGCAGTTTTGTAAGCGCCAGCGCCCAACCGACGGCGAATTTTCACGCCCGGAAGCCGGGTTGACAGTACCCCGCCGCTACCAGATCCGCTGGTAGAGTCGCACGATCTCACTCGCGACGGGTATGCGCGGATTGTTGGCGGGCGACCCCGATTCCAGCGCCTGCTGTGCCATCAGTTCCAGCGAGTCGAACCAGGCCTTGCGAGCGATACCAAAGGCCATTGGCCCCGGCACCTGCAGATCCGCCGTCAACGCGCGCAGCGCGTCGACCAGTTTCGCGCAGGCTAACTGGTCGCTGTCCGTCGCCGTGGCGACCTCCATGTAACGCGCGCAGTGGGCGTAACGCTGCGGCGCCTGCTCGACAGACCACGCCGTCACCTCCGCCAGCAGCATCGCATTGCTCATACCGTGAGGCACATGGTACAGGGCGCCAATCGGGCGGCTCATGCCGTGGATCAATGTCACCGACGCATTGGCAAATGCGATACCGCCCTGGGTCGCGGCCAGCATCATCGCCTCCCTGGCCTGGCGGTTCTGCGGCTGCGCACAGGCGGTGCGAATATTCTGGTAGATGGTGCGCATGGCGGTGAGTGCAATGCTGTCGGTGAACGGGTTGGCCTTGCGACTGACATAGGCCTCCAGCGCGTGACAGAGGCTGTCGATACCGGTGTCCGCGGTGAGGCGGTAGGGCATGGTCAGGGTCAGTTCATAATCCACCAGCGCCGCTACCGGCATCAGGCCCAGGCCCATGCAGAGCATTTTTTCCTGCGTCTGTGTGTCAGTGATGACGGCCACCCGCGTGGCCTCGGACCCGGTCCCTGCGGTCGTCGGTATGGCGATAATCGGCAAGCCGGAATCGACCTGGTGGGGCACTTTGTAATCGCGCATCACCCCGCCGTGCTCTGCCAGCACCGCAACGGCCTTGGCCGTGTCCAGCGAACTGCCGCCACCGAGAGCGACCACGCAGTCATAATCCCCGGCGCGCAACTGCGCCAGCGCAGCAGACACACTGTCCGTGGTCGGGTCCGGCACGCAGTCGCTGAACAGGCCGCAGGGGATGCCTGCGGCCTCCAGCGGCGCCCGCAGCTGCGCACAGTAGCCGCATTCCACCATGTAAGGATCCGTCACCAACAGCGGCCGCGACAAGCCGAGTTCTGCGAGTGTCGGCACCAGTTGCGCGCTGGCACCGGCGCCGATGCGCAGAATACGCGGCAAGTTGATAGTGGCTGTCACCGGTTGTCAGCCCCTGATATCAATCAGCTCAATTTCAAATACCAGCGCGGTGTTGGGCGGAATCGCATCGCCGGCACCCTGCTCGCCGTACGCCAGGTGAGGTGGGCAGGTGATGCGCCACTTGTCACCAACCGACATCATCTGCAGCGCTTCCGTCCAGGCGGGAATCACCTGGTGCACGCCGAACTCGGCCGGTTCGCCACGCGCCACCGAGCTGTCGAATACCGTGCCGTCCACCAGTGTCCCGTGGTAGTGAGTGACCACATGGGACTGCGGGCCAGGGCTGTCGCCACTGCCGCTTTCCAGCACCTCGTACTGCAGGCCGCTGGCCGTGGTGGAGACCTCCTCGCGCGCGGCGTTCGCGGCCAGGAATTGCTCGGCCAATGCCTCCCGCCTGGCGGCCAGCTGCGCCGCTTTTTCCTGCTGCTGGCGTTGAATCACCTGGTAGCTGGGATTTATCTCTTCCTGCGTAAGCGTGGACTGCTGGTGCCGGTACCAGTGCTGGATACCGGCCATAACCGCCTCCACGTCCAGGCCATCAAAATCATTGCGCAGCAGTTGATTGCCAAATTGCAGGCCAAATCCATAGCTGGCTTTTTGCTCGTCTGTTTGCAGTTGAACTTCCGGGAGTAGTGTCATAAATCGTATCCGCTATCATGCTATTCAAAGAAGTGGGGCACTTTAACATATCACCACCGCAGCGCGAGGCTCAGGGCGATGACAGACACTATTGAAGCGATTCACGATTTCTGGTTTGGTGAACTGGATGAGAACGGCCTGTGCCGCGAAGAGCACCACTCGTTGTGGTTTGGCGCCCGCGATGAAACCGACACCTTCTGCCGTGAGCATTTTGGCGCATCGCTGGCGCTGGCACTGGATGGACAGTTGCCGTCGTGGACGCAGACTGATCGCGGGCTGGTCGCACTGGTGGTGTTACTTGACCAATTCTCACGCAACATCCACCGGGGCACAGCGCAGGCGTTTGCGGGAGACTCGCTGGCGCTCGGCCTGGCACAGAATGCGATCGCCAGCGGCCGTCATTTGCGCCTGCCGGCGATTCACCGCGTATTTCTCTATCTGCCACTGGAGCACTGCGAGGACCTGGCTGTGCAGGAGACCTGTGTCGCCCTGTTTACGGCACTCGCGAAGCAGGCCGGGCATCCACAATTCGACGGGTTTTGCCGCTACGCCATCGCCCACCGGGAGGTCATCGCACGGTTCGGCCGGTTTCCACACCGCAATGTGGCACTGGGCAGGGAGTCCAGCGCAGAAGAACTGGCCTACCTGGAAGAGCACGGCGGTTTTTAGCGCAGGGACACCGGTTGTAATTCGTAGTGCGCCTCCGTCATTTGCGCCTGCCACACCTCGAAGCGGCCACTGTCGAGGTCATCGTAGGCCTGGCGAATGGAATCGTTCACCTGCGGATAGGCGACCTGCTCCCAGGGGCACTCCTCACGTGTGAAGAAGCGACAGGCCATGGACTCCACGCCGGGCACACACTGGTCGGACTCCACCACCGCCCGAAAACCCACGTAGAGCTGGTTGATAAAGGTGATGCTGCCGGTCATATACAACTGCAGTTGCGCGGGCGGTAACTGCACGCCCGCTTCCTCGTACAGCTCGCGCGCGGCACCCTCGGCCAGGGTCTCGCCCATTTCCAGAAAGCCCCCGGGAATGGCCCACTTACCGCGCTGGGGCTCGAGGTCGCGCTGCACCCAGAGCAGGCGTTTGCCACAGGCGACAAACGCGGTGACAACAACGCGCGGGCCGTCGTAGTGCGCTGCGCGACAGCGCTGGCAAAACCAGTGTTTGCGTGTCTCGCCCGCGACCACATGGCGCAGCAGTGGGCCACCGCAGTCGGGACAGAAATTCATATTGACCAGTGGCGCATTCATCGTGGTCAAACGATAGCACTTTGCTTTCGCAAAAGCATTGAGGCTATGCTGGCGGCCTGACAAGCACCCGGGGCTTACATGACAAACTCGCAACTGAAAGTGCAACTGCTGCTCACCGGCAACGAAATCATGAGCGGCGATACTGTGGACTCCAACTCCGCGATGATCGCGCAGCGCCTCGGCGAGCTGGCGATCGGCGTCCACCGCAAGGTCACCGTCGGCGACGACGTACCGCTGCTGCAGGCGGAACTGTCGGCAATGATCAACGATGCGGAGCTGGTAATTGTCAATGGCGGACTCGGGCCCACCATCGACGATCTCACCGCAGAGATCCTGGCGGCGGTCGCCGGCGTACCACTCGAGGAACACCCGCAGGCCGTGGCTCACCTGCAGCAGTGGTGCGCAAAGCGCAACCTGCAGCTCAACGCCGCCAACCTGAAACAGGCCATGCTCCCCGCCGGCGCAAGCATTGTCGACAACCCCGTGGGCAGCGCCGTGGGGTTTGAGATGACCGTGGGTAGCTGTCGCGTGATCTGCACACCCGGTGTGCCGGGGGAACTGCGGGCCATGCTGGACGGCATCGTGGCCGACCTCGCCGCGCGACTGCAGCGCCCGACGGAGCGCAGTATCCTGCGTCTGCAAACCTTTGGCCTGGGCGAATCCACCGCCCAGCAAATCATCACTGACGAGATACCCGACTGGCCGGCGGAAGTGCAACTGGGTTTTCGCGCCGGTGCGCCGCAGATGGAAATCAAGCTCAGTATCAATAGTGCGGCGGCGGCCGACGCCCAGCGGCACTGCCGCGACCAACTGCAGCGACTGTTCGGTGACCACATCATCGGCGAGGGGGATCTCACCCTCGCGCAGCGGGTGTTGCAGTTATTGCGCGAGCGCAATGCCACGCTGACCACAGCGGAGTCCTGCACTGGCGGCCTGATCGCCTCCCAACTCACTCGCGTGCCCGGCTCGTCAGAGGGCTTTCACGCCGGCTTTGTCACCTATTCCAACGCCATCAAACAGTCGGTACTCGGTGTGCGTGAGGACACCCTTGCACAGCACGGTGCCGTCAGTGAAGACGTCGTGCGGGAAATGGCGCTGGGGGCACTGGACCGCGCCAGCGCGGACTATGCGATTGCCGTGTCCGGTATCGCCGGCCCGGATGGCGGCTCGCCGGAAAAGCCGGTGGGCACGGTCTGGGTCGCCTGGGGCGATCGCAACCACATTCGCACGCGCGGCCTGTGCTGGCCGGTGGAGCGCACGCTGTTCCAGACCATGATAGCCGCGGCGGGCCTGGATATGATCCGCCGCATCCTGTCGGGTATCGAGGAAGAACCACGTTACTTTGGGCAGCGCCGGATACGCTGACCCGGGCAGCGGCACTGCGCTCAGGGTTGCAGCTGTTCGATCTCCCAGTCGCGCCCTGCGCCGCGCTGGTAGACAAAGCGATCATGCAGGCGGTGCTCGCCGCCCTGCCAGAACTCGATACGCTCCGGCAGCACCCGATAGCCACCCCAGAAGGGAGGCATGGGAATGACACCGTCGCCAAATCTCTCGCGAATGTGCTGCCTGCGCTGTTCGAGTGCAGTGCGATCCGCAATGGTCTGGCTCTGCCTGGATGCCCAGGCCGCAATCTGGCTCTCACGCGGTCGCGACGCGAAATAGTCTGCCGACTCGGAATCGCCTATTTTTTGAGCCGTACCCGCAACAATGACCTGTCGATCCAGCACGTTCCAGGGAAAGTGCAGCGAGACACGCGGCTCTCGCTCGATGGCACGCGCCTTGTCACTCCTGTAATTGGTATAAAAAACAAAGCTGCCTTTTGCCAAACCCTTCAACAACACGATGCGCTGCCACGGTGCGCCGCCCTCGTCGACGGTGGACAGCACCATCGCAGTAGGATCGTTGAGCTGTGCTGCCAACGCCTGCTCAAACCATGTTTCAAATTGACGCAGGGGGCAGGCGTCAAGCATGGACCGGTTGAGGCCGGCGGCGGTATATTCGCGTCGGAATTGCTCGTATCGCACTGTCATATCCTGCTACGCTGTGGAGCGTTATAGTAGCCCTCGGGCACGCCAGAGGCAAAGTTGTGCACAATGAATAACGCACCCCACATTCGCAACGCTGTGCCCACGGATCTGGATGATCTGGTCGACATACTCAGCGACAGTTTTGCGCAAGATCCGATGTTCAGTTGGCTGTTTCCCAGCACCCAACTGTACCCGTTTTTCTTTCGCATGCTGGTCAGCGAAGTGTACCTGCCGCGCGGTATTGTGCATATCGACAGCCAGAGTCGCGCCGCGGCGTTGTGGCTGCCACCGGAACAACGCCTCAGGACCGCGCCGCGATTACGTCTGCTGCGATTCGGCATAAAGTTACTGGCTATGTATGGCCTGCGCCCGGTGTGGCGGTTGGCGCGACAGAGTGCGGTGTTCGCCAATCACCATCCCAAGGAACCGCACTACTACCTGCAGTTCATCGGCTGCAGACGCAGCGACCAGGGTCACAGCATCGGTGCGGCGCTACTCAAGCAGGGCACGCAGATTTGTGACGAACGCGGCATGCCGGCCTACCTGGAGTGTTCCAACCCGCGCAATGTACCGCTGTACGAACGCCATGGCTTCGTCGTCAAAAGCCAACAGGTCGTCGGCAACAAGGGCCCCACGGCCTGGTTTATGTGGCGCGACCCGCGCTAGAGCTGCATCAGTCTTTGGTGCTTGGATACACCGGTGCGCGCTTTGCCATTGCCGGAATCTGGGGAAAGGGAAAGAAATCCTGCCACTCATTGCCAAAGTGATCCGCAATACTGCAACCGTAAGCCGATTGATAACAGCGATCCATAGCATCTGACAGTTCCCCGGGAGTGGCGACCGCCATCAACACAGCGGCCTCCATAAGGCCCTCAGTGCGCAGTCGCTGGCCAGGGGAAACATCATCGCCCGCCACCAGCGCTGTGAACATCGCCTGCCAACGCGCCTCCAGCTCAGCTACCAGTACCTGCATAGTGCGATCCCCTCTCAGTATGAACCCGTGTTATCCAACCTCGAAACACCGTCACTGAGTATGCGTGGCAAAACAAAACAGTTAAAGTCGGTCCTTTGCAAAAAACGAGGAGCCTAACCCGTGACGATTCTGCGGCAATCATTCCTGTTCATAAGCCTGTTGAGCATTGCCCTGGCGTCAGTTGCCGCTGCCGAGCCCCAGCCTCGCACATCGGCTCCCGCGGTGTCGAAAAAAAATGTCCCGGCGGCTACAACCGAGCCCATTATTGATTACCGGGAGCGCTTCATTCCGGTTGTCGCGCGCCACGGTATGGTAGTGGGTCCCGAGCAACTGGCTGCTGAAGTGGGCGTGCAAATTTTGCGCCAGGGGGGCAACGCCGTGGATGCCGCAGTGGCGACCGGGTTTGCGCTGGCAGTGACCTATCCCCGCGCGGGCAACCTCGCCGGTGGCGGCTTTATGCTTATCCATCTGGCTGACGGCGATCGACAGACACTGATCGATTACCGTGAGACTGCCCCCGCCGCCGCCAGCCGCGATATGTTCCTCAATGACGCGGGCGCACTCGACCAGTCCCGCGAGTATTTCAGCCTGCAATCCGCGGGTGTTCCCGGCACGGTGGCCGGCTTGCTCTATGCGCTCGACAAATACGGCACATTGAATCGGGAGCAGGTGCTGGCGCCCGCAATCGCTCTCGCCCAAGAGGGCCTGCCGGTCTCGTTTGCGCTGTCGTTTGAAATCGGCGCCAGTGCCAAACGCCTGCGGCAAAACCCGGCAGCGAAGCGCCTGTTTTTCAAAGCGGACGGCGCGGCGTATGACATCGGTGAGATCTGGCGACAACCCGACCTGGCGTGGACACTGGGCCAGATTAGCGACAAAGGGGCCGAGGGCTTTTACCAGGGTGAAGTGGCGCAGCGAATCACTGCGGAAATGACATCCGGTGGCGGCTTGATCACAGCACAGGATCTCGCCGCTTATCGCGTTGTCGAGCGGCAACCGGTGCGCGGCACCTACCGCGGGTTTGAAGTGGTCTCCACCCCGCCACCGTCCTCTGGCGGAGTACACATCCTGCAGATTCTCAACGTATTGGAAGGCTATGACTTACAAACCATGGGCCACAACTCCGCCGCCTACCTGCACCACCTGACAGAGGCTATGAAGCTCGCCTATGCCGACCGCAGCCTCTACCTGGCAGATCCGGATTTTGTCGATGTCCCCGTGCAGCAACTGATCGACAAGGACTACGCGACACGTCAACGCTCGCGCATCGATAGCCAGCAGGCAACGCCAGCGGCACAGATCGCGCCCGGCAGACTACTGGGTAGCGAAAGCACCGAGACCACGCACTACAGCGTGGCTGATCGCTTCGGCAATGTTGTCAGCAACACCTACACCCTGAACTTCAGCTTCGGCTCCCATATTGCGGTGCCGGGCACGGGAATGCTGTTGAACAACGAAATGGCGGATTTCTCCACCAGTCCCGGCAACGCCAACGCCTTCGGCCTGGTGCAGGGCGAAGCCAACAAAATTGCTCCGGGCAAGCGCCCGCTCTCCTCAATGAGCCCGACCATCATCATGCAGCACGGCAAACCCTGGCTGGCGACCGGCAGCCCGGGCGGCAGTGTCATTATCAGCACCGTATTGCAGATGGCTCTAAACGCGATGGAATTCGACATGAATGTCGCCACCGCCGCAGCGGAACCCAGAATCCACCACCAGTGGATGCCCGATGTTTTGAGAATGGAGGAGGGCTTCAGCCCGGATACCATCCGCCTGTTGCAAGCCATGGGGCAACCGGTGGACATCGCAGGCCGCACCAGCGGCCGCACCAACTCCATTATGCTCGAAGACGGCTGGCTGTACGGTGCGACTGATGCGCGGCGACCAGGCGGTTGGGTCGCCGGGTATTAATGCGGCTCTTATCGGACATGACAATCACCCACTGCGTTCTATAATGCACGCTTTCTTTTGCTACAGGAGTTGGATGTGATGGGCTGGAAATCACTGGTGATGGTAATGTTTTTGGCGTGCGCACAAGCGGGCGTGGCGCTCGGTGACGAGTTGACACAAATCGTACAACAGGACTTGATCACGCTGGGCTACGATCCTGGCGCGGCCGATGGCACAGCCAGCACCAAAACGATCATCGCCGTGTCCAAATTCCAGGCGGAACACAATATGGAAGTGACGGGTGAAATTACCCCGCAACTGGCCGGGGTCATTCAGGCTGCCATTTCCCAACAGAGCACTGCCACCAGCAGTGTGCAGGCTTCGGCCACCGCCGAAGTGACACCGGAACAGGCGCAGGCCGACCTGAAAGCGCGACAGGAGGCCTGCCTGCAGGAGAAAGTCGAAGCTGCGCAACAGGCATCGAAAACCCAGAGCGGACTCGGCAAGCTGTTCAGCGCTGTCACCCGAACGGCCACACAATACGGCGGCGCCGATACCCTGGCAACGATCCACGACGCCACCAACCAGGTCTATTCTGCCGGCGCCACCATGGGCGACCTCAAGGGCGCGGCGGCGGATCTGGGTATTTCAGAGAGTGATATTGAGGCCTGCAAAAATCCGTAACGGCCCCTGCGGGCAATACTGCGATAACAGGTCACTTCTGCACACCCGCTGACCGCCGCCCTGCGCTTGCGTCCTCACAGATGAAGGGCGCACACGCAGCGGCGCTCGAACGCGGCTGCCGGACTCCGCGGCGAGCCGGCTTTAACCCTTGCGCAACCGCACCTTCGCCGTCTGGCGACTGAGTGCAACCAACTGCCCGCTACTGTCCCAGTACTCGCCGTCTTCCTCGATCACGCCCCTGGTCATGTAACGCGAGGCGAGGCGCACCTGCAGCGGTCCCGGCGCGGGATGAGCGCGCACTTGTACCGTCAGCTCCACCGTGGGAACCCACCCCACAGGTCCGAACACCGTAAAAACCGGCGGAGGGAAGGCATCGGCAAACATCAGCAGGCCGATCACATCGGGATCGCTGCCATCGGCGTGCTGCACCCAGCCACAGAATTCACCGCTGCCGTCGGGCTTGGCGCGGTTGAAAACCTCACCGCCCGCCACCAGTCGTGTCTCGGCGCGCTGGCGAAACTCCAGGCCCTTGTCTGGCGGCGGCTCACACTGTTCCCAGCTCGGGTATTGCGGCCTGTCGACAGCCGACCAGCTCTCGCCGCTGAGTTTATCGAGATCGGTATAGGCCGCGGTGATCTTCACCTTGAGCTCGCCCTGCTGGAACATCTTCACCTCGGCGAAACTGGTACTGCGTCCGCCGCCCAACAGCTCCACATGGCAGTCGATGGGCCCCAACGCCGTCGGCGCCATATAGAAGGCGCTGACCGTCAGCGGATCCTTGTGCGGCAGCGCCGCGCGCAGTGCCCGCCCCGCCACCGCCAGCACATAGCCGCCATTGGGTACCGCACCGATACGCCAGCCCGCACACAGTTCACCCCGATAATGGTTCTCCGCCACCTGTTCAATTGCGGTTTCCCGCGCAAACTGTCCCATAACACTCCTGCGGTCGGCGACGCATTGCCAATGCGCCAGTGGGCGGGTATTTTGTCCGCCTGACGCAGTAATGTATAGTCCTGTTGGATTCACAGACGCCGCTGACCGCGGCCAACCGGCGCTTCGCCCCAAGGGGTGTACGATGATGACAAAGTCAATGGCTGGCACTCTGGCACGAATGATGGCTCTCACCTCTGTGCTGGCGGCGCCGCTCGCGCTGGGCCTCGACCAGCAGCTCAACACCGCGCAGGATGCCACACAGCAGAGACAGCCCGAAAACATGCCACCGATAGTGCAGGACGACTCAACAGATTACGCCAGTGAGTTGCCATCCGCCTATGTCACCTCCCCACAACAAATCATGGCGTACAATCGCGCCATCAAGGACGCCGAATCCCGCGAGGGTGCGTACGGGGCAAGCCTGTCGGAATCCGTACTCGGTTTGGCGCAGATACTGCAATCGCAGGGTCGCCACGACGAGGCGATCAAGCTGTACAAACGCGGCCAGCACCTGACGCGCATCAACGAGGGGCTGTACTGCCCACAGCAGATCCCCCTGCTGCAGGGCGAAATCGCCAGCCACAAAGCCCTGCAACGTTATGACCAGGTCGATGAGCGCCAGAACTACCTGTACCGGGTCCAAACCCGGGCTCTTGGCAGCAGCGACGCGCTGGTAGACGCGTTGATGGGCCAGGCGAAATGGCAGTACGAGGCCTACCAGCTGGGGCTGGGGCGAGGCGGGTATGACCGGCTTATCGATATGTGGGAACTGTACCGTATGGCACTCAACGACGTCATCGTTCGCGAGGGCGAGCAATCGACCAAACTGCTGCCCCCCCTGCACGGCATGCTGGAGGCACAGTACCTGATCTCAAGCGTCGATATACGACCGTCTACCCCGGTATTCACTGAGGACGGGCAGATCGATGAGGAACTGCTGCGTTTCAAGACCTACCACGCCCAGAGTTACCGGCAGGGCAATGCCGTCATCGAGTCCATCGCCAGCATCGAGCAGGCACACAGCCAGCAACAGAGCGCCTCACTCGCCGGGACGCTGGTAATGCTGGGTGACTGGCGTCTCTGGAACGGCAGAACCGATGCCGCGTGGGCCGCTTATCGCGAAGCGGCCACGGAACTTGCGCGTGAAAGTGATGCCCAAGAGAAGGCACGCCGGCTGTTTGGCGAGCCCGTGCCGCTGCCCGCGATCGAGGACATCAACCCGCTGCCGCCGACGGTAGCGAACGATGAGCAGGCCGTCACCCTCGCCTTCAGGGTCAACGAGCAGGGCAAGGTGCGGGATATCGAACGCCTCGATGACAACGAGGCAGAGGACAAACAGGCCTACCGCCTGATTCGGCAGCTGCGCAATACCAGGTTCCGGCCCCGACTTGAGGCGGGACAACCAGTAGAGACGGAAAACATTGTTAAATCGTTCCAGATTCAGTAGCGCCAGCGGGCGGCGACTTGGCACCATCGGTGGCGCGGTGTGCCTGTGCCTGCTGCTGTCCGGCTGTCCCACCGCCAGCACCCCCACCAAGCCGGAATCATCGTCGTCCAGCAGCAGCACACCGCCGCCGAGCAGCAGCTCGAGCAGCTCTGCAGGCAGTACCAGTTCAAGCGCCAGCTCGAGCAGCTCTGCCAGCAGCCCCAGTGCATCCTCCGCCAGTTCGGCGGCCAGTGGCGGCGCAGCCGGCGCCCAGGCCAGCGGCAGTAAAGGCAGCGAGGGCAGTGCCTCCAGCAGCCAGAACAGCGCTGCCGATGGCAGCAGCAGTGACCAGATGGGCCCACCGGAGGAGACCTCGGCACAGTCCGCTGGCGAGCAGTCGAGCGCCGATAGCGACAGCCTGAGCGACGGCGAACAGCAGGCGGCTGGCAGCCCGGAGCCGACCTTCAGCGAACAATCCGTCGGCAGCGCGGGCCTGCCCGATCTCCGCGATGGACCCAGCCTGGAAGACACCCCGGCCGGCAGTGGCGCGGCATCGGGCAGCGCCGGGCAGGCCGCCACCGGTACTGGCAATGCCTCCGGCAGCGGCCAGGGCAATGATGCGCAAGCAGCCGGCCAGTCTGCGGGCGGCAGCGGCTCATACGGCAGCTACGGCGGCACTTCCACAATGCCGACCGCCAGCGGCAGTGGCCCCCTCACCCCCGCTGAGCAGGTGGCCATCCTGGATGCGCAACTGGAGCGAGGCGCCGGTGAATTTGACGCCCTGATACTGAAGACAGAGGCCGAGCAGCGCGAGGCTGCGCGTGCCGCGGCCAGGCAATCCTCTTCACGGGGCGGCTCCAGCGGGGGCATTTCGGCCGGCATCAGTACCGACAGCGCCGAACAGGGCAACAGTCCCTATGACGAGGGCATGGCGAGCGGGGGCGGCTATAGTACCGGCGGCGGCATGGGTGGCGCTGGCGGTGGCACACCGCCGCCGGACACGGCCAAGTATCCAGCCCCCGCGGATATTCCCAGCGGCAGCGATGACGATGTCGTGGCCAGGCAGTTGCGCGAGGCGGCCTCGCGTGAAACCGACCCGGCCGTGCGTGAAAAGCTGTGGGATGAATACCGCAAATACAAGGGCATCAAATAGTGGTGGCACTGCGGATGCTCTCCATTGTGGGCGTGAGCCTGCTGCTCGGTGCCTGTGTCAACCAGACCATCAAAAGCACGTCCGCGCCGCCCATCCAGACACCCACGACCGCGGTTTCGGAGCTGCAGTTGCTGGATGTCGCCGTGGTGGTATTCGACCCCGGCCTCGATGAATACGATGCGGACGAACCAATCTACCCCGAAGTCCGCCAGGCTGAGGCCCGCTTTATGCCGATGCAGCTGTCGCAGGCGATGCAGGATAGCGGCGCCTGGGGCGCAGTGCGGGTGGTACCGGACGACGGCGAGGTGAACGACATCATGGTGCGCGGCAAAATCCTGCGCTCCGATGGCGAGACACTGGAACTGGCAATCACCGCTACCGACTCGCGCGGCGACGTCTGGCTGCAGAAAACCTATACCGGGGAAGCCAGCCGCTACGCCTACCAGGCCACGACCCGCAATACCAGTGACCCGTTCCAGGCTGTCTACAATACCATCGCCAACGACCTGTTAGCCGAACTGGAGGCGTTACCGCCGAAAGAGCGCGCCACAGTGCGCGTGGTGACAGAGCTGCGTTTCGCGCGCAGCTTTTCACCGGAGGCCTTCGACGGTTACCTGAAGCAGAAGCGCAGCGGCGAGTTTGAAGTGCTGCGACTGCCCGCTGAAAACGACCCTATGCTGGCGCGCGTGCGCCAGATCCGCGAGCGCGACAATGTCTACGTCGACACTCTGCAGGCCTATTACACCGCGTTCGACGCGCAGATGTCAGCCCCCTACCAGGACTGGCGCAAGGCCAGCTATGAGGAGGTGATGGCGCTGGAGCAATTGCAGGCAGAGAGCGTGCGCAACCTGATCATTGGCGGCCTGGCCGTGATAGGCGGTATCGCTGCTGCCACCACAGGGGACAGCCAGACCAGCCGCGTGGCCGGACAGGTTGCTGTGCTCGGTGGTGGCCTGCTGGTCAAGAGCGGCCTCGACAAACGCAACGAAGCACAGATTCACGTGCAGGCGCTGGAAGAACTGGGCGCCTCGCTGCAGGCGGAAGTCACGCCACAGGTCATCGAACTGGAAGACAGCACGGTGACACTCACCGGCAACGTGGAACAACAATACGCGCAATGGCGCTCCGTGCTGGCCGATATTTACCGCGCCGAAATCGGCGATCTGGAATTACCCGAGGATTCCGCCCGCTCTGCTGATACACTCTGATCCGTTCCCCTGACAGCCAAGGCCCTGACGACGGCATGCCCTCTCACAATGACCCAGTAAAACCGATACCGTTTGACGCCCCGCAGGCGGCGGCGCCGACCCCAACCGCCACCAACACGACAACGCGCAGCGAGGCGCATCGCGGCACACCGAGCTGGGTGCTACCCGCACTGGCGCTACTGGTGGCGCTGGTGGCCGTGGTGGTGTTCCTGTTGCCCGCCGCACTGGAAGAGCGACCCATCGCGCCCGCACAGACGAGTGTCGAAGCGACTGGCGCCGACACGCAGGCACCCGTCACCCCCACAGCACAGCAAGCGGTTCCCGCGGTCGAGGCGTCAGCGCCCTGGTCTGACGCACAGCTGGCTCACCAGCGCAAGGAAGCCCAGGAGATCGCCGCACAGTTGCTGGAGCTGCAGTTGGCCCTGAAGGAGCGCGGTGCCCAGCAGTGGGCAGCGGACGCATTCGCGGCGGTAACGCCGATCGCGACCGCCGGCGACGCCCTGTACAAGAACCGCGAATACGCCGCGGCCGCGGAGCAGTACCAGCAGGGGCTGGCTGCCCTGCAGGCACTGCAGGCCTCAATCCCGCAGGTGCTCGCCGACTTGCTGGAGCAGGCGCGAAAGGCGCTCGACCAGGGCGATGCCACCACCGCGACGGCGACACTGGCAACGGCGGCCCTGATCGAACCCGACAACAGCGATATCGCCACCCTGCGACACCGCGCCGAGGTACTGCCGCAGTTATTGACGCTGCTGGATGAGGCGCAGGCAGCGGAAACGGCGGGCGACCTGGCGCAGGCCCAAGCGCTGCTGCAGCAGGCGACCAAACTGGACCCGCTGCACGCGAGCGCGCAGAGTGAGTTGCAGCGCGTCACCGCCCGGGCCCGCGACCAGGGCTTCAACCAGTCGATGAGCGAGGGGTATGCGGCCCTCAACCAGGGTCAGTACGACAGCGCCCGCAAGGCATTCAATGCGGCGGCAAAACTGCAGCCGGGCTCAAAGGAAGCCGCCAGCGCGCTGCAGGAAGTGACAACAGCAGAGACCGCCCAGCGGCTCGCCGGTCTCAAACAACAGGGTCAGCGGGAGGAACAGCAGGAGCAGTGGGCGAATGCCGTGGCCGCGTATGAGCAGGCGCAGAAAATAGATGGCAGCGTGCTGTTTGCCCGCGAGGGCCTCGAACGGAGCAGGATGCGCGCACAGATTGACCAACAACTGCGCACTGCTATCGCCGAGCCACAGCGCCTGACCGATACCGCGGTCGCCGCTGCCACCGAGCAACTGCTGGCGCAAGCCCGGCAGATCACACCGCGCGGGCCAGCACTGGAGCAACAGATCAGCGCGCTCGATACCGCACTGCGCCAGGCCAATACCGAGGTCACCGTGACGCTGCGTTCAGACGAGAAAACAGACGTCATCGTCTACAAGGTGGCGCGGCTGGGCAGTTTCAGCGAGAGAGAACTGACGCTGCGACCCGGCAACTACACCGCGCTGGGAACTCGCGCCGGCTACCGCGATGTGCGGCACAGCTTCACCATCGCCGCCGACTCGACACCCGCGCCAGTGACCATAATCTGCACTGAACCTATCTGAGTGAATGACACTAACAGCCAATATGCCCGGGCCCTGGCACAGCCCATGGTCAATCAACCAATGACGCACAGCCCATGTCCAAGCAACCAGTAACGATCGCTCCCAGTGGGTTCACACCGCTGGAACAGGCCACTGCCAAATCACCGGGCCCGCGCAAAACTCGAAGGTGGCTGCTGGTCGCCTGCCTGCTGCTGTTTGCGCTGGTGATGCTGTTTCTGTTCAATGCGCGCTCACTGCAGATCACGGTTGTTGCCGAAGCGCCGGCACAGGTGTCGGTATCCGGTCTCGCCCTGCCTTTCGGTGAACGCCATCTGCTGCTCCCCGGGGAATACACCGTGCGTGCGAAAGCCGAGGGCTATCATCCGCTGGAGACCACGACCACAGTGGACGACCGCGACAGCCAGGCGCTTGAACTGACACTGCAGCCACTTCCCGGCCTGGTGTCTATCGACAGCTCACCGGCGGGTGCCAGCGTCTCGGTCGACGGCGAGTCAATCGGCAGGACGCCCATCGTCGATCTCGAACTGCCGCAGGGAGAGCATCGATTGCAATTCGAGGAGGCGCGGCACCTGCCACTGACACAGGTGCTGCAAGTCACCGGCCGCAGCGTGCAGCAGAGCATCGAGGTGCAACTGGCACCGGCCTGGGCCATGGTTAGCCTCGACAGCGTGCCCGCCGGCGCGACTGTGCTGCTGGATGGGGAGGCGGCGGGCACCACGCCCGTCACTCTGGAAGTGTTGCAGGGCGAGCACCAGCTGATGCTGCAGTTACCGTCCTTTGCCGACTGGCAGAAAACACTGCGAATAGCGGCCGGGAAAGACCAGGACCTGGGGCAGATAAACCTGCAACCTGCCGCCGGCGAACTGGAATTGACGACTGTCCCCAGCGGTGCCAATGTCACTCTTGATGGTGAATTCCAGGGCCAGACGCCGCTGACGCTGGACATCAGCCCCGGACAGGCGCACCGACTGGATGTGTTCAAACCGGGCTATCAGCGCTACAACGACACCGTGGAGATGTCGGCCGCCACACAGGACAAGCGCTCCGTGACGTTGCAAGCACTACTGGGCGAGGTGCGCCTGCGTATCAGCCCGGCCAATGCCGTGGTACGTATCGACGGCAAGGCGATTGGCCAGGGCGTGCAGACGTTATCGCTGCCGGCGGTGGAGCACACCGTCGAAATCAGCCTGGACGGTTACGCCACCGTGCGCCAACGGGTCACACCGCGCCCCGGTCTGCCACAACTGGTGGACGTCACCCTGCAGACGCAACAGGCAGTCACTATGGCGCGCATCCAACCCGAGATCACCACGCCTCTCGGCCAGACGCTGCTGCTGTTCAAACCCGCTGAATCAGCGCTGGCGGATTTCACCATGGGTTCCTCTCGCCGCGAGCCAGGCCGCCGCGCCAATGAGGTACTGCACCCGGTGGCACTGCGCCGCATGTTCTATCTGCAAACCACCGAGGTAACCAACGCGCAGTTTCGCCAGTTCCAAGCGAGCCACAACTCGGGCCAGATAGAGGGCAACAGCCTGAACCAGGAGCACCAGCCGGTGGCACAGGTGAGCTGGCAGCAGGCGGCTGCATTTTGCAACTGGCTCAGCGAGCGCGAGGGCCTGCCGCCATTCTACCGCCAGAGCAACGGCATCGTGACCGGCTACAACAGCGCCGCCACCGGCTACCGCCTGCCCTCGGAGGCCGAATGGGCCTGGGCCGCGCGTGCCAGTGGCGATAAACTGTTGCTGTTCCCCTGGGGCGACACCTTTCCACCCACCCTGGTCGCAGAAAACTATGCCGATGACACCTCAGCCCATGTCACCGGCCGCGTGCTGAACGGTTACAAGGACGGCTATGTCGTCAGCGCACCGGTGGCCTCCTTCAAACCCAACCGGCAGCGCCTGTACGATATGGGCGGCAACGTCTCCGAGTGGGTGCACGATGTCTATACTATTCCACCGGCCAACGGCGCGACCCAGCAGGACCCGCTGGGAAGCCAGACTGGTGACTACTACGTGATCCGCGGCGCGGCCTGGACGCATGCCAAGCTGTCCGAGCTGCGCCTAACCTATCGCGATTATGGGCAAGCCGGGCGAGATGACGTAGGATTTCGCCTGGCGCGCTACGCGGAGTAAGCCATGATCAACCGATTACGACTGGCCCCTCTGCTCCTCGCCCTGCTGCTGGGTGCCGCGCCGCTACTGGCCCAGCCTGAAACGGGCGAAAAGTCGGCACCAGCGGACGACGAGCCCGCGGACAAACCCGCAGCGACGCAGGAGGCGCCCGCTGGTGACGCGGCAGCGGGCGCAGACACCCGCTCTCCCTTCGACTACCGTTCGTCGGAGGAAATTTCCGAAGATGTACCCGTCTCTTTTCCGGTGGATATATAGGACACCTCGCAATGAAACAAAGAATGTCATCCGAATTTATCTACCAGCTGTTTGCGCTGCTGATCGCGATTATCGTCGTGCACGCGCTGTATGTAGGCGTTATCCGCCCCAGCGCGAAAGCCCATCTGGAGCGTGAAGCCGCGCTGCAGGCGGCCGGTGAGGAGGTCGTCACCACCCGCAGCCTCGCCGTGGTGATCGGCGATTACGAGCAGGAATCCTGTTTTATCCTGCTGATCTGGGCGCTCGCCATTATGGGTTACAAGGGGCGCCGCGGCATGCACGAGCGCAGTATGCTCGAGCGACGCCTGCTGGACATCCCCGAAGGCACCACCGTGTTACCCGAAGACGCGCGGGAGTACAGCCGCGCGCTGGAGGCTCTGCCGGAATCGGAACAGGATTACCTGCTGCCGCGCACCCTGCTCGCCGCGCTGCAGCGCTTTGCCACCACCGGCAGCATCCAGGCCGTCTCTGATACCATCAAGGAGAATTGCGAAATCGAATCGGATCGCCTGGACTCGGAAATGTCCATGGTGCGCTACATCGCCTGGGCCATTCCCTCCATCGGGTTTATCGGCACGGTGCGCGGTATTGGCGACGCGCTCGGGCAGGCGTACAAGGCTGTCGAGGGCGATATTTCCGGTGTCACCGCCAGCCTCGGCGTGGCGTTCAACAGTACGTTCGTGGCACTGGTGCTGAGCATTATCATCATGTTCTGCCTGCACCAGTTGCAGCTGTCGCAGGAGCGACTGGTGCTGGACAGCCAGCGCTATGCCGACCGGCGCCTGCTGCGCTTTCTGGTGGCAAACTAATGAGTATCGGCCTGCTCGACCTCAACGACAGCAACCTGCAGCTGTGGCACCGCGATACCCGGGTACAGAGTCCCGGCTACGCTCTGCTCCAGGGCGGCGATTATCTGTTCGGTGTACCCGCGCGTGCGGCCGCCCGCCTGCAGCCGCGCGACATCAATACCCGCTTCTGGTGGCAGCTCAGCACTGAAATGCTACAGCCAGCGCTGGGCCCGGCCCGGCACACCGGAGACCTCGTGCACGCCCACCTCAAACAACTGCACGCCCAGGCCGACCAGCCCGATGAACTGCTGCTGGCGGTATCGGGCAGCATGCAGCACGAACAGCTTGCGCTGCTGTTGGGCATCGTGCAGCAGTGCCCGTTTGACGCGGTCGGCCTGGTCAACCGCAGCGTGGCGCTGGCCAGTCTCTACAGTCGCGGCGGCAGGCTGTTCCACCTCGAGATCCAGTTGCACCAGGCAGTGGTATCAGAGCTGGCGGAGCACGATGGCCATGTCGAGTTGCAGCGCACCGTGCCCCTGCCCGGCTGCGGCCTGCTGCAGTTACAGGAGCGACTGGTGGAACTGATCGCCGCCGAGTTTGTGCGCCAGACGCGCTTCGACCCACGGCGCAAGGCGGCCACCGAACAGCAGTTGTACGACGCGCTGCCAACCACATTGCGCGCGCTGCATACCAGCGCTGAGACGAATATGGATATCAACGGCTACCAGGCCCGCGTCAGCACACACCAGTTGCAAACCGCCAGCAGACGCCTGTTTGACAGCGCCAACGACACCATCGGCATACTGCGTCCCCAGGACCGCGTGATAGCTGACCCGCTGACGGCCTTACTGCCGGGCCTGGGCAATGCTTTCGCACAACTGGACGTGCTGCAGGCCGACGATATGCTGCGCGCCCTGCGACTGCACGAAAACCGACTGGTACAGCGCGAACAGGCGCTGAGCTTTATTACCACCCTGCCCTGCGCCGAGCCGCGCAAGAATGCTCCCGCCGGGGCAAAACCGGCATCCGAGCCAACGCCGGCCCAATCACCCGAGCCCGCGCCCAAACCGGCGTGTCGCGCCACACATGTGTTGTCGGCGCATGTGGCGCAGGCGCTGCGACCCGATGGCACCGCACTGGCCGATGGCTGGGAGCTGTACCGCAGCGACGCCGGCTGGCAGTTGCGCGGCACCGGTGCCGATGCTGTGGTAAACGACCGCACCTACCGCCCCGGACAGATACTCGACAGCGGTGATCGCATTGTCATCGGACAGGCGGATGCTGTGGTGCTTATCGAGGTCCAGGCCTAAACGCCATGGCGAGGAAAAAGCGCGATTTCACCACCTTCAACCTGAGCTTCCTGGACATCATGTCCTGCGGCTTTGGCGCGGTAATCCTCGTGTTCCTGATCATGAACCACGCCATCGAGGAGGAGTCGGAGATACTCAACGAAAACGTGTTGTCGGAGGTCAGCCTGCTCGAGGAGGATGTCAGCGAAGGTGAAAAAGACCTGGTGCGCCTGCGCAATACCCTGTCGGAACTGGACCAGAAAATGGCCGAGGCACAGGGCCTGGCGACACGCATCGCCGAGGACACTGAGAACTACCAGGCGCAGATCAAAAGCCGCAAGGGCGAGGGCTATACCGAAAGCCAGGATATCGAAAGCCTCAAAGCCGAGTTGCTGGCGCTGGAGAGCGAGGTGGAAGAACTGCGGCAGTCCAGCCAGGAAAACGCCGGCGCCAATGCGCGCGACTTCACCGGCGACGGCAACCGCCAGTACCTGACCGGGCTCAACCTCGGCGGCAACAACATCGCGATTCTGCTCGACGTCTCGGCCAGTATGCTGGCCGACAAGCTGGTGCAGATCATCCGCCTGCGCAATATGGGGGAGTCGGTGCAGCGCAAGGCCGAGAAGTGGACGAAAAGCCTGGACACCGTCGACTGGCTGCTGGCACAGCTGCCGGTGGCCAGTAAATACCAGGTCATTACCTTCAATACCGCAGCGCAACCGGCCCTGCCCGACACCGAGGGCAAGTGGCTGGAAGTCGCCAACCAGGCGCAACTGGCCGATGTCAGCAGTGCCCTGCACAGAATAACCCCGCGTGGCGGCACCAGCCTGGAGAACGCGTTCCTCGCCCTGCACAAGCTGTCACCGGCACCGGACAATATCTTCCTGATCACCGACGGCCTGCCGACGCAGGGCACCACGCCACCGCGCAGTAACACCGTCACCGGCCCTGAGCGCCAGAAATTGTACGCGCAGGCGGTGCGGCAATTGCCCTCGCGGGTGCCTGTGAATATCATATTGGCACCGATGGAGGGCGATCCGATGGCCGTATCCGAACTGTGGCTGCTGGCGCTGCGCACCCAGGGCTCGCTGATGAGCCCCTCGCGAGACTGGCCCTGATGGCGCGGCGCAGGACAAGAGGCGTGGCCGAGTTCTCACTGTCCTTCCTGGACGTGATCTGCTGCGGTTTCGGCGCCATCATCCTGCTGCTGATGATCACCAAGACGGTACAGCCACAGATTATCGAGGCATCCACCATCAACCTCGAGGGCAAGCTGGCGGCGCTGCAGGAGCTGCTGTTTGACATGCGCGGCGAGACCAAAGTGCTCAACCGCGACCTGAATGCAAAACACGAACAGCTGTCCGAGCACGAGGAGCGTATTGCGATCCTGCGCGCGCAGATGGCCAGCGCCAAAGCCCGCTATGACAGCCTGCGGGTCGAGACCAGCAGCAACTCGGCCATCGCCGGTCAGCTGGCATCAGCCAAACAGCAGTTGACGGAGGAGATGAAGCGGCTGCTGGGCACCCAGCACCAGCCGAAGAACCAGCTGATCGGTGGCATCCCGGTCGACAGCGAGTACATCATCTTCGTTATCGACACTTCCGGCTCGATGTTTTCCTACGCCTGGAACCGCGTGCTGAAAGAGGTGCAGGAAACGCTGGCCATCTACCCGGAAGTAAAGGGTATTCAGGTGATGAACGACATGGGCAACTACCTGTTCCAGAGCTACCGTGGCAAGTGGATTCCCGACACGCCCGGGCGCCGCAAGATCATTCTGGAAAACCTGCGCGGCTGGAGCATTTTCAGCAATTCCAGCCCGGTGGAGGGCATAGAGGCTGCGATTCGCACGTTCGCCTCACCGGGCAAGAAAATCAGTATCTATGTGTTCGGTGATGAATTCACCGGCCCGTCGATCACACAGGTGATCGACACCGTGGATCGCATCAACCGCACCGATGCCAACGGCGATCGGCTGGTGCGCATTCACGCCGTCGGTTTCCCGACCCAGTTCAGCCGCGCGCCACACCTGCAGGGCACTGGAATTCGCTTTGCCACGCTGATGCGCGAACTCACCCGGCGCAACGGGGGCACTTTTGTGGCACTCAATGACTTCCGTTAATCACCAGTGGGCAACCCATCTGCCGCTGGCGGCGCTGGTGTTCGGCTTGCTGGTCGCCTGTGGGCCGGCCCGGGTGGTTGTCGAGGGCCAATTTCCACCGCCGTTGATCGAACCGCTGCCACTCACCCTGGGGGTGTGGTACAGCGATGACTTTGCCGGGCACGAGTTCTTCGACGAATCGAAAAGCCGCCATGAGTCCAGCTGGATCGTCAGTACCGGCGCCGCACAGGTGCAGATGTGGGACACACTGCTCGCGGGCATGTTTACCCGGGTCGTGCATCTGCAAACCCGGCCCCGACCGGGGCAGCCTATCCCGAACGTCGACGCCGTGCTGATCCCTCATGTCGCAGAGCTACAGTACGCGATACCGGCCCACACCAGTGTCAAAGTGTATGAAATCTGGATGCGCTACCGCTTTGACCTGCTCGATGCGGGCGGCGGCACCATTGCCGAGTGGGGCATGACCAGCTATGGCAAGACCCCCACGGCCTTCCTGCAAAGTGACCAGGACGCGGTGAACCTCGCCGCGGTCATGGCACTGCGCGACGCCGGTGCCAACTTCGCGGCAAACTTCAACCGCGTCCCCGCCATCGCGCACTGGCTGCGTGAGAAAGACGTCCCGACTGCAACGGATACGCCATGAGACCCTGCATTCGCACACTGTTGTTCTGCGCCGGCCTGTCGATGCTCGGTGGCTGCGTAACCGCCACGGTTGACGAACAGGTATACAACGCACCCACCGAGGGCATCGGAGAAGACAGCGTGGTAATCCTGGGCCGCCGCCACGCCAGCGATTATGAAACCGAGCCCGATTTCGTCAGCTGTGTGGGTGACTATATCCAGTCCGGCGACAACTCGATCACCGTCATCGATGAACTGGAGTTTCTCAACGCCGTCTACCCCTGGTTCGAACCGCGCACTGCGCCCCTGCACCCGGTCGATATCGAGCGACTGCTGAAGCAGAAGCCGGTGGCGCAAAAGATGGCGGCGTTGCGGGTCGAGTACATGATCTGGCTCGACGGCTCTACTGAACGCACAGGCGGCAGTGGGTCGATGACCTGCAGTTTCGGCGGTTGCTTCGGCTTCGGCACCTGGGGGCACGATGCCAACTACGAAGCCACCATCTGGGACTTCACCGACAAGGCCGAGGTAGGCCATGTCAACACCAGTGCGACAGGCCAGTCGTATATGCCCGCGGTGATTGTACCAATACCGATTATCGCCCCTGTGCAGGGAACAGCCTGCGACGGTATCGGGCAGCAATTACTGCAATTCCTGTCCAGCAAATACTAGGAGATTCGTATGCACAGCCTGCACCGCAATACGCCTGTCCTGTCCCTCGCGCTGGCGCTGCTGGCACTACTGCACGGCTGTGCCGGTAGTGCGTCTGCAGGCAAGGGGATGCACCAGGAGATGATTTCGCAGGGTGCTGCCTACGATGACCCTGAATTGCAGGCCTATGTCAATCGTGTCGGCCAGCGACTGGTCGCCAACAGCGATGAACCCGATACGACATTTACCTTTACCGTGGTCGACAGCCCCGACATCAACGCCTTTGCCCTGCCCGGTGGCTACATCTACATCAATCGCGGCCTGCTGGCCTATCTGGAAAACGAGGCCGAGCTGGCCGCTGTGCTGGCGCACGAGATCGGCCACATCACTGCCAGCCACCACAACAGGCGGCAGGCGGCCTCTGTCGCCAACAAGGTGGTAGCGACCACGACGTATGTGTTGACCGGCAGTGGCGACCTCGCCACTGCGTCCAATATGTACGGCACCGAACTGGTCAGCGGCTACGGCCGGGATATGGAGCTGGAAGCGGACGGACTGGGCGCGGAGTATCTGTACAATTCCGGCTACGACCCCGAATCGCTGCTGGAAGTCATCGGCACACTGAAGGACCAGGAACAATTCCAGCGTGTCAAAGCCAGGGCCGGCGGCAAGCCGCTGGCCACTTATCACGGTTTATACGCCTCCCACCCGCGCAACGACCAGCGCTTGAAGACCGTCATCAAAGCCGCCGGCGAACTCGACAACAGTCCCCAGCCGGACGACCCCTCTGTACCCGGTGAATTCCAGCAGCATATCGAGGGCCTGGTCTGGGGTGACAGCGTTCCCAGTGCCCGTTCGGAAAACCGCTACTATCACAACAAACTGGGCTTCACCTTCGAGCGCCCGCTGGACTGGACGGTGGCGGCAGGCGCGACAGCCATTGTCGCCAGTGCACCGGATGGCAGCAGCGAGTTGACTATCACGGTGCGCCGCCGAGACCCCAATGCCACGCCGCAAGCGGTGCTGGAGGGCAGCCTCAACCGAACGCTCAACGCCGCAGCAGAGCTGGACCAGGCCGGTCTCAAAGGCTACACCGGCATCGTCGGCAGCGGTGCCAGTGCGCGCCGCGTTGCTGTCATTGATTACAACAACCTCAGCTACCTGTTTGACGGCGGAGCGCAAGACTTCAGCGCCGAGGATCCCGCGCTGCTGGCGATGATCGAGAGCTTCCGACCCATGCACCCGGCGGAGCACGGCACGAGCAATGGGCTGTACGTGCACTACATCCAGGTGCCGCAGGGTGCCACCCTGGCCAGCCTGGCCGCCAGCACCCGCATTCCCGACGCCGAGGCCCAGCTGCGACTCCTGAACGGACTGTATCCGCGCGGCGAGCCGCGCACCGGCGACTGGATCAAGGTCATTCGGTAGACACGTGCACCGCCCCGCTTTTCCGGGTAAACGTGACACGCTCGCTGTTTTCTGTTGGACTCGATTCCAGAGTCCATGCACAATTACCGGCAGTAACCACCTCCCGCAACGGTATTAACCCTGCCGATACTCGATATCAAACACGCTGGAGCCCAGCAAGACCATGCCCCCTGAGACACCCGTGTTATCTGACTTCACACCCGAAAGCGCCGCCCGATACACCGCTTCAGACCTCTCTGACCCCGCCACACTGGCGGCGGCAAAGCGGGATATTGCGGGGCTCGTTAAGCACATGCGAGAGCACGATATCGGCGCGCCCGACTATTACGGGCTGATGGACCTGCAACCCTGGTTACAACGTGTGTTTTTCATCCATGTCCCCAAGTGCGGCGGCACCTCCATCCGCAAATTGCTGGTACACAAGAACAGCTGTGCGCCGGTGCCGCTGCGCGGCAGTGGCCCGATAGATCAGGCCATCGCCTATATGGCGAACTCCTACCTTGCCAAAAGCCCGCGCGGAAAGCTGTTGCGGTACTACCTGTCAGAGGATGCCGCACTGGATCGACGCGAGCGATTCCTGCATGTGTATGCCGGCTATCAACTCACGCAGGACCCGCAGAAAATGTTCATTCTCGGCCACCAGAAAGCGCGCGAAATGCGGCGATTCTATCGCCCCGACTCCGATCTTTTTTTCACCACTGTGCGCGCCCCGGCGGAGATTCTCAAAAGCATGGTGGCCTACCGCGTTTCGCACACACTGAAGGACGAAAAACGCCCGGACTCGAAAGCCCTGTTAAAGCAACTGCAGATGAGTTTCGAGGAATTCACCGACAGGGTGCAGTCTCAGCCGCAATCACTGTCCAGGACGATTCTTGAACACGATTCGCCGTCACTGGCGACCTTCTTGTCGTTCAACGCGACACGCAATCACTCCACAGTGATAGAGGGCCTCAGGGACAATCGTGTTTTCATCGCCCATATGTCGGAGCAGAACCAGATGTTGAGCGCACTGTTCGGCGAACAGGCGGCCATTCCGCACGAAAACACATCCCAGGGCAGACTGGGCCTGGCCGCCGAGTTTACCGCTGCGGTGCAGCTGGACTGGGTAGCACCGTTTGTCGATGCCGAATCGTCACGGGTTTACCAGGACCTGGAGTCCAGTGGCATCATCGGCTACTGGCAAGAGGGCGGCACCGCAGAGGGATACCTGGACCTGCTCAAAAACCTCTGAAGCCGTTACCGCGCACCTGTCGCGGCACGACAAAATCCTCTATGATCTGCAGGGCTATCCCTGCGAAGGAACTGAACATGCGACATCTGCGAACCCTCTCTACCGGCCTGGCGGCACTGTTGCTGGTCGGCGCGGCATGGGCTGAGATATACGAGACAAAGGATGCCGAGGGCAATCCCGAGTTTACCGACTCGCCACCCGAGTCCGGTGGTGAGGTAATCAATCTGCAGCAGACCAATATCATCGATGCACCAACCGAGGAACCACAACAGGTATCGGCGCCGCAATCTGAGGTTGAGTCACAGGCACCCGAACAGGACAACCGCACTGTCATCGTTCACGATCGCAATGACGATGAAGACGAGGTCTACGACGACTACCAGCGTCACGAGCGGGCGTTCGACCGCTTGGACCCCGACGCACCCCGCGAGGTACTGAATGCTGAGGCGCCCCGGGAAGTGGGTGACTCCGACACCCAGATGCCGCATGAGGTGGGAGACTTCAACTCGCAAATACCGGACGAGATGGGGGACGTTAACCCAGAAATCCCGGACGAGGTCAGAGACGGCGAGAGACCTGCCACGGAGGATGTGCGCGGCCCGATTGAGCGGCGGATAGTCCACCCACACAATCGCTAGGCGTTTACCTGATTCCTATTTAATCGAGGCCCGCGCATGACCAGAATACTTCTCGCTCTTACCCTGACATTCTCCGCCGCCAGTGCCAGCGCCGTGAACTGGCCCTGGCAGGACCCCGCGCCCAAAGAACCGCTGCAGTACTGCAAGGGGTTCGTCGCCGGCGGCCTGGCATCTAAAGAGGCAAGCGGCGATACCAGGACCGACCTCTGGCTCGCGTGGAACTATGTGATCCAGTCGGACCCCTTGAAGCAGAGTCTCGGCAGCGAAGAGTTCCAGGCTGGCCGGCAGCAATTCCAGCAGGTTGCTGATGCCGCAGCCGCCAAGGCACTGGTGGAAAAGACAGACGGCAACTGCGGCCTGGGCCGGTCAGGTCACGAAATCACGGGCTGGTAGGCGCGTTACGCGCGCTGTTGCACCAGTACCCACGGAGCTGCCACCACGGCCCACAGCAGGGTGTTGCCCTCGTACCAGTGCAGGGCCTGTTCGTCAGTTACTGCGCCGATGTCACCGTCAGCTATCCAGCGCTGAAAGCGGTCGGTGTTATCCATACCCAACTGCACCGCCACCTCCACCAGGTTGAGACGCTCGGATACAGCGATGACACTGCCGTGAGCGTAATACGTTTGCAGCTCATGCCAGTGAATCCGCGCCGTCTGCTGCAGGTACTCGCGGCGTAACAGGCTCTCCCGATCCGCAGTCTCCTCAGCCATAGTTTGCGTCCGCCACGAAGGGATTGGTCAGCCGTTCATGACCGAACGTCGACGTCGGGCCGTGCCCGGGGATAAACGTTATATCATCGCCCAAAGGGAACAACTTTTGCCGGATACTGGCAACCAGCTCGTCGTGATTGCCCCTGGGGAAATCACTGCGACCGATGGAGCCCTGAAACAGAACATCGCCCACCCAGGCGACTCTCTGCGCCGGGTAAACAAACACGACATGACCCGGCGTGTGGCCAGGGCAGTGCAACACCTGCAGTTCCTGCTCGCCGACCATCACCGTGTCTCCCTGCACCAGCCAGCGATCAGGGGTGAAGACTTCTGCCGGCGGAAAGCCGGACATGCGGCAGGATTCCGGCAGCTTCTGCAACCAGAAATCATCCTCCCGGTGCGGCCCCTCTATGGGCACATCCAGTTGTTGGCGCAATACATCGGAGGCGGCGCAGTGATCCATGTGCGCGTGCGTGAGAATAATTTTTTCCACGCGGGCCTGCATCTGCTCGACCGCAGCCAGAATACGCTCGACATCACCGCCGGGATCGACGATCGCCGCACGGGCAGTGACCTCACATTTAATAATGGAGCAGTTCTGTTGATAGGGGGTGACAGGGACGATAGTACATTGGATTGTCATATGCAGGTTTTACTCTCACTGAATGGGTTGCGGGCGATACCTGAGCCGCTGAACCGGCAGCGCCTCAGGCCGTGGGCGGCGACACCGGCATGCCGTGGCCAGCGTCACCATCGGCGTCCTGGTCGGCGCTCTCGTCGAGGAATACTGTCTCATCGAGCTGTTTTTCGCTGCGCGCCACGATAACCGAGACCACGGAATCACCGGTGACATTGACGGCGGTTCGCACCATATCCAGCAGCCTGTCCACACCGATGATCAATGCAATGCCCTCCACCGGAACACCGACCTGGCCCAACACCATGGCCAGCGTAATCAGGCCTACCCCGGGTACGGCAGCGGTACCGATAGAGGCCAGCGTCGCGGTTATCACCACGGTGACATACGCGCCCATGGACAAATCCATACCGTACACCTGGGCGATAAAGACTGTCGCCACGCCCTGCATGATAGCGGTGCCGTCCATATTGATCGTAGCACCCAGCGGCACGGTAAAGCCGGCGACGGTATTGTGCACGCCCAGCCTGCGCTCGACGGTGCGCAGCGTAATCGGCAGGGTCGCGCCGGAGGATGCCGTACTGAAAGCGAACGCCCACACCGGGCGCATCTTGCTCAGCAGTATACGCGGCGACAGCCCGGTCAGGCCCTTGAGCAATAAGCAGTAGGTTACCAGCACATGAAACAGCAGCACCGCCAGCACCGTGAAAAAATACTCTGCCAGATCCAGGATGGCGCCGATGCCCATGGTGGCAAACAATTTCGCCAACAGCGCAAACACGCCGTAGGGAGCCAGGTGCATGAGGATATCAACCATCTTCATCACCACCGACTCCATGTCGCGGAAAAAGCTGGCAATTCGTCGCCCCGGCTCGCCGGCATGGGAGATCGCGTAGCCCAGCAGCAGTGCGAACACGATGATCTGCAGCATCTTGCCCTCGGCCATCGCCTGCACCGGGTTGGTCGGGAAAATGTTGACCAGTACATCGCTCAGTGGCGGCGCTTGCGTCGCTGTGTAGCTGGCATTGCCTGCCAGGTTGACGCCTTCGCCCGGGCCGACCAGAACGGCAACCGCCAGCGCCACACTGACGGCGATCGCTGTTGTTGCCAGATAGAACAGCATCGTCTTGCCGGCGATAGGACCGATGCGGGCACTATCGCCCAGCGAGCTGGAACCGCATACCAGCGAAACCAGCACCAGTGGCACCACCAGTAGTTTGAGGGAGGCAACGAATATGCGCCCCACGACATCGAACAAGCCCCCGACCAGATACGTATCCAGAATGCTATACAACCCTGCCGGCAGGACAACACCGTGGAACAGGACATTCAGCACGGACCCGGTGAGGATCCCCGCCGCCATCGCGAGCAGGATACGGCTGGTGAGACTCACTGTGAGCAGGGTCCAGGAATGTAGCCAGACACAGCGTTGTCCGCACAGGCAGTACAGGGGGATGCAAATTCCCGGGTGCCGCCAGTTTTCAGCACGCCACAGGTTGGCCGAAACTCACGGGTACATACCAGCGGGCGCGGCTCGGTACACGCGTTAGTCGCTTGCGGCTGCGTGGCGCAGGCTGACAACATCACCATTGCGACCAGAGTGAAGAGACTTCGCATTTTTTTCTCCAGGGTTCGGTTAAAACAGCAGACGGAAGCCTAACACTGTGCCGCACGACGCGCACCTCGAACCTGCGGGCAAGACTTCAGCGCGCACCCAGTATCATCATCTGCCGCGCGACCTCGATAGCATTCTCATAGCTTTGAATATCAATGTATTCATTGGTCCCGTGCACTGATGCGGCCTGGCTGACCTTCACCAACATCCCCTGAAAGCGGTACTGGTCATCGACCAGATCAATATAGTGGCGAGTATCGGTGGTTGCGACCAGCAGCGAAGGCACAATCACAGCGTCCGGATAAACCGAACTGACCGCCTCTGAAATCACAGCGAAGCCACCGCCACTGTAGTCGGCAACCCCGGGAACCTTGTCCCACTGGTCATAACTGATCTCAATCCCGGGGTCGTCTACCAGTTCGGTGATATAGCTCACCACCGTCTCGGGTGTATCGCCCGGCAACAGGCGGAAATTCACTTTGGCCTCTGCGCGCTGGGGCACAACATTTTCCTTCACGCCCGCGTTGAACATGGTCAGCGCAGTGGTCGTGCGCACATAGGAGTTCGTCAGTGTATCCTCACTCATTGCGTTCGCCACGATGCCGCCGGTCAGCCAGAGATTGCCGAAGAAAAAGCGGTTAGGCTGCGCCATGTGCGGCCCCATACGCTCCAGCATGGCTGCCACTGGCCCCACCATCCGTGTCGGAAAGGGGTTGCTCTCAATGCGCTCAAGCGCGGCGGCAAGTCGCCCGATTGTACTCGTTTGGGGTGGCCGGGAAGAGTGTCCTCCCTCGCCTGTCGCCACCAGCGTAAGTGTCAGGTACCCTTTCTCAGCAACATTGATCATCGCGACCGGCCTGTCAGGGAGTAGTGGATTGTCTGAAATCACCATGCCTCCCTCGTCGACCATCCATGCGAAGTGCCAGCCTTTTTCGCGCATGCGCCCGGCCAGCTTGGCGGCACCGTGCTGGCCGCTGATTTCTTCATCGTGACCAAACGCGAACACAATCGTCCGCGCCGGGACAAACCCCTCTGCCAGCAGCGACTCCGCAGCCTCAAGGTTACCGAGCACACCCTGCTTGTCATCCAGCGAGCCGCGACCGTAGATGCGACCATCCGCCACCACGCCGGCAAATGGCGGATGCTCCCAATCGCCCGCCGTGCCGGGCTCAATCGGCACCACATCCATATGCGCGGTGAACAGTATCGGCTCCAGCTTGGGGTCGCTGCCCGGCCAGCGAATCAACAGGCTGTAACCGTTGACCACCTCCACCTCCAACTGCCGGAAAACGCGCGGGTAAGAGGCGCGCAGAAATGTGTGAAAACGCCGAAACTCAGCGAGGTCAATCTGGCTGCGATCCTGGTAGCTGATGGTCTCGAACTGAATCGCCTTGCCCAAACGCTCAGCCGGACTGGCCGCGACCGCACTCATCGAACTACCAAACAGCAGCGCCAGCAGCAGGGCGGGCACACATCGCGACATATCAGTTCTCCGCTTATTGGGGTTGGGGCCTCCCCATGTCCGGGAAGCAGCGTGTACTCTAGCACCCGGCAAGACTGACGCAAGTGCTGCCCGCGACCAGTCCCGGGTCGGGGGTCTTCTGCGCAAGGCGCCGCCTTTACGTACACAATGGAGGATTTTAGAGGCTATACTTGGCAAAAAGCCGGGCGATCCGGGTCATTGGAGAAGAGTATGTTGCAATCGGTCAACCTGCGGGACTATATGTTAACCAACCCTTTGAGGGTGAAGCCTGAAGACAATGTCATCGACGCGATGAAAGTGATTATCGACAACAAGATTTCCGGTGTTTGCGTGGTCGATGCCGACGCCAACCTGGTGGGTATTTTGTCGGAAATGGATTGTTTGCGAGCCGTGCTGGGGGCAATCTATAACAACAACAATATCGGGGTAGTACGGGAACATATGGCGTCCGACAACCTGGTCGTCGCCAACCCCAATGAGGATATTGTCAGTGTTGCGGAAGACATGCTGCGAAAAAACAAGCGCCGCAGGCCGGTTGTCGAGAATGGCAAGCTAATCGGGCAGATCACCTGCCGGCAGTTACTCAGCGCAGTGATGAAATTCAGGGACTGAGCCACTGGCGGTGCGCACGCCTATGGATCGGGGTTGGCCAGTACCGTCGCATCCACCTCGACACGCACCTCTTCCCGCTGCGCCACCTGCGCACGAATCCATGGCAGCACCGCCTCGAATACCGATGCGCTGCGATACAGTGTTGGAACGGTCACCAACACAGTATCGCCGAGCGTATTGACCTGCAGCATATGCCCGGGCCTGCCGGGCGTCGCCTGCAGCGTCAGCTGACCCCATTCAATAGTGACCTGATGCCGTTGTTGCCAGGCGAGCTCATCTGCCAGTGCTGTGACTTCCTGCAGGAATTGCTGACAGATGAGACGTGAATTGGCCATGTTTTGCGCGCTGGGAAACCGCACGGTGATACCGCGATAAGTGCAGGACGATGCCTGGGTGGTAAATATCCAGTTGGGACGAACATGCCTGTACGTTGCGGGGATCGGGGCAGCATCTGCAGCATCGGGCGCAAACTGTTCGCAGCGGTGCCTGGCGCAGAATGCTTTCAGGATACCCTGCTCAAAAGCAGCTTGCTGATACAGGCGCGGGTGACTGAGAATCACCGTTCGATCGGCAACCGTAATCGCCAGCGACTTCTCTGTACCGAGCGTCAAACGCACCGGAAAACCCAGCTCGATATCCTCCAGCAGCAGAGGCATCTGACTGGCGTAGCGATCGACAGTCGCCGACCAGGCCCGCAAATGAGGGCTCTGTCCGGCCCTGTGCGCTTGTTCACGCGCCAGTCTCGCCTCCTCAACGTAAGCACTGGCCAGGCTGGACAGCGCAGTGGCGGCAAAGTCACCGCGCAATTGTGGCGCTGCATCCTGCAGATACTGCACCGTGCGCTGAAAATACGTCAGCGGTTCACCCTCCTGCCCCTCCGCCTGCACCCATCCCGCAAGTAACCCTGCGAGCGCGCACAACAGGCAGCCAACCAGCGCTGAGCGGGGGCGTGGGTTAGCGCGGCGCACAGCACATGCTGCCGACACGGTCGATCACCCGCTGTTGACCGCGCTTGAGCAGGGTTGCGCGCCGCGACCCAACGAAGCAATTTAATGTGTTTACTGTCAATTACTTAGCGCCACCTGAAGACCAGCCGGGACGGCCGGCACGAATTTGCCCAATGCGCTACCTGGCTCACACACCGGGCTCGCCACAGCTTCACTAAATATAGCAATAATGCTAAGTTATTTACTTCGGCCACGGCAACGATATAGGAATTATATGAGCCAAGCGATGACCAGCCAGCCGGGCACTACCGCCCTGGTCCCTGACCAGTACCTCCTGACGCCTCAACAGATCCATTTTTTTGAAACCTTCGGCTTTCTTAAAATACCGGGACTGTTTGCCGATGACATCGACAATATCATTCTCGGGTTTGAGGAACTGTTCGGCAACAAGGAACAACCCGTATGGGAAACCCAGGAGGCACTGCACGGGGACGAGCGCCGCGTCATCATTCCGGGGTTTATCGAGCAATCGCCACGACTGGCTCCGCTACAACACGATCCGCGCGTGCTCGGGGTGGTGCAGAGCCTGATTGGCAGCGAATATAAATGGTCGAGCAGCGACGGCAACCTGTTTTATTGTGAGAGCTACTGGCACCCGGATAACTACGACGCACCGCTGCAGCACTACCATGTAAAACTGTCCTTTTATCTCGACGACCTTACCGGCAGCAATGGTGCCATTCGCCTGATTCCAGGCAGTCACTTCCACCAACAGACGTTTGCCAGAACCTTGCGCAAGGACTTTCAGGATTCGGCCTCCATTCCCGACCTCTATGGTGTCGACGGCAGGGACATTCCCTCCTACACCGTCCACAGCACACCGGGCGACCTCATTATCTGGAGTTTCCGCACTATTCACGCCAGCTACAACGGCGGCGAACGGCGACGCCTGTTCTCGCTGAATTTTGGTGAGGTAACGGCGGGCGAGCGCGACGCCGCACAACTACCCAACAAAGCCATTCCGATACGCAGCGCCGTCAGCAGCTGAGCTGGGGGCAACCCGACCCATGCCGCTGAAAGCGCCCAGCCCCTACGAGCTGAAAAAGGCTTTCATGTACCCTCGCAAACTGTACATGCGGCACAAGGAAAACCTCGAGCCCGGCTTTATCCGCAGTGCCCTGGAACTGCACTACTACCGGCCCGCTTTCTACCACTGGATGCTTGCCGTCAACGCCAACCCGCAGCTGCTGTACGAGGCCGATATCAACTCCAGCAGTGTCGTGATCGACGCCGGCGCCTATACCGGCGAATGGGCGCAGGACATCATGGATCGATACGGCGCCGCGATACACGCCTTCGAACCAGACCCTCGAAATTTCAAGCAACTCAACAGGCGAGCACAGAAAAACGAGGCACTGATCCCCTACCGCTACGGCCTTGGCGACAAGAATGAGACGGTGCAAATGGCGCTGGAGCACCTCGGGTCCTCGATCTTTTCTGATACCAGCGGCAAAAACGGGGTGCCCACAGCAGAGGTGGAGATCCGGGACATTGCCGACACATGGCGGGCGCTGCAACTGGAACGTGTCGAGCTGATGAAAATCAATATCGAGGGCGCGGAATTCCCGTTGCTGGAACGCATGATAGAGACGGGGTTATTGGACAAGGTGGATTGCTATATGATCCAGTTCCACGAATGGCACCCCGGCGCCTACCACAGAAGAAGAAAGATCAGGAAGGCGCTAGCCAGGACCCACACACTGGAATGGGACTACCATTTCGTGTGGGAGAAATGGACACTGAAGTCGTTGCGGCGTTAAACGGCGACCGCCTGCCCCTAGATACGCACCCATTTTTCCCAGACAAAATAATATTCCCACTCCAGGCGATGGGTTTTCGACAACTCTTCGCGTATCCGCCGCCGCTTGCGGTAAGCACCGGGGTGCCATTCGTGGAACTGGATCATATAGCAGTCGACTTTGTTCAACAGATCGGCCTTGATCATTTTGTCGAGCAGGGGAAATTCCGCGCCCTCGATATTGATCTTCATTAAATCAACCTGACCGAGTTTCAACTCGTCCCAGATCCTGTCGACAGCTGCAATCTCCACCTGTATTCGCGGCGTATCCGAATGCGCGCTGCGCTCGTCACACATCGACGAGCCCAGGCCCTTCAGCGTGAACTCCACCGTGACATCCTCATCGCCGAGACCATAGGGCATGGCATGCAATTTGGGATTGCTGGCCATTTTGCGCTGCAGTTGACTGAACGAGTTCGGGTTGGGCTCGAAGGCGTAGATGACGGGGTCGTAACGGTCGACCATGTGCTTTGCCCAGGCACCGGTAAACGCTCCCACATCGACCACCACGCTGTCGGAATTGATAGCGGCTTCATGCAGGATATGCTTGTTGACAAATGTTGCCCCGACAAAGTTGATCAGCGCCGGGCTGTAGGAATGCAGTTCCATCATCGTCTTCATGGCCGCGCTGGATTTTCTGTACTTCCAGCGCATGTACAGGGTTCGCGGCCACAACAGCACCTTCTTTAACTCGTAACGACTGGGAAGCAGGCTTGTCATAGTGTTTTCAGGGAGTAGGGGAAGGAAGGTTATTGTTGCTTTCGCGGGCAATGGTAGTATATCGAATTGCCCCTGTCGACCAGAGACACATAATGCCCGCGACCCGGTCATCAACCCTTGATGATAAGTACCCCATAGCGCTGATACTCCTTGCGATACTGGCATTCTCATGGCTGTCCGGCCTCAAGGACTTCATCACCGAATCCGCCAGCGCTGTCGATGAATCCGCCCCGGTGACCCGTCCCAATATCCTGCTGATTGTCGCCGATGACCTCGGCTACAACGATACTTCTGCACTCAACAGCGACGGGCTGGCGACACCCGGAATCAGGCAACTGGCACAGGAGGGCGTGACGTTCAGCAGGCACTACGCCGACTCGACCTGCACGCCGAGCCGCGTTGGCATATTGAGTGGCCGCTACCCTGAACGCTCCGGCTTCCGCCCAGTGGGCTCTGAGATTCCAGCGGAGTTTGCGACCATCGCCGAGCAGTTACAGCGCGCCGGATACGCCACAGCCATGACCGGCAAGTGGCACGCCGGTGAAGAGCGGCAGCAGGCCTGGCCACAGTACAAGGGATTTGATCACTGGCTCGGCTTTCTCAACCAGTGGGAGCTGTCGGGCGAGGTCACTGACGCCAATAAAGGCCAGCGACGCCCCACGTATCGCAACCCGATGTTGCGGGAACAGGGCGGCGAGTTGACCCGGTATCAGGGCCACCTGACCGACATTCTCACAGACCACACCATCGCCAAAATCGAGCAGCTTGAGAAAGGCGGGAAACCCTGGTTTATGTACCACGCGTTTCTCGCGCCGCACCAGCCGATACAACCCGCCCAGCGCTACGCGGATCAGTTCCCGGATACACCGGCAGGCCGGTACAGCGCACTTGTCACGCAGCTGGACGACGCTATCGGACGGATTCTCGAGGTGATCGACAGAAAAAATACGCTGGTCGTATTCGTCAGCGACAATGGCGGCACCAACAGCGAGCGCGATAATAACTTTCCGTTTTACGGAAAAAAGAGCGAGATGTACGAGGGTGCATTTCGCACGCCTCTCATCATCAGTTGGCCGGACTTCATTCCGCAGGGGAAGGTGATCGACGATGTGGTGATGAATGTGGATATTTACCCCACCCTGCTCGCAGCGGCCAAAGTGCCGCCGCCAGCGGACCTGGACGGCGACAATTTATGGCCGCTCTTTCGACACGATCACATCCTCGCCGCTCGCCGCCGAAGCTGGGAAGTCTATGTCGCCAACGTCAATACGCTGAACTTCAGTTTTTTGCCGGAATCGGCAAACTGGCGACTGGCGAGCCTGCAGGGATTCACGCCCAGCCTGTTCAACCTGCTGGCAAACCCTGCCGGTGAAGAGGATGTCGCCAGCCTGCACAGCGGGGAGGCCGCCGCGCTGACATCCGCATTCTGGCAGGAGCACTGGCAGAAAAGTGTTATGCCGGTAACCGAGACACAGGGAGCCGACCCGGCCCAGCGCCTGTACAGTGGGTTTGATGCGATGCGCACTCCGCACCGGTACGGCTTCAGCATGGGTCTGGAGATTGGCCCGCTGCCCCCGGCGCTGACGACAGCGGGCGACAAAGCGTATCACCTGCTGGCGGGGCAGCAGGGGTTGTGGGACCTGCGCTTCATTCCCGGCCATGGGCTGGAGTGGCGTCAGGGCGATGCTGTCCTCACCGACCCCTATTTTGAACCCTCGCGCTGCAACGCAATCGTTTTGACCGGTTACTTCGAGCCCAAGGGCCATCTCACCAGACGCGCGCCACAATCCAGCATAAAGCTGTACTCATCCGGATTCCTGCGCGACGCCAACAGCGACATCAGCTACAGCGCCGCCGACGACGAGCAGTTGCATACCCCCACCTTTGTCAACTTTGGCGGCAGGGCGAAGTTTGCAAACATTATGCTCAGCTCTTTCGCAGACAGTTATTCACCGCGCGTGGTGCCGCAGTTCCGCGACGTCTATACCACCTTGTACCGCGAGCAAAAACTGATGATCCCGGACGTCAGAATGATGGATGCGGAACTGTGTCAGTGAAGCGCTTGAAGCAAGGAAACCCTCTAATATCTCGGAAAATGCTGCGATCTGCTGCTAGATTCCCATTTCCAGAGACTGTCCTTGACAGTTCGGCGGCTTAGGTGCCATTATTTTTTGAACTCTTCCGTCTACCGAGTGCAACATGTTCCTGACCATCGACATCGAGATTACCAATCGATGCAACGCAACCTGCCACTTCTGCCCCCGCGATGCGACACCGCACCAGGGCATAATGGATGTCGAAACGTTCGACAAATCCCTCGCGCGCGCAGTTGAATACCGCGAAGTCGTGAAGGAGGTCTCCGGGCTGGAGGTTGTCGTCAGCCTGTGCGGGCTCGGGGAGCCCCTCATCAATCGCAATACCGTGTCCTTTGTAAAGAAGGTGAAGGCTGCAGGATTTAGCTGCTCCATGTCCTCCAACGGCGCGTTACTGACAGAGCAAAAAGCCCATGAGTTACTGGATGCGGGCCTCGATGAAATTTATATCAACATCTCCGATATCGATGAAGAGTATGAGCGCATCTACAACCTGCCCTTTGCCAAAAGCTGCGAAAACATCACCCGTTTCGCAGAACTGGCAGAAGGCCGCTGTACGCCGGTAATCATTCTCGTCGATCACCGCAATGACCGCGAGCACATCAAAGCCATGCAGGCCTTCTGGCGTGAGCGCGGCCTGAAACGGTTCCACGACTACAGTGTGATCAATCGCGGTGGCGCACTGTTTGTCGAGCATATGCAGTTTGAGCAGTACTCCGAGATGGTGCGTGCGCGCAACGATTTGACCGATGGCGGCGCGCAACCACTGTGCGGCGCACCGTGGGGCTTTCTGTTTATCGGGTACGACGGCAACTACTACCTGTGCTGTTCCGACTGGCGCAAGCAGGCCAGCCTCGGCTCCGTGTTCGACTACAGCTTCCTGCAGGTCACGCGGCAAAAGCTGGCCATGGTTGTGAGTCGGGAGCCCGTCTGTAAAACCTGCAACCACGATCCCATTAACATGCTCACCGAGGAGTTGCGCGCACTCAATCGGGGAGAGGTGTCAGCCGAAGAAGTCGAGAAGTTGACGCAATCACTGCGTTCAGTGAGCAAGGATATCGACGTGGCACTGGGCGATTTACTCCGGTATGGCGACAATCATCCCGAGGGAATGGTTGCCGCTGATATCATTCCCGTTGTCGCAACCAGCTAACAGCTTTGCCCCAGAGACCCTGCTGCACGGTTTGGCTGCTGGCGTCACGCGTTGCATCGCCAGCCTGCGTATCGTTGAGGAAACATGGAAGACAGTCGCTGTATTGAAAACCTGATCTACTGTTACGCCGAGCGCATCGACAGCGGCGATCTCGAGGGGGTGGCCGAATTGTTTCGCCATGCTGAGATCTTCTCACCGGCGCACAATGTTCGCCGCACCGGTTACGATGAGGTGCTGCAGATGTACCAGCTCTCCTGCCGCTTGTACGAGAAGACGGGCACACCGTTGACCAAACACCTGACAACCAATGTCATTATCGAGCTGAACGACGATGGCACGACGGCCTCTGCACGCTCTTACTACACGGTGATTCAGGCGACAGATGCGCTGCCACTGCAGCCCATTATTTCCGGCCGGTACAGGGATCAGTTTCACAAGGTAGGCGGGCAATGGCAATTCCGCAGCCGCGAAATGCTTGTGGACTTGATCGGCGACTGTTCCGCCCACCTGCTGTACGATTCCAGCGGACTTGCATAACACGGCTGGTCCGATCTCCACTGCCTACATACGGTATTGAGTCACAAAACCGGCCCATACGGGCGGTTTTTCACGGTATTTTCGCCTTACTTATTGAATAACCATCCACTATACTGGCCAGCCGATCACCGCTGCACGGAAAACGCATGGCAGTCAGTATCAACATCGACATTGAGGCGACCAATCGTTGCAACGCCGTTTGTCACTTCTGCCCCCGGGACGCCACGCCGCACCAGGGCCATATGACGATGGAAACATTCGACCAGTCCCTGCATCGCGCTGTCGAATTCCGTGATACCAACCGGGCCGGGGCAAACAACGATATCGTGGTGAGGCCCAACATCTGCGGTCTCGGTGAGCCCCTGATCAACCCCAACACACCGACGTTTATTCGCAAAATACGCGACGCAGGTTTCAGTTCTTGTGGCATGTCCAGCAACGGCGCACTACTCGATGAAAAACGCGGCGATGCGATTCTCGAGGCGGGGGTCACCAGCGTCAATATCAATATCTCCGATCTCGGGGAAGAGTACGAGAGAATTTACAACCTCCCCTACGAGGCAACACGCGATAACATTGTTCGATTTATTCGCGACGCCGGTGCCAAGTGCGAGGTACAGATCGTACTGGTAAACCACAGAAAAGATCCCCAGCACACTGCGCGCATGGAAGAATTCTGGCGCAGTTACGGCGTCACCCGCTTTATGAAATACGATGTCATCAATCGCGGTGGTGCGCTGTTCGTCGATCATATGCAGTACGAGCAGTTTGCGGAGCGCCGCGCTGCAGAGCGACTGATGGACGAAAGCGGTCGCAAATGGGTGTGCCCGGTACCCTATCTGTCAGTGTTCATTGGCTACGATGGCCTGTACTACCTGTGCTGCTCAGACTGGAAAAAAGAGGCGCCGATGGCCAGTGTCTTCGAAGCCTCGATACTCGCGGTGAGCGAACAAAAGCTGCACCATGTCACGAGCAGGGAACCTGTGTGTCGCTCGTGCAATCACGACCCCCTAAATGCTGTCACCGACAAAATACGCGCGGTGAATGCGGGAGACGCTTCACAGGCTGAACTGGACGCAATGGTGGCAACGTTTAATGGGGAGAGTGAGGCGTCCTTCGCCGCCGTTGCCAACGCGGTGGAAATGGTGCCCCAGGTTCGCCTCGACCACATCGAAACCCGTGGCAAACGCCTGATTCCCGTCATCTCTACCTGAGATTCTGCGTGGCGCAATTCCCGGCACGACATCTGTATCACAGGACCCAGGGCTTGGCGCACCGCGCCTCGGGCCAATGTAAGCGCTTGCAATGACTCCCCCGGCTGACAAAAAATTTCTGTTTATCCACATCATGAAGACCGGCGGCACGTCTTTTGCCGATATCATCAGTGACAATTTTACTGCTGATGAACGCTATCCCGATGCCTGCGTGGCGCCCGATGCGGGGATTTTTCGCCGTATAGAGGCCTACCTGTTTGTCCCGGGACTCGTTGCCGAGGTCAATGCGCTGCAGGGCAAACTGCGAATGGTTCGCGGGCATGTCCCGTATGCGACCCGGGCCCTGTTGCAGGACAACTATATTGCACTGACGCTGCTGCGCCATCCGGTAGAGCGAACGCTGTCCTACCTGAAGCATTGCCGCCGCTATCATACTGAACACCAGCAGCTGGAACTGGAAGCCATATATGAGGATCGCTGGTTTAATGAGAGCTTTGTACACAACTACCAGACAAAGCTGTTCTCGATGTCTGCAGAGGAAGCCCTGGCCGAGACACGCCTGCGCGCTGGTGAACCCGAATTGCCGCCGCGGCGGATAATGGGTGACGGCTCGGCGCTGGCGCCGGAAATCGAAGCGTTTCGGCAACGGGCGCCCGGTCGTGTGTCCCTCGAATGTTTTGCCGCCAGCACCGGCATCATCCGCGCCGACGATCAACGCCTGGCGCTTGCCCGGGACAACCTGTCGGCGGTCGAAGTGGTGGGGGTCACTGAACACTACGACCGTTTTCTCAGGCGGCTTATCGATGAGCACGGCTGGCGCATCGCGGCAATCCCGCATCGACATGCCGGAGAGGGCGAGGCGATTTCACCGCAGTTTCGACAACGAATTGCCGCCGACAACGCGCTGGATATGGAACTCTATGCACATGCAAAGTCACTGTCCTCCGCGGGCTTGCCGGCGCGATAGCAACGCACATTCTCCCGGGCTCGCAGCTGGCACCACACTGGCTGCGCACAGGGAGTAGATAGAGTAGTAAGCAGACGGCAGTTGCCCTGCGCTGCAGACATAGTTAATGGGGAGTACCAACGATGAAAAGCCTTTGGAACGATGAGGCCGCTGCTGCCTTCGCCGATGATGATCTTGCCATGCGCGTGTACACCTCGCGACTGCTGGGCTCCAATGAAGACCTGGTGATGCACGGTGGCGGCAATACATCCGTCAAGGCAATCACCCGGGACTTTTTTGGCAACGAGCTGGAAGTCCTGTATGTGAAGGGCAGCGGCTGGGACCTGAAGACCATCGAAAAGCCGGGCTTTCCAGCGATCAAACTGAAAGAGACGCGCATGCTGGCAGACCTGGAAACCCTGTCGGACCCGGACATGACACGGCAGCTTCGCGCGCTGATGCTGGACCCGTCTGCCCCCTCTCCGTCGGTGGAGGCCATCCTGCACGCCATCCTGCCGGCCAGGTTTATCGACCATACGCACACGGATGCGATCATCACCTTGAGTAACAACCCCAACGGGGAGCAAATTCTCGCCGAGGTCTTCCCCGACTGCATGGTACTGCCGTATATCATGCCCGGTTTCATCCTGTCGCGGCAGGTGAACGAGGCCATCAAACGCAACGATCCCGCGCAGTACAAGGGCATAATCCTCATGCACCACGGCGTTTTCACCTACAGCGATGACGCCAAAACCGCGTATGAAGATATGATCGAACTGGTGAGCCGGGCCGAGGCGTATATCGCCGCTCGCGGCAACACCGCGCTTCAGACCGCCAGTCATAGCGTTGATCTGATGGACCTCGCGCGCATTCGCAAGGCCGTCAGTGCTGCGCGCGGTGTCGCCCAACTCGCGGTACTGGACCAGAGCCCCGACGCACAGGGATTTTCCTGTGTTGCCAATGTTGCCGACATCGCCACGCGCGGGCCGATAACACCGGATCATGTGATTCGCACCAAGCGAATCCCGGTAATTATCGACGCCAGGCCCGCCAGCGGCGTCCCGGAAATCGACCAGTTTGTCGCCGATTACCGGGCCTATTTCGACGCCAACGACAACGGGGAATTGCAGATTCTCGACCAGGCACCCCGCGTGGGTATCTGGCGCTCCGCCGGCTCCATCGCATTCGGCAGCAGCCTGAAAGAATGCACTATCATCACCGACATTGCCCGGCACACACGGTGGGCCATCCAGGTCGGGGAATCGGTCGGTGGCTGGGAAGCACTCCCTGAAAAAGATATCTTTGACCTTGAGTACTGGGTGCTGGAGCAAGCCAAGCTGGGTAAAAGCGGGGCGGTGAAACCGCACCAGGGCAAAGTCGCCCTTGTCACCGGCGCCTACAGCGGCATCGGTAGAGCGACCTGCGAGGCGCTGGCGGCTGACGGTGCGGTAGTGTTCGGCCTCGACATCAACGCGGATGTGGTCGCGCAATTGGGCGCTGGCAACATGACCGGCATCGTCTGTGACCTGACCGACAGCACGGCCATTGCAGCAGCGGTTGAGCAGGTCATCACGCGCTGCGGCGGCCTCGACATCGTCGTCTGCAACGCGGGCATTTTCAAGGCCGGGGAGCGCGTGGAATCTCACAGCGAACAGACCTGGGATGACACCCTCGCCATCAACCTGACCGCCACCCAGCGCCTGATGAGCGCCAGCATTCCCTACCTGAAACTCGGTATCAGCCCCTCCATTGTGGTGATCGGCTCGCGCAATGTTGCGGCACCGGGGCCGGGCGCTGCCGCCTACTCCGTCAGTAAAGCGGGCATCACGCAACTGGCCAGGGTCGCGGCACTGGAACTGGCCGCCGACGGCGTTCGGGTCAATGTGGTACATCCGGACGCGGTCTTCGATACCGCGCTGTGGACTGAGGAAGCGCTGGCGCAGTCGGCCGCCCGCTACAGTATGACCGTGGAGCAGTACAAGGCGAAGAACCTGCTGGGCAGGGAGATCCGCTCGACCGAGGTCGGACGACTGGTCTCGACCCTCGCCAGCGATGTCTTTGCCGCGACGACGGGGGCGCAAATCCCGATCGACGGCGGCAACGACCGGGTCATCTAGCCGCGCGACTCCAGCGCTGCAGATTGTCACCCACAATGGCCAGCAGTCGCTGGCCAATGGCCGTCATATCGAGGCGGGCAGCGGGCAGCAGTTTCGCCATCGACGTCACCTGTAAGCCGGCGTAGCCGCAGGGGTTGATGCGGCCAAAGGGTTCCAGATCCATATCCACATTCAACGCCAGCCCGTGATAGCTGCAACCGCGGCGAACCCGCAAGCCCAGCGACGCGATTTTCGCGTCCGCCACGTAGACACCGGGCGCCGCGGGTTTGGCGAGTGCAGGAATATCATATTCGGCGAGCAGTTGAACCAGGCTGCGCTCGATCAGGCTGACCAGATCCCGCACCCCCAGTTGCCGGCGACGCATATCCAGCAGCAGGTAGAGCACCCATTGCCCGGGCCCGTGATAGGTGACCTGTCCACCGCGATCGACCTGGATGACAGGGATGTCGCCGGGTGCCAGCAGATGCTCGGATTTACCGGCCTGGCCCTGGGTAAACACCGCGGGATGCTGCAACAGCCACAGTTCGTCTGGCGCATCAGCATCGCGCGATTCGGTGAACTGGCGCATGGCATCCAGCGTGGGTTGATAATCGACCAGCCCGAGTTCCCGCAGCAGCAATTCGGGGCCGGACACGGTTTAAATCACCATGGTGACATGACCGGTCGCCAGCAGATCCTGGTGCAGGGTTTCCAGTTGCTCGGGGCCGGTGGCGGTAATGGTGATGGTCAGCGAGGTAAACGTGCCCTTGCTGCTGACTTTTGCCACCACTGTCTGCTGGTCGAAACCGGGCGCGTGACGCTCGAATACATCCAGAATGACCGACTCAAAGGCTTCGCTAGTGCGCCCCATCACCTTGATCGGGTAGTCGCAGGGAAATTCTATCCTGGGTGCATCAGGCGGTTGTTCCACAGTGTGCTCCTGTCATTCCGCTGCGGTTCTTCCGGCCCCGAACAGTTCCGCAATGAACATCAGGATACTGTCCCACAGGCGCGCAAAGAATCCCGACGGCTCGACCGCCTGTAACGCGACTGCGGGCGCCTGATAGCGAGTTTCCCCATCGAGAGTCACCGTCACCATACCCACGGCATCGCCCACCGCAAGCGGCGCCACGATTTCGCTGTTCAGTGTCACATCGGTTTGCAGTTCATCGTGCTTGCCGCGCGGCAGGGTCAGCACCACCTTGTCCAGCAAGCCGACAGGCACATAGTCCTGCAGGCCTTTCCATACGCGCGGCTTCGCCAGTTCCGTCAGCGGCTCGAAAGCAGTCTCGGTCTGGTAAAAGCGGAAGCCGTAGTTGAGCAGCGCCGCGGTATCATTCTTGCGTGCCTTGGTGCTGTTAGTCCCCATTACCACGGATATCAGGCGCATGCCGCTGCGCTCTGCCGAGGCGACCAGGCAATACCCGGCCTCCTGGGTATGCCCGGTTTTCAGGCCATCCACCGAGGGATCCTGCAGCAACAGGGTGTTGCGGTTGTACTGCCGGATATTGTTGAACGTGAACTCGAGCTCCTTGTAGATCGCGTACTGCTCGGGGTGATCGTTGATCATCGCCCGCGCCAGAATGGCCAGGTCGCGAGCGGTTGTCAGGTGTGCGGGATCCGGCAAGCCGTGGGAGTTGACATAATGCGTATTTTTCATGCCCAGCCGTTTGGCATTGGTATTCATCATCTCGGCGAACACCGCCTCGCTGCCGGCGATGTGTTCAGCAATGGCCAGGGAGGAGTCGTTGCCGGAGGAAATGATGATACCGCGCTGCAGGTCTGCCACGGACACATCCTTGCCCGGCTCAATCCACATCAGTGACGAACCGTTGAAAATCGGGTTCTGCGACCAGGCGTTCTCGGAGATACGGACCATGTCATCTTCCTTGACACGACCCGCATTGATTTCCTCAGCCAGCACGTAGGCCGTCATCATCTTGGTCAGGCTTGCCGGCGGCAATTGTTCATCTGCATTGTGCTCCACCAACACTTCGCCGCTGTTTGCATCAACCAACAGGTAGGCCTTGGCCGCCAACTCCGGCGCCGCGGGTATGGCATTTTGCGAGTGTGCGCCAACAGTGGAGAGGATGAGAAGTAAGGCCAGAGCTATTCGAATCATGATCTAGGGGAACCGTGGGATGAGTTTCGCAAGCGGCGATGGTACCGCATGCGCGGTCGGAGCGAAAGAATAGCGGCCGTCAGGGCAGCGGCTGGCCCGCTTCATACCCACTGTCCTGCAAGCGCTGCTGCAGCGCCAATAGATGCTGTTTGTTGTCTACCGGCCCCACCCGCACCCGGTACAGCATGGTGCCTCCGGCCTCTACCGGGCTGATAAACACCGGGGCAGACAGTAAATTCTGTAATTCTGCCAGCAGCGTTTTGGCCGTGGACTCGCTGCCAAAAGCGCCCAATTGCAGGTATCGGTATTTGCCGTAGGACGCGTCGCGCCTGTCCTCGACACCGGCTACATCGATAACCTCGACTTCCACCCGCGTCGTACCCTTTTCCATATAGCCGAGTTTGACCGCTGCAGCGTAAGACAGATCGATCAAACGCTCTGAATGGAAAGGGCCGCGATCATTGACCCGCACTATGATGCTCTTGCCATTCTCCAGGTTGGTAACACGCGCGAAGCAGGGAATCGGCAGTGATTTGTGCGCGGCGCTGGCCTGGTAGACATCGTAGAGCTCGCCATTGGATGTCTCGTGCCCGGTGAACTTGGCGCCGTACCAGGACGCGATACCCTGCTCCCTGTAGCCGCGATAATCTTTCATCACCTCGTAGGTTATGCCGCCGATAACGTACGGACTCATATTGCCCACCGCCAGAATGGGCTCTGGCTGCGGCGTGGCGTCGACCACTTCCTCCGGCGTGATAGGCCGCAGCGGCGCGAAATCGTGCTCCACCGCGTAACGTGATTTTGGCGGCGTCTGTGCGGTTGTTGTCTGCGCCTCTCCAGTGTCGGGCGCAGGCGATACGCAGGCCCCCAGCAGCAGCGTCAGCGCAAGCAGGGCAGCGCCAGTCACACGGGTGCTCACCGGGCGATGCGCTCGGCCAGGCGCTGACTGAGTTGATAGACGCTCATCGCATACATGGAGCTGTGATTGTAGCGGGTAATGACATAAAAATTGTGCAGCCCGAGCCAGTACTCGTATCCGTCTTTCAATTCAAATTTCATTGCAGTGGCCAGCGCATTCGGATCCAGTTGCATTTTCGCCACCACGCCGTCCGCGGCAAACTGCGCCACCGTGCGCACCGGTTTCAGGTCTTCCCGGCTCTTGACGAAAATGGTGTCGGGGGTATCTGCAGCAACGGTGGCCGCCGAGACCACCACCTCACCCTCGCGCCAACCGTGTTGCTTGAAATAATTGGCAACACTGCCAATCGCATCCACTGGATTTGTCCAGATATCCACAATGTCGTCGTTGTCAAAATCGATGGCGTAGCTGCGATAGCTGCTGGGCATGAACTGCCCGTACCCCATCGCACCAGCGTAAGACCCCACCAGCTCTGTCGGGTCCATACCCTGATCGCGGGTGAGGATCAGGAAGTTTTTCAGCTCAGCGGTAAAAAAGGGCGAGCGAGGGGGGTAGTCGAATGCCAGCGTCGACAGTGCGTCCAGTACCCGGTAACTACCGGCAACCCTGCCGTAATAGGTTTCCACCCCGATAATGGCGACTATGATCTCGGCCGGCACGCCGAATTCCCGCTCTGCTCTCTCCAGCGTCACACGGTGTTTGTGGTAAAACTCAACGCCCTGTTCCTCGCGCTTGTCGTTGAGAAAAATCTCCCGGTATTCGTACCACGGCTTGGACTTTTCAGCCGGGCGCGATATTGCAGTCAAGATACTGTCCTTGCGTTCCGCCCGGGCAAAAAGCTGCATCAGTTGCTCCCGGTCGAAGCCCTCCTCCACCACCAGTTCATCCACCACCGCAGCGGCGGCAGGGTGTCCGCCGTAGTTATCCCCCGCGCAGGACAGGGTCGGCCACAGGCAGGCCAAAACAACGAATACTTTCAGGCGTAGTGACATAAAATTTAACTCGTTCTCGCTCGATTGAGGATGAATGTATAGCGGTGATGTCGTGTCGTGTTCATGTGGTCGCGCTGGCTTTCTCTGTACTGATTGCCATCAGCACACCAAAGCCGGCCAGCAGTGTCACCACTGAAGTACCACCGGCGCTCACCAGCGGCAGGGGAACCCCCACAACCGGCAGTAACCCGGCGACCATGCCCATATTAACAAAGATATACACGAAAAACGTCAGCGTCAGACTTCCGGCCATCATTCGACCGAAACTGGTTTGTGCGTGGGCGCCAATCCAGAAGCCGCGCAATAAAATCAACAGGTAAATACTCACCAACAGAATAATACCCTGAAGCCCGTGCTCCTCGGCCAACACCGCAATAATAAAATCCGTGTGACTTTCGGGCAAGAAATCCAGCCGCGACTGGGTACTTTGCAGCCAGCCCTTGCCGTCCCAGCCCCCGGACCCGATGGCCGTCTTGGACTGGATAATATTCCAGCCCGCCCCGAGTTTGTCACTCTCCGGGCTGAACATGGTAAGGATGCGCTGTTTCTGGTACTCCTTTAACCCGTACATCCACACCGGCCATGCCGATGCCGCTGCCAGCACCACTGCGCCAAAAATGTAGCGCCAGCCAATCCCGGCCATAAACAGCACAAACAATCCGCTCGACGCGATCAGCAGGGAGGTACCCAGATCCGGCTGAATCACGATCAGACCCGCGGGCACCGCCAACAGCGCCAGCGCCCCCACCACCGCAAGGAAACGCGGAGGCAACACCCTGCCGGCCAGGAACCAGGCGACAACCAGTGGCACGGCCAGTTTCATCACCTCGGCGGGCTGGAAGCGGAACCCCCCCACCTGCAGCCAGCGCTGGGCACCTTTGGCTCCCACGCCCACCAGCAGCACCGCGACCAGCAGCGCCACTCCGCCCAGATACAGCCACGGCGCCCAGCGTTCAAACTCCTTCAAACTGATTTGGGCGACCATAAACATAATGACAAAGGCCAGCCCGAGATAACTCCCCTGGCGGTAAACGGCCTCCATACTCTGGCCGGACGCGCTGTACAGTACCAGCAGTCCGTAGACACTCAGCACCACCAGCAGCAACACCAGGGGTATATCGATATGCAATCGCATGATCGCGCTGGGCCGCCTGGCCATGTCGCGCGAACCCTGGTGCGGCAACTGCCGTACGTAATCGCCCATCAGCCAGGCTCCACCGAAAACCAGGTATCAATCACCGCGCGCGCAATCGGCGAGGCGGCGGAACTGCCGCCGCCATTCTCGACGATAATGCCGACGGCAATCGTGGGCGCCTCAATCGGGGCGAACGCGATAAACAGGCCGTGATGCCGATGCCTCTCCGCCACTTCGTCCTCGTTGTAGACGGCGTTCTGGGCGATGCCAATCACCTGTGAGGTACCGGTTTTCCCCGCCATTTCATAGGTAATACCCTTGGCCAGCGCTTTTGCGGTACCCCGCTGGCCGTGCACCACCTCGCGCATGCCGTCGAAGATCGCATCCCAGTACTCGGCAGGGGCCTCTATCGGTTCCAGCATCGGGGACGGCACCGGTTCGCCATCTACAGCCATCACCAGGCGCGGAACCCGGCGCTGCCCCCTGCTCGCCATCACACTGGTGGCCACCGCCAGTTGCAACGGCGACGCCAACATATAGCCCTGGCCAATACCGGCACTGAGGGTTTCGCCCGGATACCAGGATTGTGCCAGTGCCGCGCGTTTCCAGCGGGTTGAGGGCAGGACACCGGCGCGCTCATTGGTGGTATCGATACCGGTGCGATCACCAAAGCCAAACGGGTGCAGATAGTCGTACATGCGATCGATTGTCAGGCGTCGCGCCAGATCGTAGTAGTACACGTCACAGGACTGGGCAATCGCCATTTTCATATCCACGCGCGGCGCGTGCCCCGTACCCGTGACCCGCAGTATCCAGTCGCGATATTTACGGGAGTCACCCGGCAGGCTGTACCAGCCGGGGTCAGCCACTGTCGACTGCGGTGTCACCAGGCCGGACAGCAATCCGGCCATCGACATAAACGGCTTGATGGTGGAACCGGGGGGGTAGGACCCCTGTATGGCCCGGTTGAAGAGCGGCACATCCAGCGAATCCCGCAGCGCCGAGTACTCACTGGAACTGATCCCGTTCACGAACAGGTTGGTGTCGAATCCCGGCGTCGACACCAGCGCCAACAGCCCGCCGGTGCGCGGGTCGATCGCAACCACGGCCCCGCGGCGGTCGCCCAGGGCTTCAAACGCCGCGAGCTGCACATCGTAGTCCAGCGACAGCGTGAGATCCTTGCCGCGCGCGGGGGCAAACCGCTCGAGCACGCGCAGTACCCGCCCGTGCGCATTGCTCTCCACGTTCTGGTATCCGACATCGCCGTGCAGCAGATCCTCGTAGTACTTCTCCACTCCCACTTTCCCGACGTGGAAGGTGCCGCGATAATCCGTTTCATCGAGCTCCTGCGCTTCCTGCTCGTTGATGCGGCCAACATAACCAATCGCGTGCGAGAACAACTCGCCATGGGGGTAGTGCCGCAACAGCTGCGCCTCCACCACCACGCCCGGCAGGCGGAAGCGATTAACGGCGAGTCGCGCGCGCTCTTCCTCGGTCAGGCGAAACCGCAGCGGCACCGGTTCATAGGGGCGGCTGCGGTGGAGTTTCTTGCGGAAAGTCTCCAGATCGCCCTCCGAAACCGGCAGCACCGCCTGCAAATCTGCCAGTGTGGCCTCGAGGTCCGGCACGCGCTCGCGCACAACGGACAGCATATAACTGGGGCGATTATCCGCCAGCACCACACCATTGCGATCAAAGATCAGACCGCGCCGGGGCGGCAGCGGCTGCAACTGCACGCGGTTGCGCTCCGACTGGGTGCGGTAGATTTCGTACTCGGTGACCTGCAGGGTGTAATAGCGCATCAGTATCACGCCGAGCAAAATCATCACCAGGCCAATCGCGAGAATAGTGCGCGTGCCATAAACGCGCGACTCAAGCTGCGGATCTTTTAAATCGAATTGCGGTAGCATTCAGACGGCCTGGGAACCCTGTACTGCGTTGAAGGGGGTAGACACTAGGCGCGATGATACGGGTGGTTGACGGTGATTGTCCAAGCCCGATACAACTGTTCCGCCAGCAGCACTCGCACCAGCGGATGTGGCAACGTCAAATCGCTTAGCGACCAACACACATCCGCGCGCGCCAGGCAGGCCGGTGACAGGCCGTCCGGCCCACCGATCAGGATGCTGTAATTGTCACCCGACATTTGCCAGGCCTCCAGTTGCCGCGCCAGCTCCGGGGTCGCCATCCGCTGGCCCTGGACATCGAGGGCAACCACACGCTCGCCGGGGGCGATGGCCTTTAGCATCTGCTCTCCCTCTGCCGCGCATACAGCCCCTGCTGCGACATCCTTGCCGCGCTTCGCCAGCGGGATTTCTCGCCACACCAGCTTCATCTCCCGGGGCAGGCGTTTGGTGTATTCCGTGATTCCCTGTCCAACCCATGCGGGCATCCGGGTGCCCACGGCGATGACACTGATGCGCATCAGCCGCTGGCTTCAGGCGCAGCCCACAGGCGCTCCAGATCGTAGAAATCGCGGGTTGCCGGCAGCATGACATGGACCACCACGTCACCCAAATCCACCAGCACCCATTCACCGGCATCCTCGCCCTCCATTCCCATCGGCGCCATACCCTGCTTCTTGGCCTCTACCGACACATGGCTGGCCAGGGACTTGACGTGGCGGTTGGAGGTGCCACTGGTGATCACCATATAATCCATCACATCGGTTAACGCGGACACGTCCAACGTCACGGTGTTGACGGCCTTGAGGTCGTCCAGCGCTGCGACGACCAACTGTGTGAGCTGTTCAGAGTCCATAGGGCTGGTTTTCATTGGCTTTCATAGACGGCGATCCTTTGGTTGACGATACAGTTTAACGGTACAGTGAGTTTGCCTGGATATAGTCCAGCACGGATTGCGGCAGCAGGTATCGCGCAGACCGCCCCGCAGCCAGTATGTCGCGAATCTCGGTGGCCGATATCGCCAGCGGCCGCAACTCTTCAATGGCGATACAACCCGCTGGCTGCAATCGCAGTCGATGCGGGTCCGCGACACGGTGCTCATTGAGCCAGTGCGCGACTTCTCCCGCACTCGGCAACGCCCAACCGGGACGCGCGATAACGACGATATGGGCCCAGTCCAGCAACTCCCGCCAGCGGTGCCACTGGTTAAGTTCCAGCAGTGCATCACAGCCCATCACCATGCACAGGCCGGTTCCGGCGCCCAGTTCACCGCGCAACTCGATGAGGCTGTCTATGGTATAGGAATTTCCGGGCCGCTGTAGCTCCCGCAGATCACACGCCAGGCGCGGCTCTCCCTCGACCGCCAGTTCAACCATCGCAGCGCGGTGTGCGGCACTGCACTCCGGGGGCTCACGGTGCGGTGGTTGCGCACTGGGCATCAGGCGCAATTGTGCCAGTTGCAACCGCTCCACCAACTCGAGCGCGGAACGCAGGTGGCCGTAATGCACTGGATTGAACGTGCCGCCGAAGACTCCGACCAGTTCCAGCGTGGACGATCCGGGCGCGCTCAAGTGCGAAGCTGCCCCTCCCCGAGCACGACAAACTTCTGTGTGGTAAGCCCTTCCAGCCCAACGGGGCCGCGGGCGTGCAATTTGTCGGTGGAAATACCGATTTCGGCACCCAAACCGTACTCGAACCCGTCTGCCAGCCGCGTCGAGGCATTGACCATGACCGAGCTGGAATCCACTTCCCGCAGGAAGCGCATGGCCCTGGCATGCTCCTGCGTGACAATGCTGTCGGTGTGTTGTGAACTGTAGGTATTGATATGCTCAATCGCCTGCTCCAGGCCATCCACCACACGCACCGCGAGAATGGGTGCCAGATACTCCTCGCTCCAATCCTGCTCGGTGGCCGCTGTGGCAGCCGGCAGTAGCGCAAGCGCGCGCGGGCAGGCGCGCAGCTCCACCCCGGCCTCGGCATAAGCCTGCGCGAGCCGCGGCAGCAAGGCCTGCGCCTTGGAGGCGGCTACCAACAGGGTCTCCATCGTGTTACAGGTGCCGTAGCGCTGTGTCTTGGCGTTGAATGCGATACTGACGGCCATCTCGTCGTCGGCATAGTCGTCAATATAGACGTGGCATACCCCGTCGAGGTGCTTGATGACAGGCACCCGGGCATCGCGGCTGATACGCTCGATCAGGCCTTTGCCGCCGCGCGGCACGATCACATCCACATACTCGGGCATGGTGATCAACTGGCCTACCGCGGCCCGGTCAGCGGTCGCCACTACCTGTACCGCCGCTGCCGGCAAGCCGCTCGCCTGCAAGCCCTGACGCAGGCATTCGGCGATCGCGCAATTGGACGCCAGCGCCTCAGAGCCACCGCGCAGGATGGTCGCATTACCCGCCTTCAGGCACAGGCTCGCCGCCTCCACCGTGACGTTCGGCCGCGACTCATAAATAATGCCAATGACGCCAAGCGGCACGCGCATGCGACCCACCTGGATACCGCTGGGCATGCTGCGCATCTCACTGATGCTGCCCACCGGGTCCGGCAGCGCCACGACCTGTCGCAGGCCCTCGAGCATGCTATCGATACGCGATGGGGTCAGCTCCAGTCGATCCAGCAGCGGTGCTTCCAGCGCATTGGCGCGGCCCTGTTCCAGATCCTGCCTGTTGGCTTCAGCCAGGCTGGCGCGGGCACCATCCAGCGCGTCGTGCACGGCGAGCAGGGCGCGGTTGCGCACCGCAGTTGGCGCCGCCGCCACAATGCGCGAGGCCGCGCGCGCGGCCATGCCAAGCTCCACCATGTACTGCTCAACACTCATTGCCAATCAACCATCAAAAACACAAAGGCGCGATTATACCTGATGCATCGGACGGATGTGCTAAGCTCCTGCCTGAAATTCTCACAGGAATCAGCATGGCCGCGACCCCCGACCTGGAATTCTTTTACGACTGCTCCAGCCCCTGGACCTATTTTGCATTTACGCGAATCCAGCCCCTGATGCAGCGGCTGGCACTGCCAGTCCGCTGGCGCCCCATCCTCGTCGGCGGGGTGTTCAACGCGGTCAACCAGGAGCTCTACGCCGCTCGCGAGGCGATGTTCAACAGCCCCGACAGCCCGCGCATGAAGTACTTCATCAAGGATATGCAGGACTGGGCTGACCTCTGCGGTGTGCGTACCAACATGCCGCCGGGCCACCCCATCAGCAGCGTCAAGGCCATGCGCGGCGCCTTCTATGCGCAGGAGCAGGGCCTGCTGGTACCGTATTCAGAGGCCGTGTTTAAAACCTACTGGGACAGCGACAGCCCCGATATCTCAAGCGACGCGGTGCTCGCGACTGTTTGCGCGCGGGTGGGACTGGACACGGACGCCTTTTTTACCGCCATCACCGATCAGCGCTACAAGGATTTGCTGCGCCAGAATACGGATGAGCTTATTGCCCGCGGCGGGTTTGGCTCACCGACGATATTCATCAATGGCGACGATATGTATTTTGGCAATGATCGGCTGGAATTGGTGGAGTACCGACTTCGGCAACTACTGGAGTAGCGTGGCCCCTGGATGGGTCTGGTCTGTTGCCTTATTTCCGGCGCAGCGAGGGAGGCGGTGGCTGGCGAACGGCCGCACGCGTGCCCCTGTTTTCGGGCTGCTGCGCAACTCGACAAAAATTGCTGCGCAATTTTTTGGACTCAAACAGTGCTCGCAGAAAGCCCCCGAAAACAGGGGCACGCGAAAGCAGCGGCCCAATTGTTCGCCAGCCACCGCCTCCCTCGCTGCGCCTCGTTTGTCAGCAAAACCCGAACAGCCAGTAACCTCATAGTGCCGATCTTCGTTAACTTCAACTGAGGCGTCACGGATCGAGAATCTGCTCAAGCAGAGGTCGAAGCACCGGCACCGGTCCGAAACATCAGGCCACGCTCAGCGCATTGCCCCTGTTCGGGGCTTTCTGCGAGGACTGTGCGAGTCCAGATTTTTGCGAAGCAAAAATTGTCGAGTTCCGCAGCAGCCGAACAGGGGCAATGCGCTGTGGCCTTTCGGACCGGTGCCGGGGCTTTGACCGGCTCACTAGCGACACATCAATTGCCAGAGGAAAAGCGGGCACAAGGCCCGCCAGATAACGATGACTGAGTCGCGCGTTACAGCGCGTCAGCGTTCTCAGCCAGGTAGGCAGCGACGCCGTCGGGAGAGGCATTCATGCCCTTGTCGCCCTTGTTCCAGCCCGCCGGGCATACTTCGCCGTGCTCGTCGGTGAACTGCAGCGCCTCAACCAGGCGGATCAATTCATCGATGTTGCGACCCAGCGGCAGGTCGTTGACCAGTTGTGAGCGCACTGTGCCTTCACGGTCGATCAGGAAGGCACCGCGGAAGGCGACACCACCGGCGCTTTCCACATCGTAGGCGCGACAGATATCGTGGTTGACGTCAGCCGCCATGGTGTAGGTCACGGGGCCGATACCGCCGTCTTTTACTGCCGTATTGCGCCAGGCATTGTGGGTAAACTGGGAATCGATGGACACAGCCACCACTTCAACACCCAGCTCGCGGAACTTGTCCATGCGGTGATCCAGCGCAATCAGCTCTGAGGGACACACGAAGGTGAAATCCAACGGGTAGAAGAATATCAGGCCGTATTTGCCCGCCATCGCCTCGGAACGCTTGAAAGAATCGACGATCTCACCCGTTCCGAGCACTGCCGCCACGTCGAAATCCGGTGCCGGCTTACCAACTAAAACGCCCATGTATCTACACTCCTCTTTGGTTGTTCATGCAATGGCGCCATCCCAGTGTGAGATGGCACTCTGGCGAGAATGATACACAGACCGTTTGATATCGCCTATTGAATTGTAAGCATGGCCTCAATAGCCAACCGCTATCACTTTAATAGCGCTACTCTGACTCTGGGGCAGACGCCACTGCGTTCGCCTTGATCAGCGTCTCCAGCTCACCACTTTCGTGCATTTCGGTAATGATGTCGCAGCCTCCGACCAGTTCGCCATCCACCCACAGCTGGGGGAAGGTGGGCCAGTTCGCATACTGGGGCAATGTCGCACGAATTTCCGGATTGCTCAAAATGTCCACATACGCAAAGCGCTCACCACAGGCCATCAGCGCCTCCACCGTGCGCGCTGAAAAACCGCACTGCGGCTGGTTGGGGGAACCTTTCATGTATAGCAACACGCGGTTGTTGGCGATCTGTTCTTTGATTGTCTCGATAATATCCATGTTTCGTCCTGTCTTGTTGTAGCCCGTTGGGCTGTCTGTCTTCAGGGGGGCTATATTACCCTATTTCGAACGCAGATTGCTCCTGCTGCGTGCGGATCGATTGCCAATCCAGCCGGACCTAGCTATAGTTGCCCGTTTCGAGGCAGCTCCCGCTGCCTTTTTGCGTTTTTGGGAGGGGCACAATCATGTCGGCGCTGATGCAGACTTACGCCAGGCTACCAGTGACTTTCAGTCACGGCGAGGGTGTGTACCTCTACGACACCGAGGGGCGTCGCTACATGGATGCCATTTCCGGCATCGCCGTCAACGGGCTGGGCCACGCCCACCCGGCAGTGACGGCGGCGATCCGGGCCCAGGCCGACAAGCTGGTGCACAGCTCCAACCTCTACCGCATTGAAGCCCAGGAACAACTCGGCGCGGCACTGACGCAGGCGGCCGGGATGGACAACTGCTTTTTCGGCAACTCCGGCGCCGAGGCCAATGAAGCGGCGATCAAGCTGGCGCGCCTGTACGGACACAACCGCGGCGTCAAGAAACCGGCTATCGTGGTGCTTGAAGGCGCGTTCCACGGCCGCACGCTGGCGACACTCAGCGCCACCGGCAACCGCAAGATACAGGCTGGCTTTGAGCCGCTGGTATCCGGCTTCGTGCGGGCGCCGCGCAACGATATCGAGGCGCTGCGACAGATCGCCGCCAACAACCCTGACGTCGTGGCTTTGCTGGCCGAGCCCATCCAGGGGGAAAGCGGCGTGCAGACGCTGGATCGCGAATACCTGCAGGCCGCGCGGGAGATTTGCAGCAAACAGGGCTGGCTGCTCATGCTCGATGAGGTGCAAACCGGCAACGGTCGCACCGGCACCTATTTTGCGTATCAGGGTCTCGATCTGATACCGGATGTTGTCACCACCGCGAAAGGGCTGGGCAATGGCGTGCCGATTGGCGCCTGCCTCGCAACGGGAGCGGCAGCGCAGGTGTTTGGCGCGGGCCAGCACGGCTCCACGTTTGGCGGCAACCCTCTGGCCTGTGCCGCGGGCCTGGCCGTGATCAACACGATTACCCGGGACAAGTTGTGCGACAACGCAACCGCCATGGGGCAATTGATTGCCGACACCCTGCGCACAGAGTGCGCCGGTATGGGGCATGTTCGCGAGATCCGCGGCCGGGGCCTGATGCTCGGTGTCGAGCTGCGCAAGGACTGCGGCGAACTGGTACAGCGCGCGATGGAGGCCGGCCTGCTGATCAATGTCGCCGGTGGCAACACGGTGCGATTGCTGCCACCGCTGGTCATCAGCGAATCCGAAGCCCGTGATCTGGCCGGCGGCGTCGCCGATCTGATCCGTAATTTTGACTGAGCACGCCTGCGGGGCGTAACAGGACAAGCCATGTCAGATACCCGACACTTTTTGACGCTGCTGGATTTCAGTCCCCAGGAGTTGCAGCAACTGGTGCAACGCGCCATTGAGATGAAGCGCGAACACCGCGCCGGCCAAGACCAGCGCGCCTTCCCGGGCACCTCACTGGCGATGATTTTCTCCAAATCATCGACCCGCACCCGGGTCTCGTTTGAAGCCGGCATCGCGCAGCTGGGGGGCCACGCGATGTTCCTGTCCCCGCAGGACACGCAACTGGGCCGGGGCGAACCCATTGAGGACAGCGCGCGAGTGATCTCTTCCATGGTGGATATCGTCGTCATCCGCACCTTCGGGCACGACATCGCGCAGCGGTTCGCAGCGAACTCCACCGTGCCGGTGATCAACGCCCTGACGGATGACTACCACCCCTGCCAGCTACTGGCCGATATGCAGACCTGGGTCGAACACCGCGGCAGTATCGCCGGCAAAAGCGTGTGCTGGGTCGGCGACGGCAATAACATGTGCCAGTCCTATATCAATGCCGCGCGCCAGTTCGACTTTGAGCTGCGCATCGCCTGCCCGCCGGGGTTTGAGCCCAACGCCGAGCTGCTCAAGGCCAACAGCGACCGCGTGCGCATCGAGCACGACCCGATGGTCGCCGCCCGCGGCAGCGACCTGCTGGTGACCGACGTCTGGGCATCCATGGGTCAGGAGGAAGAGCAGCTGGAACGCGCCGCGTTGTTCAAACCCTACCAGATCAACAGCGAACTCATGCGCGAGGCCGCCAGCGACGCGCTGTACATGCACTGCCTGCCGGCTCACCGGGGCGAGGAGATCAGCGCACAGCTGATGGATGCGCCCGACACGGTGATCTGGGATGAAGCCGAAAACCGGCTGCACGCGCAGAAAGCGCTGATGGAAACCCTGCTGCTGGCCAACCGCACCTGACATTCTGGCCGACGTGGCGGCATGCGCGCCATGCCGCTCGACTGCCCCACCCCTAAATAACCACCAGGTATAGATGACAGTATTTTTATGAAAAATTAATCGATAGCCCCGTCCCAATCGCTGAATTGGAGGCCTTTCACCGCCGGCCTGCAAGCGTATCAAGGCCTACGGGGTTAGTAGGCGCAGACCCACATAACTATGTACAAGTTATCCACAAAATAAACCCAGGCTAATTCCCTTGCAATGCTCCTGGAGCCGCATTATCTTGTACCCGAGTGAAGCATATACCCCTATATATTGGGTGTTCCGGTTAACAGACGAATAAGAAATTCATAAAATTAACCGCCTGATCAGGGAGTTCCTCCCGACAACCGCCCCGGGGACACCCTCCCGCAAAGTGGCGGCTTGTGATGGGTATAAATGCTTTGCCATGCGGTCACCCTTATAAAGCCAACATCGGCACTTCGGAGAAAACATGCAAACAGAGACCACCCCGGGCGGAGCCACCGCCGCAGCGACCACCCCACCGCAACAGACCCCCGCTGCCAGTGGCGCCATAGCCGCCACTGCTCCCGGGCAATTACGCGTTATCAAACGCAATGGTACCGTGGTGCCGTTCGAGGCCAGCAAGATCGCCGTGGCCATCACCAAGGCCTTCCTCGCAGTAGAAGGCGGCACCGCGGCGGCTTCCAGCCGCATCCACGAGACGGTGGCCAAGCTGACGGCAATGGTCATGAGCACCTTCCAGCGCCGCATGCCTTCCGGCGGCACCATCCACATTGAGGACATCCAGGATCAGGTAGAACTGGCCCTGATGCGCTCCGGTGAGCATAAAATCGCCCGCGACTACGTGATCTACCGCGAACAGCAATCACAGAAACGCGCCGCCAAGCAGGCCCTGTCCCCCGCCACCCAGGCCGCTGCCGGCAATATCACCGTGGTCCAGGCCGACGGCAGCCGCGCACCGCTGGATATCGACCGCCTGCACACCATCGTCAGCGAGGCCTGCTACGAGCTCAGCGATGTCAGCGAAACCCAGATCCTGGACGAGGCGCTGAAGAACCTCTACGACGGTGTCAGCCAGAGCGAGCTGAGCACATCGCTGGTGATTACTGCCCGCACCATGATCGAACAGGAACCGAACTATACGTTCGTCGCCGCCCGCCTGCTCTGCGACACCCTGCGCAGTGAAGCGCTGAGCTTCCTGGGTGTGGCCGATAACGCCACCCAGCACGATATGAGCACCCTGTACGCAAAAGCGCTGCCGGCCTACGTGGCGCGAGGCATTGAGCTGGAACTGCTGGCGCCAAAGCTGCAGGAATTCGACCTGGCGCGACTGGGCGAGGCACTGCTGCCCGAGCGCGACCTGCAATTCACCTACCTCGGCCTGCAAACCCTGTACGACCGCTACTTCATCCACAGCAACAACACCCGCATCGAGTTGCCGCAGATATTCTTCATGCGTGTCGCCATGGGGCTGGCCGCGGAAGAGGACGACATGAACGCCAGGGCCATCGAGTTCTACCAGTTGCTGTCATCCTTCGATTACATGAGCTCCACACCGACCCTGTTCAACGCTGGCACACTGCGCCCGCAGCTGTCGTCCTGCTACCTCACCACGGTACCGGACAACCTGCACGGCATTTACGGGGCCATCCAGGACAACGCCATGCTGTCCAAGTTCGCCGGCGGCCTCGGCAATGACTGGACCCCGGTGCGCGCACTGGGCGCCTACATCAAGGGCACCAACGGCAAGTCGCAGGGCGTGGTGCCGTTCCTGAAAGTCGTCAACGACACCGCCGTCGCGGTGAACCAGGGCGGCAAACGCAAGGGCGCGGTCTGCGCCTACCTCGAGACCTGGCACCTGGATATCGAGGAGTTTGTGGAACTGCGCAAAAACACCGGCGACGACCGCCGCCGCACCCACGACATGAACACCGCCAACTGGATTCCCGACCTGTTCATGAAGCGCGTCTTCGACGGCGGCGAGTGGACGCTGTTCTCGCCCAACGATGTGCCCGAGCTGCACGATCTGTACGGCAAGGCTTTCGAGGAGCGCTATGAATACTACGAGGAGCAGGCGCGCAGCGGTAATCTGAAGCTGCACAAAACCGTGAAGGCGGAAAACCTGTGGCGCAAGATGCTGGGCATGCTGTTCGAGACCGGCCACCCCTGGATGACCTTCAAGGATCCGTGCAACCTGCGCTCGCCGCAGCAACACGTGGGTGTAGTGCACTCGTCCAATCTGTGCACCGAGATCACACTCAACACCAACAAGGACGAGATCGCCGTCTGTAACCTGGGCTCGGTGAACCTGCCGCAGCATATCGACGAGAACGGCCTCAACCTGGAAAAACTGCAACGCACTGTGCGCACCGCCGTGCGCATGCTGGATAACGTCATCGACATCAACTACTACTCGGTGCCGCAGGCCGAGGCTTCCAACATGCGCCACCGCCCTGTCGGCCTGGGCCTGATGGGTTTCCAGGACGCGCTGTACAAGAAGCACCTGGCCTATGGCTCGGATGACGCGGTGCAGTTCGCGGATAACTCCATGGAAGCCATCAGCTATTACGCGATTCAGGCCTCCAGCGAGCTGGCCGCCGAGCGCGGTGCCTACTCCAGCTACGAGGGCTCACTGTGGAGCCAGGGTATCTTCCCGCTGGATTCACTGGACAAACTGATCGAGGAGCGCGGCGAGCAGTACATCAATGTCGACAAAAGCCACACCCTGGACTGGGATGCCCTGCGCGCCACCGTGAAAACACAGGGTATGCGCAACTCCAACGTGATGGCGATCGCGCCGACCGCGACCATCGCCAACATTACCGGGGTGTCGCAGTCCATTGAGCCGACCTACCAGAACCTGTACGTGAAATCGAACCTCTCCGGTGAGTTCACTGTCGTCAACCCCTACCTGGTGCGCGACCTGAAAACGCGCGGCCTGTGGGACAAGGTGATGGTGAACGACCTGAAGTACTACGACGGCAGCGTGCAGGCCATCGACCGCATCCCGGACGACCTGAAAGCCATCTACTCCACCGCCTTCGAGGTGGAGCCGCGCTGGCTGGTGGAATCGGCCAGCCGCCGGCAGAAGTGGATCGACCAGGCGCAGTCACTGAACCTGTACATCAACAATGCCAACGGCAAGAAGCTGGATATCACTTACCGTATGGCCTGGTACAGTGGCTTGAAAACCACCTACTACCTGCGCTCACTGGCGGCCACCGGCACTGAAAAGTCCACCATCGACACCGGCACCCTGAATGCCGTGTCCAAAGGTGAAGCCAGCGAGGGCGGCCCGGCACCGGTGCCGGCAGCCTGCTCGCTGGACGACCCGGACTGCGAGGCCTGCCAGTAGGCGGGCCCACGCAATAATGAGCAATACGACGACACCAAAAAATCAGGAAGGCAATACCATGTTAAGTTGGGATGATTACCATAAAGAAGAAGCCGCACCGAGCAGTGCGGCCAAATCCGCTGGTGCAGCGGCAGCCCTGAGCGCAGCCCAGGAGTTCGCCGAACCCGCAGCCGCTGCGGCCAAACCCGCCACACCTGCGGATGAAGTCAAGATCGACGCCCAGGCCGCCGCGGAAGCCGCCAAGGCCGCCGAGGAAGCGGTGGATCACATCGATGTCGCCCCCGGCCTGGAAGCGCTGGAAATGGGCGCCGCCCGTATCTCGGTCGACGAGAAGGCGATGATCAACTGCCGCGCCGACCTCAACCAACTGGTGCCCTTCAAATACGAGTGGGCCTGGCAAAAATACATCGACGGTTGTGCCAACCACTGGATGCCCCAGGAAATCAACATGACCGCCGACGTGGCGACCTGGAAAAACCCGGAGGGCCTGACCGACGACGAGCGCCGCATCGTGCAGCGCAACCTCGGTTACTTCTCCACCGCGGATTCGCTGGTGGCCAACAACCTGGTGCTGGCGATCTACCGCCTCATCACCAACCCCGAGTGCCGCCAGTACATCCTGCGCCAGGCCTTCGAGGAGGCCATCCACACCCACGCCTACCAGTACTGCATCGAGTCGCTGGGCATGGATGAAGCCGAAGTGTTCAACATGTACCGCGAGATTCCCTCGGTGGCGAAGAAGGCCTCCTGGAGCCTCAGCCACACGCATGAGCTGAGCGACCCCAACTTCAAAACCGGCACCCACGAGGCGGACCAGACCCTGCTGCGCAACCTGATCGGATTCTACGCCGTGACGGAAGGCATCTTCTTCTACTGCGGCTTTACCCAGATACTCTCCATGGGCCGCCGCAACAAGATGACCGGCGTGGCCGAGCAGTTCCAGTACATCCTGCGCGATGAGTCCATGCACCTGAACTTCGGCATCGACGTTATCAACCAGATCAAACTGGAAAACCCACACCTGTGGACCAAGGAGTTTCAACAAGAATCTATCCAGATGATCATGGAAGGCACTCAACTGGAGATAGAATACGCCCGCGACACCATGCCGCGCGGCGTACTGGGCATGAATGCAGCCATGATGGAAGAATACCTGCACTTCATCGCCAACCGACGCCTGTCACAACTGGGGCTGCCAGAGCAGTATCCGGGTGCACAAAACCCGTTCCCCTGGATGTCGGAAATAATGGACTTGCGCAAAGAGAAAAACTTCTTCGAAACACGAGTGATCGAATACCAGACGGGCGGCGCCCTGACCTGGGATTGATACCCACTAATTAGAGGAATCTCACATGGCGAGTAACGACAAATCGGCGACCGAAACGGAAACCATCCTGATGGCGCTGGACCAGATCAGCCAGACCATCGACGTGATGAACAGTGTCGTAGGCCGGTTGCGCAACCACATGCAGCAGCAGGAAGCTGCGGCCGCTGATCAGAAAAAGGAATTGCAGGCCGAGATGCGGGGGGACCGGATTCTGCATTAGGGGACACTGCCCTGACCGACCCAAAGGACTGGAGAACGAACATGGAAGTCATTCGGACCATAAAGCCCGGCATGCCAGGCAGCCGGCAATTCCAGAAGCACTGGGGCGACAACCTTGTCGCCGTTCGCTATAGACGCAATAACAACACGCTCTACACCACGATAGAAATCGTCGTCGACGAGCGAGAGCAATCCCACCCCGATATTTCACTGAATGCCGTGCACGCCTTCAAGCGGCGCCAGCTCGTTGCCCTACCCATCGCGTTTGAGGAAGGCGTATTGCGAGCAACCGCAAAACGCAGCGGTGCAAAATGGAGCGCTCAACGAAAAGTGTGGGTAATGCCCTACCGTACTGCAGTTGCGCTGGGTGTCCAGAACAGGGTGATTGAGGGCCTCGCGGAGCAGTGTGTCGATGTGGAGATTTTTGATGATTAATATCCAGATATGGACATGGCTAGTAGACACCCATGGCTATATCCACCTACACATGGCTATATGTAGACAGAATGTCTACATTTGGCTACGACATATACTTAGCTGTT
>CAXBLZ010000002.1:0-145457 GCA_963976735.1 uncultured Halioglobus sp.
TGTTATTTACCTGCTGTTTCACCTGCTCACCACGCTGGCTAAGTTAATTAGACCCGGTGGCAGCCGAACCGTTATTGCTGAGCATTTAATCTTGAAGCAGCAGCTGAACATTGATACCAGATCCCGGCAACGAGCTCCGAATCTGACTACGCGGGATCGCACCCTCCTCGGCTTCTTGTCTTTATTCTTGAATCCCAGACGCATCGCCCGCTCAGCAATCATCATCAAGCCATCCACTCTGCTAAATTTCCACAACGCACTGAAGCAACGAAAATATCGCCTGCTGTATTCACCTCACGGAGGCAAGAAGCCAGGGCCAAAGGGACCTGCAAAGGAAGTTATACCCGATAATGCGGGGCAGGCTCTCAACGCTATCGTTGAACTGAAGCGCCGCAATCCACGATATGGCTGCCCGCGCATATCCCAGCAACCATGGACCATCCTGGCTGACCACTCTTGGCCATACAAAGGATAGCCTCTGGAGCCGGGACGCCGGACCGGTAGACCTATTTCGTTGCGAGTCGATTCTGCTGAAAAGCCATTGGGTAATAGTCGTTATGGATCAGTACACCCGCAGGATTATTGGCTTCGGTGTGCATGCTGGCGACGTAATTGGCCCAACACTTTGCCGCATGTTCAACGACGCCACATCGAGACAGGGCTGGCCGAAATATATCAGCTCATATAACGATCCTTTGTTTCAATACCATCGATGGAAAGCGAACCTGCGTGTCCTTAAATGTCGAAGAAATCAAATCACTTCCACACGCGCCAATGTCGCATCCATTCGTTGAGCGATTGATTGGCGGTGTACGGCGAGAACTTCTTGATCAGACCTTGTTTTGGACTGCGACTGACCTGGAGAACAAACTTCGTGGATACCAGTGCTTTTACAATGAGTCTCGGACTCATTCCGGTCGGAATGGCACCGTTCCAGTGGAAAATGCCGGTCGCAAGGTTGCTGATATCAATCAATACCGATGGCAACGACATTGCCGGGGGTTATTCGAATTGCCAATAGCGGCCACGCAGCGCCACCATCTTGATTACGCGGGACGCTGGCGGCGAAATCGGCGTCTAGCCCTCTCGGGCCCGGCTTGCAGTGTCCTATGTGACGCTGCACTACGGGCCGGCCCGTCACAGTTTCGGCGCTACCGTCCCGGTTTTGGATTTGTCTTCGACCTGTTGTTGCACCCACGCCTGCGCTTCAAACTCAGAACCGGCCTGTGCCCAAACATCAAAAATGGTGCCACTGGCATTGGTGACAGGTTCGCCACGCAAGGTATATTCGAATACCCCGGCGCACTGGGCAGCGTATTCAGGAGTCACGTCCACCTCGGCCATTCTCCTGCCGTCCCTGATAAAACGGTCAAGCACGCTGTTGCCTATCGAGGCGCTCGACACACAACTGACATCTCCGGTGTCGGCCAGCTCCCATTTCAGTGTGCGCTCGGCGCGGGAATCGGTTCTGCCATTGTTGATGTCTTCCACTGGCTGGCCGTACTTGTCGATCAGTGCCTTGGCATAATCGGCCTGCGTGAGCGGTTCTGTGGTCTGGCGGTGCAGCCGGGTGATGGAGACGACCTGCGGCTCAGCGGGAGGATAGGAATAACCCACCGACAGGGCGATGCTGCCACCCGGCATTTGACCATGTGTTGCGGCGATGAAGTTGTCAGTTTTATACCGCTTGCCCAGAGCGTTGTATTCGAAATGACGGATGGTGTCCTGTATTCGCATGTCTTCGTCGTAGGCTTCCAGTACTGCCTTGACCTGTTCCGGTGTCATGCCCAGATACAGCCCGGCGATATCAGGCCCGCTGGAGGCGGGACCAGGATTTTTAGACGGTTTTGCAGCCGGGGCCTGAGAGGCCGGCGGCGCTTGGGTGGCGCCCGCAGCGCTATTGGCTGCGCGCTCCTCGCTTGCTGTGACGTCATCGCTGCCACCACAACTGCTCACCGCCAGGCCCACTGCCAGCGCCGTAAAGACAAGTATCCTGCTCATCACGCGTATCCTCAGAAACTAAAGCAAACGGTTGCCAGTGAACCGGGGATGAGAGTCGGTAGACAAGCGTGAAAAGATCACGGGACCTGGCGAGCTCATCGTTGTCTTTCACTGCAGACGTCGCAAAAATTTACCTGCAGATCAGCGCCAAGACAAGAATATTTTCACTACGGAACAATAACCGCCTGCCAGTGCCTGCCAACACCGGCTGGCAGCACAACGGCAACAAGACCCGACCCACGTCAACGACTGGCTAGCACACTGCGAGGCAATCACAACTTCATCTCGCCACAGCAAGTACCGTGGCCGCGCGGGTAAACTGTTCAGCTCAAGGCGTTCTTGACCCGCCGCTTCAGCACTGGCAACACCTCGGACTCAAACCAGACATTCTTCTTGAGCCATAGGTTATTGCGAGGACTGGGATGCGGCAGGGGAAGCACCCCGTCACCATAGTTTTCCCATGCCCTGACGGTCTCCGTTAGATTCCTGTCACTGGCCCCAAGATGCCATCGATGCGCATAGTGTCCGATTATCAACGTCAGCTCGATGTTCGGCATTGCGGCCAATAATCTATCGCGCCAGGTATCAGCACAAACGGGTAACGGGGGTAGATCACCCGCCTTACCCTTACCGGGATAGCAAAAGCCCATCGGTAGAATCGCAATGTTTGAGCTGTCGTAGAATGTGTCCCGATTAATGCCCATCCAGTCTCGAAGGCGGTCGCCACTGGGGTCGTCAAACGGAATGCCCGTTTGATGGACCTTCGACCCTGGTGCTTGCCCTGCTATAAGAATTCTGGCGCGCGGGTCAGCCTGCACTATGGGACGTGGTCCCAGCGGCAACTGCTTTGCGCACAATGTGCATGCGCGCACATCTTTGAGAAGTAGCCTGAAACTGCTGGACATGGCCTTTACCGTATAACTGATTAGAACTCTCCGTGGAAAGCTGGAGATGCATTATATGGGAAAGGCTACTACACAAGAATTTATCGGAAGAAAATCTTCACTGTCAAAAATACTAACGAGCCTTTTGGCAAGTGTCGACAGTGGCTTCAGGTGTTCACATGCAAGCATTTACTATCTTCTCGTGATAAATTGCTATGCACTGCTTAAGCGTTAAGATCAGCTGCGTGCAACTCAAGACTTCATCAGAATAAACATCCAGCACTACGACACGGGACAGGCAGTTCCCACATGATGAAATGTCGACCATAACTGACATTTACTCTGACACTGCGGGCGCCTTCGCTTCGCTGTGGCGTCAAAATTGCTTGAGCGCAATTTTTCGAACGGGTGGCCCGGCATACCGGTCCTCATCCAAATCCCGCAATCCACCGGCTAACAAAAAAGGGCACCCAAGGGTGCCCTTTTTTGCTAGATGGCGGAGAGCGAGGGATTCGAACCCTCGATAGGGTATAAGCCTATACACCCTTAGCAGGGGTGCGCCTTCAGCCACTCGGCCAGCTCTCCGTTGTTTTCGCGGGATACTATATGGTGCTATCCACAGGCGCGGCATAATACCACAATTCCTGCGGAATCAAAGTAACAGGGGGAGTCGAAGCGGGGTTTATTCCTTGTCGTTGGCGGGCGGTTCTTCGCCATCGTGAATGCGGCTGTAAATTTCTTCTCGATGGACGGCGACGTCCTTCGGCGCATTCACTCCGATGCGCACCTGGTTGCCCTTCACGCCTAATACGGTCACGGTGACGTTATCGCCTATCATCAGCGACTCACCAACTCTGCGGGTCAAAATCAACATACGTCCTGTTCTCCACTCCAATGCCTGTAACGCGGCCGCAACGGTACAGGGCAGTTTCTACACACCCCCAGTTTGGGGGTAATTCACCATTCAATCACGGCTGCACCACCGTTGACCAGATGAGATTGCAATTAAATTGCTTTTGTGAAACTCCCTTTTATTTCAGGGTGCTGAGGCGGCCTGTGTTGATTAGGCCGCACTTTCGTCCTTTGGTTCCTTCTCCAAACCGAATGACGAATGCAGCGCGCGTACTGCCAGTTCCAGAAACTTTTCTTCGATGATGACAGAAATTTTTATTTCCGATGTCGTGATCATCAAAATATTGATACCCACCTCGGCCAGTGCCGAAAACATCTGGCTGGCGACGCCCGCGTGCGAGCGCATGCCCACACCCACAACCGACACCTTGGCAATCTTGCTGTTGCTGGTTACTTTCTCAGCATTGATATCCCTCGCCACCTGGTTCAACACTTCCTCTGCGCGCTCCAGGTCGTTGCGCCCCACGGTAAAGGTGAAATCCGCAGTCTTGTCGTGGCTGATATTCTGTACGATCACATCCACTTCAATGTTGGCTTCACCGATGGGCCCGAGAATGCTGTAGGCCATACCCGGCATATCTGGCACACCCTCGATAGTGAGTTTAGCCTCATCGCGATTGAACGCGATTCCTGCAATTGTCGGCATTTCCATTTCGGTTTCGTCCTCCATCGTAATCAGGGTACCGGGGCCATCTTTGAAACTGTGCAACACACGCAGCGGCACATTGTATTTGCCCGCGAATTCAACGGAGCGTATCTGCAGCACCTTGGAACCCATGCTGGCCATTTCCAGCATCTCCTCGAAGGTGATTCGGGACAATCGGCGCGCCTCACTCACCACACGCGGGTCAGTGGTGTACACGCCGTCGACGTCGGTGTAGATCTGGCATTCGTCCGCCTTCAGGGCCGCCGCCAGCGCCACCGCTGTGGTATCGGAGCCGCCGCGACCAAGCGTCGTGATGTTGCCGTTCTCATCCACGCCCTGGAACCCTGCCACTACAATGACATAGCCGTCGGCGAGATCGCGGTGCAGGCGCTCATCGTCGATCTCACGAATACGCGCTTTGGTGTGGGCGTCATCCGTCAGGATGCGCACCTGTGAGCCTGTATACGATTTGGCCTTCACGCCGCGCTTGCTGAGCGCCATGCTGAGCAGCGCGGTTGTCACCTGCTCGCCAGTGGAGAGCAGTACATCCAGTTCCCGCAGCACGGGGCGCTCCTGCACGGTGTGCGCCAGTTCAATCAGGCGGTTGGTCTCGCCGCTCATCGCCGACACCACAACCACCACGCTGTGGCCCTGGGCGCGAAACCCGGCCACTTTGTCTGCGACCATGCCGATGCGGTCAGTATCGCCGACGGAGGTGCCACCAAATTTTTGAACTATGAGACTCATGCATTCTCGCGATGGTTGTGACTGCGCCAGAGGGCCCCGGAATCGACCTACCCCGGCAGATTAAAAGGGCGCCATTAAACAACAAAGCGGACAAAACTTAAACAGTGTGCGCGGCACAATCTGCGCCACAAATCACATCACTGCAACTGCGACGACACCCAGTCCGGCACTGCCTTCAAAACCTCGGGCAGGGCCTGCACATCGGTACCGCCGCCCTGTGCCATGTCGGGCTTACCGCCACCTTTCCCACCCAGTCGCTGGGCAAACTCGCGCATCAGGTCACCGGCTTTTACCCGGCCGGTAAGGTCCTTGGTGACGCCGGCGGTCAAGGCGATCTTGTCGCCAGTCACGGCCGACAGCAGGATCACCGCACTGCCGAGTTTGTTCTTGCACTGGTCGAGCGTATCGCGCAGCGATTTGGCGTCGGCACCTTCCACGTTTGCGGCAAGCACCTTGATGCCCTGCACTTCCACCACATCGGCGGTGAGGTCGGCGCCGGCTGAGGTAGCCAGTTTCTGTTTCAGGCGCGCGATCTCTTTTTCGAGTTCGCGGTTGTCGCTGCGCAGCGTCGCAACCTTTGCGGCCACAGTCTCCGTGTTGCCCTTCACCACCTCGCAGACAGCGGCCAGCTGCTGTTCGTTGTGGTCGATCACTGCCAGCGCAGCGCTACCGGTCACGCCTTCTATGCGTCGCACACCGGAGGCGACACCCGATTCAGACACAATCCGCATCAGGCCGATATCGCCGGTTCGATCGACGTGCGTACCGCCACACAACTCCACGGAAAAATCGCCCTCACCCATCGACAGCACCCGCACTTCATCGCCGTATTTTTCGCCAAACAGTGCCATCGCACCGGAGGCCACGGCGTCGTCCATGGACATCAGCCGCGTTTGCACCGCCGTGTTGGCGCGCACCTGGTCATTGACCATGGTCTCGATCGTCTTTAACTGCTCGGCGCTGACGGCTTCAGGGTGCGAGAAATCAAAACGCAAACGCTGTGAATCCACCAGCGAGCCCTTCTGCTGCACGTGGTCGCCCAGCACATGGCGCAGCGCGGCGTGCAGCAAGTGGGTAGCGCTGTGGTTGAGACGCGTGCGCTGCCTGACAGCCGCATTGACATCGGCGGTGAGCCTGTCGCCGCATTTCACACTGCCACTCAGCACTTTGACATGGTGCAGGTGCTGGTCGGAAGACTTCGTGGTGTTGGACACTTCCAGCCGCACACCGTCGCCACTGAGGTAACCCGTATCGCCTATCTGCCCGCCTGACTCAGCGTAGAACGGTGTGCAGTCCAGCACCAGCACCGCGGATTCATCCGCCTTGAGTTCGCTCACTTCCTCGCCGTCACGCAGCAGCGCGGTCACAACGCCCTCACCTGCGAGGCTGTCGTAGCCCGTAAAGCGTGTGCTGCCCTCCAGCTTCAGCACATCGTTGTAATCCACCTTGAAACTGCCACTTTCCTGTGAGCGGGCGCGCTGTTCGGCCATCGCCGCATCGTAGCCGGCGATATCCAGGGTGAGATTGCGCTCGCGCGCGATGTCATTGGTCAGGTCGAGCGGGAAGCCGTAGGTATCGTACAGCTTGAACACCACATCGCCTGGAATCACAGTACCGGTGATAGCGGCCAGCGCCTCCTCCAGAATTTGCATGCCGTTGTCGAGTGTGCGGGCGAACTGCTCCTCTTCCGCCAGCAGTGCCTTCTCCACCTGCGCCTGCTGCTTGATCAACTCGGGGTAGGCATCACCCATCTGCGCGGCCAGCGTGGCAACCAGTTTGTGGAAGAACGGTTGGTCGGCACCCAGCTTATTGCCGTGGCGAATCGCGCGGCGAATAATACGGCGCAGCACGTAGCCGCGGCCCTCGTTGCCCGGCAGTACGCCATCGACAATCAGGAACGCGCAGGAGCGAATATGATCGGCGATCACGCGCAGTGAATTGTTCTGCAAATCGTCCACCTGTAACAACTGCGCAGCGGCTTTGATCAGGGCCTGGAACAGGTCTATCTCGTAGTTGCTGTGCACCTTCTGCATCACTGCCGCGATGCGCTCCAGCCCCATGCCGGTATCCACAGACGGTTTCGGCAGCGGGTGCAGTTCGCCGCTCTGGTCGCGGTTGAACTGCATGAAAACCAGGTTCCAGATTTCGATATAGCGATCCAGGTCATCGTCGGGGCTGCCTGGAGGCCCGCCCGCAACGTGGTCGCCATGGTCGTAGAAAATTTCGCTACAGGGGCCGCAGGGGCCGGTGTCGCCCATCTGCCAGAAGTTGTCCTCATCGAGCCGGGAGATGCGCGCTTTTGGGAAACCGATGTCGTCTATCCAGATCTGCTCGGCCTCGTCGTCGGAGATATGTACCGTGACCCACAGCTTTTCCGGCGGCAGGCCGAGCGTGCCAGTGAGAAAATCCCAGGCGTAGCGGATCGCCTCGCGTTTGAAATAATCGCCAAAGCTGAAATTGCCCAGCATCTCGAAGAACGTGTGGTGACGCGCGGTGTAGCCGACGTTTTCCAGGTCATTGTGTTTGCCGCCGGCGCGCACGCAGCGCTGGCTGCTGGTGGCCCGCACATAGGAGCGGGTCTCTGTCCCGAGGAAGGTATCCTTGAACTGATTCATGCCCGCGTTGGTGAACAGCAGGGTCGGGTCGTTGCCCGGCACCAGTGAACTACTGGGTACTCGCGTGTGCTCGCGCTGTTCAAAATAGGCCAGAAAGGCCTCGCGTACTTCTACGGTCTTCATAGTCAATCTCGGTTATGCGGCGCGAATCGCCGGCGTTGTTCAGCCGGCCATATGACCTTCGGCAAACGGCCTGCCACCAATAATGTGCAGGTGCAGGTGGAACACGGTCTGTCCGGCGTTGGCGCCGTTGTTGACGACCAGGCGAAAGGCATCGCCCACACCCTGCTGCTCGGCCACTTTCCCGGCGACCAGCATCAGGTGTCCCAGCAAGTCCTTGTCATCGGCCTGTGAATCCACCAGCCGCGGAATGCCGCGCTTGGGAATCAGCAGCACATGCACGGGGGCCTGTGGATTGATGTCATTGATGGCGATGCAGTGTTCGTCCTCGTACAGGAAGTCACTGGGTATCTCACCGCGAATGATTTTGCCGAAAATGGTATCTGACATGCGAGGAACTACCTTTTATCTACCCCAGTTTTTCGTCTGCCGTGAGTTGCCGGGCTTCGCTTTCCAGCATCACCGGGATACCGTCGCGCACCGGATACGCCAGCCCGGAGGCCCGGCAGATCAACTCCTCTTTGTCCTTGTCGTATTCAACCGGCGCCTTGCTGACCGGGCACACGAGAATACTGAGTAATCTTTTATCGATCATCACACTCACACTATACAAATAAGGGCTGGCATTATACGGACTTTTTCAGGGCTTGGGCATGGGTGGTGCCAGCAATTGTGGGTCTATGCGATGGTTCCGCCAGTTCATGCGCCAATCCAGATGGGCGCCGGTGGCCCGCCCGGTCGCACCCACCTCCCCTATCACGTCCCCTGCCTGCACCTCCTGACCGGTTTCGACCAGAATTTTGCTCATATGCAGAAATGATGAGGAGAAACGGAAGCCGTGATCGAGGATAATCGTGCCGCCGGAGAAGAACAGATCCGGTTCCGCCAGCGTGACGACTCCCGCCGCAGGTGCCAGCACCGGTGTCCCGGTCGGCACCGCCATATCCACACCATAGTGGGGGTTACCGGCCTTGCCATTGTAGTAGCGCTGACTGCCGTACACGCCGGAAATCGGGCCCACCGCGGGCCACTGAAACCCGGCCAACGCGCCCTGTAACAGGTCGGGGCGCTCCACGTAACGGTCCTTTGCGGCGTTCACCAGCGCCTGTTCGCGCAGGATGCGCTCCACGTGCTCGGGCGACGGTGTCACCGTCTTTTGCGGCACACCCTCGACGCGCTGGATATTGTACTCGCGGCGGGCGATACGCAGCGTCTGGGCGCAGGGCTCAGGGCCGGCCACCACCAGTTCCGCGGTGGCCGCTGCATCGCGGCCGAAGCCTGCAAAGGTAGTACCGTCGGGCAGCACATCGAGCATCTCGCCATCGAGGCTGACCTGTGTCCCGGGCGCGACCTTGCCCCACACCAGTCCGCCCTGCATCAGGTTGCCCTGCAGTTGCAGGCAACTGGCAGCGACACTATCCTCGGCCAACGCGGATGCACCGGCCAAGCCTGACAGACCCAGCAGTAATGCCATCCCAAAGCCCCATCGCCTGCTCATACCTGTCCTCACTGCACGTTCAATTGATGCGCATTTCTAACAGTGCAGCCAGACAGAGTCCAGCGGCATTTTGTTCTTCCGCAACAGCGGCTAAGATAACGCCATGGGACGCTACCGACCACCGCGCCAGCGCGGATCAAAATATATTACCCCCGAGGGCGAACAGCTGCTGCGGGGCGAACTGCATCAGCTGTGGAAAGTCGAGCGGCCGCAAGTGGCGGATGCAGTGCACGAGGCGGCCAAGAACGGCGATCGCTCCGAGAACGGGGACTATATCTACGGCAAACGCCGGCTGCGCGAAATCGATTCCCGGGTGCGCTTCCTGAACAAACGGCTGGATGAGGTGGAGGTTGTGGACCGCGCACCTGCCGACACTGGCAGGATATTTTTTGGCGCATGGGTGACGCTGGAAAACGAGGCCGGGGAGGAATCGCGCTGGCGTATCGTCGGCCCCGATGAGTTCGACCTCGCTGGCGGCAAGCTCAGCATGGATTCACCGCTGGCTCGCGCGATTCTGGGCAAGCGGCTCGATGACGAGGTCACGGTGCAAAGCCCCTCCGGCGTACAGGTGTACTACATCACCGACATCAACTACCAGGCAGGCTGAGGCGCGGCGTCAATTCCCCGGGATATCAGCGCAACGCGCCGTAGATAATATTCTCCAATTGTCCCCTGAAGTTGAACGTGCTGGACGGTATCAACTGGGTCATGAAAACCACCACCAGTTCCTCCACCGGGTCCACCCAGAACAGCGTACTGGCCAGCCCACCCCAGAAATAACTGCCAACCGAACCCGGGTAGCCGTTGCGCACCGGATCCAGTTTGCTGGCGAAGCCCAGCCCAAAGCCAACGCCTTCATACGCGGACTCGCTGAAGCTACCCGTGGCGAATGCAGACATATCGGCGCCACCGGGCAGGTGATTGCGCGTCATGAAGGCGAGAGTACGCGAACCGATGATCCGCGTGCCGTCCACACTACCCCCGCCCAGCAACATCTGGCAAAAGCGGTAGTAGTCACTGATGGTGGATACCAGTCCGCCGCCACCGGAGTAAAAACTGCGACTGGCGTAGGCGCTGTCCTGGCCATCATCGATCAGTTCCATCTCCTTTTTCAGGTTGCGCTGGTAGCAGGAGGCAAAGCGCTCGACCTTGTCAGGCTCGATCTCAAACCGTGTGTCGTTCATTCCCAGCGGATCGAAAATCACCTGCCGCAGATAGTCCGGCAGGCTCTGCCCGCTGATAACCTCCACCAGATAGCCCAGCACGTCGGTCGCCAGCGAATAATTCCAGCGCTCTCCGGGCGAGAACTCCAGCGGCAATTGCGCCAACTGGTCCACCATATCCTGCAGTGTGTAACCCGGCCGTATCAGGCCCACCTGCAATTTGCGGTAGGCGTAATCGACATTACTGGCGCGTAAAAAATCGTAGGTGAGGCCACTGGTGTGCATAAACAGGTCGCGAATCGTCATCGCGCGGGCGGGGCGCTCGGTCTCGAACAGCGGCAGGGAGCCGGCTCGCCACACACGCAGGTCGCGCCAGTTGGGAATATACCTGTGCACCGGATCGTCAAGCGAGAACAGCCCACGCTCGTGCAGTGTCATCAATGCCAGCGAGGTAATCGGCTTGGTCATCGAGTAGATACGCACAATAGTATCCTCAGTCATGGGCGTGCCGCGCGCAACATCGCGCTGCCCCTGCACATCGAGGAAACACGGCTGCCCGCGACGCGCCACCAGCGTGAGACTGCCCGGAATTTTCCCTGGCTGCACATAACGACTGCCCAGATGTTCGCTGATCCGGGCCAACTGCCCGCTATCGAGCCCAACCGATTCCGGCGTAACCAGTTCCAACATTGATGTATTCCCCCAGCTGGCAAAAGGAGGCTAGTGATACCCGCGCCAGCGCGAAAAGGCAAGTGTGTGTGCCGAATTCACTGCCCCGGTGGCCGCATTGGAGTGAGCGCACGGCAGGCACCGCCCGGCGATGCGACCTCTGGCCACAGCACAGTGGGCGCCAAACCTGTAGACTATTTATTGCCCGCTACCACCGTGTCTTGGTACCATCGGGACTGCGAACTACCCCCGTATCCTCACCGATCTCTTTAGTCATCCACGGAGCACCCATGAGCCGCCCGTCCCTGTTTGAATTGGAAAACCACAGCGATTTCATCCAGCGCCACATCGGGCCAACGCCGCAGCAACAAACGGCCATGGCCCGAGCAATCGGTTACGACTCGCTGGATGCCCTGATTGACGATACCGTGCCGGGCGCCATCCGCCGGCAACAGCCGATGCAACTGCCGGGCGCGCAGACCGAGCGGCAGGTGGTCGAACGGTTGCGCGAGTTGGCCGCACGCAACACCGTCAACCGCTCTTTTATCGGCACCGGATACCACGACACCATCACGCCGCCGGTTATCCAGCGCAATGTGCTGGAAAACCCCGGCTGGTATACCGCCTACACGCCTTATCAACCTGAAATCTCACAGGGCCGGCTGGAAGCCCTGCTGACCTTCCAGCAGATGATCCTTGACCTGACCGGCATGGATTTGGCCAACGCCTCCATGCTGGACGAGGGCACTGCGGCGGCGGAGGCGATGACGCTACTGCAGCGGGTCAACAAGAAAAATCGCAGTTCGACCTTCCTGGTCGCCGCGGATTGCCATCCACAGACAATTGCCGTGGTAAAGACTCGCGCCGAGGCGCTGGATATAGACGTCGTCGTCGGCGACCCGGCGACTCTGCTGCAGAGTACCGAAGCGTTCGGGCTGCTGCTGCAATACCCGGGCACCTACGGCCACCTCGACGACATCTCACCGCTGCTGGAGCAGGCCCACTCGGCGAATACATTGGTGGCCGTGGCCGCCGACATCATGGCTCTGTTACTGGTGAAATCCCCGGGCTCGCTGGGCGCGGATGTCGTGCTGGGCAATACACAGCGCTTTGGCGTGCCGATGGGATTTGGCGGGCCGCACGCCGCCTTTTTTGCCACACGCGATGCCTACAAGCGCTCGACACCGGGCCGCATCATCGGTGTCTCCATAGATCGGCGCGGCAACCAGGCGCTGCGTATGGCGATGCAGACGCGGGAGCAACACATTCGCCGTGAGAAAGCGACCAGCAATATTTGCACTGCACAGGCACTGCTGGCCATCATGGCGGCCTTCTACGCGATGTACCACGGCCCCAAAGGGCTGCGTCGCATCGCCACGCGCATCCAGCGCCTCACCGGCATCCTGGCCCAGGGCCTGGCGGACGCGGGGTTCACCGCGGACAACACCACCTTCTTTGACACGCTCACTTACACGGTCGGCGAGCGACAACAGGCTATCGTCAACCGCGCCCTGGCCAGCGGCCTCAACCTGCGCATTATCGGTACTGACCGTCTCGGTATCGCCCTCGACGAGACCACCGATGCACGCGATATCGCCTCACTGTGGGCCGCATTTACCGATGACAGCACACTGCCCGAGGTCGCGCATCTCGATGACAAAGTCCGCGAGAACAGCGGTATTCCCGATACCCTGCTGCGCCCGCTCGACTACCTGCAGCACGCACTGTTCAACAACTACCACTGCGAAACCGAAATGCTGCGCTACATGCGCTACCTGGAAGACAAGGATATCGCGCTCAACCGCTCGATGATTCCGCTTGGCAGCTGCACCATGAAATTGAACGCGACAACCGAAATGCTGCCGGTGACCTGGCCCGAATTTGCCGGCCTGCACCCTTTCGCACCGGCCGATCAGACCACTGGCTACCGGGCCATGCTGGAAGACCTGGAGCACATGTTGCGCGAGTGCACCGGCTATGACGCTATATCCCTGCAGCCGAATGCTGGCTCACAGGGCGAGTACGCCGGTTTACTGGCGATACGGCGCTACCATGAGAGTCGCGGCGATGCGCAGCGCAACGTGTGCCTGATTCCATCCTCTGCGCACGGCACCAATCCGGCCAGCGCGGCACTGGCCGGCATGCGCGTGGTGATTGTGGAGTGCGACGCGCTTGGCAATATAGACATGGCCGACCTGCGCGCCAAGGCCGAGCGGCATACGGATGACCTGTCCTGCATCATGGTCACCTACCCCTCCACACACGGCGTGTTCGAGGAATCAATCATCGAGCTGTGCGAGGTCGTGCACCAGCACGGCGGACAGGTGTATGTGGATGGCGCCAACCTGAATGCGCTGGTCGGCATCGCCGCGCCGGGGGAATTCGGCGCCGACGTATCGCACCTCAACCTGCACAAGACATTCTGTATCCCGCACGGTGGCGGCGGGCCCGGCATGGGGCCCATCGGTGTCGGCGCACACCTGCAACCGTTCCTGCCCAGCCATCCGGTGATCCCCGTACCGGGGCTGAATCCGGACAACGACGTGGTCTCGGCCGCGCCTTACGGCAGCGCGTCGATACTGCCGATCTCCTGGGCCTACATCGCCTTGATGGGGGGCGAGGGGCTGGCACTGGCGACCAAGGTCGCCATTCTTAACGCCAACTACATCGCGCACCGGCTCAAGGATCACTACCCCGTGCTTTACACGGGCGGCAGCGGCAATGTGGCGCACGAGTGTATCCTGGATATTCGACCCATCAAGGAACAGAGCGGCATCTCGGAGGAGGACATCGCCAAACGCATGATCGACTACGGCTTTCACGCACCGACCATGTCATTTCCCGTGGCAGGCACCCTGATGGTGGAGCCCACCGAGTCGGAGTCGCTGGCGGAGCTGGATCGTTTCTGTGACGCTATGATCGCCATTCGCGCAGAGATTCGCGCGGTGCAAGATGGCGAGCTGGACGCATCGGACAATCCGCTGTGCAACGCGCCGCACACGCTGGCCGATGTCGCAGCCAACAGCTGGGATCATCCCTATGATCGCGAGCAAGCCGCCTATCCGGTAGAGTCGCTGCGCCGCTACAAGTACTGGGCGCCGGTAAACCGGGTCGACAATGTGTACGGCGATCGCAATCTCTTTTGTGCCTGCCCCGCGATCGATTCCTACCGCCAGCGCGAGTAGCGGTCGGATCATAAGACCGATGCCACAACGCTATCGCGGAGTACAGTAGTAAAAACCATGCTACAGTGCCTGGTATTCAGGCACTGCATTGCTTTGACAGTTGCGGCAAACGTGACTTAGCATAAATTCCTTACTAACCACTTCAGGCTACATTCCACAATGCGGGCAGGCACGGCATCGCATAAAATTTGAGGGTATTCCCGTAAAAGTTCTTGCTACAGTTTCTTCCCTGCTACTTTCCACCGGTTTGTTGCTCATCGGCCACGGGATGCAGCTCACCCTGGTGCCGCTGCGCGCCAATGCCAATGGCCTGTCTGATTTCATCATCGGGGTCAGTGCGTCATCCTACTTTCTAGGTTTCATTGTCGGTTGCATCGCCATTCCCGCCGCCATTTCCCGGGTCGGCCATATCCGAATATTCGCGGTACTCACTGCACTAATGACCAGCGCCATACTGGTCATTGAAATGCTGGATCACTGGCAATTCCTGGTGCTGCTGCGCTTTGTCACCGGCGTGGCGATCTCCAGCCTGTATACCGTTATTGAAAGCTGGCTCAACGACCAGGCAACCGTCGAGACACGCGGACGTATCCTGTCGATCTACAATTTCATACTGTTGATGTCCATGGCCCTGGGCCAGGCACTCATCAACGTGGGCCCGGTATCATCCTCCACACCATTCATGCTGGCAGCCGTTTTGCTGGTGTTGGCGATTGTACCGGTGGGGTTGACGAGCAAGCTCGCCCCGGCACCTGTAGCGGCCACAAAGGTAAGTTTCAGCTTGCTCTACCAGCGCTCGCGCTCGGCGTTCGCCGGTGCGCTGCTATCGGGGCTGGTGGTAGGCAGTTTCTGGTCCCTCGGTGCTGTTTTCGCACGCAGCAACAGTGTCACCCAGAGCGATATCAGCTGGTTTATCAGCGCCGCCATTCTCGGCGGTGGCATATTACAGTATCCAATCGGGTTGCTGTCGGACCGCATAGACCGTCGCAAGGTATTGTTGCTGCTCTGCGTCGGCGGCGCACTGACGTCGCTAGTGGTAGCGGCGAGCGTTGGGCAATCCTGGCACCTGGTGTCGGTGTTCCTGTTCGGCGCCATGGTGATGCCTATCTACGCCATGTCGCTGGCGACAGCAGCCGATGTCGCAGAGAGTTCCGAGTTTGTCCAGATCGGCACATCGGTACTGATGCTGAATGCGATCGGCGCCCTGTTCGCGCCACTCGCGCTCGGCCAGTTGATGAGCATGTTGGGCGCACCGGCGCTGTTCTGGTCATTCGCCGCTATTTGCACGCTGTTCATGAGCTACCTTGCATTGCAGTTGCGCGACATCAGGATGATCCCCATCTCGGAGCAGGTACCTTTTGCTGCCGCAGCCTCTGAGGTGGCGCCAGCCAGCTTTGACCTCGATCCGAGGGGATCTGAGAATAGCGAAGAAGTGTAGCCTTGGGATGCGATCAGCGCGCCGGTTTGGGCGCCGTGGCAAAGAGCAGGATGACCAGCCCCGCCAGCATACCCGCCAGTCCCTCATAGATAAACTGCTCCCACCCCAGCAGGCGCCAGGTAAAGACAACGATCAGTCCGGCGGCCACCGCCACCAGACTGGTGGCCTGGTCTGGCTTTCTGCCAATGCACAGCACAATCAACAGCGGCGCAAAAGCGCTCGCCAGCGCTGACCACGCCATAATAACCAGGCTGAAAACACTTTGGTTGTTGGCCAGTGCCAGCGCAAGCGCCACGGCAGTGATTGCCACGGTAGACAGTCGTATCACCGCCGGATGTACCTTCCTGTGTGGTATCAGGTCATGCGTCACGGCGGCTGAGCAACTGAGCACCAACGAGTCGGCGGTGGACATCGTGGCGGCGAAAATGCCCGCCAGGATCAATCCGACCAGTGGTGCCGGCAACAACTCCAACGCCATCGTCGGCAGCGCCAACTCCGCATCGAATGCCGATGTATCCGCAAGGTAGATGCGAGAGAGCAACCCGACACCAATCGCCATCGCGTGAAAGGCTGTAAACCAGAGGTAGTACCATAGTTTGGCGCGGCGCATGTTGGCAACATTGTCCAGCGCCATAAATCGCACCATCACATGTGGCTGGCCAATCACCGACAAGCCGGCAAACATCCAGCCGACCGCGAACAAAGCCGCCCCGGGCACGCCCGGCACCAGCAGATCGGCCGGGAACCAGTCGGTAAATCCAGGGATCTCCTGCATCGCGGTATGCGCTACCGCAACCCCACCGAGAGCATCGACGGCAACCACCAGCAATAGCCCCATCGCGACAATCATCACCAGCGATTGCGCGGCATCAGTCCAGATCGATGCGCGAATACCTCCGGCCATGCAGTATGTCACCACCAGTGCTGCGCCCAGTATCGCGCCCGCCGACTGGGGCCAGTCAAACAGCACATACAGGGCCTTGGAGCCCGCAACCAGTTGCGCACTGGCGTAGGCGAGCAGAAACAGGAGGGAGATAGCGCCAATTGCTCGCTGCAGACCAGTGTGGGCGACACCATACCAGTTGCTCAATACACCGGCGTAACTGACCTCTGCGCTTTTTTCAGTGGCTGCACGGAGCCGCGCGTGCACGAACAGTGAACCGAGGAAATCCCCGGTTATCCAGCCCACCATCAACCATACCGCCGGGAAACCGGTAACATAGGTATAACCGATGACCCCGATGAACATATAACCGCTGTTGTTGGTGGCCACCGCCGACAAGCCGGTCAACCACGGCCTGACGGTACTCCCGGCGAGATAGTAGTCAGAGCCCGTACCACGGCTCAGTTTTGCTGAGGAAACACCGATCAGTGTAAACAGCAGCAGGAAGCCGACGAATGATACGATCACCGGCGTGAATTGCTAACTGACTAGACGCTGGCGGCGCAGATGGCCATGCCGTGATCATGCACTTCCACCAGCTCCGCATGCATACGCCTGATTGCAGCCTCGTAGTCGGACTCTTCTATCACAAACTGCATATCCACCTGCCGCATGGACTGGTGCATCGCCTGCACGCCGATATCGCCCTCGGAGAGGGTCGACACCGCTTTCGCCAGGATGCCATTGACGCGCAGATCGCTGCCGATCGCAGAGACGATGGCCACCTGCTTCTGGTCGATTTCCGCTTCCGGGTACTGCGCTTCAAGCTCGCGCCGAATCCGCTTGATCGTTTTCAGGTTGCAGGACAGGTAGTGGGTAATAGTGTTCGCATTCATATCCTTGGCGATGATCTGTGCCCTGAACCGGCCTATCACCGCGAGAATATTCTGGTCGTGCTGGTTGTTTTGACCGGCCATATTCTGGTCGAAGACCTCAAGCGAATAGATGCCCTTGCTGCCAGCAATAATTTCCACACACGGTGTTTTGCTCACATAGTCTGCGGTGATCAGTGTACCGTTGTGCTCCGGCTCAAAGGTGTTTTTCACGCGCAGTGGAATACCGCTCTTGCGCAGCCCCTTTGCCGCTCGCGGATGAATCGCCTCCATACCCAGGTTGGCAAGTTGGTCGGCGACGTCGTAATTGGTTCTGCCGATGGGTACAGCCTTGTCTTCACCGACCAGTGCAGGGTCGGCACTGCTCAGGTGGAACTCCTTATGGATCACGGCCTCACTCGCACCTGTGAGAACCGCAATACGGCTGAACGTCATTTCTGTATAGCCACGGTCAAAGCTCGACATCAGCCCCTCTTCAGTGTGCGCATAGCCGGTGACAACAGGCAGTGTCGAGGAGGCGTCCAGGTTTTCAAAGGCGCGCTCAATACGACTGTCCAGCGAGATATGTTCCCCCGACTGCCAGCCCGTCAGATCCACAAACACTGCGTTAACCCCATCCCGCCGCAACAACTGCACGGTATTCCAGGCGCTCTGGGCCTCGCCGATACTGGCGAGCATTTCGCGCACTGTCGCCAAATGCATATCGAGGGCAAAGTGTCCGTGCCGACATAACTGGTGCAGGTTATCGAGGCACGCTGCGGCAGAATCCAGCCGCTCTCCGACGAAACGATTGGCGCGTTCAGCGCCCATTCGGTCGGCAAACAACTCGCTATTGAGTGCGTATAATTCGTCGCGCAACAGTTCGAGTTCATCGCGCCAGCTGCGCTCCAGCTTGCTTCCTGCAAACAGTGCAAACACACCTGGATGGCCAGTCTTCTTGTGCTCCAGAAGCCTGTTGGTGATCCCGGCATAGGCGGACACCACAATGATGCGCCCATAGGGATCGCGAGTTTTATCACCGCCGAGAATAATATTATCCCGTACGGTGGCGTAATCGAGCATCGACGTACCGCCGATTTTTTCTACCGTGTGCGAATTCACTGATTCTTCTCCGGTTCATTAGCTGAATTAAAAATGTCATGCTGCGCAGACATTATCCTGCCGCCGCCGGCCTGCAGCGGATAAACCGAGTGTCTGGTGCAGACATGCTCCGGTCTCGGCGGCCGATTACAGTAGGGCTCACCCACCTGGTTGCTCATCGCGTTGTAGACAAAAAACGCATTTGAGCGCGGTGATGGCGTGATATTGCCGTTGGAGCCGTGCATCGTGTTGCAGTCGAACACGATAATACTGCCAGGCCGCGCATCCACAGCGGCTATGCCACCCTCGTCGATAAGACGCGTGAGAATGTCATCCGGGGGCACCCCGTACTCCTGTTTACGCAGCGATTGAATGTAATGGTTCTTTGGCGTGCTGCCATCGCAGGCCACAAAGTGCTTGTGTGATCCCGGGATCAACATCAGTGGGCCGTTGTTGGGCGAGTTTTCCGTCAATGTGACCGACATACTCAACGCCCGCATGGCGGGCATGCCATCCTCCACATGCCAGGTTTCGAAATCCGAGTGCCAGAAGAACTCCCGGCCGCGAAAGCCCGGCTTGTAGTTCAGTCGCGACTGATGGATATAGACGTCATCATCAAGCAGGAAGCGAGCGATATTGACCAGACGCGGATCAGTAGCCAGTTCGGCAAACAGCGCATTGCTGGTATGTATCGAGAATATTGACCGCAGTGTGTTGTCGCCCGGTTCGTAGACCCGGGCTGCGTCGTCATTGTCCGGCGGGCTCGATCGGAGTCTCTGCAGCTCATCGTAAAGCCTGCCAAGACGGTCTTCACTGACACCGTTCTCAAGCACGAAAAAGCCCTGCTCCCTGTACTGCTCGACCTGCGCCCGTGTGATCGGCGCAGGGCGGTAATCCTGGGCGTAAACTACAGGGTCATCACGTTCCTGCATGCTTGCAGGCAGGCCGACGCGCGAGGGATAGCGGTCGACACGCGAGGCTACCGCTGTGGCCAGAGTCGAGGTCATACATCCACCTCTTCAGCCTCCAATTCATAGGCGCCCTGCTCGTTGTGAACCTCCTTGCCACTCAGTGGAGGATTGAACACACACGCCATCTTCAGTTCCGTGTGTGCTCGAAGGATGTGCTCATCGTGTTTGTCGAGCACGTATAGTGTCCCGGGTGAAATCGGGTAACGCTTATTATCGGCGAGCGTCTCTACCTCTCCCTCGCCGGATACACAGTACACCGACTCCAGGTGGTTCTGGTAATGCATGCGGAAATCCGCACCCGCATAAATCGTCGTAATGTGGAATGAAAAACCCATATTGTCGCCCTTGAGTAGCAGGCGAGTGCTCTCCCAATTACCATCGGGTGAGACGATACGACGCGCCGACCTTTCAGCTTCGCTCAGCTGTCTTACGATCATGTCAGGATGACTCCTTTGCTTTAACTTTGAATGGTTGCATGCAGTTGACCTCAGGCGATCTTCCGCGGCTCCTCAAAATAGTCGACCTCCTCGGGTATTGGCGTCACCTTGGCGCAAGTTTCATGCACTGCCTGCTCGACAATGTCGATGCCGCGCTTGAGGTTTTCATCAGAGATAACCAGCGGGCAAAGAAATTTTACGACATGATCTTCCGCACCGCTCGTTTCAACAATCATTCCGTGTTTGAATGCCTGGCGGGTAATCGCACCGGCCAACTCACCATTGACGCAGTTGATACCCTGGAACATACCGCGACCACGCGTGGTAAAGTTGCCATCCCCGTATTTCGCCACTATCGCGTCAAGACGCTGCGACACGTACTCTCCCTTACGCTTGATATCAAGGGAAAAGGTGTCGTCAGACCAGTAGTGATCAATCGCTGCCTTGGCAGTGATAAACGCAAAATTATTGCCACGGAAAGTACCGTTGTGCTCGCCGGGCTTCCACTGATCGAGATCCGGTTTGATCAACACCACTGCAAAGGGCAAACCGTACCCTCCCAGCGATTTTGAGAGCGTGACGATATCCGGCTTGATGCCGATCTCTTCAAAACTGAAGTAGGTGCCGGTGCGGCCACAACCTGCCTGGATATCGTCGACAATCAGCAACATGTCATGCTTGCGACACACTGCTTCCAGGTTTCTCAGCCATGAAAACGACGCAGCGTTGATACCGCCCTCACCCTGCACAGTCTCCACAATAACGGCGGCCGGTGCGTCCACGCCGCTGCTTGAATCACACAGCACCTTGTCGAGGTAGGCCGTGGTGTCAAAATCGTCGCCCAGGTAGCCGTCGTACGGCATTCTGGTGGTACCACCAAGCGGTACACCGGATGCCCCGCGGTGATGCGAGTTTCCCGTGACGGCTAACGCGCCAAGGCTGACGCCGTGGAAACCATTGGTAAACGAGATAATATTCTCGCGGCCGGTGATATTTCGTGCGAGCTTGAGCGCGGCCTCCACGGCGTTCGTGCCGGTCGGGCCGGTGAACTGCACGACATAATCCAGGCCGCGCGGTTTCAGGATTTTCTCGTTGAAGGTTTCCAGAAAATCCCCTTTCGCTTTGGTGTGCAAGTCCAGACCATGGGTAATCCCATCCTGCTGGATGTACTCCAGCAGCTTCTCTTTAAACAGCGGGTTATTGTGGCCGTAGTTCAGGGTGCCAGCGCCCGCGAGAAAATCCAGGTACTGATTGCCGTCCTCGTCATAGAGGTATTCGCCCTGTGCTCTGTTGAAAACGCGCGGGAATGCGCGCGCATAGCTTTGTACTTCGGATTCGATTTCCTCAAATATTTTCATGCGATCATCTCCTTTTTGTGTTCCGTGGATCCTTGCTCCGAACCAGTGCCGGCCTGCGTGGCCAGCGGGCCGATTCTCGCCAGTATTTCTGACGGTTTCTCGCCATTAAAGTGGCGCGTACTATTAAACAACTCAGTCTGCTCCAACTCGGCCTCCGCGCGGCGGGCAAACCCCTTGAACAGGGCCCACGAGGCCTCGTTGGATGCCGTCACGGTGGTCTCGAGGTACCTCACCCCGCTGCACTCGGGCCGCGACAGAATGTCGTTGATCATCCTGCGTCCGAGCCCTTGACCACGCGCGGACTCACTGACGGCCACCTGCCAAATGAAGAGCGTATCTTCACGGCCGGGCACCAGGTAACCACTGATCGCGGCCACCAACTGCCGATCGCGTTCTGCAACTACCGAGCTGGCCGAAAAATGTGTGCACTGCAGCAGATTGCAGTAGAGAGAATTTTCATCCAGCGGAGGACACGCACTGATCAGTGCATGCAGTGCGCTGCCGTCGACCGCCTCAGGGCGGCGTAATGTAATCAGTTCATTGCTCACAACAGTAGTAGTCCTAATATTTAGTTCACTATGCATTAATTTGGGGCAATTATAAGAATATCGAGCTATATAGCAAATTTATGGCACAATATTGGCTATTTGTTCACTCAATAATACTTACAACACAAACTATTGTTAACTGAAATTCTGTGCTTTCTACCGCTGAAACATCAGGTTTCTTGGCGTTATGCTCGGCCGCTGTTGCGCTGGTGTGGGGACTGCGGGGCGATTATGATGATTCGCAGGGATAATGTAAGGCGGCACTTAGCCGCCGCTTCAGGGGACACCAATTGGACCGAATACTCGAAGTGCTGACATCGCTGAGGCGGGTCATCCGGGCAACAGATCTCCATTCCCGGCATCTATCCAAGACAACCGGTTTGACCGCGCCGCAAATTCTGATCATGCAGGCCATCAGCAGCACCAGAGGCGTCACTCTCGGTGAAATTGCGACCACCGTGAGCCTGAGCCAGGCGACGGTGAGCAGCATCCTCGATCGGCTTGAAAAGCGGGGATTGATTACTCGTGAGCGCTCGACGGTCGACAAGCGCAGGATTCACGCCTATCTGACCGAGCAGGGCCTGCGGGTACTCACGGATGCTCCCCTGCCATTGCAGGCGCAGTTTGCGCGGCAGTTCGCAGAGTTGCAGGAGTGGGAGCAAAGCATGATCATCAGCGCCCTGCAGCGGGTAGCACATATGATGGATGCCGACCATATCGACGCTTCACCCATCCTCGATGTGGGGACACTGGATCGACCCGGTGAACCGCAGAAGCCTGGTAGCTGCGCAGGCCAACCGGGGAAATAGACTCAGCAGCACCATGCCTGCCGAGTTGGCACAACTCTTGCTGTTTATATGTCAAAGAGCGGCTGTTCGTCTATCAGACTATTCTGTTCTGACAGGCACATTGCCTTGGCACGCCTACACTGGAGTAGCCCCCATGTATGAAGAGAATCTGGCTGAAATCATCTCCAAACCCGCATTGTACTTCTCCAGCCCAATGGAGATTGTCAACAGCAAACAACTGCAAACCAGCGCGAAACTCATCGCACTCAACGAGTGGGAGTTTGAAGTTCGCCAACTGGATGTGGCCACCGAGGAAAACATGACAGCGATTGCCACCACCACGCTACAGGATGTGCACAGGGCAATGCGCGCACTGGGGCAGGAACCGGGTGCGAGCAACTCACCGGGTGGCAAAGCGGGCTAGCGAGACTACTGGCACCCATTGGACACACCATTCACGCAAAAGCCTTCGATCGACATTATCTGTGGCCTGCTATCGCATAATTCCCGGTTGTTGGAAAACTCTACAAATGCCTTGTAACTCTTACAGGGAAAACCTGGGAGACCTGAGCACGCCGATACGTGCTGTTGCGGATCACCCCTGTGCAAGTACCGCCATCGCGACCGCAAGAATATAGATCACCAGCACTACAACACTTTCAAAACCGATATTAGCCACGCCCCGCTTCTCCCTTACCAGCATGCCCATGATCAGCACCCCGCTCATCAGGATACTGGTTGCCAACCAGAACAACAGCTGCGAGTCGCCCGCGTGGTAGATGGAGCCGGGTCGATAGGCAATGTCGGCAAATGCGGCGAACAGCGTATCGTAGGCATTGCCGCCAATAATGGCACTGAAGGCCAGTGTCAGGGCTCCGCGACGCACTGCGGCGACCGTTGTGACCAGTTCCGGCAGCGATGTGGCCAGGGACGTGAAGAGCGCACCCACCAGCAATGCGCTCAACCCGCTTTGCACAACCAGGTTCGACGCGACTATCTGCAATAACCACCCCGAGCAAGCCAGTACGCCCCCGAGACAGGCAAAGGACAACAGCAGTGGCGCCAGTCTCTGCCGCTGATTGCCAGGTTCGGGAATATCGCTGCGCGTCTCCAATGTCTGCTCAGGACGCCACATGGGCTGCACACGGGCGCGGTACACCAACCGGATACCGTAGGCATAGCTCAACAGCAGTACCGGCGTGGCCGGATGCACACCCCACAGCGACCAGGCCGGCGTGTAGCTGGCGATCAGCAGGATTGCCAGCAGGCAGACCAGCAGTGACCCCAGCAGGATATTTTCCGCCGAGGCCGCCGCATGCTCCAGGTTGACGCGCCGATAACTCGCATCCGCGATCGCCAGAAAGACCGTTTGCACCGCGATGCCCCCGTAGGCGTTAGCCAGCGCCAGCTCAGCCTCACCGGCCAGCGCCGCCGACACCGACAGCACAGTGCCCGAGATTGAGGTCACCGCGCCCAGTAAAACACCGCCGGTCAGTGCCTCACCAAATCCGCCGCGATCAGCCAGGCGATCCGCCACGCCCGTCAGACGCGTGCCACTCACGGCTATCACTACTGCAAACAACAAAAAGGTGCATACCAGCCACCGCAGCTCAAGCGCCGACAGCAACGACTCAATGGTTGTCATAGGCTGTGTGGAAAATCATACATCCTGCGCAGTGAGAAGAATCATCGATATACGCTTGTTGACCGTATCGATATTCTGGCGGATTGCATCAAGGGATTCATACACCGTATCCGGCGCCGATTTATCCGCCAGGTCCTGCAATATCGCACCCAGTTCCCTGTTTACCTGCGTCACGTTCTGCAGCGCGGCATCAGGCGAACGCGGTGTCGGCAGCTCGCCTTCTTCCGGCTTGTACTGCAAACGTGTACAAATCACATTGGCAGAACTTTTTTCAGCGTATCCCTCCAGCTTCACTCCCAGTTCTCGCTCCTCGCGCGCCACCAGGATCATCGCCTCCCGGTAGGGCGGCCTGGCCTGCGCCACATGCGCCATCACAGACAGCCCCGCCTGTGTACATTTTTGCGCAGACCTGGAGAGTAGCTCCCGGTAAGAAATAAAGGTTTCCCTGTCTCGATGAATCATTGGCGTCGCAGCCCTTTGCTAATGCGTTCAACACCAATGAAGCAAAGAATATGCCACTGCGAGAACGCAATGTGTTACTGCAGGGCCAGCGCAGCAGTGGCCGGTGGATAGCTGGAAGACCCGGATCGCCGCCGACGCAGGGACACCCGCCGCTGTCGACTGGCTCAAACCTGGTTTTCATGTCCATCCACCGCTGTTAGACTCGCGTTCGCTGCGACCGGCACTCCATCGGCACGCTGGCACCGCATGCAGTGCCACGCATCACAGCCCACTACTGCACCTGTATCAGGAACAACCATGTCAGATATTCTCAGCCAGACACTAACCCTCCCCTGTGGCGCCTCGATCCCTAATCGCCTGGCCAAAGCGGCGATGACCGAAGGCCTGGCCGATCCCGCGGGTGTGCCGACGCCGGAGCTGGAAAGACTTTACGGGCTGTGGAGTGACGGCGGTGCCGGCCTGCTACTGTCCGGCAATATCCTGATCGACGGTGATCACCTGGAACGGCCTGGCAATGTGATTGTCGACCGCGAGCCGGACGCGGCCATGCACGCGGCGCTGTCGCGATGGGCGGCGGCGGCAACCCGCAACGGCAATCACTTCTGGGCGCAGATCAGCCACGCGGGCCGCCAAACCCAGAAAAACGTGAACCCGCATCCCAAGGCCCCCTCGCCGGTGAAAGTTGGCCTGCCCGGCGGCCAGTTCGGCGCACCCGTTGCGCTGAGCAGCGGCGAGATTGAAGACATCGTGAGGCGCTTCGGTGTGTGCGCTGCCGCGGTAAAGGCCGCGGGTTTCACCGGGGTACAGATTCACGCCGCACACGGCTACCTGCTGTCACAGTTCCTGAGCCCTCGCAGCAATCATCGCACAGATCAATACGGCGGGGCGCTGGAGAACCGCGCACGCGCGCTGCTGGACGCGGTAAAGACAGTGCGCGAAGCGGTGGGACCAGACTTCCCGGTGGCGGTAAAGCTCAACAGCGCCGACTTCCAGAAAGGCGGCTTCGCCTTCGAGGACAGCCTGCAGGTCGCACAGTGGCTGGAAGCCGCAGGCATCGATCTGCTGGAAATTTCAGGCGGCACGTATGAGCAACCAAAACTGTTGGGCGTCGAGGGCCTGGAGGAAGAGGAATCGCAACACGTCGCCGAAACCACGCTGATGCGCGAGGCCTACTTCGTGGACTTTGCGCTCGCCATGCAGGAAGAGGTCTCCATTCCCCTGATGGTGACCGGGGGCTTCCGTCGACGCGACGCAATGGAGCAGGCCGTGAGTGCAGGCGGCGCCAGCCTGATTGGTATTGGTAGACCGATGTGTGTGCTGACAGACGCGCCACACTGGTTGTTGAACGGTCTGCCGGAACTGCCTCGATACGAGGCATACCTGTCGCTGTTTCCGTCCTGGCTGATGTTTCTCAACCGAATCAAATCACTGCGCGCCATCGCCAGCTTCGGCGTGCAGTACTGGTACTATACGCAACTGGAGATGCTCGGCCGCACCGGCGCAGCCCAACCGGAGATGACAGTATTTACCGGGGCACGGAAAGTGATCGCACAGCAGCGCCGCTGGCTTGGGGCACGTCGCAAGCTGCGATGAACACGCACCGCAGGCGAATCTGGCAGCGACACCGCTGAAAGACAATCCTGGAGCGCGCTACCCGATGCGCTGCAGTCGGGCGCGTATATCCTGCTCCACCATATACATCACCGGCAGTAACACCAGCGAGACCAGGCCACCGAACACCACGCCCCAGGCCATACTCATCACCATCGGGCTGATATAACTGTTCTCACCCATGATGCCGTAGGCGGTCGGCAACAGCCCCACAGCAGTCGTCACCGACGTGATCAGGATGGGACGGAAACGCCGTTTGGCGACCGCGGCTACATCGGCCGCTGAGAGCATCGCACCGCTGTCCCGGCGCTCCTCATTGAGTGAATGCAGCAACACCAATGAGTCATTCACCAGTACACCCACCAGGCCGATAACGCCGGTCATCGACATGATACCCATCGACAGCCCCTGCACGGAGTAGCACAACACCACACCGACCAGTCCAAATGGGATACTGAGCATAATCAGTAGCGGTTGGGTCAGGGAATTGAACAGGATCACCAGCGCGACAAAGATCGACAGCAGGCAAATAATCGCTGCCACGCCAAGGTCACCCAGCATCTCTCCCTGCTCCTCCAACTCACCGCCCATATGAATACGCAACTGCGGGTAGCGCTCGTTCCAGTTCTGTTGCGCGATCCACTGCGCTACCTCCTGATTGATCGACTCGACACTCGCGACAGCGGAATCGATTTCACCGTAAACCGTGACCGTGCGTTTGCCAAAATAGTGCTTGATGTCGGCTTCACCCGGGCGTACCGAAAACTGGGCCAGCGACTTCAGGTAGATAGCGTCACCGCTGTTATTGACCACGGCGAGGTTTTCCAGTGTTGACAATTTTCCAGCCGCGGACAGAGGCAGCTGCAACCGGTAGCGTACCCGCTCATCCAGGGTTTGCAGTTCATCTACCAACAATCCGTCGACGGCGATCCGCATGGCGCGCACCAGTTGCTCCATGGTCAGGCCGCGGGCCGCCAGCAGCGCGTGGTTGACATCCAGCTCGATGACGTCTTTGCCGGTATTGATACTGCTCCAGCTGTTGGTGACAGCGTCGTTGTGGCGCAGGTAGCTCAACAACGCTTCCGCCACCGCATAGCGCTCATCGCCGCTGCCGATCACCTCCACCTGCACCGGCTTGCCCATCACCGGGACATCCGTCATCGCCTGTACGATCAAAGAATCAAACCCCTGCTGCTCGTCGGCCCAGCCCTGCAGCACACGGACCAGTTCGCGCGTGTCGGTGTCGCCACTGCGCCGACCCAGCGGCTCCAGTTGGATGGCGATCACGGCCCAGCCGTGGTTGCGCCCCTCGGTGGTGCCGTAGAAGTCGGTATCGTGGTGTCCGACCTGACTGGTAATCGCCAGCAGGTCTTCCGCCACCACAAAATCGCGCAGTTCGGCCTCCATCCGCGCTACCGCTTCGACCGTTTCCTCAAAGCGACTGCCGACCGGCATCTCGACCTTGATTTGCACGGTATCGATATCGACATCGGGATACATACTGAAATTGATCGTCTGGTAGCCGATCGCCATAACCGCGATAAAAACGGCGATGAACGTACCCAGCGTCAGATAGCGGCGTTGCAGCCAGCCACTGATACTGCGGTGATAAAACTCACGCAAACGCTCAAACAAGCGAGCGCGCTGCTTAACTTCACGCTGCGGGACGTGAGCGAGGTGAGCAGGCAAGAGACACAGGCTCTCGAACAATGAGGCCATTAACAGGACGATCACGGCCAGTGGGAACGGCAACATAAACTCCCCGTTGGGACCGTCCAGAAACATCAGCGGCGCAAACGCCAACATGGTCGTCACCGCACTGAAAATAACGGGCTGCGCCACCTGTACCGTACCGAGAATACTGGCCTCTCGCATGCCCGCGCCCTGGACCCGCAAGCGCTGTACATTTTCACTGACCACTACGGCATCGTCGACGAGGATACCCATTAGCAACACGATCGCCGTCAGGCTCATCGCATTGATGGTGACATCGATAGCCGCCAGCCCCAGGAAAGACAGGCAAACAGCAAATGGAATACCCACCGCCACCCACAGGGCAAAGCGCAGCTCGAGAAAATAGCAGAGCAGCAACAGCACTGAAACCAGGCCCAGGATGGCATTGCCGCCGAGCACATCCAACATATTTGCGGTGAGACGCGAAATGTCTGCCACCATGACCAGCTCGACTCCCGCCGGTAGCGAAAAGCCCTCGACAAACTCGCGCACGTTCGCGGCCGTGTGGACCTCATCGGCCAGCGCCTTGCGACGGGCCTGCAGCGCGATGCTTACCCTGCCATCGACGCGCGACTGTACATCCCAATCCTCGTAATCCGCCACCACTGTGGCGACATCCCGCAGCAAGACGGTATTCCCGGGAGCACCAGAGCGCACCACTACGGTCTCGACGTCACGCGGATCCCGAAACTGACCGACTGCGACAATCTTTTTCTCTGCCAGGAAAGAATCGATAGAACCGCCGCTATCGCGCAGATTGCGCGCGCGAATCGCCGAAATGATCTCATCGTGGCTGATTCCCAGACGCGCCAGTTTTTCCGGCTGCAGCAGAATACGCACCTCCGGGCGTCGATAGCCGAGCTTCTCCACGCTGGCAATGCCGTCGACCTCGCGCAATCCGTCAGCCACATTGCGGGCGACATCGCGCAGCAGGGCCTCGGGCACATCGCCTGTGACATGGACTTCCATCACCGGCGTGACCGCCGCCGACAATGCTTCGACCAGCGGTTTCTCCAACAGGTCATTCGGCAGCCGTGTGGCCGCGCGGTCCACTGCCTGTTGTATATCGCGCATAATGTCCTGTTTATCTGCCGTCACCAGATCCAGGTTAAGCGTGATAACGGACAGGCTTTCCATACTGTTGGAGTACAGCTTCTTGATACCTTCTACTTCCAGCAGCTCCTCTTCCAGCGGCAGGGTAATACCGAGTTCCACCTCCTCCGGGCCGGCACCGGACTTGATCGTGGTGATGTTGACCACCGCCATATCGACATTGGGGTTGTACTCATAACGCATGTCGGCGATGGTCATATAGCCGAGCATAAAGACCATCACCATGATCATATTGACCACCAGTGGCCTGTCGACAAACCAGCTAATCAGCGAGCGCATCGCAACTACTCTGCGCGGCGCACGGTGACGGCATCACCGTCGAGCAACAGCGATTGCCCGGCGACAACCACCTTGTCGCCGGCTGCGAGACCCTCCAGAATTTGCAGGCGGTTGCTGAAACCCGCCGCCAACAGCGGCTCGCGCATATGCGCTATACCCTGCTCCACAACGAACACCACCCTGCGCCGGTCGCGGTCCACGAGCGCGGATTCGGGCAGCAAAAGTGCTCCCGGAAAGCTTATCCCCTGTAACGCTGCAGTGGCCGTCATACCAGGGCGCAGCGCGTCCGTTTCACCCATCAGTATGAGTTTCACGGGGAAGTTGCCGGTTGCCGGATCCGCATTGACGCCGACCCACTCTATACTGGCCTCGTATGCCCTGCCCGCGATTCCCGACACGGTTACCTGTGCAGGGTCACCCGATCTAATGCGCGCGATATCGGCCTCGCTGACCCAGGTTTGTACACGCAGGCCCTGAACCGCTTGCAGAGTGACCAGGCTGGACCCCGCCTGCACCGCTTCACCGACCTCCACAGCACGAACATCCACCAGGCCCTCGGTGGGGCTGAAAATACGGGTATCGGCCAGCTCGCGTTGCGCCAGTTGTGCACTGGAGAGGGCCTGCTGGTATGCGGAAGTCGCCAGGTCAACAGCCAGTTGTGCACTGTCGAGCACTTCTTTGGAAATGGTTTCCTGCTCGGCCAGGTTACGCCGCCGCTGCAGTTTTAATCGCGCCTCTTTCAATGCTGCCAGTGCATGCTGCACTCGCTGCTGGGCCTGTTCGACAGCGAACTGGCGCTTCTCGGGATCCAGTTCGAGCAACAATTGCCCGGCCTTCACCCTATCGCCTTCATTGACGTACACAGCCGATACCGTACCGGACAGCTCAGCCGCCACATTCACCTCTTCCAACGCTTCCAACACACCAAAGGTATTGATGCTGGCCTGCCAGGTTTGCGGCTGCAACTCCTGGACTGTTACCTCTGCAATATGCGGCTTTGCGTCTTCGCTGACTGTGGGCTCAGCTGTATCGCTACAGCCAGACAGCGACAGTGAAGCGAGAAATGCGAAAATGCAGCGCGCAGCAACCAACGTCCCTTTCTGGCACGGAAGGTATCGCATGCGGAGTGTAGACAACAGCATAGAGCGGCGGGCTCCCTTTTACGAGTGGCTCATCTTGTCCCGCCCGCATGGTACCGTTTGAGGCCGAATAGTCCACCTTATAAATTCGGGTTGCCGCTTGAGTTTGCCATGGCAAGCCCCCGTTCACATCACACCCTGCCATTTCCAGTTGCGAACCTCTGGCATATCCTGCCCATGCTTGTTGATGTACTGACGGTGCTCAACCAGTTTATCCTTCAGTTGCTGTTTCAGGTAGATACCTTTGGCGCCAGTTTTTGGCACCCGGTCTATGACATCCATTACCAGGTGATAGCGATCCAGGTCGTTCAGTACAGTCATATCGAACGGGGTAGTAACTGTGCCTTCTTCCTTGTAACCACGAACGTGAAGGTTGGCGTGATTGGTGCGCCGATAGGCCAGCCGATGGATAAGCCAGGGGTAGGCGTGAAAGGCGAAGATTACCGGCCTGTCCCTGGTGAACAATTCATCGAAATCCATGTCGCTCAAACCGTGAGGGTGTTCCGAGGGCGGTTGTAACTTCATCAGATCGACCACATTCACCACGCGTATCTTCAGCTCCGGTAAGAGTTCGCGCAGAATGGACACCGCAGCGAGTGTTTCAAGCGTCGGCACGTCGCCACAGCAGGCCATCACCACGTCGGGGGTTACACCCTGATCGTTGCTCGCCCACTGCCAGATGCCGATGCCCTGAGCGCAATGCTTGATCGCAGCATCTATCGTCAGCCATTGCGGCGCCGGATGTTTACCGGCCACAACCACATTGACATAGTGACGACTGCGCAGGCAGTGATCCATTACCGATAACAGGCAATTGGCGTCTGGCGGAAAATAGGCGCGCACTATCTCCGCTTTTTTGTTGACCACCTGATCGATAAAGCCCGGGTCCTGGTGAGTGAAGCCGTTGTGATCCTGTCGCCACACGTGCGAGGCCAGTAAGTAGTTCAGCGAGGCGATCTTGCGCCGCCATGGCAGCTGAGCGGACACTTTTAACCACTTGGCGTGCTGGTTGAACATGGAATCCACGATGTGAATAAAGGCTTCATAGCAATTGAACAAGCCGTGGCGGCCGGTGAGAAGATAGCCTTCCAGCCAGCCCTCGCATTGGTGCTCGCTGAGCATTTCCACCACACGCCCGCCAGGCGCCAGAAATTCATCACTCGCAAGCGTCTCGGCATCCCACTGCCGATTGGTGTTTTCAAACAGTGCGGCCAGGCCGTTGGACAGCGTCTCGTCGGGACCGAACACGCGGAAATTTTTGTGCGTGTCGTTCAGCGCCTGGATGTCGCGGAGAAAAGGCCCCAGTACCCGCGTATCGCCTATCCCCGAAACACCAGGCGCTTGAACCTCAACCGCGTAGTCGCGAAAATCCGGCATACGCAGATCACGCAGCAGCATGCCGCCATTCGCGTGCGGGTTCGCGCCCATACGTCGCTCGCCGCTCGGGGCCAGTTGCGCGAGTTCATCACTGAGCCGACCGTCCTCAGTGAACAATTCCTCCGGGCGATAGCTCCGCAGCCACTGCTCCAGCAGTGCAAGATGCTCGGGACGCGCCTTCGGATCAGTAACAGGCACCTGGTGTGCACGAAAGGTGCCCTCGATGTGTTTGCCATCGACCATTTTTGGCCCGGTCCACCCTTTCGGGGAATTGAGGACGATCATCGGCCAGCGTGGGCGCGGGTATTCCTCACCACTTTCAGCCGCGGCGCGTGCCTGCAGTTGAAAGGTCCTGATCTGTTCAATCGCTGTATCCAATGCGCACGCCATCGCCTCGTGCATCAGGGCGGGGTCGTGACCTTCCACAAACAATGGCTCCCAACCATAGCCGCGCAGCAATTGTTCCAACTCCTCGTGTCCGATGCGTGCCAGGATTGTCGGATTGGCGATCTTGTAGCCGTTGAGGTGCAGGATGGGCAACACTGCGCCGTCATTGGCCGGATTGAGGAACTTGTTGGAATGCCAGGCAGTGGCGAGTGGCCCGGTTTCCGCCTCGCCATCACCCACCACGCAGGCTGCGATCAGGTCAGGATTGTCGAATACCGCGCCGAAGGCATGACTGAGCGAGTAGCCGAGTTCCCCACCCTCGTGAATCGAACCGGGGCATTCAGGTGACGCATGGCTGGGAATACCGCCTGGAAAGGAGAACTGCAGAAACAACTTCTGCAGCCCGGCCTCATCCTGACTGATATTCGGGTAGATCTCGCTATAGGTGCCCTCCAGATACGTGTTGGCTACCACCGTCGGGCCGCCATGGCCGGGCCCGCAGATATAAATCATATTCAAATCGTACTGTTTGATGACGCGATTCAAATGCACATAAATAAAATTCTGTCCTGGCGTTGTACCCCAGTGGCCCAACAACATGTGTTTGATATCAGTGGGCACCAGGGGGCGCTTCAACAACGGATTGTCGCGAAGATAAATCTGCCCCACCGACAGATAGTTCGCAGCCCGCCAGTAGGCATCCATTCTGTCCAGCAGTTGCGGTGCCAGCACGTTCACATTCACAGACTAAATACCCCTTGTTGTAGAACAACCGAGCAGGCGGCTGACTGATCTGGCAATCATGAGCTCTTCGTCAGTACGAATAACACGCACGACAGTGGCGCTGTTGTCAGTGGAGACCAGGGCTGCGTTATCCCGGTTGCGCTCCGCATTGAGCTGAATGCCAAGGAACTCCATTCCATCGCAAATCCGCTCACGGATGACTGGCGCGTTTTCACCGATGCCACCGGTGAATACCAGTGTGTCGACACCGCCAAGCACGGCGGCAAATGAGCCGATCCACTTTTTGACCTGGTAGCAGAACAATGCTGTGGCCTCTGCTGCGCGGGCATCATGCTCCTCGCACGCCAGCAAATCGCGGATATCGGAACTCACTTCAGACACGCCGAGCAGGCCGGACTCGTGATTCACCATTCTCTGGAACTCCACTGCTGTCATGTGCTGCGTTTGCGCGAGGTAATAGACCAGGCCCGGATCCAGATCACCGCTGCGCGTGCTCATCATCAGTCCCGCCGCTGGTGTAAATCCCATACTCGTATCAACGCTTGCGCCATTGCGCACGGCGGCCAGGCTGGCGCCATTGCCAAGATGAGCGAGAATCACCCGGCCGCCTGTTGCTGCCTCGTCACCCAGACGCGTCAATTCTTCCAGCAAGTACTCAAAGGATAGACCATGGAAGCCATAGCGCTCGACGCCGTCGGTCTGATAGCGACGCGGGATAGTCAGCAATTTGGCGATACGGGGCATGCTGCGATGGAAGGCGGTGTCAAAACAGGCTATCTGCAACAGGTCGGGATGCCGTTGCTGAACGGCTTCAATCAACTGCAGCTCGCGTGGCATGTGCTCAGGGTCGAAGGGTGTGATGCGACGCAAATCAGCTAGCAACTGTGGTGTGAGTTGCTGCGGCTTTGTGTGTTGCATGCCGTGCACCACACGATGGCCTACTGCCGCGACTGCGGAAAACTCTGGCTGCGTATCGAGCCACTCCATGAGCGCCGATACAGCGACACCGTGATCGCTTGCGTCGATATCCTGGCAGTATCGCTGTTTGTCATCCGCATCACGTACACTGATGTTGGCCGCGCTGAATCCAATACGCTCCACTTTTCCGCGCAGCAATGTTCGAAACTCCGGCTCAAGCTCATACAAGGCAAATCGGATACTTGAGGAACCAGCGTTGATCGACAACATAGTGGTATTCATGGCTTTACCAGATCACATCCCTCGTGGCTTGTGTTTCCCGGCAAGGTGACCAGCTCGCACTTCAACCGTATGCCAAAGGCCTGAACGCCGCACTTTATGCGGCTGACATACGCCATCGCCACCTGAAAGAACCACTGTCTAACCCCAATTACGAAGATACTGAATCACTGCGATCAACGCGGGATAGCGCCGATCCCACAAAGAATAATCCAACAGAAACCAGGTTATGTCCAGAAACCACAGATCGCTGTTCGTCGCTAGCCGCGTGTATGGCTGCTGCCGCGCCCTATATGTGCGTTTCTTTAGCCACCGCCTTGATCGCGTGTGCACAATGGTCGCCACCCGACCCGACAACTTCCGGTCATACGGATGCGGTAATCGGGTTTTCCGCTCTGAGGAGACTTCATATGACTGTTATCGAACCAATGCTGCTTATCGCTCGGCTGATTGCAACCTTGGCGATTGGGCATCGACCGCGTTGCGCATCAGTGCCTCCCAGTTGCAACGAGTCAGGAAGAGGCTTTGCGGGACTGGGGGACCGTTCGGCAGAAGTCATTGAGCAACGTCATCAACTTATCGCGTTCTCCCTTCGCTTCCCTGGTTGACGACACCAGGTGTTCAGGGCGTATTTCCCGGTCGAGGAACAATTCCCCACTGGCATCGCGCGCCTCGGTAGCTACAGCCAGCCACACGATGGTGTCGGCTCCCTCTTCAAGGGAGCGCAGTACCGGTTTGGTCAACCTGCGAAACTGCGGAAGTGCCTCTCGCACACCCGGCGTATCAGCCCAGCCGGGGTGCATGGCGTTAACAACGATACCCTCATCTGCCCACTTTTCTGACCAAATCTGCGTCAACACCATAAGCGCTCGTTTCTGACGTGCGTACGCCGTGCTGCCGGAGTATTCAGTATCATCCGGCATCTGTAGCTTATCGACCTCCAACTTCTGGCTGTACATCCCGCCTGATACCACATTGATGACGCGGGGCGAAGGTGCCTTGGCGAGCAGGGGTTTCAGGCCCTCGGTCAAGCGGTATGGGCTGAGTAGTAACAGCGCAAAACTCTGTTCCAAACCTTCGCTTGTCTCTGCTCTTGGATTAAACAGTGCACCGGCATTATTGATCAGCACATCGAGCGGTTTGCCGCGCTTTTTCATGCGCGCGACCAGCGCATCCACATCGCTCATCAGGCTCAGGTCGGCGAGTTCATAGCGGACCGCTGTGTTGCCTGTTTCACGTTTGATTTCCGCAACGGTGTGCTCTGCCTTCTCGCGATTGCGCATGACGAGAGTCAGCTGTGCTCCCCGCCGTGCCAGTTCCGATGCGGCAGCAAATCCCAGCCCGGAGGAAGCACCGGTAATCAGCATGTGCTGGTCTTTCACATAAGCGGACATCGGGTTGAAGTGCTTGCGCCCCAGGGTATAGCCCAGACGTGAGAACATGGCCACGCCGGGTAGCACCAATCGATCAGCGATGCATGTGAAACGCGAGGTCTGCTTGAGTGGGAAACCGTCCTGCAGTGCCTCGGCCAGGCCCGCAACCGACTCCCTGCCCATTTTCTCGAGCCCCTTGTTGGAGAGGGCTGCGAGCGAGGAGACCAGAGGCTTGAAATTGAATACTGCGCGGTAATCAAGCAGGGTACCGGCGGCGGTGCTGGACAGGGTGATAACATCCTCCACATCAAAGAATGCGCAACTTCCCCTGAGCTCGATTCGGCTGTGTTCCTGTAGCGCCTGAACGGTATAGAGCAGTGTTACGCTGCCCACGGGCAGCGCACAAACCACTTCGAACTGAGTCCCCACGATAATCGCGCCTGGCGTCAGTTTGCGGGCGCGAAGCACCGTTGGATCCCATTCAGCCGTGGTGGCGAAATCACTGACATAGGCATAGACTTCCTCGATGGGACGATTAACCTCTGCGGTTTCATGCAAAACAGTCATGTAGGTGCTCTCGATAGTTTCATTGGATAAGCATACGCCTCGCACACACAAATGGCTCACTGTGGGCTTCGAACTGGCGGGGAAGATTGGCTGCGGTAAACCTATGCAAAGGCTTTGGAATCAGCAGATCTGGTGTCTGCATAGGCCGCCAATGCTGCCTCTCTGGCATCCCGATGATCCACGATCGGCAGAGGATAGTCAGTGGGAAGCGCTATCCCTGCCTCCTGCAAGACCTGCTTCGGCGCGGACCACGGCTGGTGCAGGTAGCGATCAGGCAGCGGCGCCAACTCTGGCACCCAACGCCTGACATAATCACCCTCCCTGTCGAATTTTTCTCCCTGGGTCGTCGGGTTGAAAATTCGAAAGTACGGTGACGCGTCTGCACCACTGCCCGCTACCCACTGCCACCCGCAGGCGTTGTTGGCCAGATCCGCATCCACCAGCGTATCCCAGAACCAGCGCTGACCCGCACGCCAGTTGACGAGCAGGTGTTTGCATAGAAAAGAGGCAACCACCATCCTCACCCGGTTGTGCATATAACCGGTCTGCCACAACTCACGCATACCGGCATCGACAATGGGGTAGCCGGTTCGACCCTGCTGCCATGCCCGCAACTCTCTCGCACCACCGACCCACGGGAAGGCAGCGAAATCGGCCTTGAAGGGCTCATCGGGCATCGTCGGGAAGTGGAATAGCAAATGGTGGGAGAACTCGCGCCACCCCAGTTCGCTCAAAAACTTGTCTGTTTCCTCCTGTAGTACAGGGCTCATCAGTCCAGCTTGCCGGGCGGCGTGAAACACTCTGGCCGGAGCAATCTCACCAAAATGCAGATGTGCGGACAAACGCGAGGTCACACTGCGAGCAGGATAGTTTCGCCCGATGTCATAGTCGCCCACAGCACCCCCGAGAAATCGCTTGAGTTTGGCATGGGCGTGGCTCTCTCCCGGTTGCCACAGCTCGCTCCAGGACTTTGCCCAGTTGGGCTTGTCGGGAAGCAGCGCCCAGTCATCCAGTGATTCCGGGTGTATGCCATGCGCCGACCAGCGGGAGAAGTGGACCCGGACGCTGGGCTCAAGCGTCACAGGCAGGTCACGGCATTTGCGCCAGAATGGCGTAAACACCTTGAAGGGGGTGCCTCCCTGCGTACTGACAGTTTCCGGCTCCCACAACAGTGAGCCACTGAAACGCTTTAGCTCGACCCCCTGCTTCGCCAGAGAAGTATGTAGCTCCACTTCCAGTTGGCGCGCCCAGGGTTCGTACTGCCTGGAGCAGCAGACCAGATCGGCGCCGCACTGCACAGCGACACGTGCCAGAACAGTGTCGGGTCGGCCACTGGCAAGATGGAGTTCGCCGCCCGTCCTTTCAATATCCCGCGATAACGCCATCAGGCTGTGATGCAGCCACCAGCGACTGGCGCCGCCCATTTGCCACTGGCCCGGGCTTTCATCGTCCAGAATATAACACGCCAGTACCGGGCGTCCGGTGGCCATGGCTGCATTGAGCCCACGCAGGTCTCGCACCCTGAGATCCTGGCGGAACCAGTAGATTACCGGGCTCTGCCTATCGGTGGTATTCGAGGCTGCCATCACCTTTCAGGCCGTATCATTACTGCATCCACTTCACGGCGTTCAAGCAGGCCGATAGTCAGGCTTGGCCATGGCCAACTGGACGGTACCGATAATCCGCTCACGGAACCCGCCTTCGCAGTAACACAGGTAGAACTCCCACATGCGGACAAACTCCTCGCTAAAGCCCATGTGGCGCACCGCTTCGATATTGGCGAGAAAGCGCTTTCGCCAATGCGCCAGTGTGACGGCATAATCGCTGGTAATATCGCGCAGGTGCACGACTTGCATATCCGTATCGCGTGCGATGTGATCGGCCATCACCGCAATGGAGGGCAGGCTGCCACCGGGGAAAATGTAACGCTTGATAAAATCCACAGAGTCACGAGCGCTCTTGTAGCGCTGATCTGCGACAGTGATCGCCTGGATTACCATCTTGCCATCGGCCTTCAACAACGCAGCGCAGACCTGGAAGTAGTTCTGGTAAAACTCGTGGCCGACCGCCTCTATCATTTCAATGGATACGAGCTTGTCGTACTGGCCGGTGAGGTTGCGGTAGTCCTCGCATAACAGGGTAATCCGGTGCGACAGGCCCTCGGCTTCCACCCTGGCACAGGCGTGTTCATATTGCTCCTTTGAGATCGTGGTGGTGGTGACACGACACCCAAAGTATTTTGCCGCGTGTATCGCCATACCGCCCCAACCTGTACCGATCTCCAGCAGGTGGTCCCCCGGCTTCAGCTCGAGTTGCCGGCACAGTTCGTCCAGTTTGGCTTCCGAGGCCGCCTCCAGAGTCATCGCCGGATCACTGAATATCGCCGACGAATACATCATCGTCGGATCCAGGAACAGGCGAAAGAAATCGTTGCCCAGGTCGTAATGCGCCGCAATATTCACCTGCGAACCCTTGCGCGTATTCCGGTTCAAGCGGTGGGCGAGCTTCAGTGCAAGTTTTGCCAGGAACGACTGCCGCGCTTCAAAACGATCGAGCACGACAAGGTTTGCGCTGAACAGGCGCGTCACTTCCACCGGCGCGGGTGACGACCAGTACCCCTTGATGTAGGCCTCGCCAGCTGCGATAGAACCGCCCGCCAGCATTTGCCCGTACATAGCCGGATTATGAATGTGCACCTCCGCCTGCGGCTCCTGTGCTCCGCCCTCCTTGCCAAAATGATGGCTCAGCGGCCCTTCGTGCAAGGTCAGGGAACCGACCTGCAATTTGCCCAGCATCCTGAACACTGCCTCGCGGGCAAACTTTTCACCTATCCGCGCGCGGCGCGTCTGTGGCAGGCGCAGCGCACCTATGCTGACTTCACTCATTTCTCGCTCCTATTACCTGACTCTTGGGGGCATTGTGTTTGGGGTGGGAGTAGACCGGTACGCCCTTCAGATACAGGCGCAGCGCCTGCCAGTAGATGGCCAGCGCAACTTTCGCAGTCATCAGGGGGTAACGGATCAGTAATCTGTGCATATTGGCGCTCGTCATCGGCTTTGCCGACAGAGTCAATGTGGCATCGAACACCTTGTCACTGCGCACCGTGTTTTCCATATGCAACACCAGGCGGCGGGAAGGTGTATTGCTACGCCAGTGGTACCGCATGGCCATGGGGTTGAACGGGGAGACATGGAACTGCTTGTCAAAGTCGGTTCTCAGCCACACTCCGCTATCCGGACCCGGCAACACGTAACTGTGACGCTCATTCCAGGGCGTATTGTTCACCTCAGCGACCACATACTCCAGGCGTGTTTCGTCGGCGTTGAAACAGTAATAACAGGCTATCGGGTTCATCACATACCCGAAATAGCGCAGGTTGGCCAGGAGATAAATCGGCCCTGTCTGCTGTGCGCCAGTTTCCTCGTAAATCCGTCTTCGCACCTCGTCCTGCAGGGGCACATCGGGGTCGCCCAGAAAATCACTGCGCCGAAACTCCGCCAGAGCCGGCCCGGTGGCAGACCAGAAACGCTGCTTGCCCAGCAGCTCAGGCACCTCATCCAGGCACAGATAGACCATCGCAACCTGATATCGGAATTCGTGCAGACGCGGTGCCAGCCGCCGGTGCCTGAGGCTACCCTCGTAGATACGGGACTTCACGCGACCGCGCGCTCCCGGTTTGACAGCGCGTTGGCGACACGCTGCGCACTGACCACGCCGTCTTCATGAAAACCGTTGTGCCAGTAGGCGCCGCAGAACCAGGTCCTGGAGACACCATTAATCTCGGCCCAGCGCTGCTGTGCCTGCATCCCGTGTAGCGAGAATACAGGGTGGTCGTACTGGAACTGACCCAGAATCATATTCGGATTAATCGCGGCGGTGTTGTTCAGTGTCACGCAAAACGTCTCCGGCGCATCAATGCCCTGCAGGATATTCATATTGTACGTCACCACCGCACGGTCATCGCGCTGGCCGAGCGTGTAGTTCCAGCTGGACCAGGTTTTGGTATTCCGCGGCAGCATACGGATGTCCGTGTGCAGCACCACGTCATTGCTCTGGTAGGGAATGGCTCCCAGAATCTCCCGCTCTGCCTGGGAGGGGCTCTCCAGCAGTGCCAGAGCCTGGTCAGAGTGGGTTGCCAAAACGACCTCGTCGAAAGGGAGCTGTCGGCCATCCGCCATACGCAGGGTGACCCCGCGGCCCGGGTGCCTGACCACGCTCGCAACGGGGTTGCCCGTGGAGATACGCTCCGCAAACCGTGCGCACAGTGGTCGCAGGTACTCCCGGGACCCGCCTTCTATGACCCGCCACTGGGGCCTGTCCTTGACGGATAGCAGGCCGTGATTCTTGAAAAATCGCACAAAAAAACTGACCGGGAAGGCCAGTATAGTCTCGCAGTCCGCGGACCAGATGGCCGACCCCATCGCCGCCAGGTAGTGGCGGACAAACTTGTCGCCGTAGGCCTTGCGGCGCAGATACACCCCCAGCGTTTCGCTGTCATCGATGGCGCCTGCCTCGAGATCGGCGATCGCCTCGCGGTTGAATCGCAGGATATCCCGGATCATACCGATAAAGCGCAGAGACATGAGATTGCGACGCTGTGCAAACAGCGTATCCAGGTTGCTTCCGGAGTACTCCAGCCCGGATTCAGGGTCTCGCACGCTAAATCCCATCTCCGTCGGCTTGCTCGAGACACCCAGTTCTTCCATCAAGGCGATGAAATTGGGGTAGGTCCAGTCATTGAACACGATAAATCCGGTATCGACAGCGTAACGACGAGCGCCCACCTTCACATCGACCGTCGCAGTATGGCCCCCGATCCTTCGGCCAGCCTCATACACCCATACCTCGTGCTCTGCGCTCAGGTAATGCGCGCACGCCAGACCGGAAATGCCCGACCCAATTACAGCAATTTTCATTCAGCTACGCCTCTTCCACGGTGTCCTCAACGGGCACTGTAACGTGTATCACCTGAATACGCCGCAGGGACTCATTCGGATCAGTGTAGTACGATTTTCTGACCTCCCCCAGCATCGCTTATGGGGAAGCTGCAGTCGCGACTGCACGCGTCCGCCTGGGTACTACAGATACCACCGCGCCAATGGCTGGCTGCCCCCCCACATTTTTTGCGTAATCCAGTGATCCAATCGGGGAATCATGCGTATACTTCCCAAACATTCGCGGATAAAGAGCATGCACATTGTGACAGACACCATCGATGGTGAGGATACGCCCCTCATCGACGCTGACGGCAAACGCATCGACGAATGGAGTGAGTGCCTTACGCTGATCGCACAGAAGCAGGACCGGGCCGCATTCACGCGCCTGTTCCGGCACTTTGCTCCATTAATGAAAGCGTTCGCCCTATCCGGATCAACACTCTCGGCCAACCATGCCGACGAGCTGGTGCAGGAAGTCATGCTCAAGGTCTGGCAAAAAGCCGGCGCTTTCAACGCAGAGAAAGCTGCCGCCAGTACCTGGATTTACACTATCGCCCGCAACTGCCGGACCGACCTCTATCGTCGGCTGCAGAAATTCGACACCCCGCTGTCCGCAGAGGATGTCTCCGATTCGCAGGAAAGTGAGGAAGCCTTTGTTGTCCTGCACCAAAAACGCAGCAGGGAGCGAATACGCGGATTGATAAAAGAGCTACCCAACGACCAGGCGCAAATCCTTGCCAAGGTGTACATGGAAGGCAAAACCCACTCAGAGGTATCCGGCGAGCTGGATCTTCCGCTGGGAACGGTGAAGTCACGTGTCCGCCTGGCACTTCAGAAACTGCAGATTCAACTTGAAAGATAAAGCCATGACTAATTTTCATCCAGATCTCGAACTGATTACCGAATATGCCGCCGGCTCACTGTCGCTGGCACAGGGAGCATGCGTCTCCATCCATGTGAATCAATGTCGGCGCTGCCAGCGCATCGCGGGTCAACTCACCGATCTCGGTGCGAGCCTGTTCGAGGCATTGGAGCCGGCACCGGTTGGCGATGCCCAGCTAAACGCTGTGCTCGCCCGCCTTGACGATGAAAAGCCGCTCGAGTACGCGCATAGTAAGAGTAGTGCAAGTTCAACACCCGCGATCCTGCAACGCCTGATGCGCGGTGACTTCAGTGACCTGAATTGGCGAAATATCGGTTCTGCCCTGCGTATCAGCTATCTCAAAACTGGCGATCCCGATCACGAGTTTGCGCTCTACCACATCCGTGCTGGCGGCCGTATTCCGGAGCACACCCACCGCGGCACTGAAATGACCCTGATACTGGAAGGCGGCTTCTCAGACGCGAATGGCAGCTATCATAAGGGCGATTTTCTTATTCGAAGGCCGGGGGATGTGCACGCACCCACGGCACTGCAATCTGAGGATTGCATCTGTCTCGCGGTACTGGATGCACCACTGCGGTTTACCGACTGGAAATTTCGCTGGATGAACCCGTTCCTGAAACTGCGCACGGTTTGATGTAACACCTTCAGTTACCAAATGCAGCGCCACCGTCCACCTTGATGATGGCGCCATTGGTATACAGTGAGGCGTCAGACGCCAAATACAAAGCCGCTCCTACGATTTCCTCGGCGCGTCCAGCCCGCCCCTGCGGTACCATGCTCACCAGTGCGGCCTTCACCTCCTCGCTCCACGCCTCGGAAATATCTGTCAGGAATGGGCCCGGCATGATGCAATTACAGCGTACTTTCGGCCCCAGCGCATGCGCCATACCCTGGGTGAGGTTATTCAATCCCGCCTTGGCAGCAGCATAGGGCAGTTCCGCTGCGCCGGGAGCAACAGCGGCGATACTGCTGACATTGATGATGGCACCTCCTTCACCGCGAGCCATCTGCTCGCCGACCACAGCGCTGAGCCTGAACGGTCCCGCGAGGTTGACCCCGATAACCTTGTCAAACAATTCACGGCTGACAGTCGCAGGCGACTCATAAAGTGGCGACATGCCGGCATTGTTGACCAGCACATCAATATGCCCATATTCTTCATAGACAGCCTGCACCAGTGCATCACAGGCATCCCAGTCCCCCACGTGACACGCCACCGGCAGGCAGGCGCGACCGGTCTCGCTTTGAATCAACTCAGCGGCGCGCGCGCAGCTATCGGCTTTGCGCGAACTGATGACGACGTGTGCACCGGCCTCGGCAAAGGCTCGCGACATCGCAAACCCCAGACCGCGACTGCCGCCGGTAACGACTATTACCTTGTCTGTCAGATCAAAATATCGAGCAATTCTCTCGGCTTGCATGGTGTTCTCTCCTGGGATTTGGCCGTGGCTGCTATAAAAAACGCCGGCGAGCCACCGCAGCATACAAAATTACGGCGACCGTGTCAGGCGAGCTCACAGCTCAGGTGCAGTGAGAGCACTGTGGACTTGATCCGCAAGCCTAATATAAGCTGGCGCACATTCACGATGATAATCCAGGTCAACGCGGTGAGTAATTGCGCAGACCCCGCACAATGGTTCACATCAACATGAGTACACAATTCGTGATTGTCGGCGCGCCCCGCACCGGCAGCACATTGCTGGTGAAAACCCTCAACAGCCTTGACGGTATCTGCTGCCACGGTGAACTTCTGGGCCCGGATCAGGTGCGGGGTTATGAAGATGGCGCCGATCTCATCAACATGAGCCAGCAGCAGCGCACAAGCCGACTGCAGCGCCTGCTGCAGGAGCGCAACGCGGACCCGATCGGCTTCATAGACAGGGCACTGCACAGGCCCGATAGTGCGACGGGGTTCAAAGCACTTTACGCTGCTTTTCTCGACCCACGATGGCATGACGTTGTCCATTCCCTGCTGGCCAGGGAAAGTGTTCGCTTCATTCACCTGACGCGTAACAATGGCTTGCGACGCTTTGTTTCCGAACAGATTTTGCTACAGGGAGGCCCCAATCATTCGGCCGCAGGCGGCCGCAGCGAAGCCCCGATAAAGGTGGCGATCGATATCGAGGCGTTCATCAGGCGAGCCGCAGAACTTGAGGCCCAGTCCTGTGCACTGGAGTCAATGGTGTCCGCTAGGCCGGTGCTGGAGATACACTATGAGGCACTTGCTGCAGACACAGCGGCAACAGTAGCGCAAGTGTGTGAGTTTATCGGCCTGGATATCGATGCTTCAACGATTGAACCCGCACTTAAAAAAGTAGGGGTCGCGGATCTGAAAGATGCGGTCAGCAACTACCAGGAGTTACTGGTGCACCCTGCAACCCGGGTGCTGGCGTTAACAGACTAAACGAGGAACACATTGTGCAAAATGAAAAACTGTCGTCGTCCACAATCGAGACAAAATTGGGTGAGCTGGATCAGTGGTGCCTGGCTGACAACAAACTGCAGCGCGAGTTTGTTTTTAAAGACTTTGTTGAGGCATTTGGCTTTATGAGTCGGGTCGCACTGCTGGCGGAAGCCATGAACCACCACCCTGAGTGGTCAAACGTGTACAACCGGGTGGAAATCTACCTGACGACACACGATGCTGGCGGCATTACTGAGCGTGACTTTACGCTCGCAACGCAGATCAACCAGCTGCTGAGATCAAGGTAACACTGCGGACGAGAGCGGCCCCATCTTGAGCGCCGTATTCTGACTCATCCGCGCCGCTGCTTCTGCCTGCCAAAACCCAAACCGCACAGCCCCATCAGCAGCAATGCGGCAGTGGCGGGAGTGGGAATATCCGCGACCAAGGGTAAACTTCTCAGGTAAAATCCCTCGTACCAGTATCCTGCGTCGGTATTGAAATATGCGTCCTGATAATATTCGACACAAGGGCCATCCCCGATGTAGTTGCCCTCGTCGTCATACAGCTCTTCGTAATAACCGCAATACACATTTATTTCGTCATAATTGTAGATTTCATGGATGTAGGCCGCATACAGGCCGCCGCCGGGAACCAGAGAGCCTGTCGTACCTATGTCGATTGCCGAATCATTGACCCGGATTTCACTGTACTCACCACCGCCGTAGTCACTTCTGTAGACCTCGCCTGCTTCAACGGAAAAAAACTTGAAGTAATTGGTCACGGAATAAGGGCCTACATAGGCAGCGGTGTTCAGGGCCGTAAATGTCGACGAAATAGTATAGCTACCCAGATCACCCGCAATCTGGGCATCGCTGGTGCTCTGCGTATCAATGTCGAGAAGAAATGTACCCACCACATCCATATTGTCATTGAGCAGTTCCCATGTGGTGGGAAGCGCGTGTGCAAAACCGGAGGTAACAAAGAAAGTAGCAACACAAACCAGAATCCGTTTCATGGGCAGTTACTCCAAGTATTTTTATGGTGGTTGGGGGCGATCCGTTTTATCCACATGTAGCAATGCGCATTAACCCCCGAAATCAATTTCCCTGTCAACAGGTATAACACTACAGCCGCGCGTCTCCTGCCCAGCGCGAATAGTCAGGCACCGGGTTGTCCCGGGTTAGGGCTCCAATACCACTTTGATCGCGCCAGCCTCGCGATTCGCTGCAATGGCAAACGCTTCCGCGGCCGCATCCAATGGAAGGCGATGGGTGATCAGAATGTCGGGGAGTTCAGGGCGCTGCGCCAATAACTGTGCAGCCACATCGACATCGCGCACAAGGCCTAGTCGGTCATACATGGAGGAGGCGTATATTCTCAGCGCTTTCATGGAAACTTCAAAGGCCGGCAGCGTTACGCCCTGCCAGTAGGTCGCCAGCAGCAGGATCGTGGCACCGGGTTTACATAGACTGGCGGCCTGCTGCAGCGCCGCGGAATTGCCGGCACACTCAACCACAAAGTCATACTCACCGGTGGGCGACAGATGCGCCCCAATCCGCTCTGCAGCCAGCATCTGGGCCGCGTGTCGGGCGGCGATATCTACCGTCTTCACGTGAGGAGTGAGCATCGCGGCCACAGCCAAACCCACCGCCCCCGCGCCGATAATGGCAACCCGACTGTTTGGCTTCAGCGGCAGCATCCGAAGACCGTGGGCAGCCACCGCCAGTGGCTCCACCAGGCAGGCATCCGCTACACTGACATTATGGGGCAACGGCACCAGGCAACTAGCCGGTACAATTATCTGCTCGGCCATGCCGCCATCGCGCCCGACCCCGTAAACCATGCTCGAACTCAGCCGGCACAGGCTGTAATCACCCTGCACGCACATATCGCAATGCCCGCAGGGCGCGATCGGCTCCAGCGCCACGGCGCGACCGTCGCGCAGCGTGCCAGCCACTTCATGGCCCAGCGTGGACGGCAGGTTAAAACCGGCATTGAGCATGTGGATATCCGAACCACAGATGCCCGCTGAACGCATGTTGACGAGCACCCCCTCACCACACGGGGCAGGCACATCTACTACCTGAATGTGGTTGTCACAACAGCGAACTGCTTTCATATGGAAGATACCCTTATCAATGCAGGAACTACTGCGCACCCAGGAAATCGTTTAGCCAACCAGCGTAATCTACCCGCTCCACGGCAGCCACGGTGCGGTGCAGAACTTCCTCCATCAGTGCGTCCTGCTCCTCGTTCAATGCGCCAAAACCTATGGAAACGGCTATTGTCATCAACGAGTGAAAGGTAAAGCTGCGATACTCCTGCCACGTCTGCTGCGGGTCTATCGCCTCGCCGTGATGTGCACGGCGCTGCACGTAGTACGCGACCAACGCTCTCTCATGTTCAGCCAGCATGCCAGCCGGCAGTGAATCAATCAGGAAGTACTGTACATCGCGAATACCCTTGCCCCAGTGTACGGCCTGCCAGTCCAGCATACCCATTTCGTCGCCGGATACGAAGAAGTTCCCGAGGTGACTGTCTCCGTGCAACAGCGAGAGCGGACCGGAAAACCAGTATTGCAGCAAGGCATCCCAATTGTCCATTGTCCGCTGGTAGGCGCGCTCCACGTGAGGCGGTATCACACCCGGTAGTTTTTTTATGGTCGGCTGCAGTGCCAGGCGATTTAACATGCGCGCTGCCAGGCCCATGCCGGGGGAGAGAAAGATATGGTACTTCCTTGGCAGTATCGCTTCGCGCTCCGCCTCACTCAGGCCATAGTGACAGGCGTGCAAGCGGGCAAATGCATCGAGACAGCGATAGGTCAATTCAAGCGAGGGTCCGGCTATCATATCGGGATTGGTGAACAGTTCGACATTGGGATCTTCGTGCAGATTTTCCTGCACCAGGAAAAACCGCGCCCCCTGGCAGCGCGTCGCATACGTGACAGGCGTGCGCAGCGGCCGCGTATGCGCCACTTGCCGGAAAAAATACGACTCCAGCTGCCAAGCGTTGATAATGGTGAAAAACCAGCGAGTCAGCAACGACTCCATTGGTAGTTTGACAAACAGGCTGCTCGGTAAGACGGCCTCGCCTTGCTGCTCGATCGTCAGCACGAGGTTCTCACAATTACTGCTAACGGAGGGTATCGACTGACGCTGTACACGGCTCAAGTGCACTGGCCTGGCCACCGGTGCGAGTGCCCCACTGTTGATGAGCTCGGTCAACACAGCAGGTGTGGCGACATCGCCCGCCTTGTAGGGCATGCTGGTACCGATTAGATCGCCCAGCGCATCGCGGAGCAGGCGGCCTCCCCCCACCGCTGCGACCCCTGCCAGCCGGACTGTTTCCGATATCGCCATGCTCATCCCTTATAAATAGACTGAAAACAAAGTGACCGATCTGGAGAATCCGGCCGCTTGCCCGCGTAGGACATTTTTAATAATATGTCCTACCAAACAGCTATACAAGTGACCACCTTTATCGCGGAGTCTGGGGTATGACCAAACACACTGACACTATCAGCAGTCCCGGCAGTTCCTCCGACAACTTCGATTGCATCGTCGTGGGCGCAGGCCACAACGGCCTGGCGACCGCCCTGGTGCTGGCGCGCGATGGGCGACGTGTACTGGTGCTGGAGAAGAACGACTTTGTCGGCGGTATGGGGGGCACCCGGGAAATTCTGAAGGGTTGTCGCAATGAAGTGGGGGCCAGTTGCCTCTTCCCTCTCTCCGCCGAGATCAAACACTACTTCGACTTCGAATCTCATGGTGTGGAACTCATTCCGTTGCCGGTAATGGCGGTAAACCTGGTGGGCGCAGACGGTCGACCGTTTGTTATTTACAAAAACCCTCTGAGACTGTCCTTTAACCTGTTGCGAACCTTCGGCCTCAGCGGGATGCTGGGATTTATCCGATTGCTGAAATTTTGCCAATACCCTGCTCGCGTACTGGACCGCTTTACCGCCCGCAAGGCGCCACGCAAACTGGAGGACCTGATTGCCGAAGCGAAGACACCTGAGCAGCGCGCGCATCTGGAACTGGCCTTCAAAGGCTCGGCGATGGATATCCTCGACAAATTTTTCCCCGACCCGATCAAACACCGTGAATTGCGCGCCAGTATGGCCTTTGCTGCCGTACAGGCCACGTACAAAGGTCCCTATTCTGCCGGTTCGGGGCTGTGCCTGATATACACGATGGCGCAGGAGGGCTCCGAGGGCCTGATGCAGCGTGTGAAAGGCGGCCTCGGCCGTCTCTCGGAGTCCCTGGCAGAACAGATCGAGGCATTGGGCGGCGAGGTGCGGCTCAAGCAACACGTCTCCAGAATTCTGGTAGAAGGCAATCGGGCGGTGGGAATTGCGCTTAAAAATGGTGAGCAGTTGTATGCTGATACCATCATTTCCAATCTCGACAAGCAGGCCACGTTCAACCGCTTGCTCAGTGACCACGAACTCGCGCGCGCGGATCAGGAGAAAGTAGACGCTTTTTCGCACCGCGGTGCTTTCGTACATATGCTGTTCAAGCTTAACGGTTTACCGGTCTACTCCCCTCATCTGGGCAAACTCAATACCATTCCCGGCGCGCAGTTTGGGGGGGCGATGGTGCTCGACCCCGAAGTATTGCAGCAAAGTTATGAAACCTGCCTGCGCGGCGAACTGCCGGAGCAGATACCGCTGGCCTTTCAGGTACCCTCCGTCGTCGACAGCAGTCTGGCACCGCCGGGATACCATATCGCGTCCGCCTATGGTTTCTATTTTCCCTGCGACGCGGAAAAAGCCAATCGCGGAAGATTACGCAACCAGATGGCGGAAAAAATCATCGATCACATCTGTGTCCACATGCCCAATTTCAGGTCACTGATCGTCGATCAGGCCATATTCTCCTCTGACCATTTCGCCAGTATGCAAGGGGTCACTAACGGCGACTGGACCCACGGCTTATTGCATCCGGACCAGATGATCGGCGAACGCTGCCTGATCGACGGCACCGGACACGCGACGCCAGTGGAGCACTTGTACCTTTGCGGCGCATCCTGCCACCCCGGGCCCGGTGTGACCTTTCTTCCGGGTTACAACTGCGCGCACGAGATCATGGCAGCCACTGCGGCCGGCGAAACATCTACTTCAGCAGCACCGGCACCAGAAGCGCGTGCAGCGTAGTACGCAGTTGCGCGTCAGTCCTGACACAGTTGCTGGGTAGGGTAAGAAAAGAGAGCAGCAAGCGGTAAACCCACTCGATGAGTACCTCGGGGCGCACCGCATCCTGCAGCAGGCCAGCTTCTCTCGCCGGGGTGATGACATGATCCATCAGTTCCTCACCGAAACGGACGATCACATCGGAGTTCCAGATTGCGCGGCGCGCGCGACTATCCTCATCCGACGCGAACACCGCGCGCAGCAGCGGTCGCCTCGGCACTTCCTTGATGGCAACGATCATGCCCTCGACGACCTGATCTGCAGGGTCGGGGTATTTTTCCAGGCGTTTACGCAGGCGGAGGTTCAACTGCTCCATCTCGCCTTTGATCGTCGCCACCAGTAAATCGTCGCGACCGGGAAAATAGCGGTACACGGTGGATCGAGCGACTCCGGCACAGTCTGCCACATCCTTCATGCCGGTCGCAGATATACCGCGGGCGAGATAGCAGCGGCGCGCGGCTTCGACAATTAATTCAACAGGATCTGGCCGGGGTTCAGTCATTTGGCCTGACAAGCCTTGAGTACTCAGCAGAAGAATGAGACATTCTCGGGTATATGCCCAATACCGTAAAGCACCGATTTAAAACCGGCTAATAACAGGCGCTGACAATTTGAGTCCTTCACGACGTTTAAAGTCCACCGATTACCATCGCCGCCCCATCCGCGCGCTCAATACGGTATTGCGCGGGCTTTCCTTGGCGGGCCTGGCGACGTTTCCGCTGCAGCAGGACCAGCTTGTCGCCACTGCCCGCAAGGCGACTGGCTTGCGTGATTTTGGTGACGAGGGGTTTCTCGACCCCATGCAGCGGCTGATCACGGCGCTTGAGAATGAGGCTGACCTGAATCCACTGGGCCGCTACATGAATCGCACCAATATCCTCAGGCTGTTGAAACACCGGCTTTACGCTCACGAATTACTCACTCGCCATCCCGAAATTCTCGAGCGCCAGATTCCAGACCCGGTCGTGATTGTTGGCCTGGCACGCTCCGGTACGACTCGTTTACACCGCCTGTTGGCCTCTGACCGCCGCTTCCTGCACCTCAAGTCATGGGAGACAGTATTTCCCGTTCCCTACCCCGAATGCTTTGCCGCACGCGATGCGGGCCGCACGGATCCGCGCATCACCGCGCTGGACGCAGGCCTGAAAGCGGTCATGTATATGGGCCCACAGATCGCCGCTGTCCACCCGCTGGGTACGTTCGAAGTGGAGGAGGAAGTAGGTTTACTGCAACACGGGTTTTCCAGCCAGATATTCGAGGTACAGGCAAAAATTCCGTCCTTTGCCGAGTGGCTGATGACGCACAACCAAAACGCCGCTTACGAGTATATGGTGGTGTTGATGAAAATTATTTCCTGGTTCCGCAACGACCCGCAGGACAAACCCTGGGTGCTTAAAACACCACAGCATATGCAGGATCTCGATGCCCTGCTACATGTATTTCCAAATGCCCGTCTCGTGTGCCCTCACCGCGACCCGGTAAAAGTAGTCGGCTCTTCCTGCTCCATGACCTGGAACGGCATCGTTCGCGACTCTGACAGCGTGACGCCGGACTGGGTGGGCCAGGAGTGGCTCAACAAGACTGAGCGAATGTTGCATAAAACGCTGAGGGTTCGCCAGGACATGGTGACACCGCAGAAGCAGTACGATGTGCAGTACGCCGACATCACCGACGACTGGCAGGGTGCGCTGCAGGGAATCTATGATTTTCTCGATCTGCCATTCAGCGATGAAGCGCGCGGCAACATGCAGGCCTGGTTCGACAGTAACCAGCAACACCAACACGGTAAACACAAGTACAGCCTGGCTGATTTCGGTCTCGATGAGCAGGAGGTCGACCGACGATTGATGTTTTACCGCAAGCGTTTCGACATCCCCTACGAGACAAAAAACCCACACACCGCAGCACCATCCAATAACATGGAGAGATCATGAGTATACAAACCGAAAGTCGCACAGCGCTGACGGACTTTATCGCCCTGCTGCAGGAAATCGACGAGCGCTGGTCTGGCCCCGAATGGAACCTCAATTCACCGGAGGATATCACCAACTCCCATCGCTCCCTGATGCATACCCTGGAGACAGCCCTGGTCGGCTATTTCGAGCAGGATGCAACACGGCCGGATTTTCGGCGTATCGTCACGCCCAGTCGCAAGCTGACCGGCGACAACTCGGACGCGATCTATTTTGACGCGCCGATCAGTGGCGAGCATAGCTATGTCGTTCAAGGCAGCATGCACGGGGCGGCCTACTTTTCCCTGACCATCGAAGAAGGCGCAGAAGATGGATTGATGGCCAGCAATACCGCTGGTGTGATCAACGACAACAATCTGGAAATCGACAGCAATGGACATTTCACCGTGTACCTCGGCGGCAAACCACGTGACAAAAACTGGTTGGCACTGACACCGGGGGCATCGCGTGTGACGACCCGTCACTATTTTGAGAATGCTGTCTGCGCCGCGAGCGAGCCGGATATGGAGCCGCGCATTCGTATCGAGTGCCTCAGTTCGCAGGATGTTCCGCAACCGCCGAATGATGCCAGCGTTGCTGCCGGCATACGCCGTGTCAGCAATGCAGTCCGCAGCCGCACACTGGGCATGCCGCCGATGGCAAACGGTGTGCAACCGGGTTTTGTCTCACTGACGCCGAATTGCTTTCCGGCGCCGCAACCACCGGGCGACTTTGGGCTCGCCGCATTCGATGCCCACTACTCGATGGCGCCATTTTTTATCGGCCCGGATGAGGCCCTCGTGATCACCGGGCGCTGGCCCCGGTGCCAGTTTGGCAATGTCTGTATCTGGAACCGTTTCCAGCAAACCCTGGATTACCGCAACCGCAGCGTGTCACTGAATCGCGCCCAGACAGTACTCGAGGACGACGGTAGTTTCAGGATGATTCTGTCACATAGCGACCCGGGGCTGCCCAACTGGCTGGACACCGAGGGCAACCCGTTCGGTCTGTTGTTCTGGCGCTTCTTCCTGGCGACGGGTGATGTCGAAACTCCGCAAGCTGAGGTCGTGAAACTATCCGCCCTGGCGAACTGACGTGAGCGCCTCACTCCCGCTACCGGTGCGCCTGCTGAACCTGGCCGGACGCGGAGCCAATGCTCTGGGGATACACCCGATCGACCTCAGCCTGGACAAACTGTTGCAAACAGCGATGGCTAACACAGGCCTGAGTGATTTTGGCGAGGATGATTTTCGCCAGCCGCTGGCACTACTGCTGGACAGCCTGGAGAAGGAGGCAGACCTGTCCCTGCTCGGGCGCATCATTGCCAGGGGAGACCTTGTACGGACGCTGGAAAACCGTCTCGGATTCGTAGAGCTGTTCAAACAACACCCCGAAATCGCCGGGCAGCGCATTGAACGTCCCATTTTTGTCGTCGGCCCACCGCGCTCTGGCACCACTATTTTTCACGACCTGCTGGTGATGGACCCGGACAACCGGGTTCCGCTGACATGGGAGACCGCCCGGCCACTGCCACCTCCGGAAGCCTCCACCTATAAGACGGACCCGCGCATTGCTCTGGCACAGGCCGAACTCGAGCAAGTGGACAAACTGCTGCCGGACTTCAAGAAAATGCACCCTATGGGCGCCGAGCGTGCGCAGGAATGCGTCACCATGACGAGTCATGATTTCACTTCCATGATTTACCTGGTGCAGTTTTTCGTCCCCTCTTACGACCGCTGGGTTATCGAATGTGATATGCGCTCGGCGCTAAAATGGCACCGTCGCTTCCTGCAGGTGCTACAGTGGAAAGCGCCGGGAAAACGCTGGGCACTGAAGTCTCCCCAGCACCTGTGGCACCTGCAACATATACACCGCGAATACCCCGATGCGCTGTTCGTGCAAACGCATCGCGACCCGGTGAAGATAGTCATTTCAACCAGCAATCTCGCTGCCCATCTGCAGGGCATGGCCAGCGACAGCGCTGATGTGGCAAAAGTTACCCGATACTATGCGCACGCGCTGGCACAGGGTTACAACAACACCGTAGCCTACCGCAAATCCGGCCTGCTGCCGGAAAGCCAGGTGATCGACTTGTACTTCCGCGACTTTATGGCCGATCAGGTGGGTACGGTGCGCCGCGCATATGAGCACTTCGGCATGACCCTGTCGGACAGTACGGCCGCAGCCATGCAGACCTTTCTTGACGACAATCCGGCAGACAAGCACGGCAAGCACTTGTATAGTCTCGCCAATAGCGGCATGAAGGAGGACGAGTTGCGCGCGTTGTTTACGGATTACGAGGCGTATTTCAATGTTCCACGTGAGCCGCTGTGAATAACGTTCTGTCGCGATACAGGGGAGCAGTATGAAATTCTGGCAGGCCATCACCTGGGCAGAGACCGATCAATTAGTCGAGATCGCTCGCTTCGCCGAGGAGGTAGGGTTTCACGGGCTGATGAGCGGTGACCACGCTGTGTATCCGGAGTCCATCGCACCTGAATACCCCTATTCAGAGACCGGCAAGCCGCCAATGCAACCCAGCGACGAGTATCCGGACCAGACCGCTATCTTTGGCGCGATGGCCGCAGTAACCCGCACACTGCATTTCACGTGTGGTGTCTATGTGCTGCCGTTGCGAAACCCTCACGAGGTAGCGCGTGCCGCTGCCACACTGGCCGTTATCAGCGACGACCGCTTCATCCTCGGCGTTGGCGTCGGCTGGATGAAGGAGGAGTTCGATATCTACGGTGTGGATTTTCGACAGCGCGGCAAGATCACAGATGAAATAATCGATGTCTTGCACGTATTGTGGCGCGGTGAGATGGTCGAGTACCACGGCGATTTTTTCGATTTCCCGCGCGTGCAACTCAGCCCTGCACCAAAACGCCACCCGCCGATCTATATCGGCGGGGCCAGTGATTTCGCATTGCGCCGGGCGGCGCGTGCCGGCGACGGTTACATCGGTGCTGGCACTGCACCGGAAGACGTCCTCCCGCTGTTAAAGCAGCTGGAAGAGCTCAGGAAGCAATATAGACGCGATCATCTGCCCTTCGAGGCCATGATTGGTATCGCCGCGCTGCCAAACCGCGATCTGTTCCAGCGATTATCCGATGAAGGACTGCAAAGCACAGTTGCCCCACCTTTCGCGTATGCACTGGGCAAGAAGCGCTCAACGATAGATGAAAAGAAACGTTTTATGGAAAATTTTAGCGAAACTATTATTCGTCGTATGCATTAACAGGCTGCGACCAGGCTTCCCGCGCGCTACACTTGTGTAAACTAACGATGTCATTCCAGGTATTCTTATGACCGTATCGTTCACGCCGATCGCCGAGTACCGCTGCTTCCCCTTTGCGTCACCCGGCTCAACGGGTAAACGCATAAGCCACGACGTCTACCGCCGTGGCAGCGGCGCGCCTGTAGTGATTATTCAGGAGCTGCCTGGAATAGGCCCAGAGACCCTGAGATTGGCAGATGAATTTGTCGCGCGGGGGTTTGAAGTAGTGCTGCCACATCTTTTCGGCCCGCTGGAAAAAATCAGCATGGGCGGCAATCTGGCGCGGGTTTTTTGTATGCGTCGGGAGTTCAGCTTGTTCGAGTCAAAGCGCTCCAGCCCCATTGTCGATTGGCTCAAGGCGTTATGCCGCGAGGTAAGATCGCAAGGGAGTCATAGGGGCGTCGGCGTTATAGGCATGTGCCTTACCGGCAACTTCGCCATCTCGCTAATGGGTGACGATAGTGTACTGGCAGCTGTCAGCTCGCAACCTTCCATGCCGTTGATGAAGCCCACAGAGCTGCATATGTCTTCGGCAGATGTGGAGAATATTCGGCGGCGCATCGACAACACAGCGCCAATGCATACCTACCGTTTTTCGGGCGACCCCTTGTGCAATGCGAAAAAATTCGAGGCTATCGACAAGGCTTTCAATGACGCGGGTAACGAGAGAGTCATTACCCACACTCTACCGGGAAAAGGACACTCGGTATTGACCATTGATTTCGTAGATGAGCAGGGACATCCAACGCGAGAGGCCCTGAATAATATCCTCACGTATTTTTCGGCACAGCTGCAGTGAAACCAGGAACGCTCACACTCCGCCACTGAGATACGTTGATGAATTTTCAACATAGCAGCCTCCTGTGCTGCCCACTGGATCAGTTAGCGCTGCGCAAGGACCACAAGCAGTTGCGCTGCGACAATGGCCACAGTTTCGATATCGCGCGACAGGGCTACGTCAATCTCCTGGGACCCAGCGATAAGCGAAGCCGGGACCCAGGGGACAGTAAAGCCATGGTAGTGGCGCGGGGCAAATTCCTTCAAAGCGGCTATTATGAGCCCGTGGCGGCGAAGCTCGCTGAACTTGTTGCGCCACTTGTCACCGATGATGCAGTCATTGTGGATGCCGGTTGTGGTGAAGGCTATTTCCTGGAAAGACTGAGAGCGAGCCTCGACTCGAAGGGTAGTGCCGCTACCACGATAATCGGCTTCGACATTTCCAAGTGGGCGGTGCAGGCCGCTACGCGTCGCATGCATGCCACATGGATGGTCGCCAGTAACCGCAATATTCCTCTCTCGCCTTGCAGTGTTGACTGCCTGCTCAGCTTGTTTGGTTTTCCGGTATTCGATGCTTTCTATGCACTGCTAAAGCCCGGCGGCACATGTATCACTGTAACTGCAGGACCAAAGCATCTCATAGAGCTCCGGGAGGTTCTTTACCCCCGCATAAAACACACTGAATCAACCGTGGTGCAACAGGCAGTGGACGCCGGATTTTCTGCAGGGGAGTTATCGACGCTAGAGTTTGCGACGGCGCCGCTAAGTCGGGTGGAAATAAATCAACTCCTCTCCATGACGCCGCACCTGTTCCGTGCCAGCCAAGATGGCAAAGCGCATGCCGCACGCCTCGAAAGCTTTTCCGTCACGGTACAAGTGCGTTTTCAACAATTGAAAAAGCATTCGGATAAGTGAGTTAAGCAACCCTATACTCGGGATGAAACTGATCTTGCTCAGTACAGCGGCATCACAAAATTGCCGACATTGCCGGAAGCGGCGTAGAACCAGGATTCAAGTGCATATCGCGTTTTATCCTGGTCCTTTGCATGACCAGTCCGATGTAAACTGAGATGATCAAAAAACAGCGCATCGCCCGCGGCAAAATATGGCTTGACCACCGGTGTCTCAGCAGCGAGTTCATCGATCAATTCCACTCCCACAACCCAGTCGATTTTCGCGCCCCTGGTGCCGTACTCCAGAATTTCGTTGATCCGCCTTGGGATTAATGCAAGACCAGGGGCGGCTGTTGTATCTCCGCAAGGTGAGAGCGCAATCCACATATTCAGCGCTCTGGCACCGGCCCCCATAAACTGGCCATCCTGATGCCAGCCGCCGCCCATTTGCCTTGGCGGCACCACGCGAAATACCCACTTTCTGGTCGCAATAACGGCGGGTTCTCCAAAATACTCCGCTAACAAACCATTCAGCTCCAATGCCCGATAGTTCTCCAGCACCTGAAATGCTCCCCGCGGCGTATCCGCAACCATGATAGAACCGGTAGGCCCATAGTCACTTTTTTTCAGCTGTGCCGAAAAGCCGGCATGCTTTCCCGGAAAGTACGGCGACTCGTAATAGAAAGCGTCATTGGACATCCCTGAGGCACGTGGCTTACCAATTTCCATACGGGCGCGCATCGACATATCAATGGTATATCGCAGTTCTGCCGAGGACTCCGCCGATAGCAACCCCCTGACCAACAAGTAGCCTTGATCGCGGATCGCTTCCTGCAGTTTACCCGCGCTGAACTCCGTCACTGATACCTCAGGTATCCCTCCAGTCCCCGATGATCCACTCAAGGGTAGCAAACCATCTCCAGGCTTGGCGACTTCAACGACACCTGATGCATCGCAGGCCTGCAACAAAATATCGACCATTGCGCGTTCGAGTATATGATTCGGACTCTTGCGGTTCTCAGTAGCAAGCATCTCATAAGCATTGCGCCAATCACGAGATTTCACCAGCGCAGCGACGTCCTGGATACAGTGCTGGATGTGTGAACTCAACTGCTGATTCATGCTGCTATCCCGATTCGGCTGTATGGCAAGTCTACAGAAAAACAGCTTTCTTAAAAACTATCCGCTTTAGCCCGTCACACCAATCGACTGTTAAATTTCATCGGGAACGTTGTAGAGATTCTGGTATCGCTTGAACAGTGGCCTGTCCCGGGTTTTGCGTGCATCAACCTCGTAACTGTGCCGACCAAACTTACCTTGTGGCTTGGCGCGCAAGTACTCCTGCATGCGTTTGCTGGCGATCTCGGACAACGGCATATCAAAGTGCGCATAAATGTTCGCAATGCACGACATCGGATCGTCTATCAAATCCTGGTAGCGCGAGTCGACGATATTTGCCGCCGGAACGATGCCCTTTTCGCGCTGCTCAATCACGTGCTCAAGTCGCTGCGCAGTGGCTTCCCCCATTATGATGTTGTCGAACAACTGCGCATTGAATGGCTGGTCGCTACGCATGTAGTACAATGTGCCCATCAGGCTTGTGGTAGATGCCATGCATTTGATCGGATCGCGATGGGTTTGCACAATGCGTGCATCCGGGTAGACCTTCAATAGTGTATCAAGATGTACCTGGTGTTCAGGGGCTTTCAGAAGCCAACGTTTGCGCGGGTTTTTCCATTGCAGTATTTGCAGCATCCTTTTGTGGTACTCGTAGACTGGGAGAAAATCGGCGGCCAGACACCAGGCACTGTAACTGTTTGTCTGGTGCAGGGAGGCGCAGTGATCGCTGATAAAAGTACCCGCCATTAACAAACCGCACTCTGCGGGAATATCACCGCGCATCTCATGCATGCTGGCGAACTCAGGCGCCACGCGACTCCACTGCGTAAACAGCTTGTCTGCCTGTTCGATACGAGGGTCAGTGCTGTAGGTCGCTGCTTCCGGGGGCGGGCAGGGTTGCAGCGCTTCCCACATCAGTGGCACACCCACGTCGGGATCCTGGGAAAGAAGCTCAAACAGAATCGAGGTTCCCGAGCGAGGCAGACCAACGATGACCATAGGTGCTACGATTTCCTCATCCAGTATCTGTGGATGATTCTTCAGGGTATCCACCACCTGCAGGCGCGCACTCAACCACAGAATAATGTCACTCCTGGCCATCAGGCGTCCCATCAGTGTCAGCTGTGCCTCATCCTCCAGCGATCGAATGAGCACGCGGAACGGCTCCCGCCAGAGATCGTCACCGAAATCATCCAGCCCGGTGGACAGGCACGCATGATGTGTCAGCGAAGCCTCATCCAGCGGCACGACAGCCTCGAGATTGAAATAACTCCCCTCCTGATTCATCGTACTGAGCCACCGCGGATGCGCTGGAGGGGCCCAAATCGGGTTGTTGGTGTTGCTCATCAGATCCCCTTTTTTTCAGTAGCCAAAGCGCCTGATTACGCCGCGTCGCCGGGCTGCCAACTGGAGCTTGCGCTGCTCACGACTGATGGATCGAATGTCGGCGGGCAAACAGGTCGACAGCTGCTCCCGCTTCACCTGCCTACACTGCGGAACAGGATAATGTTCGGCGCCGATCCAGCGCACCGTGATATAGCCCTCCAGGTGGCCCGACGGATCCAGCCAATTGGGAACACCAGGGTCCTTATGCGAAACAACCAGTATTAATTCGCCATCGTGCTCCAGCTGCGCATGATGGCAATTGGTACTGCATAACCGGTAGCGGTAGTCCATGGTCTCCCACCAGTAATTGCCAAACTCTACGGCCCAGTAGTTGGCCGCGGGCGGTGTCACCCGCACGACTAACACTTCATCCTCTGGCACCTGCCAGTAACAAATTAGTGGCTCGCCGCCTGGAGTAGCATCAATCGCGTTGTCGTCCAACTGTCGATAGGACAGAAACCGATTGGGTTGCACTTTCCACTTATCCAGCATCCTGGCCCAATACAGTGTTGAGTCACGAACCCATGCAACTGAGTCGGCCAGGCCCTTTTTGATATCTGCCACACTCAGCACTGGATTGTGCTCCAACTCGCCAAGGCGATCGATTGTGGCCGTCATGGGAGCCTCATTCTCCCAGTCGGCAAAAAACTGCCTGATGGTAACGCGCCAGCTACCCGGAGTGGTCCGAATCCAGTTTCCAGGGTGCTCATGGGGGCTCAAAATGATTTCGAACACACCGTCCGCCGCCACTTCGATATCACTATCGATAAGATTCCCTGCCACCGCACCGCCCCAGGGGGTAGGCCCATCCTCGACCACCGTCACGGCGAAGTAGCGCGCGGCACCGCGCAGACCGCTGATACGATAGGTGTGCTCACCGTTGATGGGTGCGCCGACATAGAGCGCATCCGTATTGTCGCCGCCCTGTTTGCGCAGCGGATCGAAGTAATGCAGCAATTCCGGGAAATCGGGGTTGTTATTCTCAAGGTGGAACTGCAGGGCCAGAGACACATTTCTCGCCAACAGGCGCAGGCCCTTTGCTCGATCAATATCGTGAATGGGCGCCGAATCGCGGAAAACCAGATCACCTGCGCTTTTCAGATCGTCGCAGAAACTTTCCCAGCTCGCTTTCAGCTCGGCATCGTGCGGATTGTCTCCAAACATAGGGGCTCTCGCTTACTCAGTCCGATACAAAAATCCAGGTATTGCCGGCCAGGCGTCGCGTCAACGACAAATGGTGGATACCAGACAACAGAATCAGTATCCGCGATTGGACCCCATAGCGAAAGGTGTACACCCTCGCCCCTGATGCTCTGCCTGCAGTCAGTAAAGATTAGTGAACTGGCAGTATCGGGATGCGCTTGTGCTCGGCGATGTGAAGCGATTAAGCTATCGCGAACGCTATACCGCAATTCCTTTCCCATCCTGCCCGACCTCGGACAGGTAGTGGCCCCAACAATAATACGAGGCACGCATCCATGGATGTCAAACTTTCAGCATCTCCTCAGGGCCCACTGAAGGGTATCCGCGTCATCGATATCACCTCCATGATCACGGGGCCGCTGTGCAGCCAGCAACTGGGCGATCTCGGTGCCGACGTCATCAAGATTGAGCCGATCCACGGGGAGATCTCGCGCTGGATGTCGCCGCCTCAAAAAGCCGGACTCACGGGGTTTTATGTACAGATGAACCGAAACAAACGCAGTCTTTCACTGGATCTCAAAAATCCCGAGGGCATAGCGATCGTCAGAAAGCTGGCAGAGACGGCGGACATTCTGGTTGAAAATTTTCGCGGTGGCGTGCCCGACAGACTCGGGATCGGCTACGAGGATCTGCGTGCCGTGAACGACAGGCTGATCTATGTCTCTATCACAGGATTTGGCCCCAGCGGGCCGTATTCACACAAACCCGCCTACGACCCAATCGCACAGGGACTGGTAGGGATGATGCATATACAGGGCATGCCTTTTGGCGGTAAGCCACAATTGATCCAGTCGGCTATCGTCGACAAGACCACTGCGACCACTGCCGCCGGCGTGGCCATGGCGGCACTGTATGCACGGGATCGCCCCGGCGGAACCGGCAAGGGCCAGCGCGTCGACGTGCCGATGATCGACGCCTGGGCTACAAACTCGCTGGCCGACTTGATGCCAGTGGACAGTTTTGTCCCCAACAATATGCAGGACCCGCAGCCACTGGCCGTATTGCGTACCTTTGAAACCGTCGATGGATTCGTGGTTGGTATGGCGTTACAGGACAACCACTTCCAGAATTTATGTCACGCACTGGAATGCCCTGAGCTGCTGGAGCGCGAGGGGATGCGCAATGTCGGCGAGCGCATCAGCGACTTTGGCCCCTGGCTGGATGCGATCGGAGACGTCATGAAACGCTTTACCACCGATGACCTGCTCTCGCGCCTGGATGCGGTGGGTGTTCCCTTCGGCCCGGTGAAGACCGTGCGTGAATTCGCCGAGGATCCGCAGGCAAAACACAATCGCACCATTTTCGATGCGGAGCACCCCGATCCGGAGGCCGGAACACTGCGCTATGTGCGCTATCCTGGCCATCTGTCCGAAACCCCAGCGGCCCTCTACCGCCACCCTCCGCGGCTTGGGGAACACAGCAGGGAAATCCTGAGTGAAGCAGGATACAGCGACGAGGAGATCGACAGGCTGACAGCAGGGGCAGTGGTCGGTGAGACGTAAGTACTGCAGGAGCGACGGGGACTCTTTCTAGACGTTTGCTCGAGAAAGTCGCCTGCCTGCCGCTACACCAGTCAAACCGAGCAGCAGCAACGTCAACACTGATGGCTCAGGGACAGTGACACCGTCGTCTTTGAATGCGTAATTTCTCTCGACACCCTGAGTGAGACTGTCTCGCACAAAGGCAGAAGCAGAGTTGCCCACATCCCCAATTGTAAAATTGTTGGTAGGACCGTAATACTGACCGAGGTGTTTGTTGGAATAATCCTCTGCAAATATAGCCCCGCCAAAACCAATAATGTCATACCACGCCATATTGTTGATGTTGGCGACGGTGTCATCGACCGTTGAAATGCTGTATTCCGACGCACTACCACCGAACAGGAGAGCAGCTGCCTCCTGCCCTGTGTAAGCCAGTGGGCCGTCAGGCGGGGTATCAGACCAGATTGGGGCGCTCGGGTCAGCCACATCCCAATACCCGACGAACATCAACGCCGCATTCGCTGCGTTGCTGAAAGACAGTGCTGCCACCAGCAGCGCCAATATCACCACATAGTGCTTCATTAAACTCTCTGTCACCGCTTACCTACTGTTATTCTGCATCGCAAATAGACAACATGCGATATTCATGCCACTTATTTTTTTTGTTAAATATCAGATACTTGCACCAAGCGTCCTGCCTGCTATGAACAGAGTGTAAAAGAAGCGGACAGTTGCGCGTATCAGCCAAAAAGCGGTTCGCTTAGCAACAGGATAACGCCACAATCGGGACAGGAAGCCAGCGCCGGGAAAATGGCCGCGATTGTCAGTGCCTGTCGATGATGCGACCAGATGCACCCGCGCGGTTACTGGCGGCGGCACAAAGCTGTGCCGAGCGCAGCGGGTTCGCATCCAGCCCATTTGTCAGCAGGCAAAATGAAATACCGCTGACAGGGTCGCCCCATGCCACTTGCCCCCCGATTCCCTGGTGACCAAATGCACGTCCAGATACACGAGTGCCCATACCGCGATAGGGCGAATACTTGTCGTCGCCTGCGATTACCACGCCCAGGCCGTAATTGGCCGGCGCACCGGTCATGGGGTCGGCGAACTCGACGCGCACCCTGCCAGTCGCGTCTGCGAGCACCTGCGGCCGCCACAACGACCCGGTATTTCGCATCAGTCCCTGGTAAAACAGTGCCATATCTGCCGCCGTGGAAACCGCACCTCCACCAGGCACACCCAGTGCACGCACCTCAGGCTCATTGAACATCAGCAATGACTGATCAACCGCGTTGCGCCAATCTCGGGCGCTGCCAAAAAGTGCCTGAATTTCAACAGCTGTAGGCGGTGTCCCCACACATTGCAAGGGTGCAATATCCCACTGATCCTGAACGGCAACTCCCAGTCGCAAATCGCTGAGGCCGAGCGGCGCGATAATATTCGCGCGCAGATACTCTCGATAATCAACACCTGACACACACTCTATCAGTTCAGCCAATACCCAGTGCGCCGACAGCGGATGGTACTCCATGCGGCTACCCGGCTCCCAGTTCAAGCGCCACCTGCGCATCGCGGCTATTCTGCCTGCGCGAGTCCACCACTGAGGGGCCGACAGGGGTGCGCGGGGAAACCCGCAGGTATGGCATAGCACCTGTTCGACGGTGATGTCCCGTTTACCGTTTTCCGCGAACCCGGGGATATAGTGTGAGACGGGTGTTTCAATGTCGATCAGGTGCTCGCCCATCAATCGCCAGATCGCAGCGGCTACCACTGGCTTGGTACAGGAAAAAATAGTGTATCGGGTCTTGTTGTCTGCCCCACCCAGAGTCTCAAACAGTGCAAGTTTGCCGTAGCGGGCGACTGCGAATTGCAGAGATGGTAGCGGGCCTTTGTCGATAGCGTGCTGCAAACGACTGCGTAATTTGTTGAGTTCAGTGATGCTCAACCCCAGATCGTCGATTGCACTTGGCTCGACTCCATCCATCTCCCCCGGCCCTCATTAGTCGCATCGACCAGTATGATGCAAGCTGCCTTGTGATATGACACGAAATTTTCAGCAATAAAAGTGCAGAGAATTATAGGCAAAGCGTCACCTGATCTCCATGACTCCTGCGTGAATCACAGGCTTAAACAAACTGGATCCAAACCGCTACCACGCTTGCTTTCAACGGGTCAAAGCCGCAGAATTCCGCCATGAAAATTTTCAGCAAAATTGCCTTAACGCTGGCACCTTTAACGCTCTCGCTACCGAGTTTCGCCGCCAGCGACTACCCGCCTGATGTAAAGACTATTGTGGAACAGCGATGCATGGTCTGCCACGGTTGCTACGATGCCCCCTGCCAACTAAAACTCGATGCATGGGCAGGCATGCAGCGCGGCGCCAGTAAAGAGCAGGTGTATTCCTTACGCCTCAAGGCGGCACCGCCGACTCGACTGTTCGAAGATGCTCAAACGACCGAGGAATGGCGCGAAAAGGGCTTCTACCCAATGCTTGATGAAAAGGCTCCGGAGCGAGGTGTGATATCCCGCATGCTCGCCCTCAAGCAACAGCACCCGCTGCCTGTAGGGAATATACTACCGGTAACCATTCCTCTGGGCCTCGACCGCGAGCAGCAGTGCACCAAACCGGAGTTATTTGACTCATTCGCCGCAAACTATCCCCTGTGGGGTATGCCGTACGGATTACCCGGCCTTAACGAAAAAGAACATAACACTTTGAACAACTGGCTGCTGAAGGGCGCGCACGGTATCTCCGTCGCTGCACCGACGGTAGACGAGATGGAGGAATTACAACACTGGGAGTCTTTTTTCAACGGCGCGAGCCTGAAGCAGCAGTTGATGTCTCGATATATGTACGAGCACCTGTTCACTGCCAACCTGTATTTCCCAGAGCTTGAAGACAGTGGTCGCTATTACACACTGGTGCGGTCACGCACACCTCCGGGCCAACCGATAGATGTTATCGCCACACGACGACCCTACGATAACCCAGGCCAGGCCAAATTCTTCTACCGACTGCAGCCCCTGCTTACGGCAGTGCTGGAAAAGCGGCATATGCCCTACGCGTTGAACTCAGAGCGTATGGAGCGCTGGCAATCGCTATTCCTGGATCAGGATTACACGGTTAGCGAGCTGCCCTCCTATGCCAATGAGACAGCCTCTAACCCGTTTATTACTTTCCGCGAACTGCCACAGACCTCCCGCTACAAATTCATGCTGGACGAAGCCCAGTTCACGATTATGGGATTTATCAAAGGGCCGGTTTGTCGGGGACAGGTGGCACTCAATGTCATTGACGATCATTTTTGGGTTATGTTCCTTGACCCGGATAGAAAAGGGGTTCAGGAGAATGCTGAATTCCTTGCGGAGGAAGCCAAGCATCTGCGTCTTCCTGCTGACAAACTCGGGAGTGCGCTGGTTTCTATGATTGAGTGGCGTAATTACTCGCACGAGCAGTTGAAATACCTGAAAGCCAAATTCGAGTATATCCAGAGAATGACGGGTCCCGAAGGCACTAAAGTTAACCTCGACCTGATCTGGGATGGTGATGGAGAGAACGACAACGCCGCGCTCACAGTATTCCGTCATGACAACAGCGCATCGGTGGTAAAGGGCTTTGTTGGTCAACAGCCCAAAACAGCATGGGTTATCGACTACTCGTTGCTAGAGCGAATTCACTACCTGCTTGTTGCGGGCTATGACGTGTTTGGCAATGTGGCACACCAACTTGAAACCCGTCTCTACATGGACTTTTTGCGCATGGAAGGCGAGCAAAATTTCCTGTTTTTTTTGCCACCGAAAGAGCGAATTATTCTGCGCGATTTCTGGTATCGAGAAGCAGAGAAGGAAGCCCTGCAGTTTGTAATGACTGATTCAGTCGCCTTTGATCGCACCTCCGATATTCAGTACAAGACGGAGGACCCAAAGAGCGAGTTGCTGAACATACTGCAGCAACGCCTGCCTGGCGCTACCGCGGAGCGATATCAACCCGCAGACTCTGCATTCGACAGACTACAGACACTCGAGGGGACACCTTTCAGCCTTATGCCGGAAGTGTCCTTCATTCAGGTTGTCAGTAGCGATTCCGATAACCATGCTTATTATACAATTGTGCACAACGATGGCTTTTTGAACAATGCGCAAATGTTCCATGAGGATCAGCGTCGTGTCCCGGAAGAGGATTACCTTACTGTAGTGAAAGGATTCATCGGGGCCTATCCAAATGCATTTTTTCAGTTACCAGAGAGCGAACTCGAGCAGTTCATAGAAGCCATAGAATCCATGCGTAACGAGACGGACTATGCAAGCCTGGTGTCCTTCTATGGAATCAGGCGCAACCAGGACGCGTTCTGGCCTCTGTCAGACAAACTACATGCCCACTACCAGGAAACCTTTCCCAGGGAAGCCGGCCTGTTTGACTTGAACCGCTACGAAAACCGCTGATCGCACATAACCCGCTGCACGCCACACTCCAGTTCGGGGAAGGAAGCAATGTCACCTGCAACATCGAATATAGTACTGGTTGGCATGCCCGGTTCTGGCAAAAGTACTGTGGGCGTGATTCTCGCGAAGATGATGGCGTATGTTTTTCTCGATACAGACATACTTATCCAATCGGCACAGAACCGCTCACTACAAGATATTGTCGACAAAGACGGTCATCTTGCGCTTAGAGAAATCGAAGAAAACACCTTGTTATCTCTGGATATCCAACACCATGTTATTGCTACAGGTGGAAGCGCGGTATACAGCGAGGCTGCAATGGCACACCTTGCGTCCATTGGAACTATCGTCTTCCTTGATATCGATTTACCTGAACTGGAACATAGGATTAAAAATTTTGGCAGCCGCGGACTTGCCAAGCGTCCGGAACAAAGCCTGGCGGATTTATTCATTGAACGAGAGCAGTTGTACAGGAAATTCGCCGATATAACGGTGGAATGCTATGGCCTGACACAAGAAGAGGTCTGCTCAAAAATACTTACAGAGATCAATATCTGCAACTCAAACGAAACGGTTGAAAGCTGACCATACATTGTGTCGACACCGGTGGTAAATTGCGTAATCTCAGCTCGGGATTTGCACCGCAGGCGTGGTGTATGTATGAGCGCATTTTTTTCAGAATACCCCAAGACTTCAACATCAATATTTTTCCTGTACCGATATAACCCGGAGCATGTCGATCAAGCTGTACCATGATGGCGAATGCACCGGTACCGTTATCAGAAACGATCAGATACCATAAAACTCTAAAAACTGACTACAAGCCAAACAACCTCTGCAGGTGATCCTATGAATACAATTAGCAAGCTCATCATCGGTACTGTTCTCATCTCCACATCCCGACTGGCACTTTCGATTGATGCCACCGAGCAAGTAAAAGTGACGCCTTTGTTGAAAACACAGGAAAGCTGGGACGGCATGCAGATAACCTATCCCAAGGGAAAAGCAGAAGTTACCGTCATGCAAGTTGAGATCGCACCAGGGGCTGAAACTGGCTGGCATTTACACCCAGTGCCTTCATTTGGCATGTTGCTTGAAGGCGAACTCCAGATTGAACTTAAGTCAGGTCAAACTTTACGTCTAAAACAAGGAGAAGCGGCAGCTGAGACTGTCAATGTACTTCACAACGGCCGAAACATCGGCAACGTCCCAGCCAAACTAATCGTCTTTTATGCTGGGGATACCGAGAATTCATTAACTATAAACAACTCTAGCCGAGAAGATTAAATCGGAGAGGGAAACTAACAAAAAGGGGAAGACGTACTTCTAGTTGCTGTAGTCTGAATGCCGATGAACACAGCGGGTACCCAACTTTAAACATAGGCCTCTAAAATATTCAACGAAAAGACCCTCTGCAGTTATAGCACTACAGAAGGGTCGTGTTTCAGGTGTACAGTTGGACTTTTACTGAACCTATCTGCGTGCCCAGGGATTTCTGGCTTGCTCTGCGAAGCTGCTGCGTGCCCAAGGGTTTCTGGCCTGCTCTGCAAAGCTGCTACGTGCCCAGGGGTTTCTGGCCTGCTCTGCAAAGCTGCTACGTGCCCAGGGGTTTCTGGCCTGCTCTGCAAAACTGCTACGTGCCCAGGGATTTCTCGCCTGCTCTGAGAAACTGCTGCGTGCCCAAGGGTTTCTGGCCTGCTCTGAGAAACTGCTGCGTGCCCAAGGGTTTCTGGCCTGTTCTGAGAAACTGCTGCGTGCCCAAGGGTTTCTGGACTGTTCTGAGAAACTGCTACGTGCCCAAGGGTTTCTCGCCTCCTCATAGGCTGAAGCGTCAACCGTACTATTTGTACTTTTGCCCCATTTGTATCCGCCTTGAGATTCTACAGAGCTGCCCCAATTCGTCTTGTCATTGTTTGTATCGTCTTTGCGGCCCCACTTATACCCAACAGAGCTCGAAGTGTACTGTGTGTCAGCGGCAAGCGTGTAGTTCACCCGATGAACCAACTTCCCTGCATTACTTTCGGACTCTACTCGAGCTTGTGCGGTCTCAGTAACTACTAAAGACGATATCGACAAAACCGCAGCAACACTAGCAATCCCCGCGCAACCGATTATTTTGATGCTTCTCATGATTTAGACCCGCCTTCTTCGATTCATCTGTAAGAATGTATGACTCAGTTCTCATATCAGACCCATTGCCAGGACCTGACTCGCAATCTCTCACTGGCATGCTTGACGTATTTATACGAGGTAGGGCAGCGGAAATGAAGACGACTGTATACCCCTTTTTGGGTAGGCAGTGATCAGTTCACCAGACGCGTTGTGGGTGGGTAGAAAAATGCCCGCTACACCCCGAACGCATGAATGGTAGTTGCGCCGAGACAGGTGAAGCTAGCAACCCACTAACCCCCTAGGGTTATTGAGTGAACTCAGGGGGTGTTGTCGGGAGGTTGATGTGAGAGTTTTTCGATGGCGGCACGTTCCTGGAGATAGAGCGTAACCCAATCCATGTCTGATTCCTTTTGCTGCGCTCTCAGTGGCGGCTCCATATCCAAACGCTCAATATGGTCTTTTACTCCCCACTTTCGAGTCGTGCTCATACCCTTCTTGCTGGGCTTGGAAGACAACATGGTATCCAGTCCTGGCAGTGTGGGATTGCCATCATCATCCATGATCGCCGGCCCATAAAAGTGGCGCTCATTTGCCAGGTCAGCCTGCAAGTCATACTCAAGATTTCCGCAGCCTTTTTCACCCAGGGTAACCGCGCGGGTCGCCGTGACATATCCGTAGCCCTGCTCAAACGGACTGTAGGCGAGTTTTCCATCTCGATTGATGGCTGGCTCAGCACTGGTAATTAACTTGCACTTGAGATCATCGGGGGTAAGATCCGGCTCCAGTTGTATCAACAATGCAAGAATTCCAGAGACGAGTGCACTGGCTTGTGACGATCCGGTGGATACAAACTCACCCGTGCGAAGTATGTCTTCCGGTTGTTCCGTCGCAATAGCTGAGTCTGGATGAATGAGCCCTGTCATGTGCCCCCCAAGGGCCACCACATCCGGCTTCACATGCCCGCTTGGAGTCGGGCCGCGCGAGGAGAAATCGGGTATGTAATCATCATCTCGAGTATCCGGAGTCCAGGAATCAGTGACAGCACCCACGGTAATTATGTACGGCAAATTGCCCGGTGAACCTATGGTTTCTATGTCCGGACCATCATTTCCAGCAGCCGCCACAACCACAATACCATGCGCCCAGGCTTTCATCGCCGCCTGACCAACGGGGTCTTCCCAATATGGCCACCTTGGCTTTTGTGCAAACGAGAGATTGAGCACCCGGATGTTATATTTCTCTCGATTATCCACCACCCATTGAATGGCGCGCACGATTTCAAGAACGTGCGCAAATCCATCCCGGTCCAAAACCTTGACAGCGACTAATCCGGCATCGGGGGCAACACCCTTGTAACTCCCGGTGGGGACACCTCCTCTGATCGTTTTCGCACTGTTGGCGATAATACTTGTCATGTGAGTACCGTGGCCACTCTCGTCGATCACTTCACTACCGGCGCTATCGGCCAATGCGTCATATCTAGCAAGCACGCGGTTATCCCCCGCTGTGTCATTCATCAGCGATTCATGCTCCCACAGCCCCGAATCGACAACAGCTATCGTCACACCTTTACCGGTGACACCGGCAACATGCAGCGCTTCTATGCCCGCCACCGTGTTGTAGTAGAAATCACCATGATTATTCTTATAACCAAGCACGAGATCAGTAGAGCAATCACCTGTGAAATGAACATCTATAGAAAAATCACGCTGTTGGATAAGTGAAACGACGCTCTCGGACAATGGCTCTTTAAAAGCAATGTTCAGATCAGCTCGGCCATCCACTACCGGTCTGCTCGCTGATGGAAATTCTATTGAGAATGATGACATGGTGGTATCGCGGAACAACGCCGGATCAATCTTTTCAGCTCCGATAGAGATTGCAGACACCTCACCCAGTTGAGCAGGCCACTTGAAGTCCATTCTCTCGATAAAAGCCGGGGTACTTCTCTTATTATAAAGTGGCCAGAGGATTCCCTGCCGAGTCATCTCAATCTCGATGTGCCCTCTGACGTTACAACCCTCTTCAGCGCCGGGCTGGTCTTCAGGTTCCTCATCATAGGAAAGGTCATCGATATGTCGAAGGATAAGCGGCGAAGTCAAAACTTCGTCCAATTGTTCTCGCTTCAGTTTTGCACCGACCGCGCCAATCAAATGAAGATTATGCGTTACCGTCCCCCCTGCCGCCTTAACCAGAGCAGACAGTTCGTCACTGGATTTTCCCTGCAATAGTACTTGCAGTGAATCGGTTTCGGCTGCCCTTAAGTTTAGACAGAAGCACAGCAATAGTGAGAGAGAAGCTGTCTGCAGACAATACTTCATCGGCGGCAACGTACTTTTCGACTCAGCGACCAATCACGTCTTGAATTTCAGACGAGAAATTCGCTTGCAGCATAGCAGGCACATCTTCCGGATAGATTGGACGGGCAAAGTAAAAGCCCTGCAGCAGATCGCAGCCCTTTCTAACCAGGTATTCCAACTGGTGCTCATTCTCTATCCCTTCAGCGATCACACGCAGATTCAACGTCTTCGCCAGTGCCAATATAGCATCGACAATTGCAGCGCCATCTGGCGTGTTCAGATCAGAGACAAAGCTATGGTCGATCTTAAGTGTATTGATTGGGAAACGCTTCAAGTAACTCAACGATGAATAACCCGTGCCAAAATCATCAACCGCCAGATCAACTCCGAGATCCTTCAACGCCCGTAATTTTGCAATATTGGTTTCTGCATCGTTCATGATCGCGCTTTCTGTAAGCTCCAGTTCCAGACGCCACGATGGCAAACCGGATTGCTCAAGAAAGTCCGCCACCCACTCGGGGAGATTGCTCTGGTTAAACTGCAATGGTGAGATATTGACGCAAACACGGAAGGTATTCAGGCCCAGAGTATCCCAGTATAGACAGTGCCGGGCAACCTCACTCATCACCCACTCGCCTAACTCTATAATTTGTCCGGTACTCTCCGCCACCGGAATAAACTCCTGCGGCGACACCATGCCACGTGTCGGGTGTTTCCAGCGCACCAATGCCTCCATACTCACTACCTCCCCGGTCAGGGAATCTACCTGAGGCTGATAACGCAACTCCAGCTCGTGATTGCGCATGGCTTCGCGCAACTCCTCCTCCATTTTGAGTTGCTCGTACGCACGGGCGTTCATCTCCTCATTGTAGAATCGAAAACAGGCTCGGCCTTCCGCCTTCGCTACATACATAGCGGTGTCAGCATTACGGATCAGCGTATCGGGATCGGTGCCATCCTGGGGATAAAGCGCGATCCCAATACTGGGCGTTACAACCGGGTTATGTGATTGCAGTGCGATGGGTTGAGATAGGCTATTGAGGATTCTCCTTGCAACTTTCTCAATATCCGATATCTCCGAAACATCGGACAACACCACTGTAAATTCATCTCCGCCCAACCTGGCAATTTCCGTACCGCCATCACCGATATCATCGTCCTCGGCGTTACTGTCGGAAAAGTAGTTCACAGCGTCGTCTTCCCGCAACTCCATGGTGAGCCTTTTGGCAATTTCTACCAGCAGACTATCACCGCGGGCATGCCCGATAGAGTCATTGATACGCTTAAAATGGTCCAGATCGATAAACAGCAAGGCTGCTGTTGTTTTGTGGCGCTGACTGCGTTTGAGTAGACGATTCAATTGCTCATTGAAGCTGCGTCTGTTGGGCAGACTTGTAAGAGGGTCGTAATAGGCAAGATAACGAAGGCGATCCTCTTGCCGTTTGAGCGAATTAAACGCGCTACTTGCCCGTAACATATACTGAACATCACGTCCGAGCAGGGACCAGTTCACAGGCTTGGTTCTGTACTGGGTCGCACCCGCCTCGAAACCCTGATCAATAGATTGCCGATCATCAGAACCGGTTACAATCATAATTGGAATCGATTCGCCCTGAGGCAGCTCCCGGATACGCTGGCAAGCCTCCAACCCGGTCATACCTGGCATCTCTACATCCATAAATACCAGATCGGGTCTCTCTCGAACAAAAACGTCGATAGCCTCGAATCCGTTGGAGGCCTCCACCACAATCATACTCTCAGCTTCCAGACACTGACGCGTGAGAAAGCGAACATTTTGATCGTCGTCCACTACGAGAATCTTTGCTTGATGGCGTATGAGATCTGTACTCGACATTTGCTGGAGAGGTAATGCGTTTTGAGGTGAATGTAGGCTATCATTACTGGGGGCTCGCGACTAGTGCGAATAGATGTTAAGGGGAAGGGGTTTGGGCTGGCTGTCGGCCCGTTTACCCCAGGGAGAATAGACGGGCGCAATGCGGGCATATCCGGCAGCAATTTTCAGGATCCTACTGCCCGCTGCACTGATATGCGGAGCCTATGTTGGCCGTGCCTATCTGGATTTTTTAGACAGCGAGGCACGTGTCATTTTTGACAACCTGCCCTACCTTTTTTGTCTGGTAGCAATACTCGTCGCCTATCAATTCAACCGCAGCCGGATAATGATGGCATCATTTGCCGTGGCTATTTTTTACTGGGCGGTTCAACACTATTTGCAAGTCAGCTTGTCACAGCCTGAAGCATGGCGAGGGTACCTCGCTATCAGCCTGGCCTTACCGGTGCTATCGCTGTACTTACTGGTACAGCCAGAGCGCGGCATCTGGAATCTCTATGGCCTTATATACGCCCTGGCTTTCATATTCCTTGGTTTAATCTGTATCCAGATCGGGCCCTGGCTGCCCCAGGTCAACGAAGCAGCGGCCCTATATTACGCGCCACGCCCCTCCGAGAGTTATGTTCTTTCAATGGGTGCAACGATTCTGGTCGCTCTGGTGACGCTACTGGGCATCGCACTTTTGTGCATAAGAAATGATGAAATTGAAGCTGCACTGCTGGGCGCATTCGTTTCGCTCTATCTTGTACTTGCACTGCTCCATGTCGACCATATTTCTGCCGCAATGAGCACTGCTGCGGCGCTGTGCCTGTTGGGGGGGCTTTTGCGCAGCTCACATGCTATGGCATACCGCGATGAGTTGACCGGCCTCCCCGGGCGCCGTGCATTGAATGAAAAGTTGAAAATGCTTGGGGGGAATTTCGCGATTGCCATGCTGGACGTCGATCACTTCAAACGCTTTAACGATACCTATGGGCATGATGTCGGGGATGAAGTGCTGAAACTTGTCGCCTCGCGCCTGCGATGTGTCGGCGGAGGCGGGACCGCCTACCGCTACGGGGGCGAGGAATTCTGCATCGTCTTTCCACGCAAAGTCGTGGCGGATACGGTTGACCCGATCGAACATGTAAGGGAAGAGATCGGCGCTTATGTCATGTCTCTAAGAGATCGCAATCTGCGTCCGACACGCGCCAGGGCGGGGACTCGAAAACGCGGTGCAACGAGGCTGGGTGGCGATCAATTTTCTGTTACCGTCAGTGCCGGTATCGCGGCCAGAAACCCCGACCATCCCGACACCGACGCGGTGCTGGCAGCTGCAGACAAAAAGCTCTACCAGGCGAAAAAAGCCGGGAGAAACCGGGTCGCTTTCTAGCCAGTTGCCCACAGGCCGCAGAGACCAATCATGACAACAACTGGCTGCGACGCTTCTCTCGCTGCTCCTGCACAAAACGCGGCAGATTCTGCAAGGGAATCGCGGGGCTGTAGTAAAACCCTTGCACTTGCTGGCAGTGGTTGTCGCGCAGAAACTCTATTTGTTCATGAGTCTCGGCACCCTCAGCTACGACCAACATGCCCAGTCGACGGCCCATTTCTATAATCATCGTACAAATAGCTTCCTGATGTTTATTGTGGGGCAGGTCCCGCACAAAGCAGGCATCAATTTTCAGCGCAGAAATCGGCAGTTCAGTCAGGTGCGAAAGCTGCGAGAAGCCGGTTCCAAAATCATCCAGCGAGAACGAGATTCCCAGTTCCCGCAATTCGTCCATACGTGCTTTGATCCCACTGGGGCTTTTGAGGATGGTCGACTCGGTCAATTCAAATTCGATGCGAGCCGGATTCGCACCGCTGCGAGTAATAATGTCTTTCACGATCGCGACAAATCGATCATCCTGTATCTGGGAGAAAGAGATGTTTACCGCCACATCTACATTGTGCAGTTTTTGTTCCTTAAGCCATACCTGAGCGCTGCAGGCGTGCTGAATGACCTGGTAACCAATGGTCTTCATCAACCCCATATCTTCGCAAGCAGAAATAAACTCTCCCGGTGCCACCAGGCCTCTCTCCGGATTATTCCAGCGCAGCAGTGCCTCCAGCCCTACCAATTGTCCGGTAGCAAGGTCAATCCGCGGTTGATAATGCAGCTCAAACTGATTTTTGCGCACGGCGGTTCGCAACTCGGCGGCCAGAGAGCTGTTCCCTGCGATATCGAAAGTCAGCCTTTCAGAATAGCGAATGAACTGGCCACCCTCCATACTTTTGGCCTGCTGCATGGCGCTGCGGGCAAGTTCTACCAGATCCGAAAACTCCACCCCATCTTCTGGGTACATTGCGGCCCCAATACTGGCTTCAACAGCCACTTGCTGTTCGCTGAGAATCATTGGCGCTGAAATTGATTTCAGCATTTTTTCGGCGATAAGTTCGACATCGGAAGGTGAACTGACATCCTCAAGCACCACCGCAAACTCATCCCCGCCCAGGCGAGCGATGCTATCCGTACTGCGTAGTTTGTTGATCAGTCGCCGTGATATGGACTTGATCATTACATCGCCATCAGCCTCGCCGTAGTGATCGTTGATATTGGCGAACTGGTCAATATTGATATACAGCAGGGCCGTTTTAAATCCGTATCGCTCCGAGCGCCCCATGGCGCGCTCCAGATGCGCACGAAAGCCCACCCGGTTTAGTGCGCCTGTCAGCGGATCCCGGTTTGATAACTGTCGAATTTGCTCTTTGGCCTGCTTCAGCTTGATACTGTAGTCGAGAATGCGGTGCACTAACGCATCCTGCAACTGGCCCCGCACAAGGTAGTCCTGGGCACCCAGTTCCTGCAGTTGCGTTATGGTCGCTTGATCTGCTTCGTCAAGCAGCAGGATGAGTGGTGCTGCGGCTTCGTTCTTGCTCGCTAATCGCAGCAAATACTCAGTCTCCGGGCCGTGCGCAATAATGACAGCATCAATCGTCGGATCGAGCAGCGCTTCCAGCGGTCGCTCCATTGACTCGGAAGAAGCAAGGTTAAATCGTTGCGGTCGCGCCCGCTCCAAAGAGGCGGAAACGATAAGGTGATCAGTCTTTTTGTCGGAAATTATCAGTACTGTGTGCTGTTCCACGCTTGCTTCCTGGCTAAGAACTGATGCTAATCTGGCTGCGAGACACATCTTTCGGTCAGGTCTCCCCTACCTAGGCTGCCTCTCCTTAGCACGTGCGCTATACAGCGTTTATTCTTTATATAACATGAAGTTATACTGCATTACTCAATGATATTCTAGTAAATATTCGTTTAAAATTACCAAAAGACGTTTTCCTCTTTGCCGCAACCACTTGACGGGAGACACCGAGAGCGAGCCTGGTCAACGATACGCGCTGGCATCTTATGACGACGATAGCTGGCCGCCAGCACCATTGTCGATCCCGCGTGATCGGATAGGCTTAATGTCATTCAACTCTGCCGGCAACCAAGATTGATAGGACTCCCCATGAACCAGGAACTACAGCTGCAAATTTCGGACGGTATCGCGATTATCACGCTCAATCGTCCGCACGCCAACAACACTTTGTCCAACGCAATCATCGATGGCCTCGGAGCAGCTTACCGCCGCTGCGATGAAGATGATGACGTGCGGGTAGTCGTGCTCACAGGTGCTGGAGGAGCATTCTGTACAGGCGCAGATATGAGTGGCGGCGGAAGCACATTTGATGGCTCAGCCCAGAATGGGCCTGTCAATTCCTGTCCGCTGAGCATGCAGGCATGGGAGGTTCGCAAACCTGTGATCGCTGCCTGCAACGGCCATGCCGTGGGAGCAGGGCTGGGGCTGGCAATGCAGGCAGATATGCGCGTATTTGCCCTTGAGGGCAAATACGGCTTCCTGCAATCCCGCCGCGGAGTCGTCGCCGATTTCGCGATTGAGTATGTACTGCCGAGGCTGGTCGGATTCGAGCGGGCTTTTGAACTGCTGGTACGGGCACCCCGACTTTCGGGTGATGAGGCGCAAATCTGGGGTCTGGCCGGTCGTGCGGTACCTGCGACTGACGTGTTGGAAACAGCCATGGAGATTGCCAGGGATATCTGTGCCCATTGTGCACCCTTACCCGTTGGCCTACACAAGCATCTACTCTGGCGCAGCCTGTCCTCAAACTTGCATGACATCGCAAGCCTGGAAAGCCGTGCGTTGAACCATACCATGACAACGCCCGACGCCATTGAGGGTGGCGTCGCGTTCATGGAGCGCCGCCAACCTCAGTGGAGTGCCAGTATCAACGACGACTGGCCAGATTGGCTGAAAAATTGATCATCCTGTCACGGGCTCACAGCTGAACACCGGAATATTACGATCAGTGCGTGCCTGATATTCGTCAAAATCCGGATACAGGGACAATAAATGTGGCCACAACTCCCGCTTCTCCTGGTCACTCACCTGTCTGGCTCTATAGGCCTTTTCGGCACCATCAACCATAATCAAAACATCCGGATGCGCAACGATGTTGTGATACCACACGGGGTTCCTGTTCATTCCACCCTGTGAGGCAACCAGTAGCTTGTTCTCACCATGAGGTAAATGGATGAGTGCAATACGCCGTGTTTTACCCGATTTGGCACCGGTAGTGGTGACAATGCAGACAGGATAACCTCCGATGAACTTGTTCATCAGGCGCCCCTTGCTGGCCCTGAACACCGCCACGTTCAACCTCGTGGCCCAGCGCATAAAGAATCGGACTATCGGCACCTGGCTGTCCTTTATAGGCTGGACATCTGCGCGGCGTGTCTTGACGTAATCGTATTCAACCATGAGCCTCTCCTATACCTCTATATCGACTACTGAAGTGGTAAGCAGGAATAAACACGTAACCAAACTGTGTTAGAATAGTCGACCATTTTTCCCTACTTTTTAGAGTGTATGAGTCTAGCATCCGACAAACTGGAAACCATCCGCAAACAGGTGCAATATCACCTGGACCATGCTGAACAGAAAAAACTCAGCCCTCCGCAAGAGCGAGCCCTGAAGGATCAGATCAAAGCGACACTTGTGCGGGAAAACGCGGTCATCGTGGCGCACTACTACACCTCTCCCGCGATTCAGGCTCTGGCAGAGGAAACGGGCGGTTGTGTATCGGACTCGCTGGAGATGGCCCGTTTTGGACATGACCACCCCGCGACCACTCTGGTGGTGGCGGGCGTGAAATTCATGGGTGAAACCGCCAAAATTCTCACACCGGATAAGCGGGTTTTGATGCCCACACTGGAGGCAACCTGCTCGCTGGATCTGGGGTGTCCAATCGATGAATTTTCGGCATTTTGCGACCAACACCCGGATCGCACGGTGGTGGTTTATGCCAATACCTCGGCGGCAGTCAAGGCCAGAGCCGATTGGGTCGTCACCTCCAGCATCGCCCTGGAGGTCGCTGAGCACCTGGCGGAGCAGGACCAAAAAATCATCTGGGCACCGGACCAGCACCTGGGCAATTATGTTCGCAACCAGACAGGTGCGGACATCCTTATGTGGGACGGCGCCTGTATTGTGCACGAGGAGTTCAAAGCGCGAGGAATCGCCGATTTGAAGCGGGTGTATCCCGATGCGGCGGTACTGGTGCACCCTGAGTCACCACAGGCAGTGCTGGAACTGGCTGACAGGGTCGGATCCACCACTCAGATTATCCGAGCGGCTACAGAGATGGATAATCCACGTTTCATTGTGGCGACGGATCAGGGGATTTTCTACAAGCTACAACAGCAGGCCCCGCATAAAGAGTTCATTATCGCCCCCACCGCCGGGAATGGTGCAGCCTGCCGCAGTTGTGCCAACTGCCCGTGGATGGGCATGAACGACCTGGAGACCCTGGCACAGGTTTTCTCGCGCGATGATAACGAAATCTTCGTCGATCCCGATATCGGCGCGCAAGCGATGGTGCCACTGCGCCGCATGCTCGACTTCGCGCAGCGAATTCACGTACCGGTGACCGGCAACGCCTGAGGCCTCAGAATTCCTCCATCTGCTCCTGCATCCGGGCGATATCTTCGAGGCGCTGGTTTATCCTTGCGGAGGCATGAAAATTATTACCCGTTAACTTGAGGGCATAGCTCAGCTGTTTCTTTGCCTCATCCAATGCGCCGTTCAGGATGAAATATTCCGCTCGGGATTGGTGCAGACCCACGATATCGCCGGACAAACCTTGCACTTCGGCGAGCAGGTACCAGAGACCCGGATCATTCGGCCTGCGTTTGCTCTGTGCTATCAGGACTTCCTCGGCGATATGTGGCTGCTGGTTCTTCATTAACGCTGTGGCATAGGCCATGGTCAACGGGTGGTTCCCGGGAGAGATTTCCAGTCGTTTACCAAGCTTTTTGACAGCCCGCTCCGGCCTGTTGCGCACCATATCAATCTCGGCGTCAGCGATGATGTACTCCAGGCGATCAGGGCTGGCAGACCAGATAGAATCCAGTTCAAGAGCGGCTTCATCAGCGCGCCCAGCAGCGGTGAGTGATAGCACCAACCCATAGGTCGCAGCCTCCCGCGAACGCGGAGTACCCTCCAGTTCACCCCGAAACCTCGCCACCGCCTGCGCGGGCGTATCGGTCAACTCGGTGATTACCCTGGCCCGCATCAACTGGTATTCCAGATCAGGCTCCGGCGTCTTCTTCGGGTACTGCCGGGCGCGATTGCGGGTATCCGCAATACGATTTTCAGACAATGGATGGGAGCGAAGGAACTCGGGAACCTGATCACTCCCCGAATAACGTGTCGCATGCAACATCCGTTCAAACATCGCGGGAGCAGCGTGTGGATCCATACCTGCATCCACGATAGTTTGCATACCGATCCGATCCGCTTCCTGCTCATTACCACGGCTGTACTGTAGTGCAGAATCCTGTGCCGCGGCCTGAGTCGCGGAAAGCGCGGCCATTCCGGCATCACCGCCGGCAGTCGCCATCAATACGAAACTGGCCAGCATCGCCGCCAGCGCCAAAGGCTGCAGCTTCTGTTGAAATTCCACGCCGCGAGAAAAATGACGTTGGCTAAGGTGCGCGATTTCGTGGGCCAGCACAGTAGCCAGTTCATCCTCAGTCTCAGCCCACATCAGGAGCCCATTGTGAATACCGATGACCCCTCCGGGTACAGCAAAAGCGTTCAGGGTTGGATTGTCGACGATCACCAGATCGATGCGCCTGTCCTCCAGCTTACTGTGCGCTACCAGTGCGTAAATCAGGTTTTCCAGATAATCGAAGAGCAGGGGGTCATCTATCGTGGGGACCTGGCTCCGAAATTCACGCAGCCATGCGCGTCCAAGTTGATATTCGAACTGCGATGAGAACAGGCTGGTACTGGACTCACCCAGATTCGGCAACTTCAACTCATCCGTTGCCGCAAGGCCTGCTGTGGAGACAAGGGGGGACAGCGCCAGAACCAACGCCATGATGGCATTGCGCAAAATGTGAATCAGACCTGGAAAATCAAACACAACACACCGTTTAAAACCTTACATCTTCCGACAGGGTTGGCCACCATTGTACTGTATGCAACAAGTCCCACGACACCGCCGTTTCACCCCGAATATCGACGGACAAATTAAAATGGCATACACTTCCAGTGGTCTTTAGCCTGCGAAACCGACTATGAATCGATTTGAACTTACACCCGCCATCCTGGAATGCCGCGATATCGCGTCTGACCGCCACCTGATGGGCGACCGCATAGAAGCTTACCGCACCAGAGAGCCCTCTGACTCCCCACGCCTGCTCGTTCAGAAGCCTGAGAACATTGCCCCCACCAGGCCCTGCGTGCCGGAGATCCCTGCCTCGGCGCTTGATCTGGACCATTTGCGGGCCGCCGTTGCGGAGCATGGCGGACTTATCGTGCGGAATATGTTTCCTCAATCATCCGTCGATACCTTGATCGCAGCGACGGATCGGGTGATTGATGCCTGTGCGGATCCCCGAACCACTGTGGAGGCAAGCATCTATCACAACCCGCCCGAGAACCTCAAAACAATAATGCCAAACAAGGACCGTGAGCTTGCCAACACCAGAAGCTTCCATCGCGACTCCGGTTCCGCCATGTGCGTCGAGGCGCCCAGTGTGGCCGAGGCCCTGTTGCAGCTTTATGAGGCACACGGCATCAAGCAACTAATGACTGACTACCTCGGAGAACCGCCCTGCCTGTCAGCCAAAAAGTGGGTTCTCAGGCGCTCGAAACTTCCCGTCGCGGAGGCCGGCTGGCACCAGGATGGCGCGTTTATGGGCACCAACCTCAACAGCCTTAATATGTGGATTCCGCTGAACAGGTGCGGCGGGAACACAGGAGCGCCGGGATTGGATGTCGTGCCTCAAAGGCTGTATGACATTGCTTCAGCAGAAGGTGCTCAATTCAACTGGTCGGTAAGCGACTCTCTGGTTACCGACCAGTTCGCCCGAAATGAGGCCGTTCTGGTACCCGAGTTCAACGCCGGGGACGCATTTTTCTTCGATCATCTGTATTTACACAGGACCCAGTACCGGACCGACTTCACCAAACTGCGCTATGCCGTTGAAACCTGGTTTTTTGGCGCCTCAAGCTTCCCCAAAAACCAGATACCACTCGCCTGGTAATAAAATGAGGCAGCCTCAACAGCGGGGGCGTATCGACGGCTCAGGCATCATCACCCCCGGACAACCGGCTCTCTTTCCTGCGCGTCAGGGCAATATTATAGGCTAGCTGCTGCTCATAGGCCTCGTCGACATGCCCCTCGGGTAATTCGTGCAATGACGCATCCCATGGCGCTACCACGTAATGCTTGTCGCGCCAGTAGTATTTTAGATCATCCGATTTCCAATCCTTGTAAATATCCTCCCAACTGATGCGATTGAAGTGCGGTTGCAGGCATCCCTCGGTAAGTGCTTCCCCTTCGAGTTGATAGCGAAAATCCACCGACAACCGCATGCGTTCCAGATTCTGGTTCTCCATCGCTTTATGTACCGTCAGGGACGGAAACAGCACGATATCCCCGACTTTGAAATCTGCTCCGACCCAACGGCACGATAACACCTGCTCATTCAGCACAGCCCGACGGTTCCCCGCACCGAGATGAAACTTCAAGGGAAGGACACCAAACTTGTGCGACCCCTCCATGATAGCCAGAGACCCTTCGCTGATGGAACAATCCGCGAGCGGCATCCATGCGGCGGTAAGATTTGATGTACCCTGGTTATTGGGAAAATCCTGGTGAGGTGGAGTCGCCAATTCCGGGCTATCCGGAAAGATCAACCTGACAATGCTGAGTGGGTGGGGAAAGACCGTCTCCCCCAGAGCCTGGCGCATCACGTTCATAATACTGGGGTCATGCGAGAGGCTATGCAGCGCTTCCAGCTTGATAATGCGATCATGTGCCTTGAAAAATCGCGGCTGCCCCTCTCGCAAAGGGCGGCAAAGCGCCTTTGCCAGCATGCGCTGTTCACCACCTTCTATCCACCCCAGGTCAGCCAAAATCTGTGTTATCTGATCTCTTAACTCCGTCAGCAGGTCTACCGGGACGATGTTGCGGAAAAAGAGATAGCCGTCTTTGTCCAGACGAGCTTTTACGGCCTCAACATCGCCCAGCAGACTGTTTGCTTCAAACATCGGCCCGGGCGTCACCTTCTCCGCAATTTCAGGAAACGCTGCAACCCGCAATTCAATCAGGTAATTCATCAGGGCGTCATTACCACTGGCCCGGGCGACCTTCTGCAACCGCGTGATCCCGGCCTCGTAATCGCCTGCATCAATCAGGCCATGCACTTCCTCAAGTAGAGGACGATAAGCGGCCAGCGCTTCCTGATCCACGGTAGATATGTTTTCAGCTGTCATGAAGTTACCCTCCAGACCGAATATCTGTTTCCGGTCAATCTTCTTTTGGGGGAGTCTCCTGCGCCGCATTGGCCTGGGCGAGCTTACCCTGACCGCCTTTATTGCCGCCCTTTCGCGACTGGCGCCAGAAGTTTGCCTGTCGGCGCGCCTCAAGGAACACCCCGGCATGAACATAGAATTGGCGCAACTGCTTCTCCGTCTCTTCATTTTTTGAGAACAGCAGATTGAGCAGCGGCTCTTCGCTCGGCTCGCCGCCAGGCTTCCTCAACACACCGAGGCCAAACCCGTGATTGAACTTGAACACATCCTCGTACTGCGTTTCCAGTTCCTCAAAGTATTTCCAGGCGCCAAAGTCCTTGATTTTAGCCATCACGTCGTGGAACAAAATAATACCGCCGGGTTTGACCTTGGGATACCAGTTGGTGAAATCCTCCTGTATAGCCTCATACGTATGCAAACCGTCAATATGTAACAAATCTAGCGAATTGTCCTCAAAATGCCGCAACGCCTCGTTGAAGAACATTCTGAGTAGATACGTATTGCCGCGGTAATTTATTCGCGCATGGTCGGCAACATCTTTGTAGATTGAGTCGTCGTAAGCATCGGTGTGCTCATCGCCCTCCCAGCAATCGACACCGTATGCCACACCATCAATGTCGTGCTCGACCATAGACTGGCAAAAGGTGAAAAAAGAAAGCCCGTTGTAAACCCCGAGTTCAACCAATAATTTCGGGCGAATCGCAGCAATCAGGTCATACGCAAACGGCAGATGATCGACCCATGTGCTGAACACCATTCGCTTCGGCTCAAATCGCTGGAGTGACGGCGGAAAATATAGTTGGTTATTCATAAACTCCCAATGACCTCATAACTGTTCCAGTGTTAGACCAAAACACACTACGTCTCGGCCGCATTTTTCATTCTTTCGAGTTTGTTCGTTGATGAAAACTGCACAAACTTTAACGCGTGCTCAGAAATTTCACCCAAATAAACCGGATTGGTCACAGGGAGCTCAAATTTGCGTCCCCGTATATCCTGGTACTGCTCCATGATCGCCTTAATGAACTGCTGCCTGGCTTCAGCGGCCTCTCCACCGGTCGTCACGCCACCGTGGAACTGATGAAATGTACCCTCACCATGCAGGAACACATGTGTAATATCAGGGTATTCGCAGGCTCTTTTATAGAGATCCAGATTCACAACCCCCCCGCCACGCATATCGAAACGCGCATCATAGCCTCCCAGGGCCTGCCACAACTCGCGCGGCATGCTGATACAGTTACTTTCTCCATGCGGGAGATAAAAGCCGGCAGCACAAGATCCGCTAAAACAGGAGATCTCGAACAGTCGGTAACCATCAGCAGGCCACGAGATTGACGACATCAGAGCCTTTTCATGCGCCACATCATACCCGCTACCGACGGCTTTTTGTTGTAATTCATGGCCCAGGTGGTATCCCGGTGCGGTCACAACTGCGCGCGGTGAGAGGCGATGCCCCCGGAGAATGTTTTTGACGATACCCGGGGTCAGCAGTCTCGCACCATCAATCATCACGCAGATATTGGCGCCACAGGCGATCTCTATCCCATAATTGATGGCGTGTATCGGCGTCGGCTGGCTTTCCTGCCTCAGATGATAGGAAAAATTGGGCGGCAGGGAGTCGAGAAACGTTCGCGAAATGGTATTGGCCGATTCGTTCTCGATAATCAGGACTTCATAGTCATCGAGGCGAACATCCTGCTGATAATCCGCCATCAGGGAGCGAATGGTATTTTGGGCCTGGGCGGGCATGTCGTAAACAATCACGACAAAACTCACGATCACGTCCCGATGCCCATCGCTACCGGGCATGAATCTACGAATGCCCTGCTGTATCCGATTTAACATTCAGTAGCACCGGTCAAAATTCGGCGTTCTTCAGCTTTCGATAGAGCCGCCGTATCTTCCAGGGAAGCGCTTCGGCGCCAGATCCGTCGTTGTGCCTTAACTCCGAGGTGTAGAATTTTTCTTCCGCATGGGGGCGACTGAGACCCATTTGACCGGCAGCGCGGACAATCTTCTCGTCCAGCACGGCCTCATCGTCGTCAAAGCACAGCAGAGGAAACGGCTTGTTCTTGTATTCCCGGTACAGAATGCTGTTATAGGTGTACCACAGGTTCAATGACTCCTCGCGCGTCTTACTGCTACGCTTTCCGAGCGACTTCGCCACTGCATTCGGGTGGCGAAAGATGCCGATAAATTCGATATTGGGGTACAGTTTTTTCCAGCCGTCAATCACCAGCAGGCCACGCGGATCCTTGAAACCAAAATTGGGCTCTCCGGCGTGTGCCACAAGGAGCTCACGGCCCCAGGCGATATGCTCATCTTTCCAGATGGCCGTCGCTGGAGGTACATCCCATGCACCGCCGTTTGCCGCAAGAATGGCATCGTGGAGATCGACAAATTTCTGATTTTCCCGATTGCCCCTTTCATTGTGCTTGTTCCAGGTGTGGCATTCACCCAGGAACAAGCCCGAGTTCTGCAGGGAACCGGTCAGGCAACTTGTGCCACTGCGATGCATTCCCAGAATGGCAATCACCCGAGAGGGCAGCTTGTCACTTACCCCGCTTACTGCTTGTTCTCCCATCTATTTGCTTCCAAAAAGCATAAATGCAACATACTGAATCATAATCACGACACTTTTATCAATTGCTGTCACTGAATTACCCTATATTCCCCTATTTTTATTCGCCAAGGCAACTCCGATTTCCCCTGCGGTCGGCACAAGTTACCCAAAATGTGAACGCAGGAGCAAATGCGCTCAGGCTCGTGCTAACGCTTTTCAATGAGAGCTCTTCGCTCGCTGTTCCAAGGGGCCACCCAGAACAACAGAAGCATTCCTGGCAGCGCCAACACAGTGCAGAACAGAAAGAAATCTACCCATCCGATTTGCTCGACAATTATCCCGGTGCTGGCATTGGCAAGCGTCCGCGGCACTGCCGCCAGCGCTGTAAAGAGCGCGAACTGGGTGGCAGCATAGGTTTTGCTGGTCTCTCGCGCAATGAAGGCGGTGAAAGCCGCGGTCCCCATGCCCACCCCGAGGTACTCAAAGCCGATCACAGTCGCAAGCAACCACAACTGGGGGCCACTGCTGGCCAGAACGGCGAAACCGAGGATACTGGCGACCTGAACCACGCCAAATAACCACAGGGCTCGATTGATACCCACCCGCAGCATGATCAACCCGCCGCAGAGGCCACCCACGATAGAGGGCCACAGGGCAGCATGCTTGGCCACCAATCCGATCTCTGTCTTGCTGAAGCCGACTTCCAGATAGAACGGCATCGACAGCGCAGTCGCCATATTGTCACCGATCTTGTACAGGAACATGAACACCAGCACCAGGATCAGGCCAGACCAACCCCGGCGACCCAGATACTCGGAAAAAGGCGCTATCAAGGCATCGCGCAACCCGGATGGCGGCGGCAGTTCGACTTTCAACTCGGACACCAGCAAGGTCATCATCACACCGACGGACATGAAACCGGCAGTAATCCAGAACACACTGGACCAGGGCATAATATCTGCCAGTATCAGCGAGAGAGAACCCGGTATCAGGCTGGAAACTCGATAGGCCTGGACATGGATGGCATTACCCATCCCCAATTCCGCGTCCGGCAGAATCTCCCGGCGGTATGCATCCAGCACAACATCCTGGCTGGCACTGAAAAATGCCACTGCCACCGCGAGCCAGGCTATCACCCAGGTAGATTGGGCGGGCTGGAACATGCCGAATACACCTATTGAGACGAGCAGCGCAACCTGGGTGATCAGCATCCATCCTCGGCGCCTGCCCAGGAAAGGCGGCACCCAGCGATCCATCAAAGGTGCCCACAGGAACTTCCATGTATAGGGAATACCAACCAGCGAAAACAGCCCGATCTCAACGAGCGATACCCCGCCCTCACTCAGCCAGACGGGGACCAGTTGAAAGAGCACGTACAAAGGCATACCGGATGCAAGGCCAGTAAACACGCAGATAAGCATTCTCTGGTTGAAGACGGCCGCACGCCAGGAGGTGGTTGTCATGTTTTAGCTAACGCGTTGCGACGGATGAGTGTGCACATAAACCCTACACAGGATGCCTGTAAGTTTTGGTAGTCAAGAAAACCACCGTCTAAACCTGGAGCCAAACCCACTTGCCACCTCTTCAGTCGGCTCGTCAGCGTCCTTGACACTGCGGCTTTCGATGTTTTCGAGCGCCTCAGTGGCCACACCTGAGTGTTGTGCAAGCAAATCTGACAGAGCTTCAATCTTGTCACGCTGAACATCTAACCTGGTGCGCATCGTTGCAATATCCTCCTGTTGGCTGAGGAAGAGTTTCGCTGCAACCGCAACAAATCGCTCTAAGGTGAACTCCTTTGTAATCTCTACGGCATCCTCCGGCTTGCATGTTTCATAGAACAACATGCCGTCGTCGCGGCCGAGAAACTCACGGGCAACCTTTTCATTACTTTCACTAAACTGGCGGTTTATGCTCTCGTGCTGAGCGGTGGTCAGAAGTCTCTTGCTATCGTATCTGTCTTCCTTTGGTAGATACTCCGAAGCATCGAGAAGCGGCCTGATAAGCTGCGTCACAACAAAACGCGAGTCACTCATTACATTCAGTAATTTTATTAACTCGAGTACATCACTTGCTGGGCTGGGATTTACCTTGAGAGAGGGTATGGCGAACTCGTCTGATACGTGCACCCCAATGACATGCGAAATATCCCGAAATATATCGCTGCCTTCGAACTGGCCCTGCTCATAAGGCCTTACAATGATGTTTTCGCGGCCGAATACACGAGCCCATCTTTCCAGGTTCGCGTGATAATCAATTAACCTAAGGCGAGTACTGTCCTGAATATAATTGGCGATATTATCATCCTGTAGCTTATCCTCCTTCAACTCCTGAACATAGCTGGACATCAATACGTCGGCCTGGTTTCGAACATAGCAAATGATCTTGACGTTAAACTTTTCCTTCAGAAATTGCTTAACTTTCCTGGGATCGACGAAGTAAAAATTTTCTGTTGAGATCACCACTCGGTCAGCAGTCTCCTGCTCGTCAATCTCTTCAATTAATTGTCGATAAAGCGATTTGGCGCTGAGATTTGCAAATTTATTTTCCCCACTGAATTTCGGCAGTAAAGTCGATGACAGTCCGTGTGAAGCCCGGTGCCGCTGACCCGCCTCGGGATAATAACAGCCCTGCTCCATCAACAAGGCTTTGTTCATCCACAGGAAGTGTTGTATTGCGCTCGAACCGGCTTTGGGGCGTCCAATATGGATAAATAGCGTTTTTTTCATACCCTGCTCTGAAATAGTCGATTTCACTGCGGCCCCAAAACCTGAAGACTAAAAATAGCCTGACCCCCAGCACATTGAAATAATGACGGCGCCACAAAAAAGTATAAAACAGGGGGGCTCAAACCTGCGCACATGATAGTACGGTCTGCTCCCAATTGCTAAAATTTGTGCTGTGACCTGGCGTCCAAATGCCGGCAAATCAGCACTACGATAGACGTGAATAGCGCCTGGTTTTGCGTTAATTTCAGCGGCCGAACTGAGTCACGGGCCGCCCGACCCAAACCCCTCATGTGTGTGACATCAAGCGTCATCCAGGGATATATAACCAAGGGCTTCTCTTTTTTCCCTGAGTTTGTCTGCGGCAGCGGCGATTCTCGCCTGGGAATATACATCACTGCGTATAGCACCCGATTCCTCGATTCTGATCGGATCCATGGACCTGTTAAAAACCGGCCCACCCAGCCAGGAGTAAAGCGGTTGCACTGTCGAGACCGGGTTATTGGATAACTCCTCAAAACGAAGAACCAGTGAATCACTACCAGCGACAGCCGCCAGATGTTGGTTCACCAGTTCGATTTGGTGAATGGTGGTATAGACCATGTGATCGAGTTCGTCGTCACAGAGAATCAGTGCGCGCTCCCTGCCCAGATAGCTGTAGGCCTCGGGCAGGGCTATGCGGCCGATATGGTTGTCCAGGCGCGCCATTCTATGGGTTGCCCCAAGACAGATATCCAGTGGATCCCGGTGGACGCAGAGATAGCGGGCATTGGGGAACACCTGGCTTAACTCTGGAAGAATAAGAACACTCTCAGGAAAGAACAGTGCCCAGGGCTGCTCAGGTGGCAGGCCTTCCAATGTTTGTGCAGCGATGGACGGCAGGGTTCTCGCTGTGTACCCGGTCTGCCAGGGTGCGTGGCACCTGAACTTCTCAATAATGATTTTGAAGAGAGCAACCATTAACTCCGATGGCTCACCGGGTGAGCGTGTTTCCTCTGCGATGAACACACCGCAGTTTCGGACAACCTGGCAGACAAGCGCAGACTCCTGTACGCCGTTACACAGGATAATGACCGGTCGCTGCAACTGGAGGCGTTTACTCGCTTCAATTGGATTCGACATAGCGACCGGCGCGGGTGCAGGGAACAGCGAGGGATACTTCCAACTGACATAGTCTTTACAGCAGGCCTCATCAGCGAGATAGGTTGCGCTCTCCCTGTCGCTGATCTTGTCCGACTGGTTCGAGCTGATAATTATCTCGCCATCCCTATTGGCAAATTTGTGGATTGTGGGAGCGTTAATGGCATAGGTCTTCAGGCCAACCCGGGCGAGTTCATGCTTCAGGTCCTCTCCAAGGAAATGGATGCCTGGCAGGTTCTCATCCAGGATAGGCGCTCTTTGCCGATGGAAAATCAAAAGTTGCTCATCCAACTTGACCACTTCCTGAAAATTATCGTGGCGGCCTTCGAACGTATTTTTGAACTGGTGCGGATCACTCCAATGCCCGACAAACTCTCCGCTTGCATCCCATCCCACGCTGCCGAGCATCCCCCACGAGGGGTCGTGCTCTTCCAGCTCCATCAGTGTTTGCTGAAACTGCGCCTGCCAACCTTCTGGCAAAAGTACATCCTCGTGAATGACTGCAATAATGTCATTTTTCGATTGCTCCAGTCCGGCCGCGATGGCCTGCGACAGATTGTCGTAATAGAGATTGGAGGAATTATCGACCTCAATCACCTCATTGAGCGGATCATGTGCACTCGTTGACTTCAGGAAATTGTGTCGATACTCATCGGAAAAACGAATAACAACAAAACTGATGGGGAGGGTGACCTCAACAGCGATATCCGCTATCTGTGGATAGATACGAGGCGAGCCATGGTGCCCCGCCACTTCCTCGCCGGAACCAGCGTTGGAAAACCATCTGCCGAAGAACCCCCGCCAACCGACATCGCTACGACCGGCGCGGGCCGCAGTATCTGAAACCTTAGTTCTCTTCCAAAAATTTCTTTGCATGATTCTATGCCACACCGAGCTATCTGCCCGTTTGCAGGCATAGGAACGGCTATCTCGGCAGCTTTACGATCGACAGTTTTCGGCCATTCCAGCCCTGGCGCCAGGGTCACCGATCCCGATTGTAGCTCACTTGGGACGACTGGAATACCGTTTCTCTCATGTCATACGAGATGCCAATAGATCCAATCTGACAGGTTTCGATTGTGAACGAAAAAGAAGCTTGAATTTTTGTTTTGACAATGTTTCCATCCCTCCATTATAAGGGAACGTGAGTTTAAGGGACTGTGGTAAATTTTTCTGGAAAATGCAGGCATTGGTACGCTCCTTATGCGTTCGCATCTCACCAGCTATCCTTCTTTAGATCGAGAATCAGGGCGCTCTGATTGTATGCCAATCACAGCTGAACAAGGGGCCCGGTGGTATTGGATTAACGGATTACTTCCACCCGGGCGCTGCCTGTCACACTGTTAGATTCGGTTCTGACAGAGACGGCTATACATGAACCACCAAAGCAGTAAAGCGGTGTGGTTACGAAACACAAGGACCAGAGTGTTTTCAAATGTTGTTAATACGATCAGTTGCTGAAAATAAATACCTACTGCCATGATATCTAAAGTTTTCGCAGCACTTTCCAAATACGGTACGTACCCGACACTACGAAAAGCCGTTCTCAGGATTCGCCGGTCGCCGCTGCTGAACAACTATCCATACTGGATCAAGAGTTTTGAGCGCTGCGAAATCGAGGCGTTTATCAGTAATGCAGACACAGACCAAACTGAGACATCAAACGTCAAGCTCGTCGTTATCATGCAGGTCTGCGATCGCAATCCTGACTTTCTCAGCGCCACAATCGACTCCCTACAGAATCAGTCACACAAAAACTGGGAATTGATTTGCATGATCCTTGAGCATGGCAATGAGAGGTCCAGAAGCTTGCTGGCATCTCGCGAATCCAGAGATGCTCGTATCTCTGTGCAGAGAGAGATTGCGCCTGACCAGGTGCACAACGCGACAACAAAACTATTACTGAATCTCCAGCAAGGCTTTGTCACTTTTATTGGCCAGGATGATCTGCTCCATCCACGAACCCTCGAATGCCTTGCAACAGCAATATGCATGGAGCCGAAGGTCAAGTTGCTCTATACAGACGAAGACAGAATAGATGCGAATGGAAATCGCTTTGATCCATACTTCAAACCGAATTGGAACCCGGAGCTACTTTTATCCCAGAACTATATCAATTGCCTCAGCTGCTGGCGTGCTGAATTCCTGTTGCAACTGGCCGACACCAGTGATCCTATTGAAGGCGTGCAAAATCACAGTCTACTGATGAGGGCCGCTCCAAAAATTGTTGATGGGGATGTCTTCCATATTCCCTTTCCGCTCTACCACATGAGGGCAAGCGCTACCGAAGAGTCGAGTGCCGTCAGCAATAATCACCTCGAATTAGCACAGGGTAACGTGCCGGCCATCGCAGACTATTGGTCACAAACAACGGGCAACCGCGCGCAAGCAGAAGTATCGATTGACTGCCAACACAATCTCTACCATTCAAATGTGGAGCTCAATCACTGGCCGCATGTTACTTTGGTCATACCACACCGGAATTCACCCGCGCTACTGCAATCAGTGCTGGAATTGTGGACGAAGACAGACTACCCAAACCTGAATCTGGTGCTGGTTGATCACTGTTCGACTGACACAAAAACCAGGAAAATGCTGGATGAACTCGCTGGCACAGACCGCGCGACTATTTGCGACTACGATGGGCCGTTTAATTTTTCCAGGATGTGTAACCTGGGTGTCAAAAACGCGGAAGCTGATTCTCATATTTGCTTTCTGAACAATGATGTTCAATTAGTGGACTTCAACTGGCTCAAAATCCTGGTTCCGTATCTGGAGATCGCTGGCGTTGTTGCAGTTGGGCCGCTGTTGTTGTATCCCGACTACTCCATCCAGCATGCCGGAATAGCGCTCGGTATTGGCGGATTCGCGGGACACTATTTCAAGCATCTCCCCTATGGCGCGACCTCTTATCAGCGCTGGGCATACTCCACCAGAAACACCAGTGCTTTAACGGGCGCTGCTCTACTCACAAAGCGCTCTGTGTTCGATTCGGTTGGTGGTTTTGATGAGGAGGTGTTTCCCACATCGTTCTCGGATGTTGATCTGTGCCTCAAACTGTCACAGCATGGGAGGCTAGTGTTTTGTCCCGACTCGAAGTTAATTCATCTGGAATCCCAGAGTCGTCCTAAAACCGATGATCTGGAGAACATCCAGAGGCTTCGTGAAAAGTGGGGGGACGAGATTGAAAGCGACCCATACTTCCCCACCATTTTTTCCAGGCTGACTGAGGTCATGACTCCGGACTATAGAAACAGCAGGCCGCTCTAACGCCTTACAGTGTCTCTGCTGTCAGACGCTCCTGCTCAAGAACAGCGTGAAAATAGCCGGACAACTCTTCAGCCTGTTCATCAAAACCGCGAATTCTATGGGCCAGTGGATTTTCGTAGGCGCTCCAATCCTTTCTGTCGATGGCCCGCTCGATACATTGCCGCAGTTCGGTAACCCCGGAACCAAATGGAATAACACTCGAATTGATACCATCTTCCAGATCCTCGGCGACCCCTCCGGAGTCGGTTGAAATTACCCAGACGTTGCGCACCAGTGCCTCTCTGACAGTCAAACCAAAGCTTTCCTTCCACTGCGACGGAAACAAAAGCACATCTATGCCAGCGAAGAAATCGTCCATGACACTCTGCTGATAGGGTGGAATAAATTCTACGGTTCCAGGAATATTCCAGTAATCCCGATCCACCCAACTCGATCCGACATTGCCCGCAGCATCTACCACCTGCAATGTATAGTCTGTTTGCTCAATCTCATTGAATGCCAGGATTATCTGCTCTGACCCCTTGATTCCACCGGGCCCACCAACAAATCCAAATACCGTGTGGCTGCGCCTCTTCAGCGCCTGGGCGCGCACATCAGGATAACTTGGCAACGGCAACGTTACTCCGTTCTTGTTGACAAAAGAATTGTCTTCACTGACACCGTTTTCCAGATGCAGGTTTCTATGGAAATCACTGGGAAACAGCAATAGGTCCACTTTATCCAGTTGCTTCTTAAGGTAGGTGTTTCGCTTGACCTGCATACGATGATCGCTTGAGCACTGCCCACATTGAGCATCATTCAGGGCCCACTGGTTACAGTAAAAGCCATCGGAATTGATCATGAACTGTCGCTCACAAATCCACCAGCAATCATGGGCAGTAACTGCAATTTTTGTATTGATCTGCCTGAGTTCGTCAAAATAATCACAGCCCAGAACCTGCAGTGCATGGCAGTGGCAGATATCGGGCCGAAATGCACGTGCGATCTCAACAATACGCCTGGCTATCTCCGCATTTTTATAGGCCGCTTCGCCCTGCAACTCAGCAGGCACATTGATCGCGATGATATCAATTCCGTCAATCTTGTAACGCCTGAGGGCATATCGGGGCAACGAGTGGTCACGGATCGTTGTCACTATCAGAATTGACCAATTATGTATTTCCCTGAGCCGACGAGCCGTTTGCTCTACGACAATTGTGGCACCGCCGAAACTCTCAGGCGCATAGTAAAGGTTGATAACAAGTAGCTTATTCATTGGACAATGCAAACTGTTCCATTAGTTCCCTTTCTATAACGTCGGGAGAAGAAAAAGTATGATACGCCATTACTTTCTCGTTGGCAGAATCGCCCATTCTTATCCTCAGATCGCGACTCCCTATTAACTTGACCAGCGCCGAAATCCAGTCTTCATTGGTCTTCGCCAAATGTCCATCCTGTCCGTCATCAATAATCTCAGAAAATTGCCCGACGGATGCCGCCACAGTTGGCACACGGCAAAGTGACGCTTCCAAGTAACGAATCGCGCTTTTACACGCATTAAATCTGTCTTCAACCAGCGGCACAATATTGATGTCAATGCGGCTTAACGCCTCGAAGTACTTCACGTAACCCGTAAACGGCCGCGTATTGATTCTGTCCTTGAAAGGTTCCAGTTCCGGCGGCATGACCACATATCCTATTACCTGCAATTCTACGTGCTCGTACAGATTCAGGACATCAGCCAGCGCCTTCGCAACCGTCTTGAAATCTTCATCATGCGCTCTTGAACCGGAGGCGTAGCCGATGACAACCCGGCCGATATCTCTCTCAACACGCTCACTCTCCAGGTTTCGGACGATCGACAGCGTTGCAGAGTCGACCAGATTCTTCCAAAGATAGGTGCGGCCTCCGAAGTCCTCCTGCGCCAACCTCTGAAGATATGAGGTGCTCAATATGAGTGCATCAACGCTCTTCATCGCACCACGGTAATCCTCGGCACTTGCTAACAGGTGGGCGCGCTCATGAGGAGTAATGTGCTCGAGATTTTTATTCTCTCCATAAACTGCCTCGTTAAAGATCGGATCATCTATATCATAGAACGTTTTTACACCAAGCCTGGCAGCCTCACCAAGATATTCAGTGAACTGGGCACAACTTGGTACGCGGTAGAAAATCAGTGCTGTTGAAATCTGTAGGTAGCTGACGGTCCTCTGTGCATCATTGTAATGGCAGTAATGACAGTCCCAACCAATCGACTGGAAGTATTCTACCTTTTGAGACACCCGATACTTTTTACACTGAGGCAGATCGAGGGCGCCCACGATTAAAATAGTCGGCCGCCCAAACAACTGCCCGGACTGACTAACATTTTCAAACGTTTCCTGGCCCTGGCCCCAGGTAGACTTTCGATACCTCGCGTTAAGGAATACCGCGACGCGAAACCGCATCTTCCTCATGGTTGCGGCCCATCCATAAAGCCGAATATTAGCCACAACTGTAGCGACAGATGATCGCCATCTGAATCGACTGACTGTTTGCCACAATTTTCTAGGGGTCATTCCTGCATTCACTCAAAACGCAAATCAATAGTACAGATACATCAACGGAATGGCCACGGGACACAACGACGCAGAAAGGCTAACAGCCTCCAACCTCTGCTATTCACGAGGAGATCGTATTCTGTCTGCAACCGCGCCCGCTTCTCCTGCTCTGTTCCCAGTTCATGTATCGTTCGGATAAGCCTGTGACGTAAACTGATACTTTTCCTATAGGCGTATCCACTCATATACTGCAACTCCTGAAGATACAGAGGTTGCAGCGCGCCGCTATCCAGATTCTCCAGAACACCCGTCACATCACCTGGATGAATTGAATCTTTCCGGGACATCGTGAGGAGGCGCTGATAAAGAATATCGCTATACTCCCAAAGGAGTGCACCATTCCTGCGTTCAACTTTGCGCTGATTTGCACTTCGATTCAACAGAGGCTCCACCTGGTCCCGGCAAAAGCTGTCCGTCTGCGAATGTTCGATTTTCAACAAGGTCGCCAAGCGATGGAACTGTACATCAGGAGAATCAACCAGTGAGGTGTAATCCACAATAACCAAACGCTCGGGATCTACCTCTGACAGCACCTTACACATATAGGTCCACCACAGCATGAGTGTTTGTACATTGCGTCTGCCGAGCATATGAAAGTCGCTATCCTTAATATGCCTGGCCTTCTGTGATCGCACACACTGTTCCGGCTCCCGGATGCCGAGGACATAACTGACCTCAGCATCAAGGGCCTCGCAAATGACACGCTTCCAGAAAGGTAGCAAGATACAAAATCGCGGATCTTTCAAACTCGATACACTGGAGTCAGCGAAGCGTTTCAATACCAGTGCAACGGCGGCCCTATGGTAGGGCTCGAATCTTCGTGCGGTAAAATCTTCTTGCCAGATGAATCCAAAACTATCCCACGACAGATTCATGCTTCTAAGCAAGCGATCGTTAAACTGGACTATCTCCTCATCCTCAAAGAAGCCTTTTGGGTTGTCTTCATTCGGGGCAATAAACCTGCTCCCCAGATTCACTCCCATCGCATGCAAGGCATTTGCCACGAGCGAGGTCCCGGAGCGATGTGCGCCGAGGACAAATATAAACCTGCTTTTGTGTTTCATAGCATGGGTACGCTGCTATATCGACGAAAATACGGTTATAGACCGCCGCTATTGTATGGTTTCATAGCGAATGAGTCGATCAGGCCTCTGAGGGTGCTTTTCACAAGATCGACCCGATTCCCCCTGAACGCAAGTAGATAGCAAAATTTTAAGGTGAATCGCAGCACATCATGCACGACCCATGCTTTGATAGTATAGCGCTGGCGGTAAAGCCAGAGCCGGTTTCTGGTCATATAGTAGTTGCGCTGATAGTCATGGTAGCGAATAACCGCTTGGGTAAAAGGTATCTTGGTATGGTTCTCACCAATTTGCTGGCGAATAGCAGCGCCAAAATCACCGTAAATTTTGTATCCTTTATGCATGGCCCTGAAGCACCACTCCAGATCGACATTATCGATGAACAGGGCTTCATTCATTGCACCAACATCATCAATGGTCTGCATCGGCATCAGGCAGCCAGACGTGATCAGGAAATCACACGCCACCAGGCGCTCGCTCGTCGCCAATGTCTCACCACGGTACCTCGTATTCCAGGGTAACCTGAAGCGGATAAACGGCAGTTTGTGGTCGGTGTAATCATCGACCACCAGGGGGCCGATCGCTGCCACCGACTCGCCCGACGCTCGTTTCATCTGGAGATCGCCGGCGAGCACATTGATCAACTCGGGTGATATTTTCGTATCCTGATCAAAGGCGACGACAAATTCTGCCTTCATCTCGCGCGCGTGGTCGATAACCTGGTTAACCCCCCCGCTGACTCCCCTATTTTGGGCATTCTGAACAATGGTAACGCCCGGTTGTTGGCGAGCGAGGACCTCCAGGTATTCAGTATCCGATGACGCGTTATCGACGATCACCACCCATCTGGAACAGGCGAGCAAATTCCCGACGAGATCATGCAATGCGCCGACTTTCGGGTTGTGCGCTACAACGCCAGCACACACGGAGAACGGTTCCATGCGCGATCAGGCGACCTCGAATAGACCAGCAGCACCCATGCCACCGCCAATACACATGGTGATCACTACATACTTCGCGCCGCGACGCTTGCCCTCCAGCAGCGCGTGGCCAACCATTCGGGCGCCGCTCATACCAAAAGGGTGACCGATGGAGATGGATCCACCATTGACGTTCAGTTTGTCGTTATCGATACCCAACTGGTCACGGCTGTAAATGACCTGACAGGCGAAAGCTTCATTCAACTCCCATAGATCGATATCGCCAACACTGAGGCCGTGGCGTTTCAGCAGTTTAGGGACTGCAAACACGGGGCCAATACCCATTTCATCAGATTTGCACCCGGCCACCGCAAGACCGCGATAAATCCCCAGCGGTGCCAGCCCCTTCTGCGCAGCAAGACGGCTGTCCATAACGACACAGGCAGAGGCGCCATCGGACAGCTGCGAGGAATTCCCGGCCGTGATGAAACGCCCTTGCTTTACCCACTGGCCATCCTTGAACACCGGTTCCAGCGCATTCAAGCTTTCCAGCGTGGTGGAAGGGCGATTGCAATCATCACGATCGACCACGGCATCCTGATACGTAGTCTCTTTGGTTTCCTTGTTGAACACCGCCATGGTGGTGTTCATCGGGACGATCTCATCATCAAACAAGCCGGCTTTCTGTGCCGCGGCCGTGCGCTGCTGACTCTGGAGGGAGTAAATATCCTGGTCTTCACGACTGATGTTATAGCGATCGGATACTACCTCGGCAGTCTCCAGCATCGGCATGTAGGCAGTGGGGTCAATGTCGGTGACGGCTTTCGATACATTGCGATACGCATTCTTGTGCTTGGTCTGAACCAGGGAGATAGATTCAACACCACCGGCGACTGCGATATCGTACTCATTGCACATGATGCTCTTGGCCGCGGTCGCAATAGACATCAGCCCGGAGGAACACTGTCGCTCGATTGCCATACCCGCCACCGTGTCCGGGAGCCCCCCGGCAATGCCACACAGACGCCCGATATTGTAGCCCTGGGTACCCTGCTGGGCCGCTGCGCCAAAAATACAGTCATCTACCTCTGCAGGATCTATACCGGCCCTCGCAATGGCTGCACGAACCACATGACCACCCATCGCAGGGGCTTCGGTATCGTTGAAGCCGCCGCGAAATGACTTGGCCAGACCGGTTCTTGCTGTGGACACGATTACTGCTTCTCTCACGCTGTTTCTCCCATTGTTTGATAGTGTATTGAGGCTGTATTTTGGAGCTGTGTCAGCCGCGCTGACTGGAAACCGAAACGATCTCCCCCGTCATATAGCTGGAATAATCCGACGCCAGAAACATCATTACGTTCGCCACTTCCCAGGCTTCGGCTGCCCGCCCGTAGGCCTCCCTGGACTCAAGCTCCGCCAACAGTTCCTCGGAGGCTGATTTGCGCAGCATCGGGTGCAACACGATCGATGGCGCCACCGCGTTAATACGCACGTCAAACTCTGCGGCCTCCAATGCAGCACAGCGTGTCAGCGCCATCACACCTGCTTTCGCGGCGGCATAATGCGCCTGCTCTTTCTGTGCGCGCCACCCCAGTACAGAGGAGTTATTGACAATGACGCCGCCCTGGCCCCGCGCTTTCATAACCTTCATCATATAGCGCGTCATGCGCATAGTACCATTGAGTGTCACATCGATGACGCGATGCCACTCATCATCTTCCATATCAATCAGCAGTTTTGACGTACCCAATCCGGCGTTGTTAATCAGAATATCGACACCGCCCATACTCTCTTCGGCAAAATCAATCAGCGCGCGAACGTCGTCCTCAACTGCTACATTACCGACTCTACTGTACACGGCTGCAAGACCCGACTCCGTCTTCAGCTTTTCCACCGCCGCGGCCAATCGCCCCTCGTGTATATCACTCAATACGATCGCGCGCGCACCCTCCTCCGCTGCTCGCAATGCTGCCGAAAATCCGATGCCGGCACCGGCCGCCGCTGTCACCAGCACCGACTTACCCTTGATCAGACCGTGACCCTGCACATACTCAGGCAATTTCAAATTCATACTGTTTCCCCTAACCTTTTGCGGCTATTGAGTGGCTACTTGGCTGCGCCCTTCGGTTCGCGAGGCATACCCAGCCCGCGCTCTGCAATGATATTGCGTTGTATCTGGTTAGTCCCACCATAAATGGTGTCGGCGCGCACAAACAGATACATCGACTGCAGGCGACTCAATGCATAGGGACCGTCCTCCAGAATTTCACATTCCGCACCGAGTACATCCATCGCCAACTCACCCAGACTGCGATGCCAGGTGGCCCAGAACAACTTGTAGATCAGCGCCTCCTTCTGCAGTGCGCCATCACTGGTGCTCTGCCCCGACAGCATCCGCATGGAGTTGTACCGCATGATTTTAAGTTCAGCGTGTGCCCGGGCGATACGCTGGCGGATAACGGGATCCTTTGCGGCACCATTGCTGCGCGCCTGGCGTACGACTTCGTCGAGTTCGTTTTGAAACTGCATTTGCTGGCCCAGCGTCGATACTCCTCGCTCAAAACCCAGCAACCCCATCGCCACTTTCCAGCCATCGCCGGGGGCCCCGACAATATCATCTGCAGCGCAATACGCATCATCGAAGAACACCTCGTTAAACTCGGACGTACCGGTAATCTGCTCGATGGGCCTGACCTCAATACCCGGCTGATCCATGCCTATCAGGAAAAAACCAAGACCCTTGTGCGCCACAGACTCTGGATCGGTGCGCGCTATCGCAAAACAGAAATCGGATTCGTGCGCCAGAGACGTCCACACCTTCTGCCCGTTGATCAACCACTTACCCTGCGCTTCATCAAAGCGCGCCTTGGTTTTCACATTGGCGAGATCGGAGCCAGCACTGGGCTCGGAATAGCCCTGGCACCACAACTCGGTCCCCGCGACGATACCGGGCAGGTATTTTTTCTTCTGTTCCTCGGTACCAAAAGCAATGATTGTCGGCCCCGCCAGGCCCTCGCCGATATGACCCACGCGGCCCGGTGCACCGGCACGCGCATACTCTTCAAAGAAGATTACCTGTTGCTCTATCGTGCAACCGCGGCCACCGTATTCCCGGGGCCATCCGACACACGTCCAACCGCCCTCGGCCAACTTCTGCTCCCAGACCTTGCGTTCGGCCGGAAACATATGTTCATCACCGGGGCCACCCCGATACTTCAATTTTTCGAATTCGCCGGTCAGGTTTTGCTGCAACCAGTTCGCCACTTCCTCGCGGAACAATTCGTCCTCGGGACTAAAACTCAACTTCACAGTGTTCCCCTCAATCCAGTAATGCGCAGGCCAGGCGTTCTCGATGAAATGCACCATTTCCCAGCAGGTGTTCGGAGGACTTGGCACGCTTGAAATACAGGTGGACATCGTACTCCCAGGTAAAGCCGACACCGCCGAACAACTGCAGAGAATCTCCGGCAACCGCAAAATAGGCATCTGAACAATAGGACTTGGCCACACTCGCTGCTTCACAGAGTTCTGCCGCCAGTGGCCCGCCGTCGAGCGCCTCCTGAGCGACACAGGCGGCATAGTAAATCGCGGACCGTGCGACTTCAGTCTTCAGCATCATATCGGCCGCCTTGTGTTTTACCGCCTGATAGCTGGCGATTGTGCGATTGAACTGTACTCGCTCGCTGGTGTAGGCCACTGTCATATCCAGTAGCTGCTGGCAGCCGCCAACCTGCTCTGCAGCCAGCGCAATTGTCGCCAGATCAATCACTTTAGCGAGCGACTCCCAGCACTGCCCGGGCTCACCCATCACCGCATCAGCACCCAGCATGACATTGTTCATGCGCACGCAGGCCTGCTTGCGGGCCTGGTCCATCGTGGGTAACCAGTTGCATTCGACGCCCGCGGTGGCGGCAGGTAGGAGAAACAGCCCGATGCCCGCCTCACCAGTGGAACCCTCGGCCCGCGCGGCAACCACCAGTAACCCGGCAGTGTGCCCATCGATGACATAGCGGTAATCGCCATTGAGCACAAATTGCTCACCCTCTCGACGCCAGGTGGCCGTGATCGCCTGCGCATCCCAGCGGCTTGAACCGCCATTAAATGCCAGCGTCGCCGTCAGTTCGCCCTCACAGATTTGCCCCAGCCAATGCGCCTGCTGTTCCTCGCTGCCGGCGACACGCAGCGCGTTGATCCCCAGGCACACGGTGGAGAAGAAAGGCGCACACAACAGGTGTCGCCCCATCTGCTCCATCATTGCGACCAGTTCGACATACCCCAGACCGAGTCCGCCATACGCCTCTGGAACGTGAATCGCCTGCCAGTACATCTCGCCACAGATACGCTGCCAGACCGCCGGCTCGTAACCCTGCTCCAATGCCATTGCACGCCGCACAGCAGCGCTGTCAGAGATTTCAGCCAGGAATGCCGCCGCCGTCTCGCGGATCATTTCCTGTTCTTCTGTAAATGCAAATTCCATAGATTCTCCGATGGTTGCCTGACCTCAGGTGCCCCAGACTTTCTGTGCCGGCACTTCCTTCGCCAGTAGTTCTTTCATCGCCTCGCCTATTTCGGCCGGTGCCCAGGCGGCGCCGCGATCGACACCCTCCGTGGTGCGCCAGCCGTCGCAGATACAAATTCGACCGCCCTCGGCTTCGAACACCTTTCCCGTCACCTGTGCCGCCTCCGCACTGGCCAGCCAGGCCAATACATTGGACACATTCTCCGGGGCGAAGTGATCGAAACTGCCGTCCTCCGGTTTCGCCATGCGCTTGGCCATCTCAGGTACCGCACTGGTCATCCCGGTGCGAGCAGAGGGCGCCATTGCATTGGCAGTGATGTTGTAGCGCGCCAGTTCAGCGGCCTGGTTCAATGTCAGAGCGGCAATACCTGCTTTGGCGGCAGCGTAGTTCGACTGCCCGATGGAACCCTGCAGCCCTGCGCCGGACGTAGTGTTGATAATTCGTGCATCAACCGGCTTACCTTCCTTGGAGCGACCGCGCCAGTAGTGAACGGCGTGGGAACTGATACAAAAATGGCCCTTCAGGTGCACGGCCATAATGGTGTCCCACTCCTGCTCAGTCATGGAGGCGAACATGCGATCGCGGTTTACACCGGCGTTGTTGAGCACAATGTGCAGGTCGCCAAAGCTGTCAATGGCCTGCTTGACCGCGTTCAGGCTATCGTCGTAATTGGTGATATCAGAACTGTTGACGGCCGCTTTGCCGCCAGCACCGGTGATCTCATCCACCACCACCTGCGCGGCTTCGGTGTTGATGTCATTGACAATGACTGCACAGCCCTCGGCGGCAAAGACTCTGGCGTGGGCTGCGCCTAAACCACCACCCGCGCCGGTGATAATAGCGACCCGGCCTGCTAATAATCCACTCATGTTAACGCTCCTCCAAATAGTGCTTTCGAATTACATGAACCTGTCTTGACCTGAAAGTACTGCCAGCCCTACAAACGCTCCAGAATTGTCACGTTGGCCTGGCCGCCACCTTCACACATCGTCTGCAAGCCGTACTTGCCGCCGCTGCGCTCCAACTCATGCAACAGCGTGGTCATCAACTTGGTGCCGGAAGCACCCAGCGGGTGTCCCAATGCAATCGCGCCGCCATTGACATTGGTCTTCTCAAGCGGATACCCCGTCTCTATCAGCCATGCCATCGGTACCGACGCGAAGGCCTCGTTGATTTCTACCAGATCAATATCCGATAGAGCCATGCCCGATTTTTTCATCGCGTATTCGGTTGCGGGTATCGGCGCAGTCAGCATCCAGATCGGGTCGGCAGCGCGCACGCTCATGTGCACGATGCGGGCGCGCGGGGTCAGGTTGTAGCGTTTCAGCGCCGCTTCAGACACGATCAACACGGCAGAAGCTGCATCACAGGTCTGGCTGGAGACCGCGGCGGTGATAGTGCCGCCTTCCATCAACGGCTCCAGTTCGGCCATTTTTTCCATCGAGGTATTGCGCGGTGTCTCATCCATATCGACACCATTGAGCGGCGCGATCTCGCGGTTGAAGCGGCCATCCTTGATAGCCTCCAGCGCCAGCGTGTGCGATCGCAAGGCGAACTCTTCCATCTGCACGCGGGAAATCTTCCACTTGTCGGCAATCATCTGCGCAGATGTGAATTGCGAAGGAGGCGTGCTGCCGTAGCGCGCAACCCAGCCCTGGCTGCCGGAGAAGGGATCGCTGAATCCCATCGGCTGCGCAGCGATCATGGCTGAGGAAATCGGAATCTGGGTCATGGTCTGGACGCCACCGGCAATGACCACATCGTTGACGCCGGACATCACCGCCTGCGCCGCGAAATGTACGGCCTGTTGCGAGGAACCGCACTGCCGGTCAATCGTCGTTCCCGGCACCACATCGGACAAGCCAGCGGCGAGCCAGCAGGTGCGCGCGATATCGCCCGCCAGCGGCCCGATGGTATCGACACAGCCAAACATCACATCGTCGTATTCGTCGTCGGGAATGCTGTTGCGATCCACCAAGGTTTTGAGCACGTGCCCACCAAGGTCGGCGCCGTGCACATCCGACAAACCTCCTTTACGCCGCCCCGTGGGTGAGCGTACTGCATCTACGATATAAGCATCTGCCATGTTCCTGTCCTCAGTCTTTAAACGAAAGTGGCGCCAGCACCGAGTGCGGCGCCAGGGGTGAAGATAGACTCCGCGACCCGTGATTTGTGAAAGCCTGCATCGCCCCATGTATTGGCCAGTGCCCAGGCTTTTTTCATGTAAATGTGTAAGTCCACTTCCCAGGTGTAGCCCATCGCGCCGTGAGCCTGGTGGCAATTTTTAGCCGCCAGGTTTGCCGCTTCACAGGCAACCAGCTTGGCGTGGGATACAGCCTGTGCAGCGATATCCTGGCCAGCAGCAAGGGCATAGGCGGCTCGATGCGTGGGCGCCTTGGCGTACTCCAGTCGCACAGCGACATTCGCCATGTGATGTTTTACCGCCTGGAAACTGCCAATTGGCTTGCCGAACTGCTGCCGTTCGCTGGTGTACTTTACCGTGAGGTCGATCATGCGCTGCGCCAACCCCAACGCCTGCGCCGCGCAACCGAGTGCACCACGATTCAGCGCGTCGGCGAGCAGTGCCGCAGCCTGTTGCCCGGAGGCAATCGTGGTAGCACCCGCTGCTACCTCAACCGTATACAGCTTACGTGAGGGATCGATGGACTCATTATGCTGCAGCACTACCTGATCCGCGGTCGCGGCAACTAACTCGTCGCCTCGCTGCAACAACAACAGGTCCGCCATATGGGCGTCCTCGACGACGAGGTTTTGCGCCAGTCCAACCACCACGATGGCCTCACCGGCGGCCAGTTTCGGCAACCAGTGCGCGGCCAGTTCACCGCCAATATCTGCCAGCATCGGCACCGCGACCAGCGCGGTGTGCACCAGCGGCTCGGGCAGTGCCACATAGCCGCACTCCTGTGCCAGCAGCACGAAATCCAGCGCGTCCATGCCGAGGCCACCGTGCTCCTCAGGCACCGTGATTCCGGTGAGGCCCAGCTCGGCCAGTTGCTGCCACAAGGCCCGGTCACGGCCAGTGTCTGTCTCCCAGCTTGCGCGGATGCGCTCGGGTGTCACCTCGTTCACCAGAAAATCGCGCACCGATTCCTGGAACAATAACTGGTCTTCTGTAAACGTAAAATCCATCTGTTACCTCGGCATTCCCAGCATTCGTTCGGCGATGATATTGCGCTGCACTTCATTGGTTCCGGCGTAGATGGGGCCTGATTGCGAGAACAGCCAGCCGTCCAGCCATCTACCCACACCCTGTGCCGCCGGTGCATGCGGCAACAGTTCCGCGCGCGCACCCAGAATACTCATCGCAGTGGCGTGCATGTTCTGGTCCAGTTCCGACCAGAAAATTTTGTTGGTGGAGGATTCCGCACCGATTTTACCGCCCTTGTTCAATCGACAGGCCGTTTGATAGGTCGTGAGGCAATAGCTTTCGGCATCCAGGTACGCGCGCAGCACAGCGTCTTTTACAGCCGGGTCGCGATCGGCAGAGTCTCTGTTGGCCGTGTACAACTCGACCAGACGGCGCGCCGTCTCCTGAAAGCGCGCCGGCGAGCGCAGCATCAGGCCGCGCTCAAAGCCGGCGGTGGCCATCGCAACGCTCCAGCCCGCGCCCTCGTCACCGAGCCGGTTGTCGACAGCTACCTCGACATTGTCGAAAAAGATTTCGGCGAATCCGGGCAGGCCGTCGAGTTGCGGGATCGGACGCACGGTAATGCCCGGGCTGTTCAGGGGCACCAGGATAAAGGTCAGGCCGCGATGCCGCTCAGAATCGGGATCGGTGCGGAACATGCCGAAACACCAGTCCGCCCACACCGCGCGGGTCGACCAGGTTTTCTGCCCATTGATAATGTACTTGTCGCCCTCGCGTTTCGCGGTGGAGCGAATGGCCGCCATATCAGACCCGGCATTGGGCTCGGACCAGCCCTGCGCCCAGACTTCCTCGCCGTTCGCCATTTTCGGCAGGATGCGCGCCTTCTGCTCCTCGGTACCGTACTCCATTAACGTTGGCCCGAGCAGGAAGATCCCATTCTGGTTGACACGAAGCGGCGCGCGCGCCTTGTAGTACTCCTCCTCAAAGATCAGCCATTCGATCAGGTCGCAGCCGCGACCGCCGAGCGCCTGCGGCCAGGTGACCATGCCCCAGCGCCCTTTGTTGAGCGTTGCCTCCCACTCCCGGTGCTGCTGGAAGCCCTCGGCAGTATCAAAGGTTTGCAGCGGCTCGGCGGGAGTATTAGCGGCCAGCCAGTTGCGCACTTCCTCCCGGAACGCGTTTTGCTGTTCGGTATAAGCGAGATCCATCGTGTGTCTTCCCTAAAATTTGGCGTCGCGCTTTTCAACAAAAGCGTCACGCGATTCCTGTGAATCACCCACAGTGTAGGCTTCCAGAGTAAAGCCCTGTTCCCAGCGATACTTGTCCTCCAGGTTCCCGTCCTCGATGCCGTTCAGCGCTTCCTTGGCGAGCTTGACCATGGCCGGGGACTTGGCTGCGATTTTGGCAGCGATTTCGCGCGCGGTCGGCAGCAGTTCCGCCAGCGGTACAACTCGCTCGACCGCACCCAGTCGATAGGCTTCCTGTGCGTCTATGAACTCGCCGGTAAAATACATATAGCGGACCTTTTGCACCGGGAACATACGCTGCAGGTGTGCGCCACCGCCCATCGCGCCACGATCGATTTCGGGCACACCGAATCTGGCACAATCGGAACACAGAATAATGTCTGCGGCGCCGGCCATGCCGATACCACCACCCAGCACAAAACTGTGCAGGGCCACGATCACCGGTTTGGGATTGCGGTGGATCGCGCGGAAGGTTTCGTAGTTGCCTTTGTTGACATCGACGATTTTACCCGGGTTCGCAGCCAGTTCCTTGATATCGACACCGGCACAAAAACCCTTGCCCGCAGCACCGACAATAATTACCCGCACCTCTTCGTTGGCTCCCAGCGCATCGATTTCGGCGGCGATCGCGAACCAGCCGGCGCTGTCGAAAGCGTTGACTGGCGGGTGATCGAGGATCATCTCGGCAATACCGTTTTCAATGGTTGTGCTGAAAGGTTTGGACATAGTTTACTCCTGGCTATTTTCCGTCACACGCAGCGACAACAAGGTGAGACGCTGCTCGGCTTCGGCAACAATGGATTGAATCAGGTCCTCACAGGACAGCAGGCTGTCGATCACACCGGCCACCTGCCCCGAGGGCAGCACCCCGTGCGCGGGATCACCATCTACCATCGCCTTCTGGATAATCATCGGCGCATTGGCCGACATGATGGCCTGCGCGGCCGTCATATCGTCATCCTTGCTCATCGCAATGGCAGACTTCAACAAACTGAATATAGTGGCACCGGTGTGCTTGCGAAATGCGAGGCCGTTGCGCATCGCAATCAACAGTTTGCGCCCGGTGCTGGCCTTCTCGAGTTCGGTGAGCAATTCGTTCATGATCATGCGCTGGGGCAGGCCATCCATCGCCCTGGACACAATGATATTGCCGGGGCTCTTACAGTCCAGATACCGCTGCAAGGTGGCTCGCGGTACCGGGCTCTCCTCGGTCATCAGGAAGCGCGTACCCATCGCGATACCATCAGCACCCCAGGACAGCGCAGCCAGCAGACCACGCCCGTCCTTGAAGCCCCCTGCGGCGACCACCGGGACCTGGTCGCTCACCGCATCGACCACCTGCGGTATCAGCAGGGTAGTGGGTACCGCTCCGGTGTGACCGCCTCCCTCACCTCCCTGCACTGTGACCGCGTCGGCACCGAGTTCCACCGCCTTGACCGCATGCTTGGGCAGGCCAACGGTGGGCATGCACACCACGCCCGCGTCTTTCAGCTTCTTGATGAACTCGGGGCCGGGTGAGCGTGAGTAACTTACCGCCCGCACACCGTGGCGAATCACCAGGTCGACGATTTGCGCGGCGTTGGGCTGGTACATATGGAAATTAACACCAAACGGTTTATCGGTGAGTTCCTTGACCCGCAGAATATCGCGCTCCATCTCGTTCGCCGGTATGGTCGCCCCGGCGAGGAACCCAAAGGCACCGGCGTTGCAACTACCCGCCACCAGCCTCGGGTCGGCGACCCAGCCCATCGCGGTTTGCACGATCGGGTAGCGGCAACCGAGCAGTTTGGTTAAACGCGTTTCAAGCATGATTCAAGCCTCGTTTCAGGCACGGTTGCCCGGGGGGTTGTCCTTGATCTGATGCGCTCGCTGGTTGTGCGGGTCCAGCGCCGCGATCACTGCCAGTTGCTCTGTCGTGGGCGCAGCTGTGACGGGAACATCCGTGGGAATGTGCACGGGATAACCGGTGTTTTCCTGCACTTCTTCCACGGTCACACCGGGGTGCAGCGACACCAGGCGAACCTGATGCTCAGGCCCACCGAAATCCATCACGCACAGGTTGGTAATGACCAGTCGGATATCGACATCGTCGAGCGAGTGGCCCTTGGGCAGGCGCGCCGGGTTGTAGCCAATTGAAGACACGAAGTCGCACTCACCCTCCATGAATACACGCGTGTTGTGGCCCGGCACAAAGAAACTGTTGGGGTGAGAAATGGAGTTGCCCGGAAAGCCGCGTGCGCCCAGCATCATGGTCTTGGGCTTCTCGTAGGTGCCACCGAGCGCCGACGTGTTGGACTGGCCGAACTTGTCGATCTGGGTCGGGCCGAGCATCGCGTGCCGCCTGCCACTCCAGACATTGTCAAAAATACGTGAAAACCCCATCCAGCTCTCTGTAGCCGGGACGAATCCAGCAGGGCGTGGCCCCAGTGGATTGGGCTCACTCAACATCCACGCCTCAGAATCCGTCATCATCAAATCGGGGTTGCTGGTTTTCATCGCGAGGCTGGCCGCAAGGCGCGGAATAACACCGATACCGGTGGCAAGTACCTCGCCCTCATTCGCGAATGCCTGGCTGGCGGCGACGATGCACAGTTCAGCCAGAGTGAAATCGGTTGCTGCAGTCATGACGTGTTCTCCTTGGCTGATCAGTAAGTGGGCAGTTCAATAGCGCGGATGGCATCGAGACCACCGACATTCTTCTGGTACTCCTCTTCCGAGGCGCCGAGGAACATATCGAGATAACCCTGGAAGCCACTCTCCTCCTTGGCGGACGCGGCATAGGCCTTGAAGTGCGGCACATCAAAGCCGTACAGCGGGGCACACGAAGACGGATGGGCACCACCGGGGATAGGCACCACACCAGTCGTCACGGAGCGCTCCCAGTGCACCAGTCGCGCCTGCGCGGGGTCGTGAAAGAACGCGGTGTCGACCAACTCATCGCAGGACACAAAGGTTTTGTCCGCCGCGCGTGCGAACCAGTCATCCATGTAAAAGTCCGGGCCCGCTATCTGGCATACGCCGCGCACATCTGCTCTATCGGCATGAACCAGTGAGACATCCAGCTTCAGCGCCGGCATGGCAACCCACTCTTTATCGTCATAGGGACTGTCGATCACCTTGATATCCGGGTTCTTGTTGATCACATCCGTGCCCAGCCCGACTTCTGTCGGGATAAACGGAATACCCCAACTCGCCGCGCGCAGGCCCAACAGCATCATGCCCTCATCGATTTCCATCACCTCGATAGCGCCGGACTGGCGCGCCTGGCGGAAGTAAGGTTCCAGCGGAATAAAATCCAGCGAGACAAACGCGAACACGACCTTCTTTACCTTGCCAGCCGCACACAACATGCCGACATCAGCGCCGCCGTAGGCCACGATGGTGAGGTCCTTCAGGTCGGAGCGGAGGATTTCGCGCACCAGCGCCATCGGCTTGCGCCGGGGGCCCCAGCCGCCGATACCGATGGTCATACCATCTTCCAGTTGCGCAACGACTTGTGCCGCTGTCATTTGCTTGTTCATCGTATCTCTTCCCCTTTAACTGACGATCCGCGCCATGCGGTAATCGTGCTTTACAAAATTCACACCCAGTGTGCTGCGCGTACCGCGCACACCCCCGATGACACTGATACGCTGATGAACGAACTCCGCCAGGTGTTCGGCATTGCGCACCATCGTTATAGCCAGAATGTCGGCCCGCCCCAGCATCACACCGACAAAGCCGAGCTCGGCAATTTCAGCGAGCTTCGCGGCGACCTCCCGCGTTTGTCCACTGCGCTCCACCTCAATCCAGATGTAGGCCAGGGCAGCATCCTTGAAGCGATCGATATTGGTAACCGCGGTAATGCGAATAAGTTTCTCCTCCTCCATGCGCTTGACCCTGCCGCGCACGGTGCCCTCCGTTACCCCGAGTTGTTCCGCGATTTCACGATTGCTGACGCGGGCATCGCGCGACAACCGTTCGACAATGGCTCGATCTGCCCGATCGAGCTTACGCCGCATGAAAGGGCACCCAGTCGGGCTGGTTTTTCAGGACATCCAGTGCCAGCGCCGGTGTCAATCGACGCACTCCTGGAATGGCACCCAGCTTGTCGGTGATCAGAATATTCAGCGCAGCCTGATCCTCCGCCACCACCAGGATTTCGATATCTTGCGCGCCGACCACCACATTCACGGAGAACACCTCGGCAATCGCCGCCAGTTCCCTCGCCACCGCTTCAGGAGAGCGGCCCTCGACCTGCACTCCTATCGCCAGCAACATACCGTAACCGGCCGCTTCGATATCGGTGACCGCCACTACCCGCATGGTGTCGGACTCCTCCATACGACGCACGCGCGCTCGCACCGTATTCTCGGCCACGTCCAGCGCGCGGGCGATGGCGCGAAACGGCATGCGCCCGTCCTGTCGTAGCAAGTCGATAATCGCCTGGTCGATGGCATCCAGATCAATCTGCTTGGCGTGCGAAGGAGAGGACAGGTCGTTCATCGCTAGCGCTGTGGCGACCATTTTGAAAGTTCTGCTTTATCCACTTTACCGCCAGCATTCATCGGCAACTCATCCAGGAAAATCACAGAACGCGGCACCTTGTAATTGGCCATGTGAGTGCGCGCCCATTCAATCACGGCAGCTTCGTCGGTTTCTGCACCGGCGTCACGCACCAGGAACGCCCTGGCGACCTCGCCCATGCGCTCGTCGGGAACGCCGATCACAGCCGCCCTGGCGACACCCGGCATATCGCAGAGGATGTTTTCAATTTCCGCCGGATAGCAGTTGAAACCACCGACAATAAACATCTCCTTGATGCGCCCGGTAATGCGAACGTAGCCGTCCTTATCCATCACGCCGACGTCGCCGGTCTTAAGCCAACCGTCACTGTTCAAGGCCTCGCTCGTCGCCTCGGGGTTATTGAAGTAGTGCTGCATGGTGTTGAAGCCGCGCACCCATATTTCACCGTCAACGCCTGGCGCAACCACATGCCCCTCTTTATCGACACACTGGATTTCCGTGCCTGCCATGGCGCACCCCGAGGTGTGAGAAATACGCTCCGCGCTGTCATCGGCGCGACAGATCGACACTACACCGCAACTCTCGGTGAGACCGTACGCGGTGACGACGACTTCAAAACCCAGTACCTCGCGCATCTGCCGCACCAGTTCCACCGGCACCGGTGCCGCACCGGTCACCGCTAGGCGCAGGCTGGACAGGTCATACTCGTCGCGCCTTGGGTGCGCCAGCAGTGACTGGTAGATAGTAGGCGGCCCCGGAATCATGGATATCCTGTCCCGTGCGATCTGCGCCAGCACGGTGTCGAGATCAAAATTCAGCACCGGGAGGATATGCGCCCCCCGGATAATGGATGCCAACCAACCCGCCTTGTAGCCGAAGGAATGGAAGAACGGATTGATGATGAGATAGTTGTCATCGCTGCGCAGGCCGACTGTCGCACTCCAGGTCTCGAAGGTGCGAATATTCTGGCCGTGACAGGTGACCACACCCTTGGGGTTGCCGGTGGTGCCGGAGGTAAACAGGATATCCAGCGTGTCCTCGGGCGTCAGGGCAGCAGCGCGGCGCTCCACCTCCGCGACAGGTACCGCCTCCCCCAGCGCCAGGAACGCCTGCCACGACTGGCACTGCGGCACCTCTTCGGTGAGGGTAACGGTACGCTGTAATTTGGGCAGATCCTGGTCAGCCAGCATTTCGGGGTAGCGCGCGCCCAGAAACTCTGCCACCGTGAACAGCATTTTGGCGCCGCTGGCGCGCAGAATATAGGCCGCTTCTGAGCCCTTGTAACGTGTATTGAGTGGCACCAGCACGCCGCCGACACTCTGCGCGCCAATGGCGGCGATGATCCACTGGTAGATATTGGGCGCCCATATAGCGACGCGCTCGCCCTTCTCCAGCCCGGCGGCGACGAAGGCCCGCGCCGATTGTATGCGCGCGGCGTTTAACTCCTCGTAGGTCAGTCGAACATCGCCATCAGTGATGGCCAACTGTGCCCCATACGCGAGCGCTGCGTCGGCGACGACTTGCGGCAGGGTACGGGCCTGGTACTGCGTCTCTGGCATGATCTTGAATATACTCGCAACGATAGACAGAACGGACAGCTATATTAATCAGTCTACAGTCAGATGGAAACCGTAATTCGTAATTAATTTATTATTTTTTTACGAATTATACTTATGAGGCTCAGCGAATGATACGTCGCCAGCCACCCCCCGGGACATGACCTCAATGAGCACACGGGGCGCCTTGTTGCGGTCTGTGCGCACAAGTACCATCGGTGCTGTCGCGCGCACACGACAAAGAGAGCGTATAATTTCACCTGCGCCCGGTAATGGCGCTCTGCGACGGATATTCCACTCGCTGTTCTACCGCATTTTCTAATTCGTAAACCGGGAACCAAGCGTGCAAATCGATACCTCTGCCCACCGCATTATCTACTGCCGGCCTCACGGCCTGTTGCCCGCGGCACTGTTCCTGTGGCTGGTGATCGCGCCCTTTACTGCCAGCCTTGCCGTCGCTTCAGTGGAGACCGACCTGCTGCGCACAGAGATCGACAACTCCAGCCTGGACGCCACAGCTGCCCAGGCCGCAAACGAGGCACTGGACGCCGCCGATATCGCCGATCGTGAGGCCGCTGCGCTGAGCAAGCGCGTCGATGAACTGCGGGCTGAACACGCCGGCCTGCCAAAGCGCATCGAGGATTTACAGAAAGCCCTGCAACTCGATCGAGAGCAGGCACTGCGCACGTGGTCAGAGCGGCTGCCAGCCGACGCCGACGGCGAGACGCTGGAGCGACTGCTGGAACAGCAGCAACGCATTGTATCGGAATTACAGGCGCAGATAGACGCGGTAGAACTGGAGATGACCGTCTCCCTGACCAAACCGCTACAGGCCGCCAGTGATATAGCGGCACTGCGGCGGCGTGTCGAGGATATGTCAGCGCCGCCGGTCGCGGACCAGGCCGGTGAACGCACGGCGCTGCTGAAGGCTCGCCAGATTCGCCACGCCAGTGAACTGCGCCGCGCCAAGGCAGAACTGGATTTGCGCGTGATCGAACAGGACAGTGCGGCACTGCGCCAGCGGCAGTTGGAACTGTCGGTGCGCGAACTGCGCCAGCGGCTCGGCATTGATCAGCGCCGTGTCGAAATCCTGCAGGACCGTATTGCCAATCTGTGGCGTACGGAACTGCAAACACTGATTAAGCACCTCGCGGAGACCGAAGCGGCACTGGCGGGAAGTTCCGAAGTAGTGCTGCTCGCTGCCGAGGAAAACATTGGACTCGGCGCCGAATTGGTCGACAACCATGAACAGCTGTCAAGAGACCGCCGCGCACTCACCAGCATAGAAGAGGAACGTGCCTACGTGACCGAGGCATTGCGTGACAGTCGGGCACGACTGGACCTCGGCGGCGCCAACGAGCACGTCGGGCGCTGGATGTGGACCGAAAGACGACGCCTGGAGACACCCGCGCGCCTGCGGCAAACACTCGACTCCACCAGAATTACGCTGGCTGACCTGCGCTTGCGCCTGGTCACCCTCAACGATCAACAGCAGCAATTGTCGGACATTCCGCGTGCGCTGCGCGCCCTGCAGGAAGCGAGCGAAGCGGGAGCGGACGACGAACAGAGTGATGCCGGATCCGATGAGCAGCTACCACCCCTGCTGCATGAGCGCGTGGAACTGCTGCGGCTGCTGGAACCCGTCATCGCCCGCCGCATCGCCGCGCTACAGCAGAGCGAGACCGCATTACAGGAACGCCTGACAGCAACCGAGGCCCTGCAGGCACTGCTGGACCGCCACCTGTTGTGGTTGCCGAGTCACGGCGATGTCGACAGGGACTGGCTCGACAGGGTGCCAGCCGGACTTCGCGACCTGACACTGCTGTCGCGGTTTGCAACCACGCTCAAGCTCAGTATCCGCAGTGCCAGCGAGCGTCCGGCGCTATGGAGCAGTTGCCTGATAGCGATGCTGGCGTTGATCACGTTGCGGCTCCAGGCCCGACCGCGGATCCGCGCCCAGGCCGCGTTGATCGATCGCACACACACGCCCAACTACAAGGCGACGGGCGTCGCGTTCCTGTGGACAGCGCTCGGCGCCCTGTCTGTACCCGCGGCACTGGGCATTATCGGCATGCTGTTGCAGCAAGTGGGCAATCCAGGGCGCTACAGTCACTCTCTGGGACTGGCCTGCATGGCGGTGCTGCCAATGCTACTGGCCATCCAACTGCTGCGCTGGTCACTACTCGATAGCGGATTGGCAGACGCGCACTTCGGCTGGCACCGGCAGCGGCGACAAGCCCTGCAACGCCTGGTACCGTTGGGCGCAGTCATCGTATTGCCGCTGTACTACGTGATAATGCTGGCCTTCTTCCGCCGCTCGGATATCGCGATTGACATGCAGGCTCGGCTGGCTGTGATCGCCAGCGCGGTGGCGCTAGCCTGGATTTTCTGGCGCCTGCTGAAACCCGGAAAGGTCTGGGGATACGCCAGCAAGCCCTCACCCATGCACTGGATACTGCGCACTTTGCTGCCGCTGCTGCTACTGGCTAACGCCGCCCTGGCAGTGTCAGGCTATATTTACTCCGCTGGCGTACTCCTGAAGTCTGTACTGGAAAGCATCAGCTTGATTATCGTGGTAACCATTGCCCTGGGTATGCTGGAACGCTGGTTTCTGGTCGGACGACAAAACCTGGCAATGCGGCAGTTTGAGGCAGGCCAGGCTGCGGCGCGCGAACAAACCGTGAACACCATGGAGAGTGTTGTTATTCCAGAGGACGATATCTCGGCACAGGAAGTCGGGGCACAGACAGCCAGCCTATTGCGGGGACTGCGCCTCAGCCTGCTCACAATCGGCCTGTTATGGGTGTGGGTCGATGTACTGCCAGCCATTTACCGCCTCGATGAAATCGCACTGTGGCACTTCAGCGATACCGGGGCCGACGGTGCAACCGTCTCACTTCCGGTCACCCTCGATGCGGTATTACTGGGTATTTTTGCGCTGGTTGTCACGGTACTGGGCTCACGCAATCTACCCGGCCTGGTGGAACTGAGCCTGTTGTCACGTGCCGGTGTCGACGCCGCTTCCCGCTATGTCATCACCAGTCTTCTACGCTACACCATTGTCATCGGCGGCACACTGATAGGCTTCAGCCTGCTGGGAATGCGCTGGTCACAATTGCAATGGATGGCAGCGGCGCTGACGGTGGGCCTGGGTTTCGGGTTGCAGGAAATCTTCGCCAACTTCGTTTCCGGTATCATTTTGCTATTCGAGCGCCCGTTTCGCGTGGGCGATGTCATCACGGTTGGCGACATGAATGGGCGCGTCACTCGCATCCGCACCCGCGCAACCACTATCCTTGATTTCGATAACAAGGAAATCGTGATGCCCAACAAGACCTTTATCACCGGTCATCTCACCAACTGGGGACTCAGTGACACCACCACCCGTGTGATCGTGAAGGTGGGAGTCGCTTACGGCACCGATCCCGTCGCTACGCGGGAACTGTTACTGCAGGCTGCGGCAGAAGATCCGCGGGTATTGGCCGAACCGGCTCCGAGTTGCTGGTTCCTGGCTTTCGGCGCCAGCTCACTGGATTTCGAACTCAGGGTGTTTGTCGCCTCACTCAGCGATCGACTGGAATCGCAGAACGGACTTAACATCAGGATCAATGAGCTGTTCGCTGAGCATGGCATACAGATTGCTTTTCCCCAGCTCGATCTGCACGTGCGCGATATGCCCCCGCCGCGCTAGGGTAACGAAGAGATTCATAACGGCCTGATGTGTTCCTATTGCGCGCTGCACCACCATCAGGCTTCAAGGCTGTGAAGGCACCAGCGGCTTCTTATACCATCAGGCCTGATGTTACAGTGCGAGTAACCCGATCAACCGGATTTGACTTCGAGGTACTCTGACCGATGTCCGACGATGCCATTTTTCCCATTACCGTGTATGGGTCCAGCATCTCTTACTTCACCGGCAAACTGGAGAACTATTTTCGCTTCAAGGGTATCCCCTACCAGTTACAAGCGTTGGCAGCACCACATTACATGAAGCTGGTCAGGCAGAATACCGGTTCCACCCAGATGCCGGCGGTGCTGCTGGCAGACGGACGCTGGATGACCGACAGCACCGCTATCATCCAGTGGTTTGAAACCGCATTTCCGGCGCCGCGGGTGATACCGCTGGATCCGCTGCAACGTTTTTTCAGCCTGTTGCTGGAGGACTACACCGACGAATGGCTGTGGCGTCCCGCCATGCACTACCGCTGGCACTACCCGACAGGAGCGTATTACGCGAGCAGCCACCTCGCCAGCGAACTGGCGGCAAAGGTACCGGCACCGCATGTGCTCAAACGCTGGTCTATTACCCGCAGGCAGCGCAACGGCTATACCAGCGGCGACGGTATTGCAGCGGACCAGGTCCCCGGCGTGGAAGCCATCTACCACCACACACTGGAACAACTGGAGGCGATTCTCAGCCGTCGACCCTTCTTGCTGGGCGACAGCCCGAGCCTTGCCGATATCGGCTTTTCAGGACCCTTCTTCCGCCACTTCGGTCTCGACCCGGTGCCCGCGCAAATCATGCGGCAGCAGGCGCCAGCAGTCTGGGAGTGGAACGCGCGGCTGTGGAACTTCGGGCAGGGCCAGGACACAGGCCCCATGCTGCCCGGCATTCCCGGGGACTGGGGGCCGATTCTGGATTTCATCGGCGAGCAGTACCTGCCCTACCTGTGCGCGAACGTCGACGCAGTGGCGACAGGTAGCAAGCGTTTCAACGTGGAAATTGGCGGCGTCCGTTACCGTGGCGCACGGTGGTCGAAATACCGGGTCTGGTGCCTGCAGCAGCTGCGCGAGCACTTTGACGCACTGCCCGACCAGCAGCAGGGCGAGGCGCGGGACCTGTTGGTGCAACACGGCTGCTGGGAACCGCTGTGGCGTCACCAGCAACTCCCCCTCGACCCGGATTTATGCAGCCGCCTGCCGTTTTTCGGCGACGCAAAGATGATCGATGTCTACGACTAGCAGAATACGACACAGGTGAAATGATGAATGACCAGCAATACTCCTCACTGAGACAAAACGTCAGCATGCTCGGCCGTATTCTGGGCGACACCATGAGTGACGCAGCAGGGGCGAACTTCCTCAATAAAATAGAGGAAATTCGCACTCTCTCCAAGTCAGCGCGCGGCGGTGATAGCGGTGATGAAGACAGACTGAAAGCGCTTCTACTGGGCCTGGACAGAGACGAGTTGCTACCCGTCGCCAGAGCCTTCAGCCAGTTTCTCAATCTGGCCAATATCGCCGATCAACACCATACAATCTCCCGCGAGATGGACAAAGAGTACTCCGCGACAGAAGCACTGGCCGGGGTATTCGAGCTGTTGCAAAGCGAGGGTCGCAACGCCAGTGATATCAATACCGCGATTGAAAATCTCAAAATCGAGCTGGTACTGACCGCCCACCCTACCGAGATCACGCGGCGCACGCTGATCCACAAACACGGCGAGATCGATACCTGTCTCGGCCAGTTGGAACTGGAGGGCCTGACAGAGCGTGAGGAGGACGTCATCCACCAACGCCTGCGGGAGCTGATTGCACAGATATGGCACACCCACGATTTTCGCGATCAACGGCCAACCCCGATTGACGAGGCCAAGTGGGGCTTTGCCGTGGTGGAAAACTCGCTGTGGGATGCTATCCCTGAATTCCTGCGCCGGCTGAACAACACCCTTTTCAACATCACCGGCAACTGCCTGCCCGAGGAAGCAGCGCCAGTGACTTTTGCCTCCTGGCTGGGCGGCGATCGCGACGGCAACCCCAACGTAACCGCGGCCGTCACAGAAGAGGTGTTGCTGCTGGGTCGCTGGCAGGCCACCGCGCTCTACCTGAAGGATGTGGAAGCGCTGGTGGAAGAGCTGTCCATGACCGCCTGCAACAAGGCACTGCAAGAGTTGACCGACAACACGCGGGAACCCTACCGCAGTGTGCTGCGGTCGTTGCGTGACAAGCTACGCCTGACCCTGCAAGCGCTCACGGCACAGATTAACGACCACAAGGCGCCGGACGATAGCATCATCCTGCGTGAGGAAGAGCTGTGGCAGCCGGCGTATGCCTGCTATCAGTCGCTGCTGGACTGCGGCATGGTCAATATTGCCCACGGCAAGTTGCTCGACCTGCTGCGGCGGATAAAGTGTTTTGGTGTGAATCTGGTGCGGCTGGACATCCGCCAGGATTCGGATCGCCATACCGAGGCGCTGTCTGAACTGACACAATTCCTCGATCTCGGTGATTACCAGCAGTGGGAAGAGCAACAAAAGCAGGCCTTCCTGCTCGGGGAATTGGCCAGTAAACGACCGCTCATACCCACTGACTGGCAACCGGGTGAACAGGTAAAGGAAGTGCTGGATACCTGTGCCGTGGTCGCCCGGCAACCGCCTGCAGCACTTGGCTGTTATACCATTTCGATGGCGCGACAAGCCTCGGATGTGCTGGCAGTAGAGTTGCTATTGAAAGCGTCCGGCCTGCGTACACCACTGCCGGTTGTGCCCTTGTTCGAGACTCTGGATGACCTGAACCGCTCGGCCGAGGTGGTCGACCGTTTGCTGTCGATTCCACAGTACCTCCAGCACCTGCAGGGGCGGATGATGGTGATGATCGGCTACTCGGACTCCTCCAAGGATGCCGGCATGCTGGCGGCGTCCTGGGCCCAGTATCGCGCGCAGGAAGCGCTGATAGAACGCTGTCGGCAATCCGGCATCAAACTCACCCTGTTCCACGGCCGCGGCGGCACCATCGGTCGCGGCGGCGCGCCCGCACACGCGGCGTTACTGTCGCAACCGCCCGGCTCGCTGGAGCACGGCCTGCGCGTCACCGAACAGGGTGAAATGATCAGGACCAAACTGGGGTTAAAGGCAATGGCGATCAAGACGCTGGCCCTCTACACCAGCGCCATCCTGCAGGCAAACCTGATGGAGCCGCCGACACCGAAGCAGGAGTGGCGCGATGTAATGGACAGTCTGTCAGACAGTTCGTGTGACTACTACCGGGCCTATGTGCGGGACAATGTGGACTTTGTCAGTTACTTCAGGGAGGCCACACCCGAGCAGGAACTGGCGAAACTGCCGCTGGGCTCGCGGCCGGCGCGACGGAAATCGGGCGGCGGTATCGCCTCCCTGCGCGCGATTCCGTGGATCTTCGCCTGGACCCAGAATCGCCTGATGCTGCCCGCCTGGCTGGGTGCCGGCCAGGCGTTCAAGGATTTAATGGCCGCCGGAAAAATCGATACCCTGAAGGAAATGAGTCAACACTGGCCGTTTTTTTCCACCCGTCTGTCGATGCTGGAAATGGTGTTTGCGAAGGCTGACAGCGGTCTGTCCGAGTACTACGACCAGAAGCTGGTCTCGCATCAGTACCGCGAGATCGGCGAGCAACTGCGCGCACAATTGGCATCCGATATCGATGTGATCCTCGAACTACTGGGCGAATCCGAGTTGTTACAGCACCAGTCCTGGTCGCGTGAATCAATCCAGCTGCGGAATATCTACACCGATCCACTAAACTTCCTGCAGGCCGAATTGCTGGAGCGAAATCGCAAGCAACAGGACGACGTGATCGACCAGGCCATCATGGTGACGATCGCGGGTATAGCGGCCGGGATGCGCAATACCGGTTGACCGGCTTCGCGATTGTATTACTGCACCTTGAGAAAGGCGGCAAGGATGCCGGCTATCCCTCGTTATGCGGGCAATTTATCACGTTGAAAAAGCATAGCCCTTGAACTGCTCACGCAGGGCGACCTTCTGTATTTTGCCAGTGGCAGTATGCGGTAGCTCATCGACGAACTCGACTGCCTCGGGTATCCACCACTTGGCAATCCTGCCCTCAAACCAGCCCAGCATTTCCTCTGCGGTGAGGTCTTCGCCCTGTGGGCCGCGCACCACAATCAGCAATGGCCGCTCACTCCACTTGGGATGATAGTGGCCAATCACTGCAGCCTCGGCGACTTTGGGATGATCGGTGGCGACGTTCTCCACCTCAATGGAGGAAATCCACTCGCCGCCGGACTTGATCACGTCCTTGGTGCGGTCGGTAATCGCCATAAAGCCATCCGGGTCAATAGTGGCGACATCCCCGGTTTCAAACCAGCCTGATTCCCTGGCGTGGGCGCCAGAGCCCTCCAGCTTGAAGTAGCTTGAACACACCCAGGGGCCGCGCACCATCAGCGAGCCAAACGACACACCATCCCAGGGCAATTCCTCTCCGGCATCGTCGACGATTTTCATCTCCACACCGAAAATCGGTCGCCCACCCTTCAGACGAACTTTCGCAAACTCCTCGTCGCTATAGCGATCGCGTTGCGAACCGCTGGCATTGGCAGTGCCCAGCGGACTCATTTCGGTCATACCCCAACCGACACGCGCTTCCACGCCATAACCATCAAATTCCTCCGTTATCGAGAGAGGGCAGGCTGCGCCACCCACGACTATTTGCCGCAGTGTATCGACACGCTGGCCGCTCGCTTTCAGGTGCGCGAGCACGCCCAGCCACACTGTAGGCACGCCAGCGGATAGCGTCACTTTCTCCTCATTGATCAACTCGCACAGCGTTTTGCCATCGCCCATTTTATTGCCGGGGAAAACCAGTTTGGCGCCCGCCATCGGGCAGGAGTACGGATTGCCCCAGGCATTGACATGGAACATGGGCACAATCGGCAGCACCACATCGGCCCGTGAGATGCCCAGTGCATCCGGCATCATCGTCGCGTAAGCGTGCAGCATGGTCGAGCGATGGGAGTACAACACGCCCTTGGGATTGCCGGTGGTGCCCGAGGTATAGCACAGTGCGCAGGCGGTGTTTTCATCCAGTGACGGCCACTGAAATGCGGCGCTGCCCGACGCGACCAGTGACTCATAACAAATGGCGTTGGGCAGGTCGGTTGCCGGCATATGCTCCTCGCTCGCCAGAATCACCCAGCCGCGCACAGTAGGACACTGTTCCGCCAGACCCTCAACCAGCGGCAAAAAATCCGGGTCGAGAAAAACGTAGCGATCCTCGGCGTGATTGATAATGTAAACCAGCTGCTCTGGAAACAGTCGCGGATTGATCGTGTGGCAGACGTAGCCGCTGCACGCCGACGCATAATAGGTTTCGAAGTGCCGGTACTCGTTCCACGCCAGCGTGGCAATACGATCGCCCTGCTGCAAACCCCAGTGGGACATCGCGTCAGCCAGCTGCCGTGCGCGCGCAAACGCCTCACGGTAGGTATAGCGATGGCGCGGGTTCTCCGCGGTCACCGAGACAATCTCGGCGTTCCCATTCACGCGCTCTGCATGCTCAACAATAGATGCAATTGTCAGCTGCCGATTCATCATCAAACCATTCATCGATACTGCTCTCCAACGTTATTGTTAGTAGTGTCCGCCCCGGCCGATGGGCGTTGTAGTGTGCCGTGCTGGCCTAGATCTGCGTCAGCTCCCAGGTATCATCAGACTCATACAACTGCACACGCGCTTCCTGCTGCAATTTAATCAAATGTGCAGACAGTGACAATTTCGCCATCTTGTGCAAACTGGTATTGACGTCGTCATAGACCACTTTCACCAGTTCATCCAGCGATGCACGCCCTGTCCCACGCAGGCCATCGACCACTTTCTGCTCACGCTGCAAACGGTGATTGACCAGCCAATCCACCGCCGCAGCCGGCTCCGACATGACATCGCCATGCCCCGGCGCAATCGTCTTGAGCGGATAGTCCAGCAGTCGGCGTAGCGACTCGATGTACGCTTTCATATCACCGCTGGGAGGGATGATGACCACCGTTGAACCGTTCATAATATGATCGCCGGCAAACATCATGCCCTCTTCCTCAAGGAAGTAGCAGTAGTGATTACTGACATGGCCGGGGGTGTGGACCGCGCGCAGCGTAAACTCACGGGTCGCCAACACGTGATCGTGCTGTACCTCAACCGCCGGGTTGAAGGTCGTGTCCTGGAACATATCGTCCGCGGGCAATGCGCCGATGACCTGCGCGCCAGTGGCTTCTGCCACGGCCTGCCAGGCGGGGGAATGATCCGGATGCGTGTGGGTGCAGACGATCCAGCGGATGCGATCTCCGGCCGCCGCCAGTATCGCGTCGATGTGAGCGGGAATGGCGGGGCCCGGATCCAGTACTGCAACCTCGTCGTCGCCAAGCAGATAGGTATTGGTTCCGGGGCCGGTCATCACACCGGGATTGGGAGCCACCAGTCGCCGCACCCGCGGGTTAAGTCGAAACGGTATGCCGTGATCGAACATCGGCTCAGACCATATTCGCTATAGTCACTTCGGGATTGACGTCGGCATCGTAGTCCACGCCCTCTACCTCAAAGCCGAACAGTTGCAGGAACTCGCGCTTGTATCCTGCGAAATCTGACAAGTCCTTCAGTGTGTCGGTATTGATGCGCTCCCACAGGCCCGCCACTGCCGCCTGTATCGCCGGATCGAGTTCCTTGCGGTCAGCACGCAGCCGACCCTCTTCATCCAGTTGCGGCGCGGCATTGTACAGGGAGTCGCGAAACAGGCTGTCTATCTGCTCGATACAACCCTCGTGCACGCCCTGCTCTTTCATGACTTTGAACAACAGTGCGAGATAGATAGGCATCGCGGGGATCGCGGCACTGGCCTGGGTCACCACTGCCTTGAGCACAGAGACACGTGCATCGCCGCCCTTTGCCGACAGCCGGTCACGAATGCTGACAACGCGCTTGTCCAGATCCTTCTTGGCCGCACCGATAGTGCCGTGCCAGTAGATGTCCCATGTCAGCTTCTCGCCGATGTAGGTATACGCTGTCGTTTTTGCGCCGTCTGCCAGCACTCCGGCATCGTCGAGCGCATCGATCCACATCTGCCAGTCCTCGCCGCCCATCACCGCCACGGTATTGTCGATCTCTTCCTGGGTGGCCGCCTCCAGGTGGAAATCCTGCACCTCTTCCTTGTCGGTATTAACGCCTTTTTGGGTCGCATCACTGCCAATCGGCTTGAGTGTGGAATTGTGTATGACACCGGTCACCGGATGCTGGCGACGGGGCGAGGCCAGACTGTAGACCACAAGATCGACCTGCCCCAGGTCCGCCTTGATGGTATCGATAGCCTTCTGTTTAATCTCGTCACTGAACGCGTCGCCATTGATGCTTTTGGCGTACAGGCCCTCGGCCTCGGCGTACTTGTGAAACGCGGCTGAATTATACCAGCCCGCCGTGCCGGGCTTGGTTGCGGAGCCCTCTTTCTCGAAAAACACACCCAGCGTTGCCGCACCGCAGCCAAAGGCGGCGGTGATTCTGGACGACAGCCCGTAACCGGTGGATGCACCGATGACCAGTACACGCTTGGGACCGTTCTCGATACTGCCCCTGCCTTTGACGTACTCTATCTGCCGCTTCACATTGGCGTCGCAACCCGTCGGGTGAGTGGTGATACAGAGAAATCCGCGTACGCGTGGTTTGATGATCATTGGCAGGCTGTCCTGGTTCTGTAGGTCAATGTAAGGCTGATAATCGCTGTCAGGCATTCAATGACCGGGCAGTTTAACATACCGATCGCGAACTGCTGCAAGTTGTGGCAGCGCCCGGGTTCTTGTTTTCAGTGTCCGGTTAACGTTCAATAGCAGGCCTTTTGGCTAGATACACTGCTTTCGTCCCATGCTTGAATCCCCACTTCGCTACCGCACGCCAGCCGCCTGGACAGAGGCGGTGCTGTCAGATTTCGACAGTTTCCTGCTGGACCATGCGACCGCGGAAAAAAAAGCCTCGGGGATGGCGATCTCGATGCTCTCGCACTACCCCGATCGCACCGCACTGGTGAGCGCCATGGCAGATCTGGCGATTGAGGAGCTGACCCACTACCGCGAGGTGTTGAAGTGGATTCACCAGCGCGGCCTGACCACAGCTCCCGACCAGAAAGACCCCTACGTTGTGGAGTTTCGTCAATCGATTCGACAGGGCAGAGAAGTGTACCTGATGGACCGGCTGCTGACCGCGAGCATTATCGAGGCACGCGGCGCCGAGCGGTTTGCACTGGTGGCAGAGGCACTGGCGCCCGGACCACTGAAAAAGTTCTATCAATCCATCGCCCGTTCCGAGGAGCGCCACTTCGAACTGTTCCTGGCACTGGCCAAACAGTATCTTGACGCAGATGCGATAGCGCAGCGTTGGCATGAACTGCTCGACATCGAGGCGAGCCTCGTTGCCCGCCTGCCGATACGCGCAGCGCTGCACTGATGAGCAGCATAGCGCTATTGTGCCCCGGGGCGCGCGTTACTAGCCTGGGCGCGGCCCGGTCCTGATGCGCGACGCCGTCGCCCTGCACCGCTATCTGCACAACTACACAGAACAGGGCCTGCCCGCGCCCCGCTTTACCCGGCAACACTGGCACAGTGTGCTGGTGGTGCCCGCCTATCGCGAGCACCCCGCACTGCTGCAACGACTGGCGCGACTGCCCGCAGGCACTGGGCGAACGCTGGTCATACTGGTGCTGAATCGTCCCGATTCGGATCTGGACATGTTGGCCAATTCGGCTCTGCGCGACAGCCCGCAGCACGCCAGCCTGCCACGCACGACACGCGACACTGTGCCAGTGTACTGCCTGGACCCGCAGGTGGATTTGTACCTTCACGACATGGAAATGTTGCGGGGACCGACACCCCGGGCCCAGGGCGTCGGTCTGGCACGCAAAGCAGGTTGCGACCTGGCCTTGCAGTGGATGGATGCGGGCGGCATCGGCGGTCAGTGGCTGTGTAGCACGGATGCCGATGCCACGCTGCCGCAGGATTATTTTACCCGGCTGGAAAGCGTCGCGCCGGACGCGGTTGCCGCCGTGTTCCCATTCCAGCACACCGCGGGCACCGATGAGGCCTGCAATGAAGCTACCACACTGTACGAACTGCGCCTGCATCACTATGTGCTGGGATTGGAGTACGCTGGCTCACCCTATGCTTTCCATACCCTCGGCAGTTGCCTGGCCGTCAGGGCGCCGGCCTACGCACATGTGCGCGGCTTCCCCAGGCGCGCGGGCGCGGAGGATTTCTATCTGCTGAACAAACTGGCAAAACTGGGGCCTGTAAGCCGCTTGCAGGGACAATCGATAGCCTTACAGTCCCGCTTCTCGGCGCGCGTGCCCTTCGGCACAGGCCCGGCCGTCGCGGCGATTGCAGCAGCCGATGCACCGCGCGAAGCGGCACTGTTTTATCACCCACACTGTTTCTCGGCACTGGCCGCGTTGCTCGCGACCCTGCCTGCGCTGGCAGACGCGCCCGAACAAGATATAGCGTCACTGATGATCGAGCGGGGATGCCAGCGGGGCAACCTGACCCCGGCACTGGCCCGACAGGCAGGCGGGGCGCTGGAAAGACTGGGCGTCGCTGCGGTCCGGGACCACTGCAGGCGACAGGCGACATCCGGCTCACAATTCCAGCGCTACTTTCACCAGTGGTTTGACGGCTTGCGCACCCTGCAGTTTATCCACGCGCTGCGCGACGGCGGGCTACCCCCTTGCTCACTGCGCGAGCTGGCAACGCTGGCACCGCAACTGTGGCCCACTGCGGCGGCATCACCGTGCCACCCTGCGCACATACAGGCTGCTGTGCGACAGCACTGGCACTGGTTGTGAGGGTTACAAACTCAATTGACGGATATCGCTGAGCAGGCTGGCCAGCTGCGTGAGAAAGCGTCCGCCGTCGCCACCGTTCACCACGCGGTGATCATAGGACAGCGCCAGCGGCAGCAAGGTGCGTGGCGTGAACTCACTGCCATTCCACACCGGCTTTATCGCCGCCTTTGAGACGCCCAGAATCGCCACTTCAGGGGTATTGACGACGGGCGTAAAACCGTTGCCGCCGATAGCGCCCAGGCTGGAAACAGTGAAACAGCCGCCCTGCATCTCAGCGGGGCTGAGCTTCCTGTCCCTCGCCTTGCCCGCCAGCTCGGCAACCTCAGCGGCCAACTCCCAGATGGTTTTGCGATCGACATCGCGAATGACCGGCACCATCAGCCCGGCCGGTGTGTCCACCGCCATCCCGATGTGAATGTATTTCTTGTACACGAGGCTGTCGCCGCCCTGCGCCAGCGAACTGTTGATTTTGGGGTTGTCGCGCAGCGCAACCGCACAGGCCTTGAGCACAAAGGGCAGCGGCGAGAGTTTCGTTTCGCGTTTCTCAGCCTCGCGCTTGAGCGTGGCCCTGAACGCTTCCAGATCCGTAATATCGGCCTCATCAAACTGCGTGACGTGGGGCACATTGAGCCAGCTACGGTGCATATTGGCGGCGGTAAGCTTGTCGAGTTTGCTGCGCTCGGTGACGTCAACGTCGCCGAATTTGGCGAAGTCGACCTCCGGCACCATCGGCAGCGCACCACCCCCTGTTGCCGTCGCGACAGGACTACTCAATGATTTTTTTACAAACTGCTGCAGATCTTCCTTGAGAATACGCCCTTGCGGGCCAGTGCCCTCGACCCGCCCCAGCTGCACACCCAACTCGCGCGCCAGTTTGCGCACAGCGGGGCCAGCGTAGACAGATTCAGGGGGTTCCTGGTCGCCGCGGGCCGCTGGCGCAGCCGCACCCCCCGGTGACGCAGGCTGCGCTGATGCCGCCTTCCCCGGTTCCGGTTCCGGTTCCGAGTCGGTGTCGGTGTCGGTGTCGGACGCACTCGTATCATCCGCGGCCGGCCCGGACCGATCAGCAGACGGCGGTTTTTTCTCTGCCGCCTCCCCAGTGTCCGCAGACGCCTCGCTGTCTGCCGAATCGCTGTCAGTGGCAGGCGCATCGTCGTCGGCAGATGTATCACCCTCAACGTCCCCCGACACCTCGATTTTGACGATGGGCGCACCCTCGGCCAACTGGTCGCCTTCCGCCACCAGCAACTCGGTCACGGTGCCGGCGAGCGTGGACGGTATCTCCATCGACGCCTTGTCCGATTCCAGCACGATCAGGCTCTGGTCCACCTCAATCTGATCGCCCACGGCAACCAGTAACTCGATGACTTCAGCGCCTTCGGCACCGCCGATATCGGGGACTGTGACTTGTTCTACAGGCACGTCGTATTCCTTTTATTGCTCAAACCGTTACGGGATTGGCCTTGTCCTGATCCACACCCAATGCCACTATCGCCCTGGTCACCAGTGCAGGCTCCACCTGCCCCTCGTCGGCCAGGGCTTTCAGTGCGGCAACGACGATGTACTCGCGACTGACCTCAAAGAACTGGCGCAATTTGGCACGGGTATCAGAACGGCCAAAACCGTCGGTGCCAAGCACCGTGTAGCGCGCCGGCACGAATTCCCGAATCTGGTCGGCGTAGAGCTTCACGTAATCAGTGGCGGCGACCACCGGCCCCCCGGCTTCCTGCAGCAGCCGCGTCACATAGGGGACGCGCGGTTCCTCCTCCGGATGCATCAGGTTCCAGCGCTGCACATCCTTGCCCTCGCGCTGCAACTCGTTCACGCTGGTGAGACTCCAGACATCGGCCGCCACCCCGTAATCACTTTCCAGCATCGCCGCAGCGGCCTCCACCTCACGCAAAATGGTACCGCCGCCGAGCAACTGCACACGCAACCCGGTTTCAGTGGTGGCTGCCTTCAGCCGGTACATGCCGCTGATAATGCCGTCTTCCACACCCTGCGGCATTTCCGGTTGCTGGTAGTTCTCATTCATAGTGGTGATGTAATAGAAGCGATTTTCACCCTTGTGGTACATGCGTCGCAAACCGTCGTGAATAATCACCGCCAGCTCATAGGAATATGCGGGGTCGTAGCTCACACAGTTTGGAATCGTGCCCGCCATCAGGTGACTGTGACCATCCTGATGCTGCAGCCCCTCGCCGTTCAGCGTGGTGCGCCCGGCCGTGGCGCCGATCAGGAAGCCTCGCGCCTGGCTGTCTCCCGCCGCCCAGGCCAGATCACCGATGCGCTGAAATCCGAACATGGAGTAGAAGATATAAAACGGCACCATCGGGAATCCGCTGGTGCTGTAGGAGGTCGCCGCCGCCAACCACGCCGAGAAGGCGCCCGCCTCGTTGATACCCTCTTCCAGAATCTGGCCCTTGATATCTTCCTTGTAGAACATCATCTGGCCCGCATCCTGCGGCGTGTACCGCTGACCGACGGACGAGTAGATACCCAACTGGCGAAACATACCCTCCATCCCGAACGTCCGCGCTTCATCGGGTACGATGGGCACCACCCGCTCACCCAGGTCCGCATCCTTCACCAGGCTGGACAGTATCCGCACAAACGCCATGGTGGTGGACACCTTGCGCTCGCCGCTGCTCTTGAGCTGCTTGCCAAACGCGGTCAGAGGCGGGGTCTCCAGCAACTCCATGGTGGCGCGGCGTTTCGGCAGCGGGCCACCGAGTTCCTCGCGACGCTCGCGCATATAACGCATCTCGGGGCTGTCGAGTGGCGGCCGATAGTAAGGCACATTTTCCAGCTCATCATCGCTGATGGGAATATCAAAGCGGTCGCGGAACGCCTTCAGGCTCTCCATGTCCAGTTTCTTCAGGGAGTGCGTTTCGTTGTGTGCCTCTCCCGACCCACCCGTGCCGTAACCCTTTACCGTCATCGCAAGTATCACGGTGGGACGCTCGTGCTCCTCGACGGCAGCGGCATAGGCCGCATACACCTTGTACGGATCGTGGCCGCCGCGGTTGAGGTACATGATGTCGTCATCAGAGAGATCGGCAACCAACTCCAGCAACTCGGGATACTTGCCGAAAAAGTGTTCCCTGGTGTATGCGCCGCCATTGTACTTGTAGTTTTGCAACTCGCCGTCGCAGACCTCGTCCATGCGCTTCTGCAATAGCCCGGTGGTGTCCTTTTCCAGCAGGCGATCCCACAGTCGCCCCCAGATCACCTTGATCACATTCCAGCCGGCACCGCGGAAAATACCCTCCAGTTCCTGGATAATTTTGCCGTTGCCACGCACAGGCCCATCCAGTCGCTGCAGGTTGCAATTGATCACGAAGTTGAGATTACCCATCCGCTCGCGCCCCGCCAGCGAGATGGCGCCCAATGACTCGGGCTCATCGCACTCGCCATCGCCGATAAAACACCAGACTTCGCGGTCGCCGTGATCGACAAGACCCCTGTCCTGCTGGTATTTCATCACCCGCGCCTGGTAGATCGCCTGGATCGGGCCCAGGCCCATGGACACCGTCGGAAACTGCCAGTAATCAGGCATCAACCAGGGGTGCGGGTAGGATGACAGGCCACCGCCATCAACCTCGCGGCGGAAGTTGTCGAGCTGCTCTTCGTCGAATCGGCCCTCAAGGTAGGAGCGCGCATACATACCGGGCGCGCTGTGTCCCTGGTAAAAAACGATATCACCGGGATGGCCGTTGTCGGTGCCGCGAAAGAAGTGGTTGAAGCCGATGTCGTACAAGGTCGCGCTGGAGGAGAAGCTTGAAATATGGCCGCCCAACCCCTCGTCGTTATCATTGCCCCTCATCACCATCGCCAGTGCATTCCAGCGCACCAGTGAGCGGATACGGCGCTCCATAAAGAGATCGCCCGGTAGCATTTTTTCCTCGGCGGGGGCGATAGTGTTGGAAAATGGCGTGGTGGTGGCTGAGGGCAGGCGCAACCGCGAACCGATGGCGTGTTTGGCCAGTTCCAGCAGCAGGAAGGAAGCGCGCTCTGGCCCCTCGTGTTTCACCACGTCGTCCAGCGCATCGAGCCACTCACGGGTCTCCAGCGGGTTTGTATCTTCCTTCATGCCAACGCGCGCTCCTGTGAATCCAGCTCGTGAAGGAATTATGCGAGAACATAATTCCACTTTAGAACCCGTATTGCTGGTGGGGCTCGCAAGCCCCCCGTGGGGGCCTTTTGACCTTCCAAGGGGCCTGAACACCTCGGGCAAGCAGACGGGTCAGTCGTGGATACTACCCAACTGCACCAAACAAATCCATTTGGTTCCATTTTAGAACCAAATAATTGGCGGGATTCCCACTACAATTGAGTCCACAACCAGGGCAGACCGAGCGCCATCGCTGCTGGGAATCAGTCGATGAGATACGTCGCGTGCCCGCGTTTGATCGCCTGCGCCGAGTCGAACTCGCGCGCATCGCCCTGCGGCAGCACGCCCCGCTTGCCGGGAGCCACCACCTGCAATGAATGCCGCTGCTGGAGAAACACCTGCTGGTAGTAGGCTTTCCAGTCCGACAGGGTGAGCGCCTGCACGGCGTCAGCCAGTGACTCTCGGTTATCGAAGTTACTCTCCTTGCGCGCAATCGACTGCCAGTAAAACTCGGCGCGCTCGTTGAGGTTTTTATCCGGGCGCAGTATGTCGCTGATCAGCGACGTTTTGTGCCGCTCGAATTGCGCCTCATCCAGTGTCGGCTCGACGCTCGCCATGAATGCCTGCATTGCCTCGGCCACCGTGTTCGCGTCAGCCACTGGCGATTGCACCAGCATCAGCAACCCGGGCACTTCCAGTCTCGGGTAGTTGTAGGCACCTACCACATACCCCAGTTGCTGCTGGGTGCGCAGTTCCTGGAAAAAACCCGATGACATGATCTGTGCTGTCAGCGCCGTCGCGGCCCTGTCCTTCCAGCTATCGTCCGCACCCTGCAGGTACCAGGCAACCACAGTGTCATCATGCGGGACATCGACACGGTACAACAGGCTCTCTCCAGCCGCCAATCTCAATACCTTACGGTCCGGTAGCGGCGGCGCGGGCTCACTGCTGACAATATCCGCCAGCATGGCGGACACCTGTTCCACTTCACCGGGGTTGTAATTACCGTAGATCAACACCTCGGCGCTAGCACCCGTCCAGAAACCCTCAATATAACTATCGAGCTGGCTCAAGGTTGCCTTCTGCAGTTCGGCGATCAGCACCGGCTCGCCCCACTCGCCATACACCAGCGCTTCATTGAGGTCTTCAATGACCTGGCTACTGGGACGTTTGGCGACAGAATTCTGCAGACTGCGGATCATATCATCGCGGATATCCTCAAAGCGCTGCTGGCGGAATGCCGGATCCACCACGCTATCAAGCAGGCGTTGCAACAGCAGCTCCTGCTTGTCGTTATAGCCATTCACCCGCAAGCTGATCCCCTGGCTGTGTTTGTAAATATCGAAACTCATGCCTGCCAGATGGGCGGGATAGGCAAATTCATTCACAAGGTCGTTGAGCAGCGCGGCGTAGAGCGCGACCTGCACAGCCTGTTCTGCGCTGCCCCCGACCTCGGGCGAGCGAAAATTGATATAGGTAACCCCTCTGGGCACCCTGAACTCAGCATCCGGCATAAACCAGATTTTCTGGCGTCCGGATTCCAGCGCAACCTGCGGCGTTGCAGGCACCGCAGGCGGCAGTTCGACCAGCGAAACATCCTCGGCAATAAACTCATTCGGCGCCGGGAGATGCAGGGTTTTGGCGATGGCTGCCTCGTCGCTGCCAGTGAACGGCGTGATATCCAGCGGCTGCTTTGAATAGGGCACCTGATAGTACTGGGAGAGTTGCTCGCCCTGCACCGAGGCATCGTTGAGTGTTACCAGCGCATTTTCCGGCCGCAATTGCTCCAGCAGCTCCGCCAGGATCGCATCGTCATAGCGATCCATCATGTAGGGACCACGCAGAATATCCTCGGGCGCGTAAAACTGCATGCCGCTGGCCAGCGCGCTGACATAGCCCATGGGGCTGGCCTGTTCGCGGAAACGGAACGCCAACTCAGCCAGGCGTGATTGCTCATCATAGAGCCAGCGCTGTGGGCCTTCCTCACGCAACATATCGACATAAGCAAACAGCAGTTGCAGCACACGATCGGGTTGCGCGGCGCCCTTTTCCGTCAGCGAAATGCGGACACTGAACAGAGCGCCGCCTGGCCACGCCAGGCCATCGCCCGCCGCCAGTTCCTGCGCCAGGCCCTCGGCCTTCAAGCGCGACAGCAAACTGCCCTCACCCTCATGACCGACCAGATTACCGAGGTAGGCCCCTGGATTGACGCGGTACTGATCGCGGTAATCGGGAACCGGGAAAGAGACCTCCAACTGTTGCCGGGTCGCCAGCGGTTGTACTTTCACCAGTAGCGGCAGTTCCCCTGGTTCAAACAAGGGTGCTGCAATCGCCTTGCGCTGGTAGGAGTGATTGGGCACCTGGCTGAACAGGGGGCGGGTCAGCGACTCCAGTTCATCCAGTGACTGCGAACCCAGCACCACCAGCCGCATGATATTGGCGGAGTAGTACTTGTTATAGAACTGCACGAGTTCATCCCGGATATTGGAATCCGGACGATCTTCCAGCGTCTGCAGAGAGCCCACCGTAAACTGGCTGTAGGGGTGAGCCTGGTTGACAACCTCCTGCAGCACGTCCAGCCCGCGTCGCTCATCACTTTTCAGGCCCATCTGGTACTCGGCCTCCACCGCATTTTTTTCGCGGTCGACGTACTGGGCCTCAAAGCGCGGCGCGATGAAAAACTGTGCAAAGCGGTCCAGCGCCACCGGCAGGTCCGGTGCATTGATATCGAAGAAATAGTTGGTGTTCTCGAAGCTGGTGTAGGCATTGTGGCTACCGCCGTGCTCGGTAATAAAGCGCTCGTACTCCGCCGCGTCAGGGTATTTGTCGGTACCGAGGAACAGCATGTGTTCCAGAAAATGCGCGAGCCCGGCGCGCCCCGGCGGATTGTCACTACTGCCGACCAGCACATCCAGCGAGGCGGCTGCCTTCGGGGTGTCGGGATCGGAGATCAGCAGCACTTCCATCTCGTTGTCGAGTGTCAGCAGCCGGTACTGGTAGTCATCGCTGGGACTCTTGACCGGTTGTAGCGGCGACGGTGCGGTGGTGACACAGGAGACCAGCAGCAGGCTGAACAGCAGGTAAAAGAAGGACCTGAACCCATGCCGGGAATTCAATGCGGACATCTAACACTCCATAGGATTGGTGCTAACTGGCTGGCCCCGGGAGTTCAATCATCTCCGAGGACGGCCAGGCGTTTATAATTGCCTTGATCAGGGTCGCCAACGGTATGGCGAAAAACACCCCCCAGACACCCCAGACACCGCCAAAGAACAGCACCGCCAGGATGATCGCGACAGGATGCAGATTCACCGCCTCCGAGAACAAAAAGGGGACCAGTACATTGCCATCGAGAACCTGGATCACCAGATAGACAGCAACCAGAGTATAAAATTCCGTCGACAGCCCCCACTGGAAGAAGCCGACCATCACCACCGGCAGCGTCACCAGCGCGGCACCAATATAGGGAACGATGACTGACAGGCCCACCAGCAGAGCCAACAGGGCTGCATACGAGAGTCCCAGCCAGGCAAACGCACAGTAACTGACAGAGCCGACAATCAATACTTCCAGCACCTTACCGCGGGCGTAATTGGAAAATTGCTCGTTCATTTCGCCCCAGATGCGTCGCAGTAACGGGCGCTCCGCTGGCAGAAAGCTCGCTACCCAGTCATTGATTTGCTGTTTGTCCTTGAGAAAGAAAAACACCAGTACCGGGATCAGGATCATATAGACCATCACGGTGAGGATGCCGGGGATAGAGGCCAGCGATTGCTTGACCAATACCTGGCCCAGACCCGCCAGCTCTGTCTGCGTAACAGCAATCAGTTCACCGAGTTGCTGTCGGCTGAGAATATGCGGATACCGCTCGGGAAGCACACCGAGAAACTGCTGCGTACTTTCCAGCATGTCGGGCATCTGGCTGATCAGCCCCAGCATCTGCCGCCAGACCAGTGGCAGCAGGGCAAAACAGAAGCCGAAAAAGATACCGACAAAGACCAGGTAGGACACCGCGACCCCGAGCCACTGGGGCAGCCCGAAATTCTGCAGTTGACCAGACAGGCCCTGGGCCAGGTAGGCCAACACGATGGCGGCAAGCACGGGGGCGAGAATATCGCCTATCGTCATCAGCAGCACCACCGAGACGGTCAGCAACACCAACAGCAATACCGATTCTTCCTCGGATAAGTAACGCCTGTACCATTTCTTGAAGATTTCCAGCATAAATAGCCCGAGCCGTCATTCCTGCGAGAGATTTGTAAAACCGTGTTGAACCGCGCGGCGGATTATACAGCCGAATTCACAGCGGTTGCTTTGGCTTTGTCAGTATTCTAACTTTTTTGTAGCAGGTAGGTGTAGACGCCCGAGCTCTCATCGCTCTCAAGCAGCAGGTGGCCCGATTGCTCGGCGAACACGCGAAAATCCCGCACCGAACCCTGGTCCGTCGCCAGCACCCTCAGCCGCTGCCCCGGCTGCATCGCATTCAACGCCCGCTTGGCTTTTAGCAACGGCATCGGACACGCCAGGCCTGTGGCGTCCACTTCCAATACATCGAGGTCTGTCATCGCTCCTCTCAACTCCTGCGCGAGGTACCAGTATGCGTGAGGAGTCGTCCTGTTACTATCGCAACCTCCCACTGTGAAGAATCAAGGAGTACAGGTATGCCAGCGACTGCACACCGCCGGGGCAGACCGTTTAACCCTGTGGACGATTGGCTTTACCAGCCCGATAACAGGTGTGCAGTGTTGATTCGCGGTCCGCAATCACTGCTACAAATAGATGGGCAACAGGACGAGCAAGCCAGCACCGAGCGCAAGCAGGGCCGTGAAACTGGAGGGCAAGGTGTCCGCTCTGTCCGAACGCCAATTTTCGCTGGGCACAGTTGTGCTCAACTACAGCAATGCTGGATGGTCAGATATACCCGAGGGCAGAATTACCGAGGGACTGCTGGTTGAGGTGTTCGGCACGCTCAACGGCAAAGTTATCACCGCAAACCTGGTGGAAAAGGAAGAGGACATCGGCCCTGGCCCGGAAGGCATTGCCGAAGCGGTGGAGTTCAAGCACAAATAGCTGAGCCATCGTCTGCCACTGCATAGAAAAGGCAATCGGATTCAGCGATAGCCGCGTTGTTGGTAATCATGAATAACTTCAGGGCCCGGGCGGGATAGAGCTCGCCGTCTACAATACGCACCAGCTGGCTAACGGCACAGCTTCCGCTCGCATCCAGTGCCCTGAACAAACTGCGCGCAGGCCCTCTGGCCCAGCCCAACACTGTATCCGCAGTCACACTTCCGAAATTGTGGTGCTCGATATCCGTTTTCAATGTGATGTCGTACGCTTCGCAAGGCGCATCGGCATAAGTGAGAGTCACGTGCTCGCACAGCTCCAATCGAATCGGGTCGTGCAATAACTCCAACCCCCAGTCCGTTTCGTCCTGGGCCAGCACGGTGGGCGCCGTAAAATAACGGCACAAGCCCTCGTAAGCCAACTCGTGTGCCTCTTCATCCAGCCGTCCGCCGACTTCGATAGTAACGGTTGGATAGCTGTGCTCACTGATCTCCATCAGTGCACCCAGGCCAAGATTGGATATGATCAGGCGCTGCGTGAACAGCGACACCAGTGCATCGTGCCGACGATCCATATGCGTGCACACACCAAAGGAGGGGCCGGAGCCAGATGTATTGTGGATATCTAACACCGACTCTGGATGGTGCATCCGCAGGATCTCCAGTATCTCCTCTGCCAGTTCGCCCTGCGCATCATCAAAAGGCGCGCGGAAGCAACGGTTGAGATCCCGCGCTCTGGGCAGCATACGATGACTGAACACAGGCGGCTCCAGCGCGGCTACGACCGAGGCCACAATGCACACCACATTGACAGCCGGACGCTGGCCGGATTTCAACCAGCGAAACAATGCCATCACACCAGAGGGCTCATTCCCGTGCAACAGCGTCACCAGAGCGCGTGTGCGAGTACGATCTTCCCCGTCCAGGAAAATGCATGCCGCGCCCTCCAGAGTGCGCAGAAACGCCTCCGCACTACTGCCGACATCTGTCACTGAGGGATTCCTGATAAACTGAACTCGACTCATAGTTGCCACTCTGCCACGGGTAGGTTTTCTCTACTGCGCGCAATGAATTCCTCCAGCATACCGTGCAATGCTGCTTTCATTGGCATAGATTGTTTCAGCGAAGCCAGCTTCGCACGCTGCCAGGTTGCACCGGTTTGGCGCCGCTCCAGGCGATGCGCTATCACGCCCAGGTAACGCGCAACTTCGCCGGGAGCAATACCAATCGACTCAAGCCCTTCACGGGCAGTGGGTAACAGGTGCTCAATAATGGCTGTTACGGCCTGCTCTTCATAGCCGGACCGCCTGTTATCGGGCCACACCAGCCTGGCGTCAAGGCCGTGCTGGGCCGCCCGATAAAAATTGTACTCGGCGATCGCAAACGGAATCGCCGGCAGTACCGAGTTGATATCTGCCCTCATCCCTTCTGCCAGGCCTATCAGGAAGGCCGCATTGGCTGCCATATCTACCGCGGTCGGGCCCGCCGGCAACGCGCGCATCTCAATACGTAAGTGCCCCCCATCGGCGCTGTCATAAACCGGCCGGTTCCACAGCCAAACAGTACTCTGGTGCAGGCGCAACTCGGCGAGTGCGGGGGCTCCGCCCTCCTTCAGACCAGGTCGCGGCGAACAGACTGGCAATAGCGGTGGATAAACACGCGCCACCTCGGCAAATAACTCCAGCGCCCCATGCCGCACCCAGCCCTGGCCAAAATTTACCCGCGCCGGCTCATTCCAGGTATAGCGATCAACCTGACGCGTGTCGATGGATTGCTTGAACAGCGGTATCCGCGTTTCTTGCCACAGGTTATGGCCGAACAATGTCGGGGAATTGGCCCCCACAGCCAGCGCCAGAGGAGTCACTAACTGTATGGCGTTGAAGGTATCGGCGAAGAGCTGAGGCAGCACACGATAGTGAATCTGGAAGGATGTATTGGCGCCCTCCAGCGTAATATCAGCCATATCCAGTTGCAGTGGATCTTCGCCATCGATATCTATCCTGAAGTGGCTACTGCGCCGCAGCAACTGGCTAACCAGCGCGTGGTAACGCTTGCGATCGGTAATACAGTGCGCCCCAAAATCCGACGGTCGCAAGGTTGGAAGGATGCCGATAGGGACTATTCTCCCGCCAAACTCCGCCGCCACTTTTCCTAGCTGTGCCAGCTTGGTGAGAATTTCCTGTTCGGTAGCTGCGAAAGGGCCGTCGCCAAGCGCATGGGGAGTGAGATTGTATTCGAGGTTGTAGCGGTTTAACTCCACCGACAATTGCGCGTCCCCAGCGGCGTCACAAATCTCCTGATTGAGGTGCAGTGGATGACCGTGCTGATCAACAATATACATCTCCAGTTCCGCGCCAATGGACCCGGCGCCAGAACCAAAACCGGGTGTCGCCAGCAAACCCTCCAGTACATCGAGGTTTTCCTGTAGCGCGTTATTGAACCGCTGGTAATCCGATGAAGCGAAAGAGGTCTTGTCAATCTCTATACCCATGGCAACCTGTTGTGCGCGCACTAACGCCCCTGGTTATTGATGCAGTTCGTGACAGTGGCAATCGAACACAGAGATGACGAATAAGCCCATGACGGATGCATTACGGTGTCAGAATAGCAAAAGGGGGATGGCATTGGCGACAACAGAACAATCGAGCGGGGACTTGCCCCACTCGACGCCTGAGGTCTAACCCAGAGGTTTAACATCCAGGTGGCTGACCCTCGGTAAAAGTCGCCTTCACTGCGGTGTCCGTATCCACCGTCACAATACAACTACCGCTGCCAGACCAGGCACCACTCCAGCCAATAAAAGTGCTGCCCGCATCGGGCGTCGCGCTAGTCGCGCTAAATGTGACCGAACTGCCCTCAGTGATACTGATATCGCAGGCAACACCACATCTTAGAATTATTCGAGATTTTTATCCCACTGTAGATACCGCGCATTGATTTGTCTCAAGGAGTTACTGATTTCCGCGTGGCTCAGGCGTTTCCCGACAGCGTTGTTCAGGTAAACGCCGGTAATACCATTGGCTTGTCGATAGCGGATTGTATATTCTCTGGCCACCTTCTCGGCGAAGCACCGCCTATCGCTATACCCGCCACACTCGCGCTGATGGACGCCATCATGTTTCACCAACCGCTGCCCCCACAAGACACCTGACTCGACCATGGACTCTGTCAATATCCTTATCCCCACCTATAACCAGGCTGAACACCTGGCTCACGCCGTGCAAAGCGCACTTGACCAGGACTATGGCAATCTCCGTGTCATCGTGTCTGATGATGCCTCCACGGACACAACAGCGTCGGTACTGGAGCGTTTTTCTGCCGACGAAAGACTTTTGGTAAATCGCAACCCCCACAACCTTGGGCGCGTGGGCAACTACCGGAAATGTCTGTATGAACTAGCGTTTGGTGAGTGGATTCTGGTCCTGGATGGAGACGACTACCTTTGCGATAACGCCTATATTTCCAATGCCATCGAAATAGCGAGCAATAACCCCTCTATTGATCTCGTATTTGCCAACGCGGCAAGATTAAGGGAGGATCTTGACAACCAACTGCAAGCCTCGAGCGAAAACCAGGGGCTACCAGGCCTGATGGATGGCCGCGACCTGTTCTTGCGGCTCGCTACAGAGCGGATATCGCTGTTCCACAACACCTGCCTGTATAAAAGAGAAAAAGCATGCTCACTGGACTTCTACCGTCAGGACATTATCAGCTCCGACTGGGAGTCTCTGCACAGGTATATCCTGACCGGCCGTGTTGCTTATTGTGCGATAGACGCAGCCGTGTGGCGCCTGCACGGGAACAACGCCACTAAAACACTCTCTGCGGCGCAAAGCATCGCAAACCTTAGCTGCATTACCGGTCCCTACCAGGCAGCCAAGGCTGGTCGCATATTCCCGCAACAAGTGCTGGAAAACTGGTTTGAGGCAAGATTGTGGAACATCGCAGCGAAAGATGTACGCGCCTTGCTGAAGAAAGCAGATTTTGAAAGTTATCAAACCTACATGGCAACGTTGCAGCGCATTCATCCGGTCGTTTTCAAGCGCATCCGCAGATCTCCCGGCCTACTGATGAGGAAACTACGCGCACGCTTACGCTGACACCGCTGCAGGCCAGGTGCAATTTCACACCAACTCACAACACTACTCGAAGCAGATCTGAAGCGCGATACACAAGGGCGATAGCTGCAATGGCGCCAAAGGGACCTCCCAAGTTGATCTGATCTGTCGTGCACAACGTATACAGGTCAAACACACCAACTCGAGATTGATCACCATGCGCATCCTGACAGTCTTTCTTACCGCTGCACTGACACTGCCCAGCGCGGTTTTAGCAGCATCAGACGCGTTGCAGATGGACAAGGTGAAGATGGGGATTCTGCCTTCCGGGGGCCTCTACAGCATCTACAACGTTACCTGCGACGATCAGTCCACTTCTCATATTGTGAGAGAGCAGCAGGGCCGCTGGTGTGCGGGTTACGACAGCCAGCTCCAATGCTTTCGCAAGGCACGGCAAGCCTCTGCGGCGGCCTGCACCAGTTTGAACGTGGCGATCAGCGAGGTTAAGGGCAAGCAACACGACGCCATGGAGTAGCACCTCGCGCCGACGCTGGGCGTTTACTCCCAACAAGCACTCTTGGTGTCGCGCGCAGACACCTCTTTCTCTCTTTTTGTCTGCACACTACATTCTGACTAGAATGCGCTGATGAAGACGCTCGTTATCTACGCAAGCCTACTGTTAACCGGCATAGTGTCAGGGTGGTTGCTGCGTGGCACAGCCCCTCAGTTTAACCCTCTACAGTCTCCAGCCAGCCTCTCACCCTCAACAAGCACGCCCATCACCACTACCCACCTTCCCGAATCTGCTGACAAGGGCCTGACTAAGCCAGCGGATCCGCCAGCAGCGCGAGAGACAACCGAAGCGCCTGACGCAGCAGTATTCGAACAGTTGCTTTTGGCACACGAGTTTGAGCAGGCAGTAACGTACTACGAGCACGCGATACGGATAGATGAACATTACCAGCCACTTTTGAAGCCAACGCTGGAAGGATACTTGAGGGCCAGCCTGGATCAATGTGACGGCGATGCATTCGTTGAACTGGTGGGCCTGTGGCTGGATGCCTACTATGACGATATAGCGGTACTACTGCTGCTGGCAGAGAACCAGCGCTTATGCAGCTCGCCCGAAGAAGCCGCCAGGACACTGCAGATAGCCAGGACATATGCCATTCAACCTGGCGCACAAATAAGCGTAACCGAGGCTGTTGCTCGATTGATTACTTCCACAGATGAAACACTGTCGCAACAAAAAAACTGGATCGCCTTGCTTGGCTTCTTCGAGTTTTTGCAGGCCATCGATCTTGCGACCAAGGATTCTGAACTGCGTCGGGCCGCGCTGTACCAGCTAATTGGCGAGAACCAGCGCAGCCAGGATCTGCTGCTGGCACTGAGAGAACAGGATGACGGACGCGATGCGCAGTGGACAGCGGCGCTCAACCTGCAGTGGGGAAACAGCATAACACCGTCTACCGGCGATCATCTGCCAGCGCAGAGTATACCGCTTACCCGGCGCGGTGATCACTTCCTGGTCCCTACTGTAATAGACGGTGGCAGCCAGGTTGTCCTGATGCTGGACACAGGCGCGTCTGTCACCATTCTGTCCAGGAACAGCTTTGAGCAGATGGATCACTCCAATTTCAGATACCGCGGTTTACGCTTATTCAATACACCCAACGGCGCGACCCAGGGTGAGGTCTACGAGGTCTCTTCTCTGACACTGGGCAATTCACGGCTGGGCGCCATTGACATCGCCGTCCTGGACTACGAGTCCGGCGATGGCATTGACGGTTTGCTGGGAATGAATGTGTTGCGCAATTACCGGTTTGAGATCGACCAGGACCGGAATGCATTGCGCCTGCACCCCCGACCGTGAGAAAGACTGCAGCAGCGCCTAGCGCTGTTGCTCGATAATCCGCTTATCACCCTCCTCCAGACCCCGATTGGCCTCTGATGTCAGCCACAGGGCCCGCAGGATATTGATCGCGGCCATACTCAGGTGCTGGCCCGCTGCGCCCAATGCCAACTCTGCCGCCTGTTGTTTCTGCTGCGGATCGAGATGTGCCGCTTTGAAACGCATCTCCGCCTCGACACTATCCAACACTACCTGGACCTCCCGGGCCACCTCGTCAGACGCAGATCGAAGTTCCTGTAGAAAATGCCCGACATCGCCCGGCATATCGACTACGGCCTTTGCCCCCCTGAAAGTCATGCGGGCAGGCAATGTAGCAATATCAAACCCCATTGAGATCATTTTGGCGAGCATCGTGAAGCCTCCTCTGGATACATGCTGCAGCGTGACACAGTGCCATCGGTCAGTGCTCTCCAGTATAGCGGTATAGCGCTGTCGTGGCTCCCTCCGTTTCAAGTACAGCAGTTACGCGATCGCTGGCGACCTCGATAGCGCTTTGCCGGTAGTTGATTCCCTCCCACAATCGGCCTGCTTGTCCTGGCCCACATCCGGGGGCTGATCATATCGCTGACCAGCGGAAAGGTTACGCTCCCAACCACAGGGGATGACGCAGGGTCGGGAAGCGTGAGGGAGCAAAAAACCAGGTAATTGCCCAGGAGCGAGGCAGTTGGCCCGTCTTGGGGCACCTGCCAGTGCGGTGTAAGGTCATTTCATCGATGAAAATTGCATCCCCTGCTTCCAGCAGTGGAGTCACCACGGCATCTGCGCCGGCCAAAGCGATCACATTGTCATCCTTGAGCGCATTGTCGTAGACCAGATTGGCCCGCTCTCCCTCCTTGACCCCTAACACCTCGTCGAAACGGTGGGCCACGACCCGCAGTCCGGCCGCGTCGACGCCACAGGTGTCCAGCGCCAGGAAACTGTTTACACCGCCGACATTACCGCCAAAAAATGCGCCATCCTGATGCCAGGGGAGCCCGGTTTCAAAGGTTTGCCTGTCCACCAGCAATCGCTCGGATAACAACACCGGGGGCTCTCCCAGATAGTCCAGCATGACGTCGTACATGCCGGCCTTCTGGTATGCCTCCACCAGACCCTGCAGAGAGGCCGCCGAACATTTCATCGGCGCCGAGCCCGGCAGCACATGCCCCTCGGCATCGCAGGGCTGCTGCGGGATGGTCCAGTCCTTGCCATCGATGAGCGAGCGCAAGTTTGCGACATCTTCCGGTGCCACAAGATTCCTCACACACAGCGCCCCATGGTAACGCAGGCCTGAAGCCACATGCGCCCCGGTCAGGTCCGCGCCGGATATCTCTGGCAAACCCTTCACGCCGGCAAACAGGTCTTCGGCTGGTTCGGGAGGCAAACTCCGCGTCGCCTGCGCGACATATCGGGCACCGAGTTCGTGGCGCAGCTCTGCCAGCAGCCCCAGGTCAGCCGCCGACAACGGCCTGGGCCCGGAGACGATTCTCTCAATTCTTGCGCTTGCTTCCATTGTCATTTAATTCTGTTCCCCGGAAATATCAGGACTGGCATATTCACACTTGCTTCAGGAGGTCGGACGACCCTGTTCGTCTGTCGCCGTAATATCCAGTAGTTGTAAAGCGTGCGCGTATAGCTCGAAATCAAGCTGGTTATCCGTACGAATTCGCTCGACCAGTTCGCTTGGTACATCATGCTCACTGGCACGATTGACCATCAATCGCTCACCCAGATGCCAGTCAAAGGTACTTTCAAGACGCTGGCAGAGCGCTTCAAAATCCTCCTGCACCCCAATCACATCACATCGCTCAAGCGCCGCCATAGCGCGGTCCAGGTGTCGCCGCTCGGGGCGCACCGGCGAAAAGATACCCACGTCGATCTCATCGGGAGGCACTCCCAGCATCTTTACCATGTGGTTGTCGAACAACAGATGAAAACGTAAGGGATTGTTGTAGATCGTCTCCATCGTTTCATTGGGATCACGATCGCTCTGGCGTTTCAGCGCTGAAAGAACACGATCCAACGGGTGTCGCAACAGCGTGAAGGTGCGCCACGCTCCTCCGGCTTCCTCCACACAGGACAGCGGGAAATGCCCGGAGATAATCCTGCATGGAGAGTCAGCGCGTTTCATTTCTGCTAACGCGGCCGGCGCATCGACACTGACCATATCGTTATCTGAAACAGGCGGGAACATCTCGCGACGCGCGAACTGCCGCTGCAGCATAAAGAACAAGGACGTGCCCCCGGTCTTCATCAGATGGGCGAAAAACCAGCGCTCAGTCATCGTTCTGGCCCTGGCGCGTGCCTTCTCTGCGCATCAATTGCTACCCCGGTTGTCTTGTATGATTATCGCTGGAGAGTATAAATACCTGCTACTTGCAGGGCAATCGCAATTACTGAAGGAGGCGTGGTTCGCTATCATGAAGACCCCGGTACAGTGCCGCATCATCACCTGGCGTAACACCCCGGCGCTGCAAAACCCTTTCGTCCGTCCCCGCTTGCCGAAATTGCTTTTTGACCTTGGGCCTCAACCTCTATACCTTCACTCCGGCCAACGGCATTTAGTCCGCAAGGACGCCGATACCGGGCCCCAGGTAATAATGTGTGTTAGCTATCGTCCCCCGGTGTTTCCGTTGGGACGACTGTATTCAGGAATCATGAGGACTCGTTCAATGAAAACCGTATTTCGTGTATTGGTAGCCTTACCTGCCGTGCTTTTCGTGGTTATGGGCCTGCGCTGGGCAGTTGATCCCGCGGGAGCTGCCCCCGGACTCGGCATGACTCTGATGGAGGGTGTCGGACTCAGCTCCCAGATCGCCGATGTGGGCGCATTCTTTCTCGCCATGGGCATGATGATGATGCTTGGCCTCATCACTGCAAAAGCAAGTTGGTTTCAGGCGCCTGCACTGATGCTGGGCATTGCTGCCGTATTTCGGGTGCTGGCCTGGCTGGTACACGATGCTGCTCTCGCGCTGCCGATGATTGTAGTCGAGGTGGTAATGGCCACGGTGCTGATACTGGCCGCCTCCAGACTCGCCCAGGAGAGCTAAAGCATGCGCCAACTGCGTCGCAGGTCCGCTGCATTCGTATTGCCTGTGCTGATGGCGGCCGCAAGCCTATGCTGGAGCGCTATGGCACTCGCAGCTCGCCCCAACATCGTACTGATCATCGCCGACGACCTCGGCTTCAGCGATATCGCGCCGTATGGCAGTGAGATCGAGACGCCGACACTGTCCGCGCTGGCGGACAACGGCATCCTCTTCACCAACTACCATACAGCTGCCAGTTGTGCGCCGACTCGGGGCATGCTGTTAACCGGTGTTGACAGCCACCGCAATGGCGTCCCGAACATCCCGGAGACTATCCCGCCGGAACAAGCGGAACATGAAAACTATCGCGGCACCCTGAGTCACAATGTGGTGACTGTCGCCAGTTTATTGCAGGACGCCGGATACCACACCTATATGGCTGGAAAATGGCATCTGGGGAAAGAGCCTGATCAGTTGCCCTTTCGCCGCGGCTTCGAGCGCACAGTGACCATGGCCGATACCGGTGCCGACAACTGGGAGCAAAAGCCCTATCTCGCCATCTATGAGAAGGCCAACTGGTTCGCCGATGGTGAGGAGTATGAGCTGCCCGAGGACTTTTATTCATCACGCTTCCTGGTCGATAAAACCATCGAGTTCATCTCGTCAAACGCGGGCGATGGCAAGCCCTTCTTCGCCTACCTACCGTTCCAGGCCGTGCATATCCCGGTGCAGGCACCGCAAGAGTTTACCGACAAGTACATGGGTACCTATGACAGCGGATGGCACGAGTTGCGCACGCAACGCCGGGCGCGCGCTGAACAACTGGGGATCATTGCGCCCGACACCGCAATGGTCGAGATGTCTACCACCGATGACTGGGCCGCCTACTCGCCTGAAGAGCAGCGCTACCACGCCAAACGCATGGCGGTATACGCCGGAATGATCGATGCCATGGACCATCATATCGGGCGTCTCATCGCCTATCTGAAAAAAAACGGGCAGTACGACAACACGGTATTTATCTTCACCTCGGACAATGGCAGCGAGGCCTCTGGCGGGGACAATCCGCGCAGCCTGGCGATGCGATTCGCCCTTTGGAACCAGGGCTATGTGAACGACTATGACACGCTCGGCCTGAAAGGCAGCTTCAACAATATCGGCCCAAGCTTTGCCAGTGCCGCTGCCTCGCCGCTGAACTTCTATAAGTTCTACGCCGGCGAAGGCGGGATGCGTGTGCCGCTGATTATCGCCGGCGACGCCATTCCGACAAGCATCCGCCCCACCAATGCACTGGCTTATGTCACCGACATAACACCCACCATTCTCGATCTGACGGGCGTTAATCCGCCCACAGGCCGATTTGGTGGCCACCCGGTTGAACCCATAGTGGGCCGCAGCCTGTTGCCACTCGTCAATGGAGAGGTGAAACGGGTGTATTCCGCAACCGACACCATCGGCTATGAGCTCGGTGGCAATGCCGCGCTGTTCCAGGGCGACTACAAGATTGTCCTGAACATTCCTCCCGTGGGCGACAACGAGTGGCATCTTTACAATATTGTGAAAGACCCTGGCGAGACCAACGACCTGAAGGAGAGTATGCCTGAGCGTTTTCAGGAGATGCTTGGCCACTATCGGCAATACGCTGCCGACAACAATGTGTTGCCGCTTCCAGCAAACTATAACCCTGTGTTTCAGGGCATCGCCAACGGCATGCTGGACCGGTTCGGCCCACAACTCCTGCTGGGATTACTGTCAATTGTCGTGCTGCTACCCTTTTACATGCTGTACCGGGCCAGGCAGCGGTAAAACAGCTGTGCGTTGAAAAACTCTTGGCGCTCGTTTTGGTCTTCTATTAAAATTACTGCGTCTGGGGGCTTCTGGCCCCCGCACCAGAATAAACACGGGGATCCAGCTTCGCCGGGGCCTCGCGCAGCGATTCCATGCAGTAACAAAAGGCAAACGCGAT
>CAXBLZ010000003.1:0-133936 GCA_963976735.1 uncultured Halioglobus sp.
TAACAGCTAATTCTTGCGAATAAATCAGATATAGAAATCGTAACTTGAATTTGCATGACGGTTATCCTTTCCGACGGAATCCACTTATATTTCAATCACTTTGAAGTCTATCCTTTGCGATTATGCGAACGCACATTGCCTAAGTCAGTGAGCACAACAAGAAATGTAATTCATTGTGCACAGAACCCAGAGAATAATAGCGCATGTTTTCAATAGCTTACCCAACCACTACTGGGGCACATGGACTAATTCTCTTGAAAAACGGGTGGTGCCTAACTGGCTTTGCGGTCTAGCTGCCCCAAAGCTGGGGACACATTTGTCCCCATAACATGGTGATAGCCAGTCATGATCCGCAGCCCTCGGCTGCTTTCCGCCCTACTCCGAAATCGTCACCCGTCCGATCTCCTGCGCGTCGCGCGCCGCCTCGCAAAACGGCATATCAATCCAGCCACCATTAGAGTACAGCTTGGTTGCATCGGCGTAGTGTTCAGACGCGGGGTCTGTGGACTGCGAATAGGTCAGTATGGCGTAGGCGTCAGGGCAATCGGTTTCATCCCAGGTGATTGCCTGGATGTAGCTGTTGCCATGACGGATGCTGGAGTAACCCTCACCATCCTCCAGGCCTGACGTGATCACGCTGAACATCATGTCGCTGGAGCCACCGTGGATGGGGATGCGTTCGCCGTTCTTCTCCACAAACTGCACTTCGCCCCAGGGCTTGTCCAGTTCGATACCCGCTGCTGCCAATGTGGCGACGGCAGCGCTCAGCGCCTCCTCTACGGCGATCACAACGGCCTTGTCGCCCACGTTGAGATCGCGCGGCGTATTCACCGGGTCAGCCGCATTGAAGGGCACTGCAAACAGGTTGGGTGTGGAGCGCAGCTCTCTCCAGAACTCATAAAAGATATGGCCGCCGACACTGTCAATCTGGTGGGTGCGATCCCAGCCCGCCAGCAGATCGCAGGCCTGCTGCTCCATGGAAATGCCCTCCACTGGGCTTTCTTCAGCCTGTTGGCAGATCGCCACGACATCGTCGAGAATCAGCTCAGCCGTATAGTTGGTGGAGTTGTAGAGCAACTGCCGAATATTGTCGATATTGAAGCGTGGGTCGCCCAGTCCATCGCTACCGGCGAGACGATTTTCCGCCTGCGAGAATGTCGCTCGTGTGCGGCGGCTCTGCTCGATGCGCTCCTCGCCGATGATCGGCGAGTACCCTTCCAGCAACATGCGCGGGTTAGACAACCAGTAGCTGTCATTGGCATTCGCACCGTACTCGCGCGTCTCCAGTTTGGGCAGGCTGTCGTAGCCGAAGATCCCGGCGACCGTGCCCTCATCGCTGCCCGCTTCACAGGCTGAATCGGAGCCGTCAAGCGTCAGGAAGCCAAAGCCGGTCACTGCACTTTGCAGCAGGCCGCGCACACAGTTATCAGCCTGGCTGATGCTGATATGTGGTGTCACGGAAATATCGCCGTAAAACGCATCGCCGTAGCGGTCTGCTGCGATGGTGTTAACCCACGGGATACCCAGGCTGCGCAGTGCACTCTTGAACTCACCGAGGTTCCGCGCCTTGCCCATATTCATCCACTGTTCCAGGCCGCGCAAATTTTCGAGGTTGGCGTCGTAATAGGTGAGCACGGAGCCATTGATTGTGGGCCAGCCATCAAGCAGGCTGTTGATGCCGCCGAGGTTGATAATGGCGCCGTAGTGCGAGAAGTAGAATGTGTGCTCTACCGTCTCCACCTCACCGGCCTCTGTCAAAACCTCGGCGCTGACGGTTTCGCTGGTAATCTCGCGGAAGCCGTCATCGTAGACATATTCCATCGGGTTGTCGGGATTGAGCTCCAGCTCGTAAAAGTTAAATCGCGATGCCGTGCTCACCGTATGCGACCAGGCCACGTCGCGACTGAACCCGATGACCGGGGCAGGTAACCCTGCCAACGCCGCACCCATCACGTCGTATTCATCACCCATGGTGACATGGAACATAAAAAAACGTTGCGGCCCCTGCCACGGAAAGTGGGGGTTGCCGAACAGTATGCCGACACCTGTCTGTGATGCGTCTGCGCCAACGCCATAGGCGTTGCTACCCATCGCACCGCCTTTGGGCAGCACAATACCCGACTCGAACGTGTCCTGCGTCAGATTCGCGGCGATCAATGCATCGGCGGTCATTCCCTCTGGTATGGCGACCTTGGCCATCTGCGCGCTGGGCTGCGCCGCCACGATGTACTCGGTCAATGGCTGCGCACTGCCCACCAGTATTGCCCGGTGTACCAGTCGCACCACGTCCTGCAGCGCTACCTCGCGCACCCACTCGGCGCCGCGACAACCCTCGTCGCCCTCTGCCAGGTTCTCCACACCCGTCTCTGCCAGGTAGCGGTTAACGCCCGCTGCATAACCGGTGAGGTTCTGCACAATGTACTCTGGCAGATCCTCGTCAATCATGCGGTTGATGCGGTCGTCACCGTTGTACAGCTTCATCACTAGGTCCGACTCGAGGTCACCGTCTGCACCGAGATAGCGAGCGGAGTCCCCGGCCGCGCGCACGTATTCCCGCATCAAGGTACAAAAATTCTCGCGAGCGTAGGCGTACCCCACACCGTACCCGGCGCTGCCGTAGTCCTGCGCGGTGATATGGGGAATGCCGTACTCGGTCCACACGATGTCGGCAGCATAGGTACTGGTATCAATCGGGGGATTGTCGGAGTCGTTGGAATTATTGGAACTGTTGCTGCAAGCGGCAAGTGCCAGCGTGATAACTGCGGCGACAGAAAACGGTTTCAGGTGCTTACTAAAGGTGTTCATCGGCTACCTCTAATTATAGTGAGTGCGGTATTGGTATGGCCTGTTGCTGGAGTGTACCCGATTGCAGCAAAACACAACAGATTCCATGGCCCGGCAGCGGTACCGGTACCGCACAGCAGAACCAGCCCTTCACGGTGTTGCTAGCCGGCCGGTTTTTTCCTGAAATTGGGCGGGCGCTTCTCCATGAATGCGGTGATCGCTTCAATGTTTTCCGGTGAACCGGCCTGGCGCACCATACCCGCCTGCTCTGCCTTGATGGCCGTATCGATCGCAGGCAGGTGATGCAAGCGCAACGAACGCTTGATCTCCCGCAGGGAGTTGACCGGCCACTGGGCAATCTCGCGGGCCTTGGCCAGCGCGTGATCAAACAGGTCGCTGTCCGGTAGCACTGCGGCGGCAATCCCCGCATAGTGGGCTTTGTCGGCGTCTATCCACTGCGCGGTATAAAACAGTTCGGCGGCGCGCTGTGCGCCGATATTGGCCTGCAACATATAGCTGCTGCCCCACTCGGGCACCAGTCCCAGGCTGGCAAACGGCAGTCGCATACGCAGGCTCTCGCCCACATAAACAATGTCGGCATGGAACAGCACCGTGGCGCCACCGCCTATCGCCACACCCTGTGCCGCCGCTACCAGCGGTTTATCGAACTCCACCACTGCGCGCGCGGCGGATTCAAAGGGGTGCTCCTCGCCTTCCGCGACATCGCCAAAACTCGCCAGATCGACGCCGGAACAGAAGTTGTCACCGGCGCCGCACAGCAAGACACACACCACCTCATCGTCTGCAGCCGCCGCTCTGAAGGTCTCGCGCAGATCAATCCACATCTGTGTGTTGATCGCGTTCTTCTTCTCGGGGCGATTGAAGCTGACAACCAGTACGCCGTCGCGGTTCTCGGTATGGATCAGGTCACTCATGGCAATTCCTGTTGCAATCTAGACGTGAAAGGTCACCGCATCGGCCAGTGCCGCGCGGTCGGTAACACAGGCATTCACCGGGTCGTCCGGGTTGGGGTAGCCAAAGGAGATGCCGAACACCAACTTGTTAGTTGCCTCAATACCGAGTTGCTCGCGCACGAAATCCGCCTGGAAACCCAGCGCCGTCTGTGGGCAGCTGCCCAAGCCGTGTGCGGTCAGTGCCAGCATCAGTGTCTGCGCGAACATGCCAAGGTCCGCCGCCTCGCGCAGGCCAAACGGCTCGGGCAGGAACAGGAAGGCGACATGCGGTGCATCGAAGAAGGTGAAGTTGCGCATAAACTGTTCATTGCGCGTTGCCTTGTCCTCGCGTGCGATCCCGGCTGCAGCGTAAAGCGCTTGCGCCGCACCATACTGGCGATCCTTGTAAACACCGTGGTACACACCGTCGTAGGGGAAATCCATTGAGAAGTTGCCCGCGGCGAACCGCTCTGGCATCTCTTTGCGCAGCGTTTCCAGTTTCTCGCCGGACACCACATGCGTCACCCAGGGTTGGCTATTGCAATTGCTGGGCGCGCGTTGCGCTACATCAAAAATGGCAGAGAGCTCTGCGGCATCCACCTGTTGCGGCAAAAACGCGCGCAGCGAACGGCGGGAGGTAACGATGTCATCAAAAATAGCGGCTCGGTCGGTCATTGGATTACTCATGGGTGGCAAAGGACAGGTAGCCTAGCAAAATTCCTAATTGGGGTCAGAGTAAAAATCGATCTCTGTGGCGTCAGGCCAAGGAATAATTTTTACTCTGACCCCAAATAGAACCAAACAGCGGCTAGGTGCCGGTGAAGTTGGCTTTGCGTTTTTCCTTGAAGGCGCGCATGCCCTCTTTGGCGTCGGCGGAAGCAAACACCGGATTGGCCAGTTCATCCGACTGCAGCATGGCGTCTGCCTCCTTCACGTCGGTCTGGATATCGCGCAGGGAGCGGGTGATTGCTTTCAGTGCCAGCGGCCCGGTCTCGCAGATCTGGGCGGCGATCTCTTTCGCCACCGCCAGGGTCTGGCCTTTTGGCACAACGCGATTTACAAGGCCCCAGTCGAGCGCTTCCTGTGCCGAGATATGACGCCCCAGCAACAGGATTTCTGCCGCCAGGCAATACGGAATCTGCCGCGGCAGGCGGATACTGGAACCGGCCATCGGGTACAGGCCACGAGCGACCTCGGTGACGCCGAAGGTGGCATCCTCTGCTGCGACACGGATATCCGTGCCCGCCAGTATCTCGGTGCCCCCGGCCAGCGCGTACCCTTCCACGGCAAGGATCAACGGCTTGTTGGGGCGGTCATCGCGCAGCAGGGCCTGCCAGTGAATATTCGGCACTTTGCCCATCAACTCCATGAACTCATCGGTGGAGCGCTGGTTGCCATCGGCACCCGCCTTCAGGTCCATGCCAGCGCAGAACGTGTCGCCGTTAGCGGTGAGAATAGCGCACATCAGCTCGTCGTCCTCCTCCAGCCGGCGCCACGCCTTGTACATCCCCAGCAGCATTTCGGGGCTGAATGCGTTCTTGGCTTCGGGGCGGTTGAGCGTAACAATCAGGACTTTGCCCTCTTGTTCTACGATGCAGTTCTTGGTGCTGATATCGAGTTCTGCCATGGTGAGTACCTTTTTTCTGGTGCGGTTGTTGATTGTTTGTTGTGTCGATTTTTAATGGCTGTGATTTGCGTCTGGCCGCTGTTGTAGGCGTCGGGACGCTGTTGTTCGGGGCTGATTGGGTGAGGTACCCCGCTCCTCGGAGGGCTGAGATACTCGTCGCGGGGGACCTCACCCAACCAGCCCCTGCTATTTCGCAAGCGTTTACCTCATGAAACGGAACGACCTTGCTTCAGGCTATTGGCACGGAACTGGCAGCCTCAGGCCCGCTGGGGTGCGCCGCACAGAGTGAGTATCTCAGCCCTTCGAACCCTGTGCGGCGCACCCCATCGGGCCACGATCCAAATCCCCCGGTTTCCCGATCACAAGGTCACCACATGCCACCCCACACAGCGGCGACAGCATCACGCCACCTTGTGCGTCCCCGCCAGCGCGATTTCCAACGCCTTCGGATACGCCGGCTTGCCGCTGGGCGCACGTGGCACCTCGTCCACCACATGCAGCTCGCGCGGTACCTTGTACCCGGCGATGTGTTGACGCGCATGTTCCTGCAGGGCACTCAGCGATAGCTTGGCATCGCCGCGCGGGGCCACCACGGCCGTGACACGACTGCCGAAACGCTCGTCCGGGGTCGCCACTACCAGGCAATCGAAAACATCGGGGTTGGCTTTCAGTGCCTGCTCCACTTCCTCGGGGAAGATTTTCTCGCCGCCGGAGTTGATGCAGTTGGAACCGCGACCGTACACGGTGATGCTGTCGTCGTCTTCCAGGCGCGCTTCATCGCCCAGCAGCAACCAGGGTTTGCCATCCACGTGGACGATGGTCTTGGCGGTTTTTACCGGATCGTTGTAATACCCCACCGGTATGTGTCCACTGCGCGCAAAGATACCCATCTCTCCGCGCTCCACATGGCGATTGGGTTCACCTTCGACATCGGTGATCACCGACATGAACTCGCTCTTTGTGACGTTGCCGAGGCCCTGCCCTTTCTTGCCGCCGCCATCAAAGCCCATGTTGCCGCTTTCGGAGGAGCCGAAGGAGTTGGAGATGAAGACGTTGGGGAATTTCTGGCGAAATGCCTCCTGTTTGCTCTCGGAAAACACTGCGCCGCCAGAGCCGATGTTGAACACCGAACTCAGGTCCCAGCGATCGGGATTGGCATCCAGTGCATCCAGCAGCGGTACCGCCATCGCATCGCCGACAATGGAGATAGAGTTGACCTTCTCTTTCTCCACAATGTCCCACACCTCTTCCCCGACCAGCGAGCGACCGGGGTTCAACACCACGGAGTTGCCCGCCAACAACTGGATACAGGCATACCACCAGCAGGCGCCGTGCATCAGCGGTGCCAGTGCCATACCGACGATGGCAAAATCAGCCACACGCCCGGCGATCTGTTCCGGCTCGGTGATGGCGCCGTCGGGGTGGAACCAGCCGCCACCGCCCATGGCGGCGTAGAACACCGCCTTGTGCGGCCACATCACACCCTTGGGCATGCCGGTGGTACCGCCGGTGTACAGAATGAACAAATCATCGTCCGAGCGCTCGGCAAAATCACGCTTGTCGCTCTGCCCCTGCATGGAGGCCTCGTACTCTATCGAACCGATCACCGAGGGATCGCAGCCGGAATCATCTTTCACGTAGATAAATGTTTTCAGGTCAGGCGCCGATTTGCGTACTTCATCGATATGCGGCGTGAACTCCTGATTGTGAATACAGGCCACCATATCCGCATTGTCGAAGATGTAGAGCAGTTCATCCTGCACATAGCGATAGTTGACATTGATCGGCACGGCGCGAATCTTGAAACAGGCGAGCATGCCCTCCAGGTACTCGTTGCAGTTGTACAGGTACAGGCCGACATGATCGCCCGCCTTTACCCCTTGCTGCGCGAGATAATGCGCCAGTTTGTTGGCGCGCTGCTCCAGTTCTGCATACGTCGCGCGCTGCTCACCGCACACCAGCGCACTGCGTGTGGGCACTTTGTCTGCCACCATCTCGTAGAGGTCGGCAATATTGTAGTGCTTGGCCATTCGTGTTGTTCTCCCGTTGCCTGTTGTGGTGTCGATTACGACTTTTCTGAACCGACGACCCACATTGCATAAAATTGCGCACCGCCGCCGTAAGCGTGGCCCAGAGCGAGCTTTGCGCCCTCGACCTGATGCGCACCGGCGTCGCCGCGTACTTGCCTCGCCGCCTCGGCAAAGCGGATCATGCCAGAGGCACCTATGGGGTTGGAAGACAGTACACCACCGGAGCAGTTCCAGGGAATATCACCGCCCTCATCCAGCGAGGTCGCTCCCTCCATGGTCAGCTTCCAACCCTCACCCTCGGGTGCAAAACCGAGGTTCTCCAACCACATGGGCTCGTACCAGCTAAAGGGTACATACACTTCCGCACAGTCGAGATCCTTGCGCGGATTGGTGATACCCGCCTGCTTGTAGACATCCGCCGCACAATCACGACCGGCCTGCGGGTTTACCTCGTTGCGCCCGGCGTACATGGTCGGCTCCGAACGCATTGCCACGCCGCGAATCCAGGCCGGTGGCTTGGATGCCTTGTCGGCCAGTTCCTCGTTGGCAATGACCATCGCACAGGCACCGTCCGAGGATGGGCAGGACTCCAGGAAACGAATCGGATCCCACAACATGAAGGATTCTTCCACCTCCTGCATCGTGATATCGGGCTTCTGCAAATGCGCCAGCGGGTTGCGTGCGCCGTGCAGCCGATCTTTCACCGCCACCTTGATACCCACATCGTAGGGTGCATTGGAACGGCGCATATACTCGCGAATGATGGGCGCGAAATAGCCGCCGGCACCGGCGTTCAGGTGGGTGGAAAACGGTTGTGGATTGGACAGTGCCCACATTGCATTGGATTCTGACTGTTTCTCGAATGAGACGGTCAGCACCCGTTTGAAGGTGCCGCTCTGCACATGCGATGCCGCGACCAGGGCGGTAGACCCACCCACGGAACCCGCAGTGTGCACGCGCAGCATGGGCTTGCCATTACAGCCCAGCGCATCGGTCAGGTACACTTCCGGCATGATCACGCCCTCGAACATGTCGGGGGCTTTGCCGATGATGACCGCATCGATATCGTCCCAACCCAACTCTGCGTCCTGCAGCGCATTCACCGCTGCTTCGCGCACCAGCCCGGCGATTGAGACATCGGTTCGCTTGGTGGTGTATTTTGTCTGGCCAATGCCGACCACCGCTGCCAAATTAGCCATTACGCTTTCTCCCCTTTCTCTAGGACCGTTACCAGATTGTGCTGCAGGCACGGGCCGGATGTTGCATGGGCGATGCCCCGCTGTGCCTCGCCATTTACAATGCGGTTAAACACTTCGCCTACGCGCGACAGGCCAGAAGCCATCATCAGGTTGCCGGCCAACACGCCGCCGCTGGGGTTGACCTCGGTACCGCTGTCCAGCCCCAGTGCGCGTGTCAGGATGATTTCCTGGTGGCTGAACGGTGCGTACAACTCTGCCACGTCCACCTTGCCCTCGTTCATACCTGCACGATTGGCCGCCACACGTGTGGAGACGGAATCCGTGAGATCGCGCATGCCGAGGTTATGGGTCTCGATGCAGTGATCGATGCCGGTGATGACAGCGTAGGGCAATCCCCACGCCCTGGCCTGCTCCACGGTGGCGATAACCATTGCGCTGGCGCCGTCTGATACCGGGCTGCAATCCCCCTTGCGCAGCGGTGACAGATAGGTTTCCTGTGCCAGCACATCTTCCGGCGACACATCGCCCTTCAATTGCGCGTGCGGATTGTTCATCGCGTTGCGGCGCGAGCGCGACACCACTTCCGCCATATCACGCTCGCTGATAAGACCCTTGTCGAGCATCATGCGGGCCTGCAGCGCGGCCAGCGAGATGCTGTCTATCCAAAGCGGCGCGAGGTAATACGGGTCCAACTGCTGTGACAGTACAATCGGCAATTCGCCGGGCGAGGATTTACCGAACCCGTAGATAAGCGCCGAATCCGCGTGCCCCATGCGAATCTTCAGTATGGATTCATACAGTGCCCAGGCCGCATCCATCTCAACGTGGGATTCCTTGATCGGCGGCACCGCACCCAGCGCATCGACACCGGCAACGAACGCAAACGCAGCGCCCTGCAAGTAATCACAGCTGCCGGAGCAGACAAAATCGACGTCCTGCGCACTTTTCAGGCCCGCCTGTTCAAAGGTGCGCGCCAGTACCGGCATGATCAACTCCACCTCGTTCACGGCACCGACATCAGAGACGCTGTCTGTCTGCTGGTAGGCTACTATTGCAATATCTCTCATCGCTCAACCCTCCCAGCCACTGGCAGTTAATGTGCCGATCTTTTCGAACGGAACGTTCGGCTCGTCGATCGGTTTGAAGTAACGGATATTGTCCATGGAGTAATCCCATTCGGATTCAGGTTTCCACACTGCCTGCACCCGCTGGCCGATGTGAACCTCCTCGTTCACACACTCGCTGAGCAGGTGAATGAGAGAAATATTGGCGCCGTCCGGTATCAGGTTGGCGACCACAAACGGAGGGTCGATCGGGTTGCCCGGAATCGGAATCGAGACAATCGTAAATGACTGCACCGTCGCCTTGTCGGAGAGCACCACTTCCTCTTCGGTCGCGACGCCGCACGATGCGCAGGAACCGCGCGGTGGTGCGTACACTGCGGAACACTTGGGGCAGCGCTGCCCGGTCAGTACTCCTTTCTTGATCTGGGCGAGGAAGCGCGCTGGCGCCGCTCCCGCTGTGAAATTATATTTCAGATAGACCGGCGCTTTGATGCCGGTGATTACATCCTGTTCGTCGCTCATAGCTTGCTCTCTCCTAAACCAGTTCGAAGCAGCGAATATCGGTGATGAAACCGACCGTCTCATCGGCCCACACGGCCTGCACGCGCGCACCGGTGGCGATATCACTCTCGGCGGCGGCTGCCACACAGTGAATCATCGGCACATCGGCACCATCGAGTTTGATCATCGCCCAGGCAAAGGGCTCCTGCATGGGATGGGCTTCACGGGGCTCCTTGACCCATGCAAAACTCACAATCTCCCCCTGCTGGCCGACCTCGACAAAATCGCTGAGCGCCTCGGCGGTATCGGGATCATATTCCATGGGAGGTACAACCACCCGACCGTCGCTGGCCTTGATGCCGACGATATTGCGGTTTCTGAGCTCGGTCAGAAAACGACCGATTACCGGGCCTGTGGAGCGGGTATACGTGTAACCAAGTTCAAACGCCTGGTTGAGGATTTCCGGTTGCGACACAGTCACAGCCCTCCTTGATAGGGGTTGGATTTCGAGCAGACAGTATCAGCGAGCCCTCGCATGCACTCAATGACGCAAAGGATCACGTGGCAATGACATTTCAGATCAATTCGCACTCGTTGAGCGTTTTGAACCTGAAGTGCCGCTGCATTCACCGCAAGGGGTTGCGTTACTTGTACCACCGGGGACAGAATGCGAATGCGTGCCTGTCAGTTCGGGGAAATTCATCGATAATGCCAGGCTGGAATCAAACCTCTATGAACCAACCCGGAGTACACCTATGTCAGTCTCAGCAGTCGGATATTTGAGAATCGCCTCGACAGACCCAGCGGCCTGGATGGACTTCGGCACGGGTGTGCTGGGCCTGATGGATGCCCAGCGTGAGGATGCCGAGGGCGCGCGCTTCCTGCGTATGGATGATCACCCGTTCCGCTTCATGGTCGAGGCGTCTGACGCTGACATGCTGATTGCAACCGGTCTGGAATTCCCCGACGAAATGGCCTGGCGGGCCACCATCGAGGCGCTGGAGAGAGCCGGCCACAGCGTGGCAACAGGGGCGCCTGAGGAGGCAGAGCGACGCTGTGTCACTGCCTTCGCCACGGTGCAGGACCCGGCAGGCAATACACTGGAACTCTACCGGGGCCGCAAACTGGATTATGTGCCGCTGGCCTCCCCCACCGGCGTCAGCCGCTTTGTCACCACCTACCAGCAGTCCGGTGATATGGGCTTTGGGCACTGCGTATTGCCCGCCCCCAATATCGATGCCTGCGTGGACTTCTACACCCAGTTGATCGGCACCGGCCTGACAGACACCTTGTACCCACCGGGACTGGACGGCATGCAGATCAAGTTTATGCACGCCAACAACCCGCGCCAGCACTCGGTGGCGCTGTTCAGCGGCCCACATCCCGCTGGCATCGTTCACATGATGGTCGAAGTACAGACGCTGGATGAAGTCGGCCAGGCGATGAAACGGGCGCAACAGGCCGGTGTGCACTTCCTCGCCACCCTGGGCCGCCATGTGAACGACAATATGTGCTCGATCTACATACTCGCGCCGGGCGGCATCGCCGTGGAGTACGGCTACGACGGTTTGTTGATCGATTGGGAGAACTATGTACCCACAGTCAGTGTCGAGGGCGACCTGTGGGGCCACGAGTACAACTTTCCCGGTGTGAATTGAGCACCTACTGAGTGCCTACAACGCGGCGCGAATCGCCTCGACAGAGCCGAGGGTCTCCAGCGCCGCATGCAGTCGCTGCATCGACGCCAGCAGGTAATTGATCGGTTGCCAGGCGTCGCCCATCGCCAGTGTCGCTGCCGCGCCGACCCAGACATACGCCGCATGCCACTGGTACTGCTGCCATAAATCGGCCGCGGACGGCGCTGGCGCACCCAGCGCCAGCAACTGTTCTCGATAGTAGCGCACCATATCGCGGCCACAGTCACGCTGGTCCTGCGGCGTCAAATTTCCGGCCAGGAAATACCCCACGTCCCGCATCGCCGGGCCGCGCGCCACCATCGCCCAGTCGAGGAACCCCGGCTGACCGCTGTCATAAAACAGGTTGCCGTCGTGGACATCACCGTGGATCAGCGTCGGCACGCCGCGCTGCCACAACCGGTGAATGGCATCGGTCTGCCCCAGATACAGTTGCGCCATCTCCGTAAAGACTGCAGGCATGCTCGCACCGTGTATTTTCAGCGCCCGGGCGATCAACTGCGCACCGATGTCATGCTGCACCGGAGGCTGCACCCAGTTGAGATCGCCGGCAAAGCGAGGCGACTCCCAGTACGCGGCGTGCAGGCGGGCGAAGGCCGCAAGAATCTGGCGAATATAGGCCGGGGAATAGCGCTTGCTCGCATTCTTGAAGGTACAGCCGCTGTCCACCAGGTTTTCCAGCAGCATGATATAGGCATCCCCGGCCGCATCACTGGTGGCGAAGTAACAGCGCGGCACCCGCACCGGCAGCTCCGACGCAAGAGAGTGATAGAACAGCGCCTCGCGCCGCCCCATGCCACTGGAGGTGACAAAATCCCGCTGCTGCTGATCGCCTGGTGGCAATTTGACGAACAGCCTTTCGGGCATGTCCGTGGGGACACCGTACTCCAGTGCCAGTAGCGCGCGCCCGGTGGTGCCCGCGTGCGCATCCAGTACCGAAAAACCAGTCACCTGCACTTGCAGCGCGCTGGACAGCCACTCGCAGGAGAGGCTGTCCAGCCCGTCGGGTATGGTCTCCATCAGCCCACTCAACGCACTTCGACGGTGACGGGAATCCAGCGATTGAAGATGTAAGCCAGCGTACCGTTACGTTTGAGCGTCAGCAGAGCATCGTTAAGCCGCGCTGCCAATCGCTCGTCGTCAAGACGCACAGCCCAGGCAAGTTGCTCGTGGGTCAGCGGCTTGTAGAGGCTGATCAGGTCAGCGTTCTCGGTCGTGGTGGCCAGTTGCCAACTGGTGGGGGCGTCGTGGATATAGAGGTCGATGTCATCGTTACGCAAGCCAGCAAAGGCGGCTGCCGAATCGTCAAAGTACGACACTTGCGCGCCCTTGAGTTGTTGTTCGACATACGCCGCCCCGGTGGTACCAGGTTCTACGCCAATTCGCACACCCTCGCTGTGCATGGCCCAGGGCCGCGAGAAATGACCGACCTTGTCCGTACTCATGATCGCCATCTGCCCTACTTCCATATAGGAGTCGGTAAAGAGCACCTGCTCGCTGCGCTGCGGCGTGACACTCATACCGGACATGATGATGTCGATCTCACCACTTTGCAGCGCCGGTATCAGCTTCTCAAAGGGCATATCCACCAGCACCATGTCCTGGCCGATAAGCGCGCCGATCGCGCGGGCATTGTCAGCCTCGATGCCAACAATCTGGCCTTCCTGTTTATAGGCCATTGGCGGATAATCTGCGGCCACGCCCACCTTGAGTCCGGCGGCCAGGGTGCCAGCGGCGCAACAGATAAGCAGGGCTGAAACGAACAATCTGGCGAACATGAACTACCTCGGCGCTTGCGTTTGACCTGTCGGGTCGGGTTATTGTATGCGGGCCACAATGTAACACTGCCGCCCACAGCTAGGGAAGTCACCGGGGAAGCCAGCACTATGCAACTTACTTTCGATAACAAGACAGCACTGATTACCGGCTCCGATCGCAACACCGGCTACATCATCGCCAGCGAACTTGCTAACAGTGGTGCCACCGTTGTACTGCACAGCAACCAGTGCGATGGCAGCGCTGCCGCTGCCGCCGAGACCCTGCAGTGCCGCCATGCCGTCGAGGGAGACCTGGCCACTGAGGCGGGCTGCGAGGCCGTGCTCGCACAGTTGGATTCACAGGGGTTGCAGATCGATATTCTGGTCAACAATTACGGTACCGCCAGCTTCGCAAAATGGGACACCGCCAGCAGTGCAGACTGGCTGGATATGTACCAGAAGAACGTGCTGTCGGTAGCCCGGCTATCGCAGGGCATTGTGCCGGGCATGAAAAGCCGCGGCTGGGGACGCATTGTAAACCTCGGCACGATCGGCTCGCACCGTCCCGGCCGGATCATGCCGCACTACTATGCCGCCAAGGGCGCGCTAGCCAATCTCGGCGTCAGTCTGGCGCAGGAACTGGCCACTACCGGCATCACAGTGAACACGGTATCGCCCGGACTGATACGCACACCGGAACTGGAGGCCGGCTACCGGGCGAAGGCGAAGAAGCGCGGCTGGGGGGAAGACTGGCAGGAGATCGAACGCCACATCGTCGCCGAGGACTTTCCCAATCCCGTCGGCAGGCTGGCAACTCGACAGGAGGTGGCCGGCCTGGTCACCTTCCTCTGCAGTGAGCGAGCAGGCTTTATCAACGGCCAGAATATACGTGTAGACGGCGGTGCCATCGCCTACGTATAGTGCGCTAGCCCCACTTGACGCTATCAATTGTGTTTGCCATGCTTCCGGCGGCGGCACGCATACGGCCAACCCCTCAACCAGATAAGGAAAATCCCCCCATGAAAACACTACTTCGGGCTACACTGCTCTTTATTATGGCGAGCCTGTCGAGCCAGTCGGTGTTCGCCGATGAATACGACGACGCCATCAACAGCTTCAGGCAAGCGGGTGAAAGTGCTGCCTATTTCGACAAGAGCATCGGCTACGCCATTTTCCCCACCATCGGCAAGGGTGGCATCGGTATCGGTGGCGCCCATGGTTCGGGCCGTGTCTACCAGGGCGGCGAAGTGATCGGCACCTCGACGATGACCCAGCTGACCATCGGTTTCCAGCTCGGCGGTGAAGCTTTTAGCCAGATTATCTTCTTCGAGAACGAAGCTGCCCTGGACAACTTTACCTCCGGCAACTTCGAGTTCAGTGCAGATGCCAGCGCAGTGGCAATCACCGCCGGTGCACACGCCTCTGCCAATACTGGCGGTGGCGCTTCAGCCGGTATCAGTGGCGGCAAAAATGATGCCGACACCAAGTCAATGGGATTCCGCAAGGGTATGGCTATTTTCACCATCGCCAAAGGTGGCTTGATGTACCAGGCGACACTGGGCGGCCAAAAATACAGCTACGATCCGCTGTAAGCCGCACCACAATCCGTTGCAGAATGAGGTCGCGCCCTTTGGGCCGCGACCTTTTTTTTGGCTGCAGCTTCTCTACCTACAAGCGCTCCACAATACCCTTGTCACCATCCAGGCGGATGCGGTCACCGGTGTTAAAAAAGCGAGTGCCATCTCGCGAGTTGACGACGCACGGCAATCCATACTCGCGCGCAATAACAGCACCGTGGGAAACCGCGCTGCCAAGATCAGTTACCAGTCCGCCAATAAGGCTGAAGTACGGTGTCCAGCCGATATCGGTAATGGGCGTCACCAGGATTTCTCCCGGCTGTAACTCGGCCGCCTCCGCCAGGGTATGGGCCACACGCGCGATGCCCTCAACAACGCCGCGGGATGCCGGTCGCCCGTGTAAAACACCGTCGGTATTGTCAACTGTACGCATCTCCAGCGGCTCGGGCATCCCCACTGAAATTTCGGGAAATTCAAAACGCTGTTGGAAGGCCAGCGCCTCCCTGCGGGCGATTGCGCGCTCTACCGCCGCCGCGCTGGGCGCGGCAACAAATCCCGGCAATTCAGCGATACTGAAGAAATTGACAAGATCCGCCTCCGGCAGGGCACCCTCAGATTGCAGCAGGCCACCCAGGTGGCGGAACGCACACTTGAAGCGGTGGGCAACATCCACCAGCTGGGATTTGGTATGCTCCCGGCGGCGTATCGCATTGTGCGCTTTCGGCAGTACCCAGCGCAGGCCGCGACTCAGTTGGGACCAGTCTATCGTTGTGGTGTGCATCGGTGCATGGCCACCTGTGAGCAGACGCGCATGCACTGCAGCCTGCATACTCTGAATCAGCGGGCCCGGCTCATCACCCCACGCCGGGTCGCGCATGCACAGCTCCCGGTAGCCGCGATGCCCATGGTCATCCAGAAACCGTAAGTACGCCGCCGAGATCTGCGGCGTACTGGATAGCCACGCCTGCGCATCAGCAACGGACGCCTGCTGGAATTCACTCTGGGCCTGCGGATGCGCGACCACAAGATCGATAAGCGCGTCGAGCTCCTCCAGCATAACAGCGCTCTCCACACCGCTGGCGCCCGACAGTAAACGCACGGCCTCCCCCTGTTCCTCGTGGGTGCTGTCGTTGGAGCGACCGGAGACCATGTTCTCGACGATAGAACACAAAAAGCCCGACAGCGCAGAGGATTGGATATGCACGGCCATCGCGTGATCAAAAAATGCGATTTTGCTCGCCAAATGTACCCACATCGCCTTGCTGTCCGGCTTGTGCTCGATCGCGAAGGCGTCCAGTTCACGGCCAAAATCATCGACAACCGACGGTGCACGCAGACAGTAGTGCAGCAGCTTTGTAGTATTCAGTACACGTCGCAACAGCGGTTGCGGCGGGAACGGTTTGAGCTCGGGCACCAGTCGTCCGCACAGCGACTGCGCGGCTTGCTCGACAGTGGAGCCGAGTACGGCGGCTGACATCACCACGTTGCCGGTCATATTCAGGAACAGGTGACCATATCCCCAGGCCGTCACCTGCCACTCCTTCACGATCTGAGGCCTTGCGCCCACTGCGACCTGCATGTGCTGCAAGCCGTAGTCGATGCCCCAACCGGTAAAGGAACCGGTGAGCGGACACACGGCGCCGGGCATCATTTCACTGACATTGCTGATCGTCAACACGTCGTCCGGGCGCGGCAACACGGTGTCGAATTCATTGAGGTCTGCCGGCAAGGTGGTAATCGGTCGCGCCTGCAACCAGTACAGGGTGCCATCCTCATCGATGGCCCACTCCAGATCCAGCGGCTGCCTTTCATGCTCGGATGCGCCGCGCGCCTGGCGCGCAATGGCGGCAATCTCCGCATCACTGAGCAGAGCCTCGGCCCCCGTCAATTGACGGCGCACAACGTCACCGTGGCGATTGACCGCGTAGTGATCGGGCGTGGCCTCGCCACTGACCAGCGCCTCCCCGAGGCCGGCAACGACATCGATCACCAGCAGATCGCGCCTGCCACTGACCGGATCCGAGGTAAATACCACTCCGGCAACGCGGGCGTTAACCATGGCCTGCACCACCACGTTCATCGTGATCTCAGTGTTGCCGGTATGTGTCTGCTGATAGCTGCGTGCGCGCTCATTCGAACCCGAGACCACGCATTGCGCGATGGCCTGCCGCAGGTGCTCGGTACCGCGAACATTGAGAACGGTGTCGTACTGTCCGGCAAACGACGCATCCTCACCGTCCTCCCCCAGCGCCGAGGAACGCACAGCCACCTCGGCCTTGCCCAGGTCGAGATAGCACTGATCCAGCGTATCGGGAAACTGCTGAGCACTGGCGTCGCGCACCACGAACGCGGGCGGCACGGGAAGCCCCATTGCTACCAGGCGTGCGAGGCCGTAAGCCTTACCTCCCGCGCTACCATCCGTGATCTCCTCCAATCTATAGATACTACTTGTCATTGCAGACCTGTCCTCCAGCCGCGTAATCGGGGTTTAAATGGATTCGAAAGTAAGGCGCTTGCCGCTCAGCCGAAACCTGTCACTGCCGCCTCGGCCGCCAGCACCTCGCTGACCACGGGATGGGCTTTCACCCGTTCAATGAATTGTGCGAAGACTGGCCATCGCTGCGCATCGACGTGGTATCCCGCGTACGCCGCATTTACGAAAGGACTCATCAGGCTCATATCCGCCATCATGAAGTCGCCAAAGATAAAGCCCTCTTCCGGCACCTGGGATTCCAGGTAATCGAGGATCGGGGGTAGCTGCCTGTCGATGATTTTTGCCACCAGCTCTTCGTCTGTATCCTGCTTCAGTATCATCGGCCGCATAAAACGCTGGAAAAATATCCCCGCGGCAAGCTCCGCCACTCGCGAACCACCCAGTTCCTCAAACCAGCGGGCCCGCGCTTTATCGGCGCTGCCAGCGGGATACAGTGGCGACTGGGGGTAGGCGTCCTCAAGGTATTCGCAGATAACCGTTGAATCACAAATCGTAAGATCGCCGTCCTGCAGTGTCGGTATCTTGCCCAGCGGATTAATCTTGCGATACTCGGCATCCCTGGTGAAAGGAAGCTGCTGGATCTGCTCGTAGGACAAACCCTTGACCGCGAGTGCTACCTGCACCTTGCGTACAAATGGCGAACCGGAGGCCCCGTGTACAATCATCACTGCACACCTCCCGCTGCCAGTGATACCGGCACCCGCTGACGACTGTTTTTATGCTGTGTGTTGGCGCTAATCATGATTGGTTCTCCACGGATAAACGGATAGCCCTGCGATAGTCTGCACAGGTAAGCGCTATTTGAACTCCAGTACTTTGTCCCTCAGCGGTCGCAAGCGCAGTTGCAAAAAGTCGAGGATGTAATTCTGGTACAGGCGCCAGGGCAACCTGACCCCCTGCTTGGGAAACTGCCCCGCAGAGCGCAGCACGTAGCCCGAATTGAGGCCCAGCATCGGCTCCTCCTCTACCGTGCCTTCTTGCAGTCGGGGGGTAACGGTGGAGGCCCCTGTCTTGTGCATGTAGTTCAACAGCCGGCAAATGAAATCACCGGTCAGGTCACTTTTCAGCGTCCATGATGCGTTGGTGTAACCGAACACCTGAGCGAGGTTGGGGATATTGCCGAACATCATGCCGCGATACACATACAGCGTGGAAGGGTCGATAACCTCGCCATCGACTGTCAGTTGTGCGCCTCCCATAAATTTGAGGTTCAGCCCTGTCGCCAGCACGATAATATCCGCCTCCAGTTCCCGTCCTGACTGCAAGAGAATGCCTTTGCCGGTAAACCGCTCGATATGATCGGTAACCACTTCCGCGCGCTGCTCGCGAATAGCCTTGAACATATCGCCCTCCGGCACCGCACACAGCCGCTGATCCCAGGGGTTATACGAGGGGGTGAAATGCGTTTTGATATCGTAGTCCTTGCCCAGTGCCTCGCGCACCTGGCCCAGCAGGTAACGTTTAACCAGTTCCGGCCGTCTGCGCGACAGCACATACACGTACATCTGCAGCAGCACTCGCTTCCAGCGCGTGATTCTGTAGACCCAGGAGCCCGGCAGAAAACGCTGCAGCCAGGCCGCCGTCGAATCTTCCTCCGGCACCGACGCTATGTAAGTGGGCGAGCGCTGCAACATAATCGTATGTGCTGTCTCCCTGGCCAGTTCCGGTACCAGCGTCACTGCGGTGGCGCCACTACCGATGACAATCACGTTCTTGCCGCGATATTCGAGATCCTCGGGCCAGTGCTGGGCATGGACGATACGCCCCTTGAACTCGTCAGTGCCGGCAAAGTCGGGCGTGTATCCGTTCTCATAGTCGTAATAGCCGCTGCACATTAACAGGAACTGGCAACGCAGCTCGACCTGCTCACCGGTATCGGTGCGCTGGGCCACCACTGTCCACATCGCCGCACTGGAAGACCAGCTGGCACTGCATACCCTGTGACTGTAACGAATATGCTGGTCGACGCCGGTTTCCGCCGCAGTCTCACGCAGGTAGTTCAGGATAGAAGGTCCATCGGCGAGCGCCTTGCGCTCCAGCCAGGGTTTGAATGAGTAACCCAGGGTGTACATATCGCTGTCGGATCGAATTCCAGGATACCGAAACAGATCCCAGGTGCCGCCCAGCGTATCGCGGCTCTCCAGCAGGGCAAAGCTGCGCCCGGGACAGGCGCGCTGCAAATGCCGGGCGCTACCGATACCGGATAGGCCGGCACCGACGATCAGTACATCGACATAGTCTGTGTCAGCTGATGTAGCCATACACGGAGTTCCCGTTCATGAGCGATTGCAGATTGACTGCTGTGTTTACCAACAGCGTACTGTGAACCATTCGCAGCTCTGGTTCAATAAAGCCAGGCTAAGCATTCATGCTAACAGTGCGAAAAAACCGGAAATATGAGCGGCACGAAACGCTGGCAACCTCGCCAGCTGGCTCGGTACAGTAGTGGTGGCACTGGATCGGGAATTGATAGAGGGCAACTGAAAAGGTGTTCAGGAAGTAATCCTCCACTGCCCGCGCACGGGCAGTGGAGGCGAGAGCATGCGTGTCACGCACACATCATTGTGCGGGTTTCCTGGCACCCACGAGGACGTCTACCCGACGGTTCTGCGCACGACCTGCTGCAGTATCGTTAGAGGCAACGGGGTCGCGCTTGCCCATTCCAATGACATCAATGATATCGCCAGAGATGCCGGCACCAACGATGAACGCTTTCACAGCTTCAGCGCGTCGCACCGAGAGGGCCTGGTTGTAGGCATCGGTACCGATACTGTCGGTGTGACCGACCACATCGATGTCACCGACAGACATACCCTGGCTTTCAATGACACCGGCGATTCTCTTCAGCTCAGCTTTGCCCTGCGGCTTGACAACAGACTTGTCAAAGTCAAACAACACTTCCGCAGAGACCGTGTGAGTGGTGTACTCCAGGCCTTTTTCCACCGGGGTCAGCAGGGTGTCTGCGACGTAGGTGGACAACGCTGGGCCAGAAGCCACATCACCGACAGCCACTGCACTGTCGCAACTGGCGCTGTCAGTAATGCTGGAGATCAACGCATCGTGGGCGGTATCGTTTCCGACTTTCACTGTGTGCACACAGATCTTGTCGGGATGCTGGGATTTCAACTCTGCCAGCGATGACTTCACTCCGTCCGGATCATTCCAGTTGAAGTCACTGACAATGATGACCGCCGTGCGGCCGGTGTCTTCCGATAGCAGTGCCGTGGTTGAGTCGATGGCATCGACGATCGGAGTGGTACTCGCGGCGCACTTGAGCGTGCCCAGGGCGTTGGAGAAGCCTGCAGCGTTATAGGTGGTGGGGCCGTACAGCGTGGACGCCAAACCGTAACCGATGCAGGAGCCGGTAGCGCCTTTGCCGAATGTCACCACGGCAGCATTGAAATCCATCGCGGGAACGGCATTACCAAAACTGGCGGTCCAATCCTCAGCCGTGTACATGCGCGGCCGCCCCGTATCCTCGGTCTTCATGGAACCGGAGGTATCCAACAGAATGACGAACGTGTCGACCTGTTTGGTGTAGGCCCCGACATCGATGGGATCGCCCTGTTTCGCTACGGGCGTATAGGGTGTGCCTCCACAGGCGGCAAGTGCCGTCAGCGCGACGCCCACCATTAAACTTCTAAAGGGTCGTTTGTACATATGTTTCTCCAGCCTCTAATTGAATGATTTCGAGCTTGCGTATCTTCGCAATTCCTGAATCACAGGCGGTGATCACCATAGACTCTGCCCTGACAGCGATGCGGGTACTTGAGTAAAGCATATACCGGAACTTCCCGCAAAAGAATGTAGGCAAGGAAAAATATCAGGGGGCGGGTAGAGAAAAAACCGCTATTCTACGCACCATTTATGCGCTTTTACCGAGGCCTGCACCGCGCTGGTGCAAGCCTCGCGCCCGTCATCTCAAAACGCGAAACGAATCAGGCTGACAGACCGGTGAACTTCGGAATCTTCTTGGTACTGAGGAATGGGTCGATCAGTGTCGGATCCTGCCGGTATCGATTATCCCGGGCAATTTCCTTGATGGTCTCGACAGGCAGTTCCGAGCGCGTGAGTCGGTAGAGGCGGTGGTAATAATCGTACACCTCACGGGAGGGCTGTTCGTCGACTGCGGCTACCGCAATCGTGTTGGGATCCTGCTTGGCCAGCTGATTTTTCTCGCTCATGACCGAATAGCTATAGGTCGGGAAGCTGATCATCTCGCCGAATGCCAGGCACTTGAGTTCCTTCGGAAACTCCAGCAGGAACTCAAAGGTCGCTTTGAGGTCTTCTTCTTTATCGAACTCATTGATCGTTATCAGATCGAAGAAGCCCGTCAGTCCCGCTTCGACGATCTCGCGCCCGGCCTCAATCACACGTTTTGTTTTGGTAGGCCTGTTGTAATACTCCTTCAAGATTCGCTCACTTCCGGACTGCACGCCCATGGTGATCGAGGTGCAACCGGCGGCTTTCAGTGATTTCAGCAACTCGGCATTGTGTGTGGTCGGGTAGGTATAACACCAGAAAGGCAGGCCGATCTCCTCCTTGTAGCGCGGCAGGAACTCTCTCAGCCACTGCGGATTGACCGTAAACACATCATCGTAGAACAGCACTGTCTCGATATTGAGGACATCCTTTGCCCAGTGTAACTCCTCGAGAACGACGTCTATATTGCGACGGCGAAGCGAATCTTTCTTACCGAACATTTCCTGGTAGCGGCTCTCAATACAGAAAGAACAGGAGAATGGGCAGCCGCGCTGCGTCATGATCGGGTATTCCTTGCCCAGGTTTAGCGGAAACCTGCCGCGCACGAGACGATCACCATCGATATGAATGTAGTTGCCCCGTCGCCAATCCGGGATCGCAATATCATTCAGGGGTATATTGGGGCGATTCTTATGCTTGAGCACCTCACCGTCGGCAGTCTTGACCCAGGTGCCGGGGATATCATCCCAGGGCAGGCCGGCATCAATGCGATTCGCGAGGTCAACAATAACCTCCTCACCCTCGTTAATGCAGAGGATATCGGCATGCGGGATACAGAGCTCGGGCTCCAGCGTAGGAGCGGCGCCTCCCCAGATAATCGGTACATCAAAATGTTCGCGCAGTCTTCGGGTTACCTCGGCATTCGGTTTGATAATGCCAGAGTACAAGCTGAAGCCAATCAGGTCGGGATTGAACTCCTGCAGTGCGCCCACCAATAAATCAATTTCTGTGTCGTTGATCGGCGTGTAGCAGTTCCAGATAACCTCTCGACCATCAATAGAGAACAGGCGACCCGAAAAATCCGCGACTTCATAGTCGCCGATTTCGCTGACCTCGTGATCCTCGTAGTTTTTGAAATAGATGACTTTCGACTGGTGTCCCGCTCTTAGCAACTCTCCGGACAGCTGTGCGGGGGCAAGGTTCAGGCCTGTGAACAGTTTGATAAGTGCTACGCGAGCCATTGATCTACTCCGGACATATTATGGTTTCATAGGCCCGGCCTGCTGCCCTGCGGGTGGACGAATCGTCGCACCGACAAAAGGCTATCTCAGGCAGAGGCGCTATGAGAGCTTGTTTCTCCGGGAGTATAGGGACTTTGAGGGACTCTCCACAAGCCCCATCGAACGGAGTTGCGACGCGGTTCCCATGTTACCGGTTGGGCCCTGCCGTGAGCGGGGCTTGGCCCGATATGCCGTATTCACCTGGCGTCGGCGCTGCCTGCTCCCCGGAAAAACTCCGCCGCGCCCATACGCAAATTGCGCAGCGAATAACCACCCTCCTGCACGATCAACAGGGGCAATCCCGTTTCAGCCAGCATTCTGCCAATGCGATACATACCGCGGGCACTGACGTTGAAGGTACCGGTTGGGTCACCCGCCATAATGTCAAAACCCAGCGACACCACCAGGTACTTGGGATGGAAGCGCGTGATTGCCTTTATCGCCTGGGCAAGGGTCTCACAATACGCGTTGTCATCGACACCCGGATAGAGCGGATAGTTGCGATTGAAGCCCAGTCCTTCCTCCTCCCCCCTCTCGTCGCGATACCCGGCAAAATACGGGTAGCACAATTGCGGATGTCCGTGTATCGACAGGAACAACACATCACTGCGCCGGTAGAAAATATCCTGGGAGCCATTGCCGTGGTGGTGATCGATGTCCAGAAATGCCACCTTACCCTGCGCCGACAGATAGTGCGCGGCAATCGCCGCGTTATTGAAATAGCAAAAGCCGCCGAATGCTCGCGTCTGCGCGTGATGCCCCGGTGGCCGGCACAGGGCATAACACAGGGGTGACCCCCGGGCGACGCGCTCTGCCGCTGTCAGTGCCGCATTGACCGCAATGCGGGCAGCCCGGTAGGCATTGGCCGTGACCGGTGTAAAGGTGTCGATACAGAAGTATCCCGCCTGGCTCTCCCAGGACTTGGGTACCCGATCTGGCCTGCGCACTGGAAACACGTTTGGATACAGCAGTTGCCCACTCTCCAATTGCTTCTCTCCCTGCTTCAGAAACGTCAGCAGGCTTTGACTGTGCACAGCCAGAATATGTTTCTCTGGAAACACTTTTAGCTTGAACTCCTTCACTGGAATCGCAGCCAGGCCTTTCAGGATGGCGTGCACTCTGGCGGGTCGTTCCACGTAGCCCTTTTCTCGCAGGTGATGAATCTGGTTGGAATCACCGGTACTGATAAACTCAAGTGTTCGCTGCACTGCCGTGGGAGTATGCACCACGGGCTTGCTGTACACAGGCGGCCTGAGTTGGATGGGATCATCCTTGATTGAATCCAGAATCAGTTTCAATTTAGGATCGCCCTCCCCGATACCCGCTTTGGCTGCAAGTATCCGCGCTACGATATCCCGCGCTTCGCGCCGCGAAGGGGTTTTTCCCAATTCCAGGTCATCGAATACCAAATAGGTAAAAAAGCCCTGGTTGGCTTTGGTCCAGGTACTCTCATAAAGGGTGTTGGCCACAGGCCTGGCGCCAAAGCGCTCGTAAAAGGCCAGCCGTCGCCGGTTTACAGCCAGCTCGGATTTGTCTATCAGCAGTGCTTCATCATCTGTCGGCACATCCATGAACAGGCCTTTACACTTGCGCTGCAAGAGGTATTCGCAGGTTGCCTCGTACAGAGCGCTACCATAACCGCGTGTGTTTCGCTTCTGGCTGGCAAGGATGTAATCCAGATACGCATAGTGCTGGCGCGCAAAATAGAAACAGAGCGTAAAACCCGCGATGCGCTTCTTGCGCCCCTCTGCCACCAACAAGATAACATCGAACTCCTGCTCGCTAGTAAACTTCAGCAACTGTGCAATTCTGGCGGCGTACTGCGGGTAGTAGGAAAAAGCCTCCTGGTAAATATTCAGCACTGCGGAGAGCGCCGTCTGGTTCTCGGGCGAGACCGCATCGTGCACCTGTCGTATCTTAAACATAGAGCATCTCCTGGGCGGTTACTTATCCGCCAGTCGTTGCTGCCAGATCTGCAGCCCCTGGGCATTGAGTTGCATATCGAAGGCAATGCGCTGTTCCAGCTGTGCTTCATCAACACCGGCATCGAACTGGCGCAGCAACCCTAGCGTGTACTCGCTCAGGCATTGCTGCAGCGCCCCGGCATCGTTGCAATGAGCAGCGGCGAAATCGCAGTAGGATTCAATCTGCTGTGCCAGCAACTGCGACGCGGTGGCTGAGTAGGCCAGCTCGCCGTAATGCGTCAGGTACATTCGCTGCGGCGAGCGGGCTCCCAGCAACGCCAGCGAGGCGAGATAGGCCTCAGGATCGAACTGGCTGGGTGTGGTGGAAGGCAGCACGAAGTCGGCCCCGTGAAAGCGACACCAGGGATAGGAGACACCGAACATATCACCGCTGAACCAGCCGCGGCTGGTCTCATCCCAGACGCAAAAATGGTGCTCTGCATGACCGCGAGTGTGCCGAAACTCGAGTCGACGACCTGCCAATGACACGGACTCACCATCCTGCATCTGGCGCACGCGCTCTGGCGCTACCGGTTCCACAACACCGTAGAGTGACTGGAAGAGCTCTGCGCCATACACCGCTTTAGAGGCCTCAACCAGACGGGTCGGATCCACCAAATGCCTGGCGCCACGCGGGTGGACCAGCAGCTGCGCATTCGGCAGCGCGGCCATCATGGTGCCGGCGCCGCCGGCATGATCCAGGTGCACGTGCGTGGGAATCACATAGCGCACCTGCTCCGCTGCGATATCCCGATCGCGCAGCACCTGCCAAAGCGCGGCGGCGCTGTGACTGGTACCTGTCTCCAGCACCGCATAGTCATCGCCCTCCTGCATCAGGTAGAAGCACGCCATACCCTCACTGACGTAGGCTGCATCAATACAGGTGATGCCATAATCCAGAACCGTGTATGCGGATGTGTTCACTGACTGTCGCTCCAGACGCTTGTCGGGCCCAGGCCCTGTGGAACCGCACTGTATCAAAGGCGGATATTGGATTGCACTTGCAACTGAATGGCCTGCCCCAGTTCCCTGCTGACGAGCGCTTTCAACTCACTGACCTGCGCCGCATTCAACTGTTCCTTCGCGCTCAGTTCCAGAGTCACCAGCGGCGGGTCAACCAGCGTGACGTCGGCGTGATCCACATGCACCTGCAGGCCCCGCAACTGCACCTCGCCCGTTGAGATGCGCTCCAGAATACGCTGGCGTTCGACCAGGTGGGCGAATGACAGTGACAGGGGAACACTGATTGCCGCCAGCAGCAACAGCGAAAAACCGAGACCGGCACGCGCGCGTTTGAACGGTGAGAATCCCAGCACCAGAAAGGTAATACTGGCAGCGAGTGCGATACCGACCAGATTGGTAATCAGCAACAGCGACGCGCCTGCCGCCATGGCCCAGTCACCCCAGCCCACACCGATACCCACCACGCTCAGTGGCGGCACCAGCGCCACCGCAATCGCCACACCGGCCAGGCTTTTGGCGATCTCCTCCTTCGCATTGGCGTAGGCGCAGGCGACGCCGGAGATCACCGCCACCAGTAAATCCAGCAGGTTTGGCGCCATGCGCATCTTCATTTCATCGGTCGGCAGAGCCAGCGGCATCAACCACGCCATCAGGATGCCACACACCAGGCCCCAGACCACTCCCAGCGCCAGTGTTTTCATCGCGGTGCGAATCAGGCCGAGATCGGACCGCGCCAGCCCCATCGCCAGCGACACAATGGGCGACATCAACGGCGCCAGAATCATCGCGCCAATAATCACTGGCGCCGAATTGGCATACAGGCCGGCCAGCGCCAACAGCACGCTCAGGACCATCAGTACCTGGTATGAGGGCGTCACCCTGGCGTTGTCGCGCAGCGACACAAACAGCTCCCGGTACTCCTCTTCAGTGGCGTGACTGAACAGTGGCAGCGGCTGCTGCAGCAGCGGGCCCGCCTCTTCCTGCTGCGGGATATGGTTCAGGCGTACCGTCTCCTTGGACACTGTCGTCGGCGTCTCAGTGCGCAGCACCATCGCCGGCCCGGGCAGGAGATGAAGGCGCCCCTCCAGCACGTTGAACTCGATCTCGGAGGTGTGCACGGGCTTGCCATCAAGCAGGTACTCCATGCCCTGCGGTGCGACAATACGCAACCTGTCGGTCTGGATCAGTCCGAGTGACGCCGGCAACCGTCCCAGACTGAATTTTTGCGGCCACAGCAGTCGCAGCAGAAACCACAGGTAGCTGGTGATGCTCCTCGGCGCCAGAGCCAACAGCGACAGTCTGCGATCACCGACGCCCAGTTCCTGGGTGAAAGAACGACCGACCAGCGCACTCTGGGTCTGTCCCATCACCACCATGCCCAGTGCGGCAAGATGAATTTCTTTTTCCTTGCCGGTGGTCAGTTGATACAGCGCCAGCTTCAACTTGCCAAGGCCCCTCAATGCGCCGACCACCAGATTCCAGCGCGTCTGTGGGCGGTTGATATCGAAAGGCCGCAACGCCAGTACGCGCCCGATAACCACCGAGGAAAAAACCAGCTCGTCATTGCAGGTGAGCGCATCTGCCTGGATCACAGACGCGCTGAGATAGTGCTGGAAAACCTGCTGCAATTCGCCGCGCACTCCGAGCGCGATCATTGCCTGCCTGGCCTCGGCGTGCGGCAGCACCCCAACCTCCCACTGCCGCTCCACGGCCATGGTTGCCGCCTCACGGATCATTTCATCACCGAGGCAGAACAGTACCCGGGCCTTGCGCGGCGGTGTCTCACGCTCTGCCCAGGTGAGAAATGTCACGCTGGCCAGCGCAGCCAGCTCCGCAATTGCGCCGCCCTCAAGGTTTGCGTCATGCAGCAGGAACAGCGGATTCAGTTCAGGTGCCAGTGCCGCGTCTTCAGCCATCCATCGTACTCCCCGTATCAACCCCAGCGGCAATGTAGCGTTCAATGCACTGTTCCAAAGTGCAGTCCCGACGGCGCCTATCGTGCACTTGCGCTGCGCTGCCGGCCGTCGCCTGCTTCAGCCGGCATTAGCCACCAGGCCGCCATCCAACACGATCATTTGTCCCGTCACCCAGGCCGAGGCGCGGGAACACAGATAAATCGCCGTGCCCGCCGCATCCTCCGCATTGCCGAGCCGGCGGCATGGGATTCCAGCAGACATCTCGGCCTCGTGGGGCAACATATGGGCGGTCATTTTGCTGGGGAAAAAGCCGGGCGCGATGCCATTGACATTGATGCCGTGCGGCGCGAGGTCGGCACCGAGATGCGCGGTCAACTGGTGCACCGCGGCCTTGCTTGCGGAGTAGGCGTAGTTGGTCATATGAGGGTGCCTCATACCATTGACTGAGCCGATGTTGATCACCCGCGCCGGATCGTCTGTGCTCCCCGCTTGCCGCAGTGCGGGCAGCATTTTCTGCGTCAGGAAAAACAGCGATTTGACATTCAGATCCATTGTTTTATCCCAGCCGCTTTCCGGAAACTCGTCGATCTCGGCCCCCCAGGTCGCGCCGGCATTATTGACCAGGATATCAACGCGCGCTTCCTGCGCCATGACTGCTGCGGCAAAAGCGCTGACACCGTCCAGCGTGGAGAGATCGGCAGGAATGGCAATGCACTGGCCCAACTCACTGAGTTCGCTCTCGGTAGCGCGCAACTCTTCCTCCTTACGCGCTGTTATATAGGTCTTCACGCCATTCTCGACGAACCCGCGCGCGATCATCGCGCCGATGCCGCGCGACCCCCCCGTAACGATTGCCACCTTGCCTTCGACACTAAACAGATTTTTCATATCCCTTCCCTTACTGGAGTGAATTCAAACCGCGACAACTCACGGCTGTGTTGTTGCCGCTCAAGCTCGGCGATTGTCCCATCCCCGGCCACTGTCGCCAACTGCGTAACCGGGGAACGTTGATTTCCTCATTCCCGGCGCCAACTTCAACGCTGCCGGTACTCGGTGGGAGCACAGCCGCACCATGACTTGAACGCATTCGAAAACGAGGCCTGATCGGAATATCCCAGCAACAGCGCAATCTCGGTTACCGCAAGTCGCGGATCATCGAGGTAGCGACGCGATTGTTCCTCGCGCACATCCTGCAATATCGATTTGAAACTCGACCCCAGTGCGCTGAGTCGACGCTGCAAGGTACGGCGGGAGATACCCAGTTCATCAGCGAGGCTGTCGATGGTCAGACCGCCACCGGGCAGCGCCCTGCGTATCGCGACCCGGGTATCGCGTAGAAACGGTTCAATACTCGCGGGCTCCTCAAACACCGAGCGCGCTCCCGCCCAGAAGTCGTCACCAGCATCGAGTTCGACATCAATCAGCGGATAGCGCACCACCTCGCGTGAGAAGTACAGGCAGCTGACCTCGCAGCCAAATTTGAGATTGGGACCGAAGGCACGCTTTAGTGCACGGGTGTCATCGGGTGCGGGGTAGGTAAACTCGGCCGCGCGAACGGGTACCGGCAGCGCGCAGATCCCGCTCACAATCTCGGCGGACGATTTCAGCATCTCGTCAATCAGCGGTCGCCAGGATGCGGTACCCGCCGTCAGCGGATGCCATTCCAGTCGGATAAAGTCGCCCAGCGGGCGGATGAGCACGCGCCCCATATCGCCACGCAAGCGGATGGTGCTGGGAATAACGTTGAAATACTCTTTCAGGTTGCGACAGATCGTTGTCATGTACAAGTGCAAGTTCATGCCGCTGAAGTATGTGATATGCCCCACATGCAGTCCGATATCGGCATTGCCGCTGCGCTCCCGCGCCATGCGATAAACATCCAGGTAGCGCGTCAGCGGTATGCGCTCTACAGGGGTGCGCAGCAGCTCCCTGTTGATGCCCGCATCGCGCAACAGCTCAGCGCTGTCCACACCCAGCGCCGAGGCAGCCTGCAGCACCGCCTTCAGGCACGGTGTGGTAACACTGCCGTGGCTAGCGACGGACACGCGGTTTAGCGGCTGCCAGCGCCCGCAGAATAGCTGCACGGGTGTCCGCCGGATCGATCACCGCGTCCAGTTCCAGGTAGGAGGCTGCTTCCGAAGCCTTGCCTACCTCATACATACGCGCCACCAACTGCTGGAACAACTGCTCGCGCGCCTCCTCGTCCTGCTCTGCCTCCAGCTCTTTTTTGAAGCCCAGGCGCACGGCGCCCTCCAGTCCCATGCCGCCAAACTCACCGGTCGGCCAGGCTGCTGCATAAACGGGTGCCACAAAAGTACCGCCGGTCATCGCCATGGCGCCGAGACCGTAGGCTTTGCGCAGGAATATCGCCACCACAGGGACACGCAGGCGGGACCCTGCCAGAAACAGTGATGACATACGCCGCACCGCCCCCTGCGCCTCGCTATCCGGACCCACCATAAAACCGGGGGTATCGGTGAGCGACACTACGGGGAGTGAAAAGGCATCGCAGATTCGCAGGAAGCGCGCCGCTTTCTCCGCCGAGACAGCATCGACAGCACCGCCCAGTTGTTGGCAGTCGTTTGCGATCAGGGCGACAGGTTTACCCTCCAGACGCATAAAACCGGTGATGATGCCGCGCCCGTAAATTCGCTGCAATTCAAGGAATGAGCCGGTGTCGGCGATCGTTTCGATGATGCGACGAACCGGGTAACCCCAGCGCCTGTCCTGGGGAATGGCATCGCGCAGAGTATCCTGCGACACCGTCGCCCACGCTGGCACGTCACCCTGGAAATAGGAGAGCAGCTGGCGCGCCAGCGCTGTCGCATGCGCCTCGTCCTCGGCGACAATATCAACCACGCCGTTTTTTTCCTGTACGTCAATCGGACCGATGGCTGTCGGCTCATGCTTGCCCATGCCGCCGCCTTCGATCATGGCCGGGCCGGCCATACCGATCCAGGAGTTGCGGGTGGCGATGCAAAAGTCGGCGCAGCCGAACAGGGCGGCGTTACCGGCGAAACAATAGCCGTTGTTGACCGCAATACGCGGCACCACACCGCTCAACCCGGCCCAGCTGGCGAACGATCGGGTATTGAGGCCAGCGATCTGTGTGGTGACATCGGTGTCACCGGGCCGGCCACCGCCGCCCTCGGTATACATCACAAGCGGCAGTGTATGCTGCTCCGCCAGTTCACAGATGCGATCCAGCTTGCGGTGATGGAAAAAACCCTGGGTGCCGGCGAGCACGGAGTAATCATTGACGATAATGCCAGCGCGAGCGCGCTCCGACCCCACCAGCTCCGTATTGATGGTGCAAGTGCCGGTGATGACACCATCGGCAGCGGTGCTGATTTGCAGATCCTGGTAGTCGCGGCGACTGCGCTGGGCGGCAACGGCCAACTGGCCGTACTCCTGGAAAGATCCCTCATCGGCGAGGTCGGCAACATTTTCCCGTGCCGTGCGATACCCCTTGGCGTGGCGTTTGCGGCGGGCCTCATCGCGCGCATCGTCTAGGGTGTTTGCCAATCGCTGCTGCAGTGCCTGCAATTCCGGCCTGGTCTCACTGTCCATGGTTATCTCCGCGTCACTTCAGCGGACTACTATAGCGTAGATGGCGGCTCCCGGTGCGGGTTCAACGCCCCCGCCAAACAGGGGCGCGCTTTTGCATGAAAGCCAGTACACCTTCCTGCGCATCCTCACTGGTGATACAGATGTGCTGGAGTTTCGCCTCTTTGGAGATGGTGTCACTGACCGAATCCTCGATCGCCGCATTCACCGCCTCCTTGGCATAGCGCAACGACAGGGGCGCCTTGCCGGCGATTTCAGTCGCCCACGCCAGTGTCTCATCCATCAACGTGTCAGCGGCCACCACACGATTGCACAGTCCCCACTGCTGGCATTTATCGGCGCGAACCTTTTCGCCGGTGACGATGACCTCGTAGGCGCGTTTTCGGCCCAGTGTGCGCACCAGGTGCCAGGTGGCACCGCCATCGGGAACCAGGCTGATCGCGGCAAACGCCTGGTAGAGATACGCGTCATCCGCCATCACCGTGAGGTCGCAAACCATCGCGAAGGCGCTGCCGATGCCGGCGCAAGCGCCATTGACCGCACTGATCCAGGGTTTGTGCGCCTCGTGTATCTCCATCAGGATGGGCTTGTACTCGCCGTTCAACTGGTCTTCCACGCGGAAGTGGGTTTTATCCTCCGGCATATCACCGAGGTCCGCGCCGGCGCTGAAGGCGCGGCCAGCGCCGGTAAGTACAACCGCTCGCACGCTGTCATCGCCGTTGACGTCGCGCACCGCCTGCAGCAGTTCACGGCGCAATTCGCCATCAAAACTGTTGAGTTTGTCGGGTCGGTTCAGGCTGACGACGGCCACCGGGCCGTGTTGCTCAATCAATACTGTGTTGTACTTACCCATGCGAACAAACCTCTACTATGTGTGTTTCAAGTAATGGAACCGGCACTTCTGAGTCGCTCAAGTTCCTGCTCCGCGAAACCCATCGCCTTCAACACGGTGTCGGTATCCTGTCCGGCTTCGTGAGCGCCGTGCTGCACCCTGGAAGGGGTGCGACTGAAACGGGGCGCAGGGGCTGGCTGCGTCACACCGTCGATTTCTATATAGGTCTCGCGAGCAATATTGGCCGGGTGTTTCGGTGCATCCATAAAATTCAGTACCGGCGCAAAACAGACATCGGTGCCCTCCATGATCTCACACCACTGGGCCTGGGTTTTCTGCTTGAAAATCGCCGCCAGCTTTTCTTTCATTAACGGCCAGGCCGCCTGATCGTGCTGCGCGCCAAAGTCCGCGTCGGGCAATTGCGCCAGAGACATCAACAATGCATAGAACTGCGGCTCGATAGAACCGATTGAAATGTATTCTCCATCGGCGCATTCATAGACATCGTAAAAGTGCGCTCCGCCATCGAGCATATTGGCTTCTCGCCGCGTCGCATCCCAGAGGCCGGATGACTCGAAGCCGTGGAACATCCACATCAGCTGTGCGGCGCCGTCCACCATCGCGACATCAATGACCTGCCCCTTGCCGGAGTTGGCGGTCTCCAGCAGTGCCGCCAGAACGCCGTTGACCAGCAGCATTCCGCCGCCGCCCATATCACCGACAAGATTCAGAGGCGGTACCGGTTTCTCGTCCCTGCGCCCCATGGCGTAGAGTGCACCGGTGATTGAAATATAGTTGATATCGTGTCCTGCACTCTGCGCCAGCGGGCCCTGCTGGCCCCAACCCGTCATCCGTGCGAACACCAGTTTGGGATTGCGCGCCATGCAGACATCCGGGCCAACACCCAGTTTCTCGCAGACACCGGGGCGAAAGGGATCGATCAGGACATCGGCGTTTTCCACCATGCGCAAAAGTGTTTCCAGCCCACCGGCGTCCTTGAGATTAAGGACTACCGATTTCTTGCCGCGCGCGCTGACATCGTGCAACCCCGATGCGCCAGCCGAGCGATCAATTCGAATGACCTCGGCACCCATATCAGCCAGCATCATGCCGCCCATTGGGGCCGGACCGATACCGGCAAGTTCGATCACTGTATAGCCGTGCAGTGGGCCCATACGGTTTCTCCTGTGAAGTCGTGGATGAAGGCGCCCGATGGTTCGGGCGCCTCACGGTAGGACAATGCCCTACGCGGGACTACTTGGGCTGCATGCGGATGCCGCCGTCCATACGGATGCATTCGCCATTGATGTAGTCGTTTTCAACCAGTTGTTGCGCCAGCTGTGCAATTTCGTCGGCCCGCCCCAGACGCTTGGGGTACAGCACCTGGCTGGCCAACGGCTTCAGGTATTCAGCGATTTCAGGGCTCATTTCCTCAGCCCCGCCCATCATGAGCGGGGTGGCGATGAGGCCGGGGACGATCGTGTTTACACGGATTCCCAGCACCGCCAGATCGCGGGCTATCGGCAGCGTCATGCCGACGACGCCACCTTTGGATGCGGAGTAGGCAGCTTGTCCAATCTGGCCCTCGTAGGCAGCGATAGACGCTGTATTGATAATCACGCCGCGGCCACCGTCATCATTGAGCACAGCGTTGTCGGCCATTTTCTCGGCGCACAACCGCAGCACGTTGAAGGTGCCGACCAGGTTGATCTGGATAATGAGGTTAAATTCATCCAGCGGAAATGGGCCATTCTTGCCCATGGTGCGCTTGGCGTTGCCAGTGCCGGCAAAGTTGCAGCAGATGTGGATAGCGCCGAAGGCTTCCATGGTGGCCGCGATACCGGCGGCGACAGAGGCCTCGTCCGTCACATTGACATTGCAGAAAATGACCTGGCCGGGAAATTCCTCAACCAGCTGATTGCCTTTTTCCTCGTTCATATCAAAGATCGCCGCCTTGGCACCATTGGCCACGAAGCGCTTCACAGTGGCGCGACCCAGGCCTGATGCACCGCCGGTGATGACAGCTACTTTATCTTTCAGATCCATATCAATTCTCCTAGATTATCGGTTGGTTTACTGTTGAACGTCAGTTAAAAGTTACGGGTGTTAAAGGGCGTGTAATCCTCACCCAGAAAGTCTCGGCTGATGATGATTTTCATCACCTCGGAACTGCCTGCGTAGATGGTGGATATCTTCGCGTCCGTATACTGCCTGCTAATGGGGTATTCGTCCATATAGCCGTTGCCGCCATGAAGCTGCACCCCGAGATCCGCCGCGGCCACCTGTAATTCGCTGCTGACGAGTTTGGCCTTGGCGGCATCGACCGCAGTGAGCTGTCCGGCGTTGAAGGCAGCCACACACTGGTCGACATACACCTGCGCGAGATCGAGTTCGGTTCGCAGTTCGGCGAGCTTGAACTGCGTATTCTGGAATGCGGACAGGGTCTTGCCGAAGGCCTTGCGCTCTTTCACGTAATCCAGCGTCAGGTTCCACGACAACTGCGCCGCGGACAGATAGCCGGCGGCACCGATCAGGCGCTCCTCGGCCAGGCCCTTCATCAGGTAGATAAAGCCCTGCCCCGGCTCTCCCAGTACGTTGGCCTTGGGTATTTTCACGTCGTTGAAAAACAGCTCGGCGGTATCCTGCGCCTTCAGGCCCATTTTTTTCAGGTTGCGGCCGCGCTCAAACCCCGCCATCCCGCGCTCGACGATAAACAGCGTCATGTGGTGCGGGTTGTTGTCGGGATCGGTTTTGGCGGCGACGATGATAATATCGGCGTTGATGCCGTTGGAGATAAAGGTCTTTGAACCGTTCAGTACCCAGTGATCACCCTGCTCCACCGCTGTGGTACGCATGCCTGCAAGATCACTGCCGGCATCGGGTTCCGTCATGGCGATGGCCAGTATCGCCTCCCCGCTGACACACTTCGGCAACAGGCGCTGGCACTGCTCCTCGCTGCCGAAACGTGTCAGGTAGGGTCCCACCAGGCGACCGTGCAGCGTGTTGTACCAATCGCCGGCGCGGGCGTAGCTGGTTTCCTCGATGATAATTTGTTCAAAGCGAAAATCGGGATCGCCCATACCGCCGTACTTTTCATCCGGCCAGACCATCAGAAACCCCTGCTCCCCCGCTTTGCGGAATGCGCTGCGATCAACAATTCCGGCCTCACGCCAGGCCTCCATCTGTGGCACAATCTCTGCAGCGAGAAACTTGCGATAGGCATCGCGAAACATGTGTTGTTCTTCAGTAAAATCTCGTTGCAGCATGGTGCACCCTCCAAAAAGCTGATAACTGAGCGGCGGACAGTATGGTGAGCACCGGTAAGGCCAACAATGACCCGTCCTGACAAATAAATTGACTGGACATGACAGCCGCAAAACGCGGCAAATCTGGAACGGCTATGGAGCAAATTCATCCCGAAAGCTGGGTTGTGATGTACTTTGGGTTGATCTTCGTGATCACCTGCGCGCAGATGCTGGTGGTCTACGTACTGAGCGATGCCAGCAACCCCTCTCCGGGGCTGGGGCTATACACCGTCTATTTCATGGCCGCCCTGCTCGGCTGGATCGCCTTCGCCCTGCAACAGGGGTCTGCGATACCGATGGTGGTCGATATCCCGTCCGTCGCCTCCATCCTCAACAGTTACATCCTGTTTATGGCGGCAGGACAGCGGGCCGGGTTCAAGCGCGGTCGGATCGTTATGGGCATCATCTGCCTGCTCGCCTGCCTCAGCGTCTTCTTTTTGCAGCCGCGAGCGATGTTCGCAGTGCAGCTGGTCAGCGCGGCATTCTTTTTCATCGCCGCAGCGCTGCTGTGCGCATGGCGCTGCTGGAAGAAAGGCAATGTGGGCGACGCTATCATCGCCACGGCTGGGCTGACGATGTTACTCGGGGCCAGTGGTGCGCTATACCAATGGCTGTTGCAGGACAATTTTGCACTGGCACAGGCGATCAGTTTCGGTATGTACAGCGCCGCCTATACCCTGGTCGCGATGGGCTTTATGGCCAGCATGCTGATCGAGTACCAGCAGAGCCTGTCACATCTGGCGACTGAAGATCGGCTTACCCAGTTGCTCAACCGCCGCGGCCTTGAGAATGCGCTGCACCTGACGCTGGCGGAAGCCGCCCGCGGGCAATTGCCTACCTCAGCCGTCATGACCGGCATCGACCATTTCCGGGAACTGAACAGTAATTTTGGCAACGAGGCCGGCGACCAGGTGATTCGGCTGGTGGCGCAGAGCCTGCAGCGCGTGTCTCGCGCCAGCGATGTGGTGGCGCGCACCGGCGGTGATGAATTCCTGCTGATACTGCCGCACACAGACCTCGATGGCGCCCGGGTATTGGCCGAACGCCTGCGCCAGGATATCGCGGACCGTCCACTGGTGGTTAACCAGCAGCGGATTCCGGTCACCGTCAGCGTTGGCGTGGCGGGCGCAGTCGGTGAAACCGACCTCGATAAACTGTCTCACGAGGCGAACCGGGCCATGCTGTTAGCGAAACGGGGGGGACGCAACCGGGTGGCATCGGTTGACAGCAAACCCATTCTACTCAGTACGCACTTCTCCAACGCCTGATGGTCTGATGCGCGACCTCTCGATATCAGTGTATTTTGCCAGGGCGGTCCTGAAAAACGCGGTCGCCCAGGGCCTGGATCCCATCAGCCTGCTGCGCAAACACCGCATTTCGCCACGACTCATGCTGGAGAGCAACGCGCGGATTTCCATCGAGCGCTTCGCTGACCTGCAGGTCAGCACCATGCAGGCCATGGGCGATGAATCGCTCGGCTATGGCGAACGACCACTTCCTCTGGGCTGTTGGGCGATGATGTGCCACGCGGTTATCGGCAGCGAGACGCTCGGGCAGGCGTTGAGCCGCTACTGCCGCTTTTACCAATTATTTGAGGTCGGCGTAAATCCGGTGCTGGAGGAAGACGGGGACTTGGCGCGCGTCTTCCTGCGATATCGGGGCGGTAATCCTGCGGCAAAACCGTATCTGCATGAACTGCTGTTGTTCAACACACACCGCTTCGCCAGCTGGCTGGTGCAGGAACACCTCCCGGTGCAGGTGGTGGAGATCGAATCCGCGGCACAGGCGCCAGCACTGGACTACCGGCATATGTTCCTCGGTAACCCGATGACATTTGATCAGCCGCGCTCACAGCTGGTGCTATCGCGGGCGCTGCTGGACAAACGCGTGGTCCAGAACGAAACCTCCCTGCGCCATTTTTTGCGGCATCCAGCGCTGATCATGCTGACCCAGGACTACAAGGTCAACAGCTGGAGCTCACAGGTACGCAACCTGGTGCGCAAACACCTTCGCGAGGTGCCCGAACTCAATGATGTCGCGACCACACTGGGTGTGCATCCACAGACACTGAGGCGACGCCTCGCCGGTGAGGGCACCACATTCAAGGACATCAAGAACCAGGTACGCCGCGATACCGCCCTGCATTTCCTCGGCAAGCAGGGGCTCAGTATCGAGGAGATTTCCCACCGCGCAGGGTTTTCTGAATCCAGCGCTTTTATTCGTGCATTCAAGGGTTGGACGGGGGTCACTCCCTATACCTATCGCAAGGGACTGTAGGCGCATGGCCACCGGTGGGCATTCGCAGCCAATTGCACTATATTGAGCCCAACACGATGAATTAGGGGAACACAGGTTGTGCGGACCTTCATACGCGTTGTTGCGATTATCTACATCAGCTACCTTGCTATCGCCCTGCTGCTGGTTTCACCAGCGCTGAATTTCTTCCCACACAAGTACCTGGAGGACACCTATGGGCGTGAACTGCAGACTGGCTGGGTGATACTCAATCCTTTCACACTCAGCCTTGACGTCAGCGACGCGCAACTCGGCGATGCCAGTGGCGAGCGCTTTGTGGGATTCAGCGAGGCGTCCATTGACCTGTCGATGGAAAGCCTGTGGCAACCCGGCTGGGTGCTGGATACTGTCCGAATTCGCGATCTCTATGTCGAGGTCACGCGGCAGGGCGAGGACGAATACAATTTTTCCGACCTGATCGGCGACGACACAGCGCCGCCGGAACAGCCCCCGGCCAGTGATGACGCCGCCGCCCCAGGCGTCACTATCCGCCAACTGGAGCTGCATTCTGAGGCGATTGTGATCACCGATAAGGCCCGGGACACAGCCTACGTCAGCCGCTGGAACGGCCTGCATATCCAGGTACAGGACATCTCCACGGTATTCGAGGAGGGACGGCCATTCAGCGTGGAGGTCGAGGCCGCTGATGGCGGCAAGTTGAACTGGACAGGTGAAGTCTCCCTCCCGCGAGGCCAGAGCAGCGGACACCTGGCACTGCAGGATCTCAATCTACACAAGCTGTGGGTGTATGCGGAGCCATGGCTGGCGTTCGAAGTGAAAGACGGCCGATTGCTGTTGGAGGCGACATACCAGGTGAGCTGGAACAATGAGCTCAGCTATAACGTCAGCAGCGGGCACGTGGCGTTGGCCGATCTCGACATTGCGCCCAAAGCACCGGCACAGCTTGCCGATACCGCCGTGAGCCTGAAACAGCTCGATATCGACACTATTGCGGTCGATAGTGCCACGCAAGCCGTCACGGTGAATGCGGTCACGCTCGATAGTGTCGCGGTCGCCGGCTGGATGGAAGAATCCCGTATCAGCCTGCAGGAGATGTTTGCCGTCGATACGCCCCCTGATCCCCAGGCGGGGGCAGACGCTGACGCAAGTGGCACGCCGTGGACGGTGGCGCTCAATACCGCGCAATTGCGCAATAGCAGCGTGCGCTGGCGCTCCGAATTCACCGATCCACAGGTGCTGGACATACAACCGCTGGAAGCCTCGCTGGAGAATCTCAACTGGCCGCTGGCAGGCGATACCGAAATGTCACTGAGCCTGGCGATCAACGAGCAGGCGAACATTACCGTAGACGGCACACTGGCGCTCGATGCTGGCGATGGCAGCATCGACTACTCGCTGCAGGGGCTGCCACTGGCCTGGTTCAATCCCAACTTACCCGAAGCATTGAAGGCATCGATTACCGGCGGCAACGTTGACCTGGAGGGACAGGTGGCGCTGCAGGAATTCGCCCCGACCACGATTGCACTGGAGGGCAAAATTCGCGAGTTCTCGGCCCGGCGTGAAGGCGCTGAAGTGCAGCTCACGGGCTTTGAACTGGTTCGCATCGACGGGCTCACCGTGGATATGACCGAGCATAACCTGGTGCTTGAACAGCTGACGATCGACAGCTACACCGGGCGTCTGCATATCCAGGAGGACGGTTCGATCAACGCCTCAAAAATCTGGCAGGCGGAAGTGGGCGAGGAGGCCCAGCAGATTGCCGAGGACCTGACCCAGGACAAGCCGTGGTCATTCAGCCTGCCCTCGATACAGATCAGCGACAGTGCCATCGACTTTATGGATCAATCACTGCCTATCCAGTTCCGCACGGTGATTGGCGATCTGGAGGGCGAGGTGCTCAACCTGAGCTCTGACCCTGCGTCACCCGCAACGGTCGATCTGCATGGCTCGGTAGACGGTTACGCGCCGGTCACACTGTCCGGCGCCGTGACCCCGATGGCCGACCCGACCAACCTTGATCTGACGCTGGTATTTGACGGCGTTGATATGGCCCTGCTATCGCCCTACTCCGGCACCTACGCTGGCTATGTTATCGACCGCGGACTGCTGGACCTGAACCTGCACTATTCACTCAAGGACAACCACCTGCAGGGGGACAACGCGATTCGGGTAGAGAAACTGAAACTCGGCGAAAAAATGTCCAGTGACAAAGCGGTAGATCTGCCGCTGGAACTGGCATTGGCCATTCTCACGGATTCCAACGGTGTTATCGATATGCAGGTTCCGGTAACCGGCGATGTCAACAATCCAGGGTTTGACCTCAGCGGTGTTATCGCCGATGCGGTGGTCAACCTGCTGACCAAGGCGATCACCGCACCCTTCACCCTGCTCGCAAACCTGGTGAGCTCCGAGGAAGACCTGCAGCGAATCAGCTTTTCTTCCGGTTCATCGACATTGAGTGAGCGCAGCAGGGGAAAACTGAACGAGCTCGACAGCGCGCTGGAGCAGCGACCGCAACTGTCACTGGTGATCACCGGGCGCCTGAACATGTCTGCCGACTATGAGCGCCTGCAGCAACATACCCTCAAAGCCTTACTGCTGGAACGCGGCCTGACAGAGGACGATATCAAATCGAAAGACCGGGAATGGGAGGAGCAAATATCGGAGTTGCATGCCAACCTCCCCGGCGCAGACACCGGGAATACTGAGCTTACACCGCGCGAGAAATACCAGTTGGTAGAGCAGAGCATTACTGTGTCGGACGATCAACTGTTGGCGCTGGCAGGACAGCGGGCTGTTGCGGTGAAGGCCTATCTGGTGAATGAAGCCGGGCTCGCGCCCGAGCGCGCCGTGGTGGCACAGGCCAACCTGAAACAGAGCGACAACGAGTTCAGCGGTGTGGAACTGGGTATCGAGTGATCGCTGCACCAGCGTGTCCAGCTGGAACAGCTGTACTCGGGACATCGTTGCAAGGTGCGTGGACGATGCGGTCGTCAACTCCTATGGCGCACAAGGTGCCAGGCCAGCAAGCCGAATACCTACCGAACGACCCGCGTTTGCGTATCGCCATACTGCGGTGCGTAGACCAGCAAACCGCGGCATGTACAGCAGTGATAGCGCATTCTGCGCGCCCGCACGCGATTGTGTCGGGTGGTAGAGACTTCATGTAACTGACAACCACAGTGGTAGGGATGCGTTCGCTGGCTGCGCTGGGGCACCCCGTCCAGGTTGAGATCGAATGTCACACCCGCGTCGGCACCAAACCTTGCCATCAGCGCTTTCCAGGCGTCGCCATGTGGCTTGGTGGAGCGCCTTGGATAGACCTCGTGCACAATATAGTGCGCGACCTCATGCGGCACGGTGTCGCGCAAATTTTCTTCGAAATACTTGGCAAATATCCACGGGTTGTAGCGGATAAGCCGCCGCTTGCCGATCACCTTGAACATGCCTGCGGAGCGGCCCTTCAGATCGAACAGCACCGGCACCCGATCGAACTTGCGATCGAATATTTGCTCCGCGCGCAACACGTACTCCTCGGTGCGCGCCTCCACTTGCCGTCGCTGTATATGCCCAATGGGCTCAATCACCGGCCAAATCCCCTGCTGGCTGAGTGCATGTCTGGTCCCGGGTGGCGGAGATTGTAACGCTTACTGATCGAGTGCAGCCAGTGGCCGCTTCGCATTCAGATAGCTGCGCTGCCAGTAGTCTTCGCTGAGATAATCCATACGGACTGCGCCGCCGGTGCTGGGCGCGTGCACAAAGCGACCCTCGCCGACATAGATCCCCGCGTGACTGGGGCGACCACCCCAGCCCGTCGCAAATATCACCAGATCGCCCGCCTGCAGGTTGTCCTCGTCTACAACCGGTGCATCGATCTGGTACATCGCCGCGACAGTGCGCGGCAATTGGATATTGGCACTTTCCGCATACACATACTGAATCAGGCCACTGCAATCGAAGCCGCTGTCGGGCGTACTGCCGCCGTAGCGGTAAGGGATACCGACCTGCCCCAGCGCAGAGAAAAGTATGTCGTTAGCCGTGAGGAGTTTATCGGCGGCATGTGGTAATTGATTGAGGGTTGACGAGGTCTGCGGCGCAGGGGTGGTACAACCGGTGATACACACCGCAACGATTAACATCAGGCTGTAAACAGTGCCCTGCCAGATACGGTTCATGTTGTTATTCTGCATTCGATATCTCGATCGCCCTAAACGCAAACATGGCTACGAGCGCGCAGCCGTGTCGCTATGAGACTCAGATACTGGCATAACCGCCGCCAATAATAACGCGCCCGGACGATAGTTTCCAGTAGCAAAACAACTGGAGCCGGCCCGCTGAATCGTGCACCGTTAACCCGTTCGGAGTGAGCACTTCGCCAGCTCGCGTCGCATCGCCACCGCGCAGCAGCGGACTCTCTCGAAAAACCACTTTATTGTTTCCGCACTTTTGCTCATTATGTGGCTCTCCTGCGAGCGGGAGAGGCTGCTGTCAGTGCCACAAGGATCTCGATGGCGGTGTAAGTTCCAGTACATTTTTTTGTTGCGAGCTGTCATTGTTACGCGTTCACCCACAGCACAGACTTTGCCACGGTCGGAATCAGCCAACGCTTAGCGAAACGAAAGGTCTATGAAAACACAAACACTGGACACCGATAGCCTCAGCGATTACCTCACGCGACACATCCCCGGTTTCGAAGGGCCTGTCGAGGCCGAGAAATTTCCGGGGGGGCAGTCGAACCCCACGTTCAAGCTGACTTCTGCCAGTGGTGAGCACTATGTACTCAGGCGCAAGCCACCGGGTGAACTCCTCAAATCTGCCCATGCGGTAGACCGCGAGTTCCGTGTCATCAGCGCCCTGCGAGACACCGATGTGCCGGTACCTAACACCTATGTTCTGTGCGAAGACGACAGCGTGATCGGCTCCATGTTTTATGTCATGGAATACAAGGAAGGGCGTATTCTGTGGGACCCACTGCTACCCGAAGCGGCCGACAATACCGAACGCGCCGCAATCTACGACGCGATGAACCAGACCATGGCCGCCCTGCACAATGTTGATGTGGATGCAGTGGGGCTCAGTGACTACGGCCGACCAGGCAGCTATTTTGAGCGTCAACTGGGTCGCTGGAGTAAACAGTATCGCGCTTCCGAGACGCGTCATATCGCAGCGATGGAATCCCTCATGGTTTGGCTCACGGAGCGCATGCCCGAGGACGACGGTACGGTCAGCCTGGTGCACGGCGATTATCGCCTGGACAATATGATGTTCCACCCCACCGAACCGCGGGTCATCGCCCTGCTCGACTGGGAACTGTCCACGCTGGGCCATCCGCTGGCCGACCTGGCTAACCAGTGTATGGCCTGGATGCTGCCGCGAGAGGGGCGCATCAAGGGGCTCGCGGGGGTCGATCGCGCCGCGCTTGGCATCCCCACAGATGAGGAGTACATCGCGCGCTACTGTGAGCGCACCGGTCGCGACGGCATAGAAAACTGGAATTTCTACCTGGTATTTTCGCTGTTCCGCCTGGCCGCCATCCTGCAGGGCATTGTCAAACGCGCCCAGATCGGCACGGCCTCAAGCGCCGAGGCCGACTCGCAGGGCGAGGCGGTCGACCAGTTGGCCACCCTGGCGATGATGTTGACAGACTAATCCACTCACCCGTTCAACGGCACTATTCATTTTTTTCACTAACGAGGATATACGCAATGTCTGATGAAGTACTGGTAGACGTCACTGACGGTATTATGACCGTCACCCTGAACCGCCCCAAAGCCAAAAATGCCGCCAACCGCGCTGTCGCGGTCGGCGTTGCAGCTGCTATGGATGAACTGGACAGCAACGACAGTATTCACGTTGCAATTATCACCGGCGCCGGCGGCACCTTCTGCGCAGGCATGGATCTCAAAGCCTTCGTCAGCGGTGAGATGCCCATGGTCGAAGGCCGCGGCTTCGCCGGCCTGACCGAAGCGCCTCCGCGCAAACCCCTGATTGGCGCCATCGAGGGCTACGCGCTGGCGGGAGGCCTTGAGCTGGCGATCTCCTGCGACCTGATCGTGACCGCGGACGATGCCAAGTTTGGTATCCCGGAAGTCAAACGCGGCCTCGCAGCGGCGGCCGGCGGCCTGATCAAACTACCGCGCCAGATTCCCTCACGGCTGGCCATGGAACTGGCGATCGTCGGCGACTTTATTACCGCGCAACGCGCTTATGAGATCGGCCTGGTCAATCAGGTGGTGCCATCGGGTACCGCGCTGGAAGCCGCCAAAGCACTGGCTGCCAAAATTGTCGCCAACGGCCCGCTCGCGGTTGCCATCAGCAAACAGGTGATCCTGGAATCGGCCGACTGGTCTGGCGAAGAAATGTGGCAGAAGCAGCAGGACATCGTAATGCCGGTGTTCGGCAGTGAAGACGCAATGGAAGGCTCTATTGCCTTCGCCGAGAAACGCGCCCCCAACTGGAAAGGCAAATAAGGAGTAACTTTATGTCAGAAGCATGGATTATCGATGCCTGCCGCACACCGCGCGGTATCGGCAAAAAGGGCAAAGGCGCCCTCGCTGAACAACATCCGCAACACCTGGGCGCTACCGTGCTCAAGGCCATCGCAGAACGCAACGACCTGAACACCGCCGACGTCGACGATGTGATCTTCGGCACCAGTTCCCAGCGCGGCCGTCAGAGTGGCGATCTCGCTCGCATGGCCGCACTTGAGGCCGGCTACGATATCCGCTCCAGCGGCATGACCCTGGATCGTTTCTGCGGCTCCGGCATAACGTCTGTCAACCTGGCGGCGATGAGTATTATGTCCGGCACTGAAGACGTGGTAATCGGTGGCGGCGCAGAGATGATGTCGCTGTACTCTGAAGAGGGTTCGATGCCGAGCATGTTCCTGGACAACGGCAACATGGCACTGCGCGCGCTGCACCCGCAGCCCCACCAGGGTTTGTGCGCCGACGCGATTGCCAGCATGGAAGGTATCGATCGATCTGCGCTGGACGCACTGGCTTATACCTCGCAGCAGCGCGCAGCCAATGCGATCAGCAACGGTTATTTCGATAAAAGCCTGGTGCCTGTGTATTCAGTAGATGGCACCCTGGCGCTGGACAAGGAACAGTTCCCGCGTCCGCAAACCACGCTGGAAGGCCTTGGCGAACTGCAGCCTTCATTCGCCGCCGTGGCCGACTACCCACTGGATGAGAGCGGCACCACCTACCGCAGCATGGTGCTGCAAAAATATCCGGGGCTTGAGATCACACACATGCATCATGCGGGCAACTCCTCCGGTGTGGTAGACGGCGCTGGCGCGATATTGCTCACGTCACCCACGTACGCCAAGGCGCATGGTATGAAACCGCGTGCGCGCATCAAGGCGATGTGTAATATGGGTGACTGCCCTACCCTGATGCTGAATGCGCCAGTTCCGGCAGCACGCAAAGTGCTGGCAAAGGCGGGGTTATCCATCGAGGACATCGACCTGTTTGAAATCAATGAGGCCTTCGCGGTTGTGGCAGAAAAATTCATTCGCGACCTCAACCTGGACCGCGACAAAGTCAACGTCAACGGTGGCGCGATGGCGCTGGGGCATCCGATCGGAGCCACCGGCGCACTGTTGATCGGCACCGTACTGGACGAACTGGAGCGCCGCGACCAGCAGTTCGGCCTGATCACCATGTGTGCCGCAGGCGGCATGGCTCCGGCGATTATCATCGAGCGTATCTAGACGCCTCTCCCCCGCGTGGCGAACCTTTTCGCCACGCGCCCTTTGTAACACTGCGTAAGGGATATCCGTATGTTTGATTTCAGCGAAGACTCACTCAGGTACCAGGCAGCACTGACCGGGTTCATGGATGAGCATATTTATCCGCGCGAGAAGGAGTACGCACAGCAGTTGCACGAGGCGCCCAATCGCTACAGCTACCTGCCGATCATGGATGAACTCAAGGCCAAGGCAAAAGCCGTGGGGCTGTGGAACCTGTTCATTCCACCGTCGCTGGCGAAATTCAGTGAACAGGGCGGCCTGAGCAATTTCGACTATGCACCGCTGGCCGAGATCATGGGCCGCGTGTTGTGGTCACCTGAAGTATTCAACTGCAATGCACCGGATACAGGCAACATGGAAGTACTCATGAAGTATGCCACCCCGGAGCAACAGACGAAGTGGCTGACGCCGTTACTGGCAGGTGATATTCGCTCCTCCTACGCGATGACCGAGCCACAGGTGGCCTCCTCCGATGCCACCAATATCGAACTCAGTATTGTTCGCGACGGTGACGACTGGCTGCTGAATGGCCGCAAATGGTTTATCACCGGCGCGCTGTATGAGCGCACGCGCATTTTTATCGTGATGGGCAAATCCGACCCGAACAATCCCAATCGCCACCTGCAGCAAACCCAGATACTGGTGCCAAAGGATACACCCGGCTTGCGCATCATTCGCCCGCTCACCACGCTGGGCTATGACGATGCACCTATAGGACATGCGGAGATGGTGTTCGACAATGTACGGGTGCCACTGGAGAATGTGTTGTTGGGACCCGGCCGAGGTTTTGAGATCGCCCAGGGGCGTCTGGGACCGGGACGCATTCATCACTGTATGCGCTTGATTGGTGCCGCGCAGCGCTCGCTGGAGCTGGCCTGTCGGCGCGTCTCGTCACGCACCACGTTTGGCCGCACACTGAGCCAACACCAATCCGTGCGTGAGGACATAGCGCGCAGCTTTTCAGAGATTGAGATGGCGCGCCTGCTGGTGTTGAAAACCTGCAAAAAAATGGACGAGGTCGGCGCCAAGGGCGCACTGGATATGATTGCCGCCAGCAAGACGTCAGTGCCGCTGATGGCGCAAACCGTGATCGACCGCTGCATGCAAATGCACGGCGCTGGCGGCCTGACCGAGGATTACTGTATGGCCGAGGCGTTCAACTACGCGCGCTGGTGCCGCCAGGCAGACGGGCCAGACCAGGTGCACTTGATGGCACTGGGCAAGCAGGTTATCACGCGCTACGCGTGATAACCTGCCACTGTTGCAGTTTTGTCTCGAAAGGAATGCCTGCGTTCGCCGGGCTGGTGGAGGGCAGACGCTGCGTTTCAATGCACGCCAGTTGTGGCGACAGGCAGGGCCGCACATAGCGCCTGTAGACCGACTCCGCTTTCGCACCATTGAAGTAAATACACTTGATACCCGGATGGGCTGACAGGAATGTCCCGAAGTCATTCGCAACGATCGACGACTCGTCAATGTCCGAATCCAGGCTACTGCTGCGCGTGCAGACCTTGAGCACATCCCACAGCGCGGTTTGCGTCGCCAGCAGCGCGTGGCAGCGCTCCTCGTAAGACTCTGATTCCGGCACCCCCAGAATCAGTGCCATAAAACGCCAGAAATGATTGCGCGGGTGTGCGTAGTACTGCTGCGCTGACAGCGACGCCTTGCCCGGCATGGAGCCGAGTATCAGGCGCTGGGCGGCGGGACTCGCCAGGGGTGGGAAACTATAAATATTACTCATGACTGCGTTGACAACTGCAGTGCCGACCGCTGCGCGGCGAAAAGCTCGTGCCCGGTTCGCCGTCGCGACCGGGGCCACGTCAATGCAGTCACCGCCAGAAGGGCCCGACTAGGCCACTTTGCGCGCACCCTCAGGCTTGGCCGGCGTTTTTGGTTTGCGGCGGATGGTCGACTTGCTCCGCGTCGCACTTTTCTTGCGCGGCGCCGCGATTTTACTGCCAGAGGATTTCTCAATGTTTCCCGAGTGCAGGCGATGCTCACGCATCGCCTCGCGGTCGGCGCGGGTTGGCGGGGGACGGCGGCGCGATGAACGGGGACGGTGATAATCGGATTTGTCCGGGCGCAGATCGCCCTGCTCAAAGCGATTCAGGATCTCCTCCATGGTGCGGCTGATTTTGGTACAGGTTCGGATGGCTTCCACTGCGGGGTACGTGGACCGCTCACCACCTTCCATCAATGCAATCAGGTCTTTCTCTGACAGGTGCGACAGCAATTTAGCCGGGTTGTACCAGCGGAATTTCGGGACAATATTGATGTCGCCGCTGTACTCCTGGTCCATCAGAGCGTGAACGCTGCTCATCAACATATTGAAGCGCGGCCAGGTCTCACTGCGGTTCTGTACCATACCGCGATAGAAATTCAGCAGTTCACGCCCCATGCCGACCCCGAGAGTACCCAGCGCTCCCTTGAGTGCGCCGCGTTTGCCATCGTTCTCAAGAAAAGGAATCGCAATCGGATTTACCATGCTCACAATATAGTGGTTGCAGGAGTAGAGCCGCTGCAGGCGTTTGGCCGGCAAATCATCAGCGATAGAGCCGTCCACCCACTTGCGGGTGGGCAGGTAGGGCTGGCGTTCCCCGTGCTGGTTTTTGGCCATCAGCATGACCGGCGGGAAGACTCCGGGCACCGCGCAAGATGCCATCACAGCCGACCTCACGTAGACGTTCGGCGAGGTGATGGCATTCAAGAGTCGAGAGCGCTGGTGCAGCTCCGCAGGCGCGACAGAAATACTGATTTGGCGGCCAGTTTTCTCGTAGGCTTCCTGGAAGGTCAGGTCGGGAATCATTCGCGCGATCAGCTTCTCCAGATCACCAACGTCGATCTGTGCATTGGCACCGAAAAACATGCGTGTAAAGGCGGAGGCTTCGCGCTCGGCCTCGGTCAGGACGTTGGCAGGCTGGTAGAAGCGATCGAGTTCCTCGTCTGTGTGCGTGCCCAGTGTTCCCGCTACCAGTGACCCGGCGCTGGAACCCGATACTACACGCGGCAGCAGACCCTGATCGAGCAGCGTTTTGACGACACCGAGATGATAAAACCCCAGTACCCCGCCTCCGCTGAGCATGAGGGCCGAGCGTCCGAAGCAAATGTTTGCCCGGTAGAAGAAATCGAGTTTCTCCTGGACACTGATCTGATCTGTCTGCAACTCCGCGAGGAATCGCAGTGAATCATCCACCTCGTCGATGTACTGTTCTATCAGCACCTTGGTGCCGAACTTTGCGTGGCTGTACAGGCTGTGCCGGCCCATACCACCCATATTGCCGTGAATACCCTCGTTCAGCGTAAACAACAGGCCCTGGTAATCGTGACGCGCGCGCAGGCTGCGCAGCTTGTCCAGTCGCAATCGGATCTGTGCGTAATCGTACTGGCGAGTATGATCGACCTGTCGCCAGCGCTTTTCACCGGTCAGTTCATCGTGTTCCTGGGCCGCCTCGCTCCACTCATCATAGCTGGTGGCGTTGTCCATCTGCTTCTGCAGTTTCTTCAACTTACGTGTATTTCTCAAGGCAAAAGCCCTCCTGTTGCTGCGGCTTCTTTCGCTAGTTCCCAAGCATAAGCCATATAGCGCGGGCGTCAATGCACTCACCGTACATTCGCCGCTTGCAATTCGACCCCGTATCCAGTAAGCCACGGAGTCGGACAGCGGCGCAAATACAACGGTTTTTTTGCACATTTTGTCGACGACTAGTGCGCGTGGCGCCTAAAGTCCCTAAAATGGTCAGGCGTCACGTGTTGGTGTGACACGTCCACAACCAAACAACAACTATAAGGGGTCAGGCATTGCGCGCTTACCTGTCCGTCGGGGTTCTGCTACTGGTGATTTTTGGCAGCATAGCGGGCTACCTGTACAACAAATTTTCAATTTTGGCCGGCACAGATTTCACGCCGCCGCCCATCACTATCGGCGCCGCTACCGCACAATCCGCGGTGTGGCCCTCAGAACTCGAGACGGTTGGCACAATTCGGGCTGCTCGCGGTGTCGAGTTGAGCGCCGAGACCAGCGGCGAAGTGATTGAGATATCAGTCGAATCCGGTCAACAGGTGGCGGCCGGACAGCCGATTTTGACACTGAATAACAGCATTGAAAAAGCCACGCGCATGCAACGCGAGGCCGATCTCAAGTTGGCGCGCCAGTTGTTTGAGCGCGATGCCAGCCTGATCAAACAAAAATCCATACCGCAAAGCCAGTACGATCGCTCGCAGGCAGAGCTGGACAGCGCGGCCGCACAACTCGCCCAGACCAGCGCCCAACTCGATAATAAACGCATTGTCGCGCCCTTTTCAGGGACAACGGGCATCATCCGGGTCAAGGTCGGTGACTACATCGAATCCGGCACCGCGATAACCAGTTTGCAGGACCTGAGCGAGTTGGAGATCGATTTTTCGGTGCCCGACCGGTACTTTCCCAGCCTGCGACCGGGCCTGTCGATCGCCGTCCATGTGGCCGCATTCCCGGACCGTGTATTCCAGGCGACGCTGACAGCGATCGACGCCAAAGTCGACACCAGTACCCGCAACCTGCTGTTGCGCGCTACCCTCGAGGACAGTGAGGGGCTTCTGCCCGGCATGTTTGCGCGCCTGGTGATCGACCTGGATCAGCCGAAACGCGTGGTCACTGTGCCCGAGACAGCCGTGACCTACTCACTGCACGGCAACACTGTATTTGTACTGACCCAGAGCAAGGGTAAAACCACCGCGCAACCGCGTGTGGTGGAAACCGGTGCCACACGAGACGGCCAGATCGCCATCACCAGCGGACTGCTCAGCAGCGAATGGGTCGTCACTGTCGGCCAGAACAAACTCTACCGCGACGCGCGTGTCGTTATCGATGACAAAGTGAAGTTCTAGGCAACGATGGCTTTCACCGACCATTTCATTCAGCGCCCCGTGCTCGCCATTGTGGTCAGCAGCCTGTTGCTGTTGCTTGGCGCCAGCGCCTTGTCGCGCGTCAACGTCCGTGAATTCCCGGAACTGGAGCGCAGCGTCATCTACGTGGAGACGATCTATCGCGGTGCCAGCGCCCGCACCGTTCAGGGTTTTGTTACCACCCCGTTACAGGTCAGCATTGCCGGTGCCAGGGGCATCGAGTATATGACCTCGCGCAGCAACCCCGGCAGCTCGGAAATCGAAGTACATGTGAGGCTGGGCGAGAACAGCAGCGATGTGTTGTCTGAAGTCATCGCCAAGGTGAGCGAAGCCAGGGGCGACCTCCCCACCGATATCGAGGAGCCGGTAGTGACCACGGCCGCGGGCGGCGACGCGATGATGTATCTGGCATTTCACTCGCGCGAGATGAGTCCCTACCAGATAACAGATTACCTTTTACGCACGGTACAGCCCGAATTAGCCACACTGAAGGGCGTCGGCAAGGTAGAAATTTTTGGCCAGTTCCTGGCGATGCGGATCTGGCTTGACCCGGTCCGCATGGCAGCCCTGGGCGTCACCACATCCGATGTCCGCGAAGCGATCCAGCGCGACAATTATATCGCCACCTCTGGCGCGACCGAGGGCAATCTTGTGCGCGCAACAGTAGATGCCCGCACAGACATGAAAAGCGCCGCTGACTTTGAGGAGTTGGTTGTGCGGCAGGTTGACGAGGAGCGCGTCAGGCTGGGGGATGTAGCGGAAGTGAAACTGTCGGCCGAGACCACCCAGGTCAAAACGCTCTCCAGCGGGCGCGATGCGATTTTTATGTCTATTTCACAAACGCCGGACGCCAATCCGCTGGACGTCTCACGGGTGGTGCATGAGGCCATACCGGGCATACGCGAACACCTGCCCGCCGATATGGAACTGTTTATGGATTGGGATGGCAGCGTGGTGATCGACGAGGCGCTGGAGGAGGTTGTCACCACCCTGTGGCAGGCCAGCCTCATCGTTATCCTGGTGATTTACCTGTTTCTGGGCTCGCTTCGCGTGGTACTGATACCGCTGGTCGCTATACCCCTGTCGTTAATAGGCGTGGTATTCCTGATTCTGGCGATGGGCTTCTCACTCAACCTGTTGACACTACTTGCGATGATCATCGCCATTGGGCTCGTCGTCGATGACGCGATTGTGGTGGTGGAAAATGTGCACCGGCATATCGAGCTCGGTGCCTCACCCCGCGAGGCGGCGCTGGCAGGTGCACGCGAGGTTGCACTGCCGGTAGTGATAATGACACTGACACTGGCAGCCGTGTACGCGCCTATCAGCTTTGTCGGCGGGTTGACCGGCGCACTGTTCACTGAGTTTGCAATGACGCTCGCCGGCGCCGTCATAGTCTCCGGCATCGTGGCGCTAACGCTGAGCCCGATGATGTGCTCACGGGTTCTCAAGGACAGCGAGCATCAGGGGCGAATAGCGAACTGGCTGGACCAGCGCTTTGAGGCTCTCAACCAACAGTACCGCCGTATGCTATCGGTGAGTCTGCGCAATCGTGGCGCAGTGATACTCTTTGCCGCCGCCATCCTCGCCAGTCTGCCGCTCCTGTTCTCCCTGGCCCAGGAAGAGCTTGCGCCCGAGGAGGACTCCGGTGGTATCTACGTCACGGGTATCGCTCCGCGCTATGCCAACCTGGAATACACAGACTACTTCCTCGAGGAAGTGGTGCAAATATGGAAGGGGATTCCAGAGTTCAGCCACTCCTGGCAAGTCATTATGCCGAACCAGAACTTCGGCGGTATTACCCTGTTCCCCTGGTCGCAAAGGGAGCGCACCCAACAGGAAGTACAGGCCGAGTTCCAGCAGAAAATCAGTCGCATCGCCGGCATGGAGATGTTTGCGTTTGGCACTCCGCCACTGCCGGGATTTGACGCCGGCCTGCCTGTCAGTTTTGTGGTGGCCTCGACGGGTGGTTATGAAGAGCTGAACAGTATCGGCGAACAACTGGTCAAGGAAGCCAACGAATCAGGACTGTTTGCATTCGTCACCCAGACGCTGGATTTCGACCGCCCCGAGGTCAAAGTCAATATCGACAGGGAACTCGCTTCGCGGCTGGGTATCTCCATGCGCGAAATCGGCCAAACGCTGTCCGTGATGCTCGGTGAGACCGAGGTGAACCGTTTCAATCTCGAGGGGCGCTCCTACAAGGTGATCCCGCAGGCCGCCAGGGGCTTCCGTCTCACCCGGGAGGAACTGGAGAAATACTATGTGCGCACAGCCAGCAATGAACTGGTGCCGTTATCCGTGATTATCTCGCTGGAGTCCACGGTCGAACCCAACGAACTGACCCAGTACCAGCAGCTAAACAGCACCACCGTGCAGGGGATCATGATGCCACCCAATAGCCTCGGCAGCGGCCTCGATTTCCTTCGCGACAAATTGCAGGAAATTGCGCCCGGGGAATTCAAGGCCGGCTACACCGGCGCATCACAGCGCTTTATGCAGGAAACGTCCTCCTTCCCGGTGCTGTTTTTACTCTCAATGATCCTGATATTCCTGATGCTGGCCGCCCAGTTCAACAGCTTCCGCGATCCTTTCGTGGTGCTGATCAGTGTACCGCTATCCGTGTTCGGCGCCGTGGTGCCGATTGCGCTGGGCTTCGCCACGCTCAATATCTATACCCAGATCGGACTACTGACGCTTATTGGCCTGATCAGCAAACACGGGATACTGATTGTGGAATTCGCCAACAAACTGGTGCAACAGGGCATGACGCGACACGAGGCGGTACTTGATGCAGCATCCCTGCGGCTGCGTCCGATTCTGATGACAACCTTCGCCACTGTAATGGGCGTCTGGCCGCTGGTGATCGCCACGGGCCCTGGCGCGAACAGCCGCTTCAGTATCGGCCTCATGATCACGGCCGGTATGCTGGTCGGCACGGTGTTTACGCTGTTTGTGATCCCGGTGTTCTATCTGCCGGTCCGACGACAACAGGAACGCGCACAACAGGCCACAGGGGATACAATCCCCTCCCCCGCGGCGTCCTCCTGATAGCGACAGCTAGCCGGGTAAGCGCTGTAACTGCGATGCCGCATCAAGATGCTCTGTTATTTCGGCCGGTACTGCAGGAGTTCGGCGATGCGCGTCCCGTGCTGCGCCTGGGCAGACTGCACCAACTCCTCGGAATCGTCCAGGAAAATGACCCGCTTGCCCTCAAAACTGTTATCCGGATAACTGATGATGAACAGCGCTGCGAGCCCCGGGAAGTGCTGGGGCGTATACCCCCAGGCAAAGACGGCAAACGGCCGATTGCGGATGTAGATGTCGTCGGTGCCGGAGTGATTCTGCAACGCTTTTTCAAGCGCCAGCGTTGAGCGCTGCAACTGGTTATTCTGCCGTGTTATCTGTACTTCCTTGACCACCGAAACCGGCCCCAGCGTAAACGGCACAATCACCAGCGCCAGCCAGACAAAATACGGAGTACGCCCGTAACCTGGCACGGCGGCGGGAAAGCGATCCAGCAGTTTGCACAGCAGTAGGGAAAAAACGACGGCCAGCAGTGCCGGTGCCATATAGTGATAGCGGGAGGCTTCTGCGTTGAATGGCAGCAGGCCGCCACTGCGGGCAAGGGCGATGACGCCGTAGGCGGCGCAAGCGAGAAGCAGCAGCGCTATCAGCCGCCTGCGCTCTGTCGCGGTCGAAACCCAACACCCCCACAGCAGCAGCGGCACAACCACGACGACTGTCGTGAGCTTCGCTACCACAGACACTGACGCCGCCGGCACCACCGACACGCCTCCGACCAGCAGCGGCCCCAGCAGCAGCACAGCGGAGCCCACAGAGAAAAGATCGAGGAATGCACGCATGATCGACGGCAGATTGGCGATACCCTGGCTGACAATATCAACCTTGTCACCCAGATTATCGCGGGCATCACCCTGCAATTGCATGGTAATGAGATACACAGTGACCGCCAGCAACGCCACAGCACTGTAGACTGCCACCAGTTTGAAACGCTGCAGCGGCAGCGGGTTCCAGAGCCAGACCAGAAAGGGGAATACCACGGTAGCGACCAACCCGGTACCGAAGGACGTGGTCGCCACCAGCAACAGGACAGCGTGGCGCACCAGCAGTGCATTACCCAGGCCTGCGGGCCTCTGGCTGCAGCGAACAATGTCGTATAACACCCACAGGACGGCGGCAGTGGCGTAGCCATGGCCGTGTGCCGAAATCCAGCCGATGGTACCGGCTACAAGAGGGCTCATCCCCCACAGCGACGCCCCGAAGGCCGCCATAGCCGGGCGCCCGGTAAGGCGGGAAATAATGCCAAACAACAGCCACACATTGACCAGATGAACCAGCAAACCGAACGCCAGGTATGCCAACGGATTCAGGCCAAAAAGCGATTTCAGCAACCACATAATGGCCATCAAACTGTGTATCAGGTGCCCACCCATCGGCACACTGACGGCCTCCCAGAAAGGGCGGTTGGATACTGTATACAGATGTACGAAATCGTCGAAAAGAAAACCGTAGAAAAGCACATGGCACTGCACAGCGAGCGTCGCGGCCAGCGGCCAACACACCATCGGGATACGGGTTCTCACCGAACGGGCCAGGGCAGTGGATGACTGCGGCAGTGGAATCGCCACCGCAATGGTGGTAATGACAGGATCAAGAGCATAATAGTATCCGCAATGTTATGTTTTCTGCCATGCAGTGCAGTGACAGCGGCCGCTGTGTTGAAGGGATTGTAGCCCCGATCACCTCAGCCAGTACCAACAGCGCCGAGACCGGGTGACCGTATTGTTATCGGCAAAAATACTAGCGCGATCACTCCTGCTGGGCAACAAAGAGACTTGGGAATTGCCCGTGATATACGTTATCTTCTGCGTCTATAATCAAGCACGCATATAACATTGAGGATCCACCATGACAGCCATCTACAAGAAACCTTTCTATCGCCTGCGTCAGGGCCTGATGGGAAGCTTCATCACCAAACCGCAGCCAAAAGCGCTGGTGTTCCTTGGTCCCGGATCGGCACTACAATTGAGCCAGGCCATAGGCCGGTTCGGCTTGAGCAAAATTCTGGTGGTGACCGACAAACCCCTGCGAGACCTCGGTATTCTGGATCCGACACTGGCCGCGCTGCAAAGCGCCGGTGTCGAGACCGCTGTGTTCGACGGTGTGCTGCCGGATCCCACCGAGGAGGTGGTAGACCAGGGTATCGACTGTTTTCACCGCGAGCGCTGTGACTCGGTGCTGGCCTTCGGCGGCGGCTCCTCCATTGACGCGGCCAAGGTGATTGCGCTGGGCGCGGCCAATAACTGCAAGGCCGCGGCGTGTATCGGCGCGAACAAATGCAAATTGCCCGCCATGCCCTTTTTCGCGGTGCCAACCACCGCTGGCACCGGGTCAGAAGCGACTTTTATTGCGGTCATTTCCAACAATGAGACGCACGCAAAAGGCCCGGTGATTGACCCCAGCCTGATACCCAAAGCCGCCGCGCTCGACCCCGAACTCATGCGCGGACTGCCAGCCCATATCACCGCCGCGACTGGCATGGACGCACTCACCCACGCAATTGAATCCTATATCGGGCGCTGGGAGACGGCGGATACCAACTACTACGGGCTGGCGGCCTGTCGCCTGATATTTGACAACCTGGCTGAGGCCTGTCGCAACGGCAGCAATCTGCAGGCGCGCGAAGCGATGGCGCTGGCATCGCACTACGGCGGGCTCGCCATCACCAATGCCCTGGTTGGCTATGTGCACGCCATCTCCCACAACCTGGGCGCTAAATACGGTATCCCGCACGGATTGGGCAATGCGATGGTACTGCCCCATGTACTGGAGCTGATGAAGGATGACGCCGCCAGCAAACTGGCTGAAATCGCAGTTTACTGTGGTATTGGTGAACGCTCCGAACCCGCTGCGACGCTGGCGCGAAAATTGATCGACAGGGTGTGGGAACTGAATGAGGAAATCGGCATTCCGTTGACCAGCGAGGCGATACGCGAGGAAGATATCGAGGCGCTGGTGTCTGCGGCGATCGCAGAGGGCGGCAGCTACCCCTCGCCGCGTTTCATCAGCGAGGAAGAGTGCCGCGGCATCCTGCGAACGATTCGCGGCTGATCGCGCTAGTCTTTTTTCGCGTTCGATTCTTTTACTGCAGATTCCGCCAGCTTGCGGTATTCCTCGACAAGGTGGCGCTTGTAGAGTTTACCGTTGTCCATGCGCGGCAGCTTGGGATGAAAATCCACAGAGCGCGGCATTTTCAGTTTCGAGATACGCTCGCGCAACCACTCCATAATTTCTATCGCTGTCTCATCGGTTGCATCGGCCCAGTTCATCGGCTCGATCACCGCTTTGACTTCTTCGCCGAACTCCTCGTTCGGGATGCCGAATACCGCCACGTCCGCCACCTTGTCATGGCTGGCGAGAATATTTTCGACTTCCTGCGGATAGATATTGACCCCACCGCTGATGATAGTGAAGTTCTTGCGATCCGTCAGATAGAGATAGCCCTCTTCATCCACATAGCCGACATCGCCGGTGGTTGCCCAGCCTTTCTCATTGTAGGCCTCCGCGGTTTTCTCCGGCTCATCGTGGTAGTGGAATCGCGATTGTTGGCCCCCGAAGTAGACAGTACCGGTCTCACCCGTGGGCAATTCATTGCCGTCGTCGTCCACGATGTGTAACTCACCCAGTAGCGCCGTACCCACAGAGCCCTTGTGCTTCAGCCAGTTGGCGGAATCTATCAGGGTAAAACCTACACCCTCACTGGCGGCGTAGTACTCGAAGATAATTTCACCCCACCACTCAATCATTTTCTCCTTGATTTCGATCGGACACGGGGCGGCCGCGTGAATGGCGACCTGCATGGAGCTGATGTCATAGGCGGCTCGCACCTCTTGCGGCAGTTTCAGCATCCGGTTGAACATGATTGGCACCCACTGGCTGTGGGTAACGCGGTGCTCCTCAATCAACTTCAGGGCCAGTTCGGGTTCAAACTTCTCCATCACCACCGAGGTGCCGCCGTTGTACAGCACCATCATGTTGTAATGCAGAGGGGCGGCGTGGTAAAGCGGAGCCGGCGACAGGTATACGGACTCATCGCTAAAACCAAACACCACGCCAATTGTGGTCGCTATCGCGGGCGGCGTGTGCACATCGGTGTCGTAGCCGCTGACAAACACGCCCTTGGGCTGCCCCGTGGTGCCGGAGGAATACAGCATCGGAACCCCGTTGCTCTCGTCGTCTATCGGCGTATCCGGCTGCGCGTCAATGGCCTCCTCCCAGGACTCAAAGCCGGATTTGATGCCGCCGACCATAAAGAAGTGATCGACACCTGTGGGCTCTGTCAGCAGTTCCTCTGCGACGTCCGCCAGCGCCAGCGACCCGATAAAGGCTTTGGCGCCACAGTTTTTCAAAATGTATGCGGTTTCGCTTTTCTTCAGATGAGTGCTGATTGGGGTAAAAATCAGGCCGCTGCGCTGCGCAGCCCAGACGATCTCCAGGAACTGGCGATTGTTCTCCAGCATCATGCCAATGTGGTCACCCGTTTTCAGGCCCAGTGAGCGGAACAGCTGCGCTCCCTGATTGGAACGCTCGTCCAACTCGCGGTATGTCACCATTTCGCCGGAAGCACCCATAATGATTGCGGGCTTGTGGGGGTAAGTCTGTGCAGTGACGCTGGGATGCGGCATGGGGTATTCCCTTCTCTACGCTATTAGAAAAATCGATACTATAGGATTTTCAGGCAGAATGTGACAACGCGTCAACGAAATCGCATCACACCCTGCTGCATCGTGGTAGCCACCAGTCGACCCTGCCGGTTGTAGAAATTACCGCGCGCCAAACCGCGGCCGCCGCCGATGCGTTCCGCCTCCACCGTGTGCAACAGCCAGTCGTCCGCGCGAAAATCCTCGTGGAACCAGAGCGCGTGATCGAGGCTGGCCACCTGGAAGTTGCCGCTCGCGAAATGGCGGCCGTGAGCGATCAGGCAGACATCGATGAGGAAGGTGTCCGACATATACGCCAGCAGCGACTGGTGCAGTCCCTGGCCATCGGGTACCGGGCCCGTGGTCTTCATCCAGGCCTGCAACACCGGCTCGCGCGGCACCGGATTATCCCAGTCCACAGGCTCGACAACGCGGATATCCAGGTCCTCACCGGTGGTGATCATAAAGCTCTCATCCAGGTTGCCAGCGTCCAGGCTCAACTGACGCTCATTGGGGAGTGACTCGGGCGGCGGTACCTGCGGCATGTCGGGCTGGTAATCGTCACCCGACGACGGCATCTGAAAGGACAGCGAACTGACCAGGATGGGCTTGCCGCCCTGCAGGGCAACCACCCTGCGGGAGCTGAAACTGAGGCCATCCCGGGCCCGCTCGACCTCCAGCACAATCTCTTTGGACGGGTCTCCAGGGCGCAGGAAATAGGCGTGCTGGGAGTGCAGAACGCGCTGTTCATCGACGGTCGCAACCGCCGCGCTCACGCACTGGGCAAGCACCTGGCCGCCGTAGACCCTGAACGCCGAGGGATGCATATTACCGGCGGTAAACCGGTCCTTGCCGGCGGCAGCGGGACTCAATACATGCAGCAGTTGGTCAAGCATAGTTGTCACTTCGTACTCCGTGGAGCGGCTATTATCCAGATTTGCAGGGTCTTGCCAAACGCTGTGCACTGCCAGCGCGATATTTGATACTCTCGTTATCAACAAACCCGCCAATCAGCGAGGAAAGGCTATGATCAGCACACTGTCCCCGGACGAATTGCGACGCAAGATACGGGCTGGCGAGCATATAGGCAACACCTCGGGCTCGGCACCCGGCTTTGTGCAGTGCAATATCGTGATACTTCCCGCCAGCCACGCGCCTGATTTCCTGCGCTTTTGCCAGCTGAACCCCAAGCCCTGCCCGCTGATTGCCGTGGGCGAAGCGGGCGATCCGACACTGCCGGCACTGGGAGACATCGATATCCGCACCGACGTTCCCGCGTATCGTGTGTTCCGCGACGGTGACCTGGCCGAGGAGGTCTCCAACATCCGCTCACTGTGGCGCGATGACCTGGTGACTTTTGCGCTCGGCTGTTCGTTTTCCTTCGAGGAGGCGCTGCTGGCCGACGGTCTGGAGGTGCGCAATATTTCACAGGGACGGAATGTGCCGATGTACCGCACCAATATCGACTGTGTCGATAGCGGTCCATTCACAGGCAGCATGGTGGTCAGCATGCGACCTTACTGCGCCGCCGATGCGATACGCGCGATAGAGATATGCTCGCACTTCCCCGACGTACACGGCGCGCCGATACACCTGGGAGATCCACAGTTAATCGGTATTGCCGACCTGTCGCAACCGGATTACGGCGAACCGGTGCGCATAGAGGACTCCGAACTGCCGGTATTCTGGGCCTGCGGCGTGACCCCGCAGCTCGCCCTGCAGGCAGCGAGATTGCCACTGGCCATCACTCACAGTCCAGGGTGCATGCTGGTCACCGATCTTCGCAACAGCCAGCTGGCTACGCTGTAACCAGAGGACAAGCGCGATGCTACTCAATTGTGATCTCGGCGAAAGCTATGGCTGCTGGTCAATGGGGCACGAGGCGAGTGTAATGCCGTTTATTGACCAGGCGAGCATCGCCTGTGGTTTCCACGCCGGCGACCCACTGACCATACAGCGCACACTGGCGCTGGCAGCACAACACCGGGTGGCGATCGGCGCCCACCCCGCCTACCCGGATCTTGTCGGATTCGGACGCCGCAGCATGGCGCTGAGCCGCGATGAAATCATCGCCAACCTGCACTACCAGGTCGCTGCGCTGCAGGGCATGGCGCGCACCGCGGGCTTGACGCTGTCCTACGTCAAGCCACACGGCGCCCTCTACCACGACATGATGCACACACCCGAAGTGCGCACTGCGCTGCTGCAGGCGATGGCCAGTTACGCCAGCGGGGACGAGCCGCTGGCCCTGGTGATGCAGGCGACCGCACAGGCCGAAGAACACCGGGCGCAAGCGCAGGCGGCTGGTGTCCCGTTGCTGCTGGAGGCGTTTGCGGATCGCTGCTATGGCGACGACGGCAGCCTGTTACCCCGCAATCAAGCCGGCGCGGTGCACAACCGCCAGCGCATACTGGCGCAGGTAGCGCAGTTGCGCGAAAGCAGCAGCGTCACCACGCACAGTGGCAGGATTCTGGCACTGCAGTACGACACCCTGTGCGTGCACGGCGACAACCCGGAGGGTGTAGCTGCGATCGCTGACATTCGCGCGTTAGCGACGGCCGGTTGAATGACGACCAAACTGCGCGTTGTCGGAGAGGACGCCTTGATGCTCTACCTCGGCGACACAGCAGACACACAGACGCTGGCGCGGGTACAGGCGGCCGCCAGCGCCATCGAACAGGCACTGGGCGATGAACTGGTCGATCTCGTCCCCTCCTACGCCTCGGTGCTGATCCTGTACGACCCCCTGCGCAGCGATCGCCGCACAATTGTGCGCCGCGTGCGGGACTGCCTCGACGCAGCGCAGGCACAGCCTGTGGCGACAGGCCGGACGGTGGCGCTGCCGGTGTATTACGCGAGCGAGACCGGCGCCGACCTCGAGGCACTGGCAGCGCGCGCGCAGCTGACGACAGAGGAGGTCATCGCGCTGCACACCGCCACAGAGTACCGTGTTTACGCCATCGGATTTGCGCCGGGTTTCGCCTATCTCGGCGAGGTCGATGCACGCATCGCCACGCCGCGCCTGGCCAGCCCTCGCGCCCGCGTGCCGCAGGGGTCAGTCGCCATCGCGGATAGACAAACCGCGGTCTACCCGTCGCAGTCTCCGGGTGGCTGGAACCTGATCGGGCGCTGCCCCGTGCCGATGTTTACGCCAGATCAGCAACCCAGTATGCCTGTGGCCGTCGGCGATCGCGTGCGCTTCGAGGCCATCGACCGCGAGCGTTATCTGGCGCTGGGCGGTGTGCTGTCGTGACCATGACTGTATTGCAGCCGGGCGTTCTCAGTCTGCTCCAGGACAGCGGGCGGCGGGGACAGCACCGCCTCGGGCTGACCACCGGGGGGCCGCTGGACAGCGAGGCGTTTCACTACTGCAACCGGCTGCTGCAAAATTCGGCCGGCAGCACTGCCATCGAGATCAGCGTTGGGGGCTTGCAACTTCTTGCAAATATCGACACCTACATCTGCGTTACCGGTGCCGACATGCCATTTAGCATCAACGGTGAAGACAAGCCACTGTGGGAAGTACACCGCGTCTGCGGCGGCGATATCCTCCGTCTCGGCTTTGCCCGCTCCGGCTGCCGCGCCTATCTGGGTGTAGCGCAGGGATTCGATATCGCGCCCCACTTTGGCAGTACCGCCACCGTGGTGCGCGAGCACATCGGCGGCCTGCACGGTGACCGACTACAGGCGGGCGACGCGCTGCCGTGCTGCCCGGTGTTTGAGCGCAAACGCCTTTTCCTGCCGGTGCGGGACCGTCCCCGGTACCAGAATACGCTCACCGTGCGGGTGATACCGGGCTACCAGCAACGCCATTTTTCACGGCTGCAACAGCGCCGCTTCTTCGGCAGCACGTTCCGCGTCTCCGAGCGCTGCGACCGCATGGGCTATCGACTGGAAGGGCCGTCCATCCACTGTGATATCGAGGGCATTTTGTCCGAGGGTATCTGCCACGGCGCCATCCAGATTCCGCCGGACGGCCAGCCCATTGTGCTGCTGAACGATCGCCAGACCATCGGTGGCTATCCGAAAATCGGCTCTGCACTGTCACTGGATACTGCGCGATTGAGCCAGCTGGTACCCGGCAGCAGCGTACATTTTGCGCCTGTCACCCTGCGCACAGCACACCGCGCACTGGATCTGGCGCAGCGCTTTACCCTGCAGCGGGCGCTGCAGGAGCGTTCGCAGTGAATGAGACACAGCTCAGCCAGTCCATCGAGACCTTGCTGGTGGCACGCAATCTGAGGAACATGACTGTCGCCCGTCGCGCGCTGCAACCCGGCTATTACCTGCGGGCCGCACGCCACCTGCACCGCATCGAGGGCAATGTGATTATAGGCACCGGCTTCCCGGTGGCCGATACATTTGAAACCGACGGCCCGGTGGGAGCGATGGCGCTGTACCAGGCGCTGGAACAACTGGGCGCACACCCGGTCATTGCCTGCGGAGGGCAACTGTCACAGGCCCTGGGCGGCCAGTATCGGGTGCTTGCCCTGACTGCCCGGGACCTTGCCGGAGCGCAGGCCGAGGCCGACAGTCATCTCGGCCAACTGCAACCACGGGCTATAGTGGCAATCGAGTGTCCAGGGCTTGCAGCTGACGGCCGCTACTATAATATGCGCGGTGACGACATCTCGGCCCGCTGTACAATATTTGACCCGTTCATCGAGCAGGCCTCCTGCCCTACCCTCGCCATCGGCGACGGTGGTAATGAAATTGGCATGGGCAATATCAGCAGCGTGCACAGCGACTTGAACATCCGCACCTCGATGACCCGCTGTGACGAGTTGCTGCTGGCGGATATCTCCAACTGGGGCGCCTACGGCCTGATAGCACTGTTGGCATGGTGGGCACAGCGTGACCTGCTCGCGGACATTTGCCCGGATGCGCTGCTGGACTATCTTTGCAAGCGCGGCGGCGTCGATGGCGTAACCGGCGCAAATACGCCCACCGAGGATAGCCTGCCGTTGCAGGAAGGAGTCGACGTCATTGAACAACTGCGCCAACTGACACACTATTCGACCACGCTGCCACCGCCACCAGGTGACACGCAGCAAGGCAACCACGGGTAACGACAATGAGCACGGTTTATCTGAACGGCAACTACCTACCGATGAGCGAGGCGCACATATCGCCGATGGATCGCGGTTTTTTGTTCGGCGATGGCATCTATGAGGTAGTGCCCTCCTACGACGGCGCGCTGGTGGGCTTTACACCGCACCTGGCGCGGATGCAGAACGGCCTGGACGCGCTTGAGATACCGCTGCGCCTGGATCCCGCAGAGTGGCGTGAGATTGCCGCGCAACTGATTGCGCGCAACGGTGGCGGCAATCTCGGGCTTTACTTCCATGTCAGTCGCGGCGCCGATATCAGCCGGCACCACGCCTATCCGGACGGCGTCACCCCGACGGTGTTCGCGTTTGCCTACGAAATTGCAGCGGCACCTGTACCCGATAAAGCCGCAGTAAAACCTTTCAAGGTAGGCATAGCCGAGGATTTGCGCTGGCATCGCTGCAATATAAAATCGACCTCCCTACTGGGCAATGTCATGCACTATCAGCAGGGCCATGCGGTCGGCCAGGACGAAACCATTTTGTACAACAGCCACGGGGAGATCACCGAGGCCGCCGCCTGCAACGTGTTTGTGGTCAAGGATGGCGTTGTCGCGACACCGCTGCTCGACGCGCAAAAACTGCCCGGCATCACCCGCCACATGCTGCTGGCGATTCTGCGCGACGACGGCAGTATTCCCGTCGAGGAGAGGGTCGTCACCCTCGACGAGCTGCGCTCGGCAGACGAGGTCTGGCTATCCAGCTCGAGCAAGGACATCGTGCCGGTGATCGCTATCGATGATCGCCCGGTGGCTGATGGCACCATAGGTGATGTCTGGCTTGCCGCGCAAACACTGTATAGCACCCACAAGTTCGACTTCTGATGGCCAGGCCCAACCAGGCGAGACTCGACCTTGGCGCGCTGCGACACAACGTCAGTGTTGCCCGTCAACTGGCGCCGGCATCCAGACTCATGGCGGTGGTAAAGGCCAATGCCTATGGCCATGGCGCCGTGACCATTGCCAGCGCGCTGCAAACAGAGGTTGATGCGCTGGCTGTGGCGTGTATCGAAGAGGCCGTGGAACTGCGAACCGCCGGTATTTCGCTGCCGATACTGTTGCTGGAGGGCGCCTTCGACGCGCGGGAACTGCAGCAGGTCGCCGAGCTGGACCTGTGGCTTACCGTCGAAAACGAGCGCCAGCTGCAGTGGTTGGAAATGGCGACACTGCCGGCGCCTGTAACCTGCTGGTTGAAAGTCGATAGCGGTATGAATCGCCTGGGCGCGGTGCCCGCGATGGCCCCGTCCTATTACCGGCGTTTGCTCGCTGCACCCAACGTCCGCAATGACATAGTGACCTACACGCATCTCGCATCCGCTGACGACTTACTGAGCCAACAGACACAGCGGCAGCTGGCCGTTTTTGACGCCCTGCCGTTCTCGACACTGCGCTGCGCCGCCAACTCAGCCGCACTACTGGCGTGGCCGCAGGCGCACTATGACTGGGTGCGGCCCGGCTATATGTTGTACGGTAACTCGCCGATGTTGCAGCATCACGAGAATGCGCAGGACCTGCGACCGGTGATGACACTTACCTCCGCGGTGATCTCACTGCGCGATGTCGCCGCGGGAGAAGCGGTAGGCTACGGCGGCACCTGGGTTACACAGCGTGCCTCGCGCATCGCCACCGTCACCATCGGCTACGGCGATGGCTACCCGCGCCATGCGCCAAACGGCACGCCAGTGCTGGTGAATGGCCAGCGCGCTGCATTGGCCGGCCGTGTGTCCATGGACATGATTACTGTCGATGTCACCGACCTCAGTGGGATCGAACCCGGCGCCGAGGTCGTGCTGTGGGGCGCTGCACTGCCGCTGACCGAGATTGCACTGTGCGCCGACACCATCGGCTATGAACTCACCACGCGCATGCCGGCGCGTACCCCGAGGGTCGTGGTCCGTGATTGAGACGGCCTGTACCCAACTGCACCATATCCTGCAGCGACAGGCGGCCACGCACCCACACAGCGACGCGCTGTGGTGGCGCGGTGCAGCTATCAGCTACGCCACGCTACAGCGCAACAGCCATGCACTGGCACAGCGCCTGGCAGCTACCGGCAGTGCGGGTGATCGGATCGCAGTACTGTCGTGGAATTGCCCCGAGTTCATAGAGCTGATTTACGCGATAGCCGCCGCCGGCAGGATTCTGGTGCCACTCAACGCCCGGCTGGCACCCGCCGAGTTGATTTACCAGCTGCACAACGCGGGGGCGTCCGTGCTGTTTGGTGATCGCGAATTGCTGGCGCCGGTGCTGGCACACGCCGATTGTCCGACCGCAATCACCGCTGTCGCCATGGATGAAGAATACGCGCAGTGGCGCGCCATACCGACCACAGCGCCACTGCCCGCAACCGGGCCGGACGATGCGGCGTGGATACTGTTTACGTCGGGCTCAACCGGACGGCCGAAAGGCGCGATACTGACTCATCGCTCCTTTATGGCAGGCCTGCGCTCCGCTGCACTGGCGAGACCGGTCGAGCGCACAGACAAATACTACTATCCCTTCCCGCTGTTTCATGTCGCTGCACACAATGTCCTGCTGCAGCACCTGTACGGTGCGTCAGTGGTGCTGTCCCGCTCATTCGAGGCCGGTGACACTCTCAGGGCCTGCCGCGAATTGCAGGTGACCAGCATGTCGCTGGCACCGACCATGATCGGCCTGCTGTTCGAGCACGCGGATTTCTGCGCCGATGATCTCGCCTCGGTGCGCACCATTGGCTACGGCGCATCGGCGATGCCGCAGACGCTGTTGCAGCGCTTGCTGTCGGAGACCCGCGTCGGCCTGTGCCAGAGCTACGGCATGACCGAGCTGTCCGGCAGCGTCGCCTTCCTCACCGTGGAGGACCACCAGCGCGCTGCACAGAGCGCCCCGGAATTACTGCGTTCGGTCGGTCGCCCGCTACCCACCGCCCGTATTGTGCTGGTCGATGATGCGGGTGATCACTGTGCCGTTGGCGAGGCCGGCGAAATCCTGGTGCAGGCTGACCAGTGTATGGACGGTTACTGGCGGGACGAGCCCGCCACCGCGCGCGCACTGAAAAACGGCTGGCTGCACACCGGGGATATCGGCCGTTTCGACGATGCTGGCTACCTGTTTATCGTCGACCGTAAAAAAGACATGATCATCAGCGGCGGCGAGAATATTGCCTCACGCGAAGTGGAGGAAGCGTTGCGCGCTCACCCCGCCGTGGTGGATTGCGCCGTCATCGGGCTGGCGGATCCAAAATGGGGCGAGCGTGCCTGTGCGGTGTTGCGTTTGGGGAGCGCTGTCAGCGACGAGACGCTGGTCGCTCACTGTCGAAGTCTTCTGGCCGCCTACAAGACGCCGAAACGGTGGATACGCGTCGACGCCCTGCCGCTGAATGCTGCGGGTAAAGTCGACAAGCCACTGCTGCGGCGGTTGTATGCCTAGCGACTGTTCTGTGAGTCGAGAAACTCGGTAAACGCATTCTCGTAAAGCCGGAACATGACCAGCGTCAGGGCGAAAATCAGCGGGCCGTAGATCAGCCCTATCAGGCCGAATACCTGCAAGCCGCCGATCAGCGCAAAAAACACCACCACGGTATTCATGCTGGCGCCCTGCATCAGCAGTGGCCTGAGGAAATTATCGACCGACCCAACCACGACAACGCCCCACGCAAGCAGAAAAACGCCCCAGCCCCAGTCGCCTGTCACCAGCAAGTACAGTGCCGCGGGTACCCATATCAGGGCGGTACCCACCAGCGGAATGAGTGAGGTAAACGCCATCACCGCGCCCCAGAACACACCGGGGAAACCCGCTAACCATAGCCCGATTCCACCTACTACCCCCTGCGTGGCAGCCGTGGCGAGTGTGCCCAGCAGGGCCGACTTGCTAACGGACTTCACCTCGGCGAACAGGGTCTCCTCTTCGCTGCGCGACAGCGGTAGCGCACGGTGAATGAATGCGATCAGTTTGTCGTGATCGCGCAGTACGAAAAACAGCACAAACAGCAGCAGCATACCGTTTATCACAGAGCGAGTAAGGCTGCCCAGAATGGTGGTCGAAATGCCGGCAAACTGTTTCCCCACCATACCGGCGGCCTCCAGCGCCTTCTGGCGTATATTGTCGGCGTGCAGGGCGCCGTCGGGGAGAATGCGGGTCAGGCGCGAGTGGATCTCGACGATCCAGGGCTGCGACATCAAATGATGCACATTCTCCTGTGTCGCCCACTCCTTCAGCACCACCGAATAATCGATACCTTGTTTGAGTACCGCCACCAGCAACACCATCATCGGTATCAGGATCATCAATGACAGTATCAGGCAGCTGAGCAGGGAAGCGGTGGTTTTCCGTCCATGCAGCGCAGCGACGAGTCGCTCGTGCGCGGGGTATGCCAGCAGGCCGATCAGCATGGCGAGAATGATGGGCTCGAGAAACGGCGCGATCAACCAGTAACTTGCAAACAGCGACAGGCCGAGAAATACCAGCAACACCATGCGGTGTGAGCGACTTTCAAACTGGGTGTTCATACACCAGCCTCCTTCGGCGGGATGATTGGCAGGTGTAAAAAGTACGCGCACAACATAACGCTTTCTGAGAAAAAATCAACGCCTGCACACGGCTGCCAGTATCACTGGAGCCATTGCCGTGTAACGACCGCCACGGTATTCGGACTGGATTTCGACCCCCGGACTGTTTATGTTAGCCCCCTCAGATTTCACAGACAGCGCAGACCTTTTTATGGCAATACCTGACAACACACCCATTCTCGTCGGCGTCGGACAGCAGACCTGGCACCAGAGCGACGCCAGCAGAACACCGATAGATGCGCTGCACGAGGCCAGCGCCAGAGCAATCGCAGACACCCACTGCAAGCGCATAACCGATGCCATTGACACAGTGGCCATGGTGCGGTTTATCGCCGACACCACGCCCGCTATTAGCGCCCTGTTCCCACGCAATCCGGGCAGCGCGCTGGCACAGCGCCTGGGCATTGATGCTGCCGCGATATTCCAGGGCACCATCGGCGGCAATACTCCGCAGTACCTGGTCAATCACTTTGCCGGCAAGCTCGCGCGCGGCGAGCACAGTGCGGTACTACTGACCGGTGCTGAACTGCTGGCAACCCTGTTTTCGGTGCTGCGCTCGGGCGAGGACATCTCAGCCTGGGCCGATGCGGGCACTGAACCCCCGACAGTGGGCGTGGAGCGCGAGGGCCATACCGCCGCCGAACTGGCCCACGGCCTGTACGAACCTATCAACACCTACCCGCTGTTTGAAAATAGCCTGTGCCATCACCTGGGCAACAGCCGCGAAGACCATATCGCGCGCATAGCAGAGCTGTGCAGCCGCATGAGCCGCGTCGCCGCGGACAACCCGCTGGCGTGGCGCCCCGAGTTCCAGACTGCGCAGCAAATCCGCACCGTGGAAAAGCGCAATCGCTATATCGGCTATCCCTACACCCGCGCAATGAACCCGGTGCTGGAAGTGGATATGGCTGCAGCGGTAATCATGACCACCGTTGGCAAGGCGCGGGAGCTCGGCATCGACGAGCACAACTGGATTTACCTGCACGCGGGCGCTGACGTCAACGATATCTGGTACGTCAGCGAGCGCCCGACCCTGCACACCTCACCCGCGATCAAGCTGGCGTGGCAAACGGTGTCGGCACAGGCGGGGATCTCACTCGATGAAATCGCGCATTTCGATATTTACAGCTGCTTTCCCAGTGCGGTGCTGGTCGCCTGCAATGAAATCGGCCTGCAGCCACTGGATCATCGCGGTGTGACTGTCACCGGCGGCCTCCCCTTCTTCGGCGGCCCTGGCAACAATTACTCTCTGCATGCCATCGCGCAGATGGCAGCGACACTGCGCGCCGGCGCTGGCGGCCACGGCCTGGTTACGGCCAATGGCATGTACCTCACCAAACACTCGCTTGGACTTTACTCCACACAGCCACCCGCGCAGGGCTGGAGCGATACCGACAACGGCGCTCTGCAACGCCAGATCGATGCCGCACCTCGCATGACCATCGCGGCGGACCCATCCGGCAGCGCCACCATCGAAACCTGGACTGTCAGCTTCGGTCGCGAGGGCCCGCAGCGCGGCATCGTCATCGCGCGCAACGATGCCGGCGAACGGATCGTCGCCAACACCCCAGCGGATGAAGCCACGTTGCAACAACTGATATCAGAGGATCCGATCGGTCACAAGGGGAGCGTTCGCGTGGAGGATGGCATCAATATCCTGGAGCTGTGATGCTATCACCCGTAATGGATGTGCTGCTCAAAGACCACTTGCCGAAAGGCCCGAACAGCCCCTCTTCGGTGACATTGATTATCCATCAATGTACGTGAAGCAATAATCCACTATACTTTTCAATCCATTCCCGAAACAGGCGAGTCACTATGAATGCATCGGACAACTCCTTCAATACGCGATCAACGCTTGAGGTGAACGGAAAGAGTTACCACTACTACGCAATCAACGGAGGCGAGTTGGCGGGGCACAGCAGCGTGGCGAGACTACCGGTCTGCAGCAAGATTCTGCTGGAAAACCTGCTCCGCCACGAGGACGGTATCAGCTGCACACGCGGCGATATTGAAAGCCTTGCCGCCAGCGGCGGCAGCGGCTCTGACCAGGAAATCGCCTATCACCCGACGCGCGTGCTGATGCAGGATTTTACCGGGGTGCCCGCCGTTGTCGATCTCGCCGCGATGCGCGACGCACTGGTGAAGCTCGGCGTCGACCCGCAGAAAATCAACCCGCTGTCACCGGTCGACCTGGTGATTGACCACTCGGTCAGTATCGATACATTCGCCAGCAGTACCGCGTTTGAGCAGAACGTCGCACTGGAAATGAAGCGCAACCATGAGCGCTACCAGTTCCTTAAATGGGGCCGCGGCGCGTTTGACGATTTCAGGGTGGTGCCGCCCGGCACCGGCATTTGCCATCAGGTTAACCTCGAGTACCTGGCGAAGGTGGTCTGGCAACAGGGGGGTGATGATGGCGCTCTCGCCTATCCCGACACACTGGTCGGCACCGACAGCCACACCACGATGATCAACGGCCTGGGCGTTCTGGGCTGGGGGGTAGGCGGCATCGAGGCGGAAGCGGCGATGCTGGGACAACCGATATCCATGCTGATTCCGGATGTGGTCGGCTTTGAACTCACCGGCGAAATGCGTGAAGGCATCACCGCCACCGACCTGGTATTACAGGTGGTGCAGATGTTGCGCAAGCACGGCGTGGTCGGCAAGTTTGTCGAATTTTATGGCAGCGGGCTCGATCAACTGCCGCTGTCTGATCGCGCCACTATCGCCAACATGGCGCCGGAGTACGGTGCCACCTGTGGCTTCTTCCCGGTAGACGCCCAGACTATCCGCTACCTGCAGCTGACCGGACGAGACGAGGAGACCATCGCGCTGGTGGAAGCCTATACCCGCGCGCAGGGCATGTGGCGTGACGAGCACTACCCCACCCCGGACTTCTCCGCCACACTGCATCTGGATATGTCCACGGTAGAACCCAATGTCGCGGGGCCGAAGCGGCCGCAGGATCGCGTTCCCGTGCGCGAATTGCGCTCTGCTATTGACCAGTTCATTGAACTCGATGGCAAAGCGAGCCAACAGGACACCGCCTTCGCGCTCGATGGCATGACCGGCTCATTGCACCACGGCGATGTGGTCATCGCCGCGATCACCTCCTGTACCAACACCTCCAATCCCGCGGTGATGATTGGAGCGGGGTTGCTGGCGAAGAAAGCACTGGCACGCGGATTACAGCGCAAACCCTGGGTAAAGTCGTCACTCGCACCGGGCTCAAAAGTCGTGACCGATTACCTCGTGAAAGCCGGCTTGCAGTCCTCACTGGATGAACTCGGTTTCAACCTGGTGGGCTACGGTTGCACCACCTGTATCGGTAACTCCGGCCCGCTGCCGGATGAGGTGGAGAAAGCCATAGCCGACAATGACATCGTCGCCTGTTCCGTGCTCTCCGGCAATCGCAACTTCGAGGGGCGCATCCACCCACTGGTGAAAGCCAACTGGCTGGCGTCGCCACCGCTGGTGGTGGCCTACGCACTGGCCGGCACCACTCGTATCGACCTCAGTTCAGACCCACTGGGCGAGGACGGGAGTGGCGCGCCGGTCTACCTGCGCGATATCTGGCCGAGCAATGCAGAGATCGCAGCAGTGGTTCAAACGGTCGACAAAGCGATGTTCCAGCAACAGTACGGCGCGGTATTTGACGGCGACAGCACCTGGCAGGCGATTGAAACTGGAGGCGGCGCCACCTATACGTTCTCCGAGGATTCGACCTACATCCAGCTGCCACCATTTTTTGAAGACCAGTACCGCGGCAACCAGCAGGATATTCTCGGCGCCACGATGCTGGCCATGCTCGGCGATTCCGTGACCACCGACCATATATCCCCGGCGGGTGCCATTCCCGGTGACAGCCCGGCCGCGCAGTATTTGCGAGAGCACGGCGTTGACCAGGCCGATTTCAACTCCTACGGCTCGCGGCGCGGCAACCACCAGGTGATGATGCGTGGCACGTTTGGCAATATCCGTATCCGCAATGAAATGACGCCGGAGCGCGAAGGTGGCTACACGCGGCTCAACGGCCAGCGCGAACCGATGTTCATTTACGACGCTGCGATGGACTACCAGTCCCGCGGCGTCAGCACCGTTGTCGTTGCCGGGCTGGAATACGGCACCGGCTCCAGTCGCGACTGGGCGGCCAAGGGCACACTGCTGCTCGGCGTAAAGGCGGTGATCGTAGAGAGCTTCGAGCGCATTCACCGCTCCAATCTGGTCGGCATGGGTGTGCTGCCGCTGCAGTTCATGCCGGGCGAAACGCGCAAAACACTGCAACTGCAGGGCGATGAAACCTTTGACATCCTGGGTCTGGACGGGGAGCTGACCCCGGCACAGGTGCTGCGCGCTGTGGTGCACTACCCGTCGGGCGAGGATCGCGAAATACAACTGCAATCCCGGCTCGACACACAGGTCGAAGTCGAATACTACCGCGCCGGCGGTGTACTGACCTTTGTACTCAATCGCATCGCTGCGGCAGCCTGAACAGGAACAGTCCCATGCCCGATACACGGATTGAATCAGACAGCCTCGGCGATATTGCCGTACCCAGCAGCGCTCTGTACGGTGCACAGACGCAAAGGGCGGTGGAGAACTTTCATATCAGTGGCATGACCATGCCAGCGAACTTCATCAGCGCGCTAGGCCTGGTCAAATCCGCCGCTGCACGCGCGAACGCCGAGTTGGACCTGCTCGACCCGGCAATGGCGAAAAGCATCAGTGAGATGGCCCTGACGATTGCCCAGGGGCAGCACCATGACCAGTTTCCCATCGATATCTTCCAGACCGGTTCCGGCACCAGCACCAATATGAATGCGAATGAGGTGATCGCCTCGCTTGCCAGTACGCATCTGGGCAAACCGGTGCACCCCAACGATCACGTAAACTGTAGCCAGAGCAGCAACGATGTGATTCCCACAGCGATCCACGTCAGCGCTGAACTGGCGCTTGACGCGGCACTGATGCCGGCAATCGCTCACCTTGCAAATGCTATCGCGGTGCGAGAAAAGACACTGGCCGAGAGTATCAAGACCGGCCGCACCCACCTGATGGATGCCATGCCGCTCAGTATGGCGCAGGAGCTGTCGGCCTGGCGCGCGCAGTTGCAACAGGCTGCAAAGCGCATCGACAGCACCCGAGACCAACTGCGCATGCTGGCACAGGGAGCAACGGCTGTCGGCACCGGCGTTAATGCCGACCCGAAATTCGCCGAGCGCTTTTGTTTTTACCTCAGCGACAGCTGCGGACTACCGTTTACACCGGCCGACAATTTCTTTGCCGCCCTCGCCAGTCAGGACATCGCGGTGGCGCTCTCGGGGCAACTGAAATCGCTGGCGACAGCGCTGATGAAAATCGCTAATGACCTGCGCTGGATGAACAGCGGCCCACTTTCCGGGTTGGGTGAAATCAGTCTCAAGGCTCTGCAACCGGGCAGCAGCATCATGCCCGGCAAGGTCAACCCCGTGATTCCCGAAGCGGTGGCGATGGCCTCGGCGCAGGTGATAGGCAATGACAGTGCCATCACCATTGGGGGCCAGGCAGGCAACTTCCAACTGAATGTCATGCTGCCGCTGATCGCCCATAACCTGCTGCAAAGTATTTCCCTGTTGGCAAATAGCTGCACTGCACTGGCAGATCACTGCATCAGCGATTTTGTCGTAAACACCGATACCATCGACGCGAACCTGGCGCGGAACCCGATCCTTGTCACCGCACTGAACCGGGAGATCGGCTACAGCAAGGCCGCCGAGATTGCCAAACGCGCCTATCGCGAGGGACGTCCCATCCTGGACATTGCACAGGAGATGACAGACCTGCCACGCGACAAACTGGCGGCATTGCTGGATCCGGCGAACCTCATCTAGTTCGCAGCATGGTTCAGCCGGGGCCTGCCGCGGAAGGCTCCCGCACAATCGCCAGCTTGCCGTCCTGCAACGGCAGGGTGTCACCGGGATCGTGATCCATACGCACCTCACCCGGCACGTCACCTATCTGGTATTTGACATCGTAGCCTACTGTGCGTTCGCTCTCGTCATAGACGGTTTTACAGACGCGCTCCGTGGTCTGGTAGGTATCGTTTTTCTGCATGGCTTCCTGCGTTTTGTTACCGGCAAACCCGCCCGCTGCTGCACCTGCAATTTTCGCCGCGGTATTCTTGCCGCCGCCGCCGATGGCGTCGCCGAGCAGACCGCCCGCAACCGCACCGAGCACCGTACCGGCGATTTTATGCGTATCCTTGACCGGTTCCTGCCTACTCACAATCTGGTCCGTGCACTCTTCTCGCGGCGTTTTAACGGTTTCCGTTACCGGCGTCACCGATACGACTTTTGCGTACTCCGGCCCACTCAGCATTTTGTATCCGGCGATACCACCTGCTGCTGTCGCGATGCCCGCACCAAATACCACACCAACTAACATGGACTTGTTCATAGCGCATTCTCCTGCGTCTTTACACGGCTCAAGTATATTCCAATAGACAAGGCTTCGACACAGGCCAAAATACACAGGTTCAATATTTAATCCCGCAGATGCCTATTGCCGATAGAACACGAATCTCTCACAGGCCTTGCTGTTGCTGCACTGTGACCTGCGATAGGATGGCATACGCATAATTATTCTAATGACCCGCTGGTGCCACCCGTGAAAAAACTTTTCAAATATTTACTTTTCTCAACACTGGCCCTGCTTGTCGCAGGCGCCGGAACAGTGCTGTGGCTGCGCTATGAATTCCAGCGTGTGCAGCAGGCAGACAGCCTGCCCGACACCTGGAACCAGGTCACCGTGCGCTCACTGCGCGAGGCAGAGCCACCCACAGCAGACTGCACCCAGCAGTATCCAGACAACAAGGCCTGGTTCGGCGACCTGCACGTACACACCGCAGCCTCTTACGATGCCACCTCCTTTGGTGTCAGTACGACAAGGGACCAGGCCTATCGCTTTGCGCGCGGCACCCCACTGGCCATGCACCTTCGCAGTGACCCACCGGATTTCCAGCCGCCCGTGTTGCGCATCAGTGCGCCGCTGGACTTTATGGCCATCACTGATCACGCCGAGGCGCTGGCAGAAACCAGGCTGTGCTACACACAGGGAACGCAGGCCTACGAAAGCCTTGTCTGTGAGTTGTACCGGGGCGACATTCGCCTGCCGATAGGTGATCGCGCTCAATCGCTGGTGCGGCTTGCCAGCCTTGCTGTATTCGGTCAGGACCGTTCGGCCCGCGTCTGCGGCACCGACGGCTCGCTGTGCCGGGACCGGGCAATCGCCGTCTGGCAGGAGAATCAGTTGAGCGCCGAGGCGTTTAATGATTACAGCGACAACTGCGCGTTCACCACATTTCACGCCTATGAATACTCACTGGCAAATGAGGCGTCCAACCTGCACCGCAATGTGATTTTCAAATCGAGTACCGTGCCGCAGGCGGCGCTCAGTGCCAAGGATGCCGCGACGCCGGAGTTGCTCTGGCAGTGGCTCGATACCGTGTGTATCGCCGGTAATGAGGACTGTGATGTACTGGCCATTCCGCACAACAGCAACTGGAGCAGCGGGCGCATGTGGTACCCCTACTCCAACCGGGATATTCCGCTGCAGCAACAGCGCGAGCAGGCGGCACTGCGCGCGCGTCTGGAACCACTGGCGGAAATCATGCAGATAAAAGGGGACTCGGAGTGCCGCAACGGCATTGCCAGTGTGCTGGGCGCAGCGGATGAATTCTGTGATTTTGAGAAACTGCGCTCTGCCAGCGAAACAATTCCGGATTGTGGCGAGGATATCTCCAGTGGTGGCATGATGCTGAAAGGCTGCGCATCGCGCTACAGCTACCTGCGCTACGCGCTTACCGCCGGGCTTGCGGAGCAACAGAAACTGGGCGTCAACCCCTTTCAATTCGGCATCATCGCGTCAACAGACACCCATATCGGGGCACCGGCCGCCGTAGCGGAGAAAGATTACCAGGGCTCTCACGGCAATGACCGCGACATGCAGGGTCGCCTGCTGAGCAAGATCGAAGTGCCGGGCGATGTCGCCGCCGGCTCACCGGTGCGCTACAACCCGGGGGGCATCGCCGGTATCTACGCCAGCGAAAACAGCCGCAGCGCACTGTTTGCGGCAATGCAACGACGCGAGACGTTCGGCACCAGCGGCCCGCGCATAGAGCCGCGTTTTTTCGCCGGATGGGATCTGCGCGAGGATGTCTGCCAGAGCAGTGAATATCCAGCAGACGCGTACCGTGACGGGGTACCGATGGGCGCAAGTTTGCCGCCTGCGCCTGCGGATGTAACGGTGCGCGGCCCGGTCTTCGTCGCCTCGGCGACGCGTGACCCACGCGAGGGCGGCAACCTGTTGCAGCGTATCCAGATCATCAAGGGCTGGATCGATCGCGATGGACGCACACACCAGGCGGTGTTCGATATCGCGGGTGCGGCGGCGGGCGAAGCCAGCGTGGATGCACAGACCTGCGAGGTCACAGGCCGGGGATTTTCCCAGTTATGTGGCAGCTGGCAGGACCCGGAGTTTGACCCGCAACTGGCCGCCGTGTACTACGCGCGGGTACTGGAAAACCCGAGCTGCCGCTGGCACCACTACGACTGCCTGTCACTGCCCGAGGCCGAGCGACCACAGAGCTGCTCTGACCCCGACCTGCCGTGGCAGATTCAGGAGCGTGCATGGACCTCGCCGATCTGGTACTCGGCGGCGACACCGTGAGCTGTCGCACATCGCACCGGGTTTCCATTGAGCCCAATTGTGCGTGGATGCGCAGAATGCTTTACCATTAGGCCCGCATTCATCACTCACGGAATCACCCAACGTTGGATACAGACACACAGGATGTTCTCCAGGACGGCAGTCAGCTTGCCGCGATAGACCTCGGCAGCAATTCGTTTCACCTGATCATCGTTAAAATAGAGCACGGTGAAATGCGCACCGTGGAAGCGCTGGCAGAGAAAGTACAGCTCGGCGCCGGCCTGGAAGATGGCATGCTCAGCGAGGAGGCGATTCAGCGCGGTCTCGATTGCCTGTCGCGCTTTGCCCAATTGCTGGGAAGCGTCGGCCCCGAGCGGGTGCGCGTGGTCGGCACCCATGCACTGCGACTCGCCAAAAATCGAAGGGCCTTTACAGTACCCGCCAAACGTATTCTCGGCAGCCGGGTGGATGTCATCTATGGCCTGGAAGAAGCCCGGCTGGTCTACCTGGGCGTCGCCCATTCGCTGGCGGATGATGCGCAATCGCGACTGGTGATCGATATCGGCGGTGGCAGCACAGAGTGTATCGTCGGACAACGCTTTGAACCGCAGTCACTGGAGAGCCTGCAAATGGGCTGTGTCTCCTACGGTCACGCGCATTTTGCTGACGGCCGCGTCAGCCGCGGCAACTATCGCCGGGCCTACGAACAGGCGCGTGAACAGATCTACCCGATTCGCCATCGCTTCAGCGCCAAACGCTGGGAAGAATGCGTGGGCTCCTCGGGCACGCTGCAGGCCATCGAGACCATCCTCACGCAGAACGGCTGGGAGGATGGCGGCATTTCCCGGCGCGGTCTGGCAGCGCTTGAAAAGCGCCTGCTCAAATTCAAAACGATGGACGACATCGCACTGGAAGGCCTCGCAACACAGCGACGCAGCGTTATCCTGCCCGGCGTCGCCATCACCAGTGCGCTGTTCGATGTGCTGGGCATAGAGCATATGCGCACCTCAAAGGGAGCACTGCGTGAAGGTGTGATTTACGACCTGATGGGACGCCTGAGCCACGAGGACGTGCGCGAGCGCACGGTAAATGCGCTGATGCAGCGCTACGCTGTCGACACCGACACCGCGGATATCTACGAGCGACGTGCGCGTACGTTCTACCTCGCCACTCGCACCACCTGGCAGCTGACGCCCTATGACTGGGACCTGCTGCACTGGCTGACCCGCACACATGAAATCGGCATGGCGATCGCACATAAACACTTCAATCGCCACTCCGCCTACGTGTTGCGCAACGCCGATCTACCCGGCTTTTCACAGGAGGAGCAGGAGTTACTCGCGGTCTTGGCGCTGGGACAGAAGGGCAAGCTGAAGGCGGATTTCTTTGCTGAAATCGCCGATGCAGAGCTACCGCGCATCCTGTATATGCTGGCCATTATTCGACTGGCAAGCTGTTTCAAGCACGTCGAGGTGCTGGAGCAACTGCCCGACTTCTCGATAACGGCCGGCGAACAATCGCTGAGCCTGGGCTTTCCCGAGGGCTGGCTCGACGATCACCCGTTGACCGAACGGGAGTTGCGGGAAGAAAAACTTATACTGGAAAAAGCGGGCCTGAAGCTGAAGATAAGCTGACGCCTCGCCGCACTCGTGCGCAGACCCCGCTACGCTCGCGCCTGTATATCGCTGAGGTAGTCGAGCAAAATAGCATTCACAGCCTCGGACGCCTCCAGCTGCACCATGTGACCGGCGCCGGGAATCATGCGCACCTCGCGCAGATCAGGGAATATCGCCCGCATCAGGCTGATGGGATCATCGCCGTGAAAACCCTCCAGATCGACATCGTGCTCACTGCCAAGGAAGTAGGCGGGCAGCGCGCTCTGCACGCCTTCGAATGGCTTGCGCTGCTCCCATTTGAGATCGAAAGAGCGGTACCAGTTGAGGCCGCCGGTAAAGCCACTGCGGCTGTACTCACTGACAAAGAATTCCAGCTCCAGCTCGGACAACCAGCTCCAGGGCAGTGGCGGCGGCTCTGCCATCGCCTCTATATAGGAAGTGCCAGGGGGGTACTTGAAGACATCGAAATAGTTCCCCGCACCGCTCAATGTGTGAAACACCTTGTGCAGAAAGCGCCGCGGCTCGGCCGCCAGTTCCTGATCGGCTCTCGGCGGCACGCGGAAATATTCGATGTGCAAAAAGTGCTCCTGTGCCATGCGCCGGTACTCGGTAAGGGGCGACTCTTCGGGGTTGTGTGGCGCTGCGGGGTTCTCCAGCCCGATCACCGCAATCACCCGGTCCGGATGGCGCAGTGCCAGGTCGTAGATCGCAAAGGCGCCAAAATCCAGTCCGGCAAACACCGCGCGTTCCACGCCGAGATGATCCAGCAAACCCAGCAGGTCACCGGTTATATGGTCGATATCATAGGCACCGGGGTCCGGGGGAGCCTCGGTCTGGCCCATACCGCGCATATCGGGGGCAATGACCCGATATCCAGCGGCGGCCAGCGCACTGATCTGCCGGTGCCAGCTAAACCACAGGTGTGGAAACCCGTGGCACAAGACCACCGGCATGCCCTCCCCCTGCTCGACGTAATGTGTGCTGATACCGTTGATTGTCGCGTGGTGATGCTGCCAGTTCACAAACATCTACTCCGTATAAAAAAGGCCACCGGAGTGGCCTGTGTAAGGTACCAGCGCTGTTTACAGATCGTAACCGCGCTCGTCGTGAAGCACCAGGTCGAGCCCCTGGGTTTCCTCTTCGGCGTCGACGCGCAGACCGACCATCGCATTGACCAGTTTGAGAATAATAAAGCTCATCACCGCGGTGTAGGCAAACGTCGCCACAACGCCGGTCGCCTGTACCGCAAGTTGGCCGCCAATGCTGGTGATACCGTCAGAGAATCCATTACCGCTGAAAATACCGAGCTGGGTGGAGCAAAAAACACCGGCCAGCAAGGTACCGAGGATACCGCCAACGCCGTGCACCGGAAAGACATCCAGGCTGTCATCCACTCTCAGCACATTTCTCAGCAGGTTGGTCGCAAAGTAACAGATCACGCCGGCACTGAGACCGATGACAACCGCAGCCGCGGGACCGACAGACCCCGATGCCGGGGTAATTGTTCCCAGTCCCGCCACCATGCCGGTCACAATACCCAGCACCGAGGGCTTGCCGTGGCGAAGCCATTCCATTGTCATCCAAGCCAGCGCGCCACAGGCTGCCGACAGGTGCGTGACCAGCATCGCCATGGCCGCGCTATTATTGGCGCCCAGAGCTGACCCGGCGTTAAAACCGAACCACCCGACCCACAGCATGCCAGCCCCGGCAACGGTGATGGTGAGATTGTGCGGCGCCATTGGCACGCTGCCAAAACCCCTGCGCGGCCCCATGACCAGTGCGGCGACCAGGGCCGCCACAGCGGCGGTGATATGCACGACCGTACCGCCGGCAAAATCCTGCAGACCCATGGCCCCCAACCAGCCGCCGCCCCAGACCCAGTGACACACCGGCGCATACACCACCAGCAACCAGATGGAACAGAAGAGCAGCATCGCTGAGAAACGCATGCGCTCGGCGAATGCGCCTACGATCAGCGCTGGAGTGATGATGGCGAAGGTCATCTGGAAGATCGCAAACAAACTGGTGGGGATACCACCGCTCATTGAATTGACGTTGATTGCGGCAAAAAATACGTTGCCGAAATCGCCGAGAAAAGGCCCCTGGACCACACCTTCACTGCCAAAAGCAATGGTATAACCCACTGCAAACCACAGCACTGACATCAGGCAGGTCAGGGCAAAGCACTGCATCAGCACGGAAAGCACGTTCTTCGCACGCACCAAGCCAGCGTAAAACAGCGACAGCCCGGGAATGGTCATAAATAGTACCAGCGCGGTGGACGTCAGTATCCACGCGGTGTCGGCACCGTTCAGTTCGTCCGCGCTGGCTCCGGCCGAGACCAGTAGCAGCAGCGAGAATGCCAGTATATTTGTGTGGAATTTCCTGAAAAGAGCCGCCATCGCTAGAGTGCCTCTTCGCCGGTTTCACCTGTGCGAATACGGACACTCTGCTCTAACGGGGTGATGAAAATTTTGCCGTCGCCGATCTTGCCGGTACTGGCGGCATTACATATGACTTCAATGGCGGCCTCGACCTGGTGGTCGGGGATGCCGATCTGTATCTTCACCTTGGGCTGGAATTCGACCAGGTACTCAGCGCCACGATAAAGCTCAGTATGGCCCTTCTGGCGACCGTAGCCTTTCACCTCTTCGACGGTCATACCCATGATGCCTATCTGTTGCAGCGCATCGCGGACGTCATCAAGCTTGAACGGCTTGATGATAGCAGTCATCATCTTCATGTTGTTTCCTCACGATTATAGTGCCCCGCTGACTTATTTGTTATCGACTACCGGGGGAATCTGGTGCAGTTATCTCCGCCACACGACGCAGCAGTACACGCATCCTGCCACAGTGTGGTGCAAAGGTTAACAGTCTCGTGCACCAAAAGGGGAACAGCAATATCTGATCGCACAGACTGCAAACGTGAACGATCCTGGTTTTGACGTGCATCACCGGGTGCGACATGGTATCAATACGCACTTTCGGCTGAAGCTAAACAGGCGTATCGAATGAAAGTACGGCGTTACATCACGATGGCGGCTCTACTGCTGTCGGCGGCCGCAACATCCGCTCAGCAGGGCACAGCTGCAGAGGAAACCGCGACTGTGCTGGCACCGCTGCCACGGCAGGTGATCCTGATCATCGGCGACGGTATGGACGAGCAGCAGATTACCATCGCGCGCAACTACCTGCGCGGCGCCGGGGGAGAACTGCTGCTGGACCGCATGCCGCTGCGCTCGGCGGTACAGATCGAGACCAGCGAGGACAGTGTGGACGGCAAACCCGTGTATGTCGCGGATTCCGCCAATACTGCAAGCACCATGGCGACCGGCACCGTCACCAGCATCGGGCGCATCAGCACCAGCGCCGGCGATGACCGGGATCTCACCACCATCGCCGAACTGGCCACAGCGGCGGGCCTGCGCACTGGAATTGTCACCACGGCCAGCGTCACCGACGCCACACCCGCCGCTTTTGCCACTCACATCAGCCTGCGCCTGTGCGAGGATGCCGCCACCATGGTGGACATCAATTACCACGACATCCCGCTGGGTGAATGCTCTGCCGATCTCAAGGCGAACGGCGGCAAAGGCTCCATCGCCGAGCAACTGGCGGCGTCCGGGGTGGATGTAATACTGGGCGGCGGCACTGCCCATTTCGCGCCCATCGCCGAAGGCGAAGCGACAAGCACACTGGAGCTGGCACAGCGCAATGGCTATACCGTGGTGACCGATGCCGAAGAACTGGCGACCGCAGCGCCGCAGGACAAATTGCTGGGGCTGTTTTCCGAGGGCACCATGCCGGTCCGGTTGCAGGGTGAAAATGGACGCGAGGCTGAGGACCCACAGCGCAGCTGGCTGAACCAGCTGCACCCCTATCTGGGCAGTGTCACCCTGCCCGACCCCATGCGTTGCGTGCCCAACCCGGCGTTCAGCGGCGTACCGACGCTGCGCCAGATGACGGACGCGGCGCTGGCGCACCTCAGCGACAACAACGATAGCGGCTTCTTCCTGATGATCGAATCGGCGTCCATCGACAAGCAGTCACACGAGCGCAAGCCCTGCGGCTCGATCGGTGAACTGGAGCAACTGGAGGAGGCGCTCGCGAGCGCCCTGGCCTTTGCCAGCGAGCACCCGCGGACGCTGGTCATGGTCACGGCAGATCACGCCCAGGCCGCACAGCTGACGCCCTATGAGAGCCTGTTTGCGAAATTCCCCATTCCGGTATTCACGCCCGGCAAGGTGGCCCGGATTGTCACCCCGGAGGGCGGCCACATGGCCGTGAACTACGCCACCAACAACTTCATAATGGAGGAGCACACCGGAGCGGCAGTGCCGCTGTTCGCCAATGAAGAGGGTCTGGGCCGGATACCGCCGTTCATCAGGCAGTCCCGGATATTCACAATCTCGCGAGAGTATCTGGGAATTTAATAGCGTTCGGACTGGCAATGTCAGTGGCGGTTGGCAATCAGAGATTGATCCAGCTGTTCAACGCCCGCAGGCGGAACTGCGTGCCCTGATAGTTCAGCACCACGGAATCAGGCAGGATCTCCTCCACCTTCATGCCCGCTGCCGGGCTGTCGCCGACGCTCAATGTCTTGCTGTTCAGTACAACGGTGGAACGAGAGCTGTCGCTGGAGTAGTCATGACGCAGGTAGTAGACCGTGGGGATACTGTCCTTCACCTGCTGTGACAGGTCGATCAACAGTGGCACAGGGTGATCGGCGAGGCCGAGATTGTTCGCCTCCTGCTGCGCCAACTTGATCATTTTGTCGACGTCGATTGTCTGCTCAGTACTCTCGGCGCGCGCGGGGGACTGGCCCTGTGGACGGCGTGTCTGTGGCTCCTCTGCCAGATCGGGATTTTCGTAGAGCTTCGCGACGGCGGCATTCGCCGGTGACGCAGCTTCTGGTATCGGAGCTGCCGCCGGAGCAGGAGTCGCAGCAACAGCGGCTGCGTCGGTACTCTGCTGGTCAATGCCCTCGGGCAAATTGGCCACGGGCGGCGGTGCCTCCAGCTGCGCTGCGGCCGCCTCCTCCGGTGCCGCTTGCAGAGGGTCGGCAGCGGGGCTGAGGGTTGCTGGCGCTTCTGCAGCGGGTTCCACCGCAGGCACTGCCGCCGGCGCCGGTGTCACAGTCGGCTGCGGCATCGACACAGGTGCCGCGCCGTTGACTCCCGCACGTTCCGCTGCGCTGACATCGCTCTGGCGGGCCGGTTTCGGTGCGCTGTAGCGGTCCATAAACAGCCAGGCGATGACCACGATCGCGACCGACAGCGCCACCCACAGAAGATACTGTCGCCGATTCACCGACACCTGGGCTATCGGATGATGCGTCGACAACCCGGGGACAGGGTTGGACTCCTCGCGCGAGCGATTGAGGGCATCAAGGATCAACGACACAGGTAGGCTTCCTCGGCAGTGATAAACCATGCAATGTGTTTCATTCGTCCGCCTGCCGTGCTGGGCCCGACTGCAACTGCCTGCGCGCCTGTTCTGCAGTCACATCCACACCCAGTTGTTCATTGAGTTTGAGCAGCGTTTGCACCCCGACCACACCGTCATCAATGAGGCCATTTTGCTGCTGGAACAAGCGTACCCGTTGCTCCAGCGCACGGCTGAAGCGACGGCCTGCAAGCGGCTGTGGCTGGTTGTCGAGCTGCGCAAACTGCTGGGCCACCGCCGCCACCACAGCGCTGTCATCGCCGACCACCAGCGGTTTGCCAAAATTCTCTGGCGGATGCCACAGTAACCGATAGCGCCCCGTCCAATAGGGCGCCAGCTCGGCCAGGCTCACCTGCGCAAGACCGGCCGCCGTCAATACCGTGGCGCTGGGACCATCGATATCAATCAACAGGACCTCGGCGGAAAAACGCTCCGGGGTAATCGTCTCCAGAGACACAGGCCGGTCAAACGCTGCCACTTCATCCCAGGTCCAGACCTCGCCCTCGAGGCAAGCCAGGCCCAGTTGCACGCTCTCCGAGCACGGAGAGGCCGGCACCGGAAGACTGGAGTTCAGCGCCCACAGCTGCGCCAGCGCGTCGCCAGGCGGCAGCATCGCGTCTGCGATGTCAATGGTATCTGCCGCTGGCGAACCGACCGTCGCGACGGTGGAGACAGGCGCTGTCTCCTCAATGGGCAAGACCGTTTCGCTCTCCCCCGCAGCGGTCTGCTCGGCCGCCACTTGCGCATTGTCCGCGTCAGGGGCAAGAGCTGGCTCAGCGATGGCGACAGCCGGGGGCGCGCTGTCGCGGACAGCGGCGAGTTCAGGCTCCGGCGCCGCGGTGTATTTTCCCAACAGCCATCCGCCCGCCCAGACGGCAAGGGCTACCGCTGCCCCGATTACCAGCCAGCGCCACGGGTTGGACTCCGCCTCCTGTTCGCCCAGCACCTCTTTTACCGCCAGTCTCAGCATATCGTGGTCGACATGCCCGGCATTGCGGCCATAGGCTCCCAGCAACATGCGGTCACAGAGCACGTTGATGACGCGCGGTATCCCCCGTGTGGCCTTGTAAATACCACGGACCACGGCCGGCGAAAACACGACGCGTTCCGGGCTCATACCCGCCACCTGCAAACGGTGCTGGATGTAGGCGTTGGTTTCATCGAAATTGAGCGGATCGAGGTTGTAGCGGGCGGTGATGCGCTGGTTCAGCTGGCGCAACTCCGGGCGCGCCAGCATCTGGGCCAGTTCCGGCTGGCCTATGAGGATAATCTGCAACAGTTTCTCATTGTTGGTTTCCAGGTTGGTCAGCAGCCGGATCTGTTCCAGCACATCAAAATCCAGGTGTTGTGCCTCGTCAATCAACAATACGGTCTTGCGACCGCGGCTGTGATTCGCGAGCAGGAAACTGTGCAGTTTATCGGTCAGGGTCTTGAGTGTGTGCTTCTCGTGATCGTAGACGATGCCCAGTTCGTCACAGACACTGCCCAGTAGCTCGATCGCGTTCAGCGCGGGATTCAGTATGATCGCCACATCCGTGTTGCTCGGCAACTGCTCCAGCAGGCAGCGGTTGATTGTGGTTTTGCCAGTGCCTACCTCGCCGGTGAGGAGTATGAATCCACCCCCGGCTCCCACCCCATACAGCAGGTGCGCCAGAGCGTCCCGGTGGCGGGCACTCATAAACAGGTAGCGGGGATTCACCGCGATGGAGAAAGGTGCTTCCGTCAGTCCAAAGTATTGGTAATACATGCAATGGCGTGCCAGTGGCCTTAGCGTTCTAATCTGCGGGCATTATGCCCAAGCGCTGGCGGCAATGCTATGTCACCGGCGCAGCCGTGAGAGGTTTGAGGGTGTCGGTGCGAGGAATTCAGCAACCACGTCGCATCAATGCGGCTATACCGCAGCATTCGCGGCTTTGTCAGGGTGTATATCCAGCATATTGGACAGCGCGTGTTCGGCAAAACCGGCTCCCGCCTCGGCGTAGTAATTGAATACCACATCCGCGCCGGCTGCTCTCATGCGGGCCCGTTCGTCCTCGTATTTGGCCACGGCAGCCACTTTGCCGGTGTACCCGGAGTTGCGCAACTGCTGGACAGCATCCACCATCTCGGACAACGAGGGCATGGTGAACATGACCAGTTTATAGTCGGTGCCCTGCAGGCCCTCCCAGAAATCGGCATCCTCGGCATCTCCATAGATGACGCGACGGCCAGCGGCATTGTGCTGGCTCATCTTCGATTTATCGGTATCGACGCCACATACGCGCAAACGGTACTGCGATTCAACCGTATCGTAGGCGCCGGAACCCACCCGGCCCATACCCACGATAAGCACCTCGACATTCCTGGCCGGGGACTCGGGGTTGTCTTCAAACGCAGCGGCCGACTCAAATCGCTTGAGTGAGCGCTTGAATTTGCTGTAGAAGCTGTGAGAGCGGCTGTTAAGCAGTGTGGAAAACACAAATGACATTGCCACTGCCAGCGCCAGAATCGCCATCCAGTCCTCACTCAACCAGCCCTTCTTCACGCTGAGCGCCGCGACGATCAACCCGAACTCACTGAACTGCGTCAGCGCCAATCCCGCCAGCAACGCCGTCCTCGCCCGCAGCTTGTAGCGCGCGAGGAGGAAGAAAAATGCCGCACCCTTCAACGGCAGCAGCAGGCACAGGATCAGCGCAACGCCCAACATACCGGGGGAGGGATGCACAGCGAGGCCAATATTCAGGAAAAAACCGATGAGAAAGATATCCTTGAAACTCATCATCGATTTGCTCAACTCCCCCGCTTTCCTGTCGCCACTGAGCAGCATACCCATTACCAGCGCACCCAGATCGGCCTTCATGCCCACCATTTCAAACAGCGCACTGCCGGCGAAGGTGATGATGATACCGGCCAGAATCAACACTTCGTCGTGTCCACTGGCGCGCAGGACGTAGCTGGCCAGTGGCCGGGCAAAAAACAATAGCGGCAACAGCAGCGCCCACTCTGAAGGCACCTTGCCAGTCGACGCAGTGAGAAACAGCACGGCAACGATATCCTGGACGATCAGTATCCCCACCGCGATTTGGCCGTGGCGCACGCGAAACTCGCCGCGATCCTCCAGAATTGCAACCGCGCAAACCGTCGAACTGAAGCTGAGGGCAAACGCCACCAGTGCCGCGTGCTGCATACTGATATCCGACACCAGGGGCAACCCCAACACGCCCAGCACCAGCAAAAACCCGAACGACACAAGCCCGAAGGTAGCAGTGTGCTCGAAAGTGGAACGATAGATCTCCGGTCTCAGCAGGCTGGCGAGATCCAACTTGAGACCGATAATGAACAACATCAGTGAAATACCGATATTGGCGATAAACTCAATGGTGTTGGATGACTCAAACCCGGCCAGCCCCAGGCCAAACCCGGCCACCAGATAACCGACCAGCGGTGGTTGTCCAATTTGCCGGGCGGCAAAGCCGCAGCCAAAGGCGACTAGAATGATCAGGCTATCCATGGTGATCCAGCTTTCGGTGCGGTGGCTTGAGTGAACAGTACGTCCAGCGAGACTGTTTTATACCACACCTAATGCAATGTTCGAATCGCACTCACACCGTTTCACAAAATGCCTGCCCGCCTGACGGGTTGCCACTCCTGCTCGCAGACGTTTTCTGACCGCGCGCGTTGCTTGCGCCAGACGGTCGAACATCTTACGCCCAGTATGCACCCAACTGATCAGCATAGCTGTGTGTATCCAGGTCCCGGTGCTGCTTCCATGGGTGAAAGCCCGGCTTGAAAAACGCCAGCCAATCGCGAAACGGCCGGGTCAGGAAACCCTGCTTGGGACCGAAACAAAACCGAAGACCGGTTTTCCAGGTAGACCACCGCCACAAGCTGCCATCCTTGTGCAGCAGTACCGTCAGGTTCACAAATAGCCCCAGCAGAAAAAAGAAGCTGGCGAAGAACATCGTAAAACGCAGGAAAATGGGCCCACCACCGGTGGCCTGATACACGTCGAACGCGACACCCTTGTGCTCTGTTTCCTCCACCGCATGCCACTTGAACAGCGCTTGTACACTGGGGTCCAACCCCTGTTGCGTGGCATCTGCGTTGGTGAGCAACTGGTACGCGAGAATGGCGGTAAAGTGCTCCATGCACACGGTCATCGCCAGTGCGGCCCGACGTACGGCTTTGTGCTTCTTGCCCAATTTGCTGAACGCGCGCAGATCACGACGCACCAGTGCTTCCAGCCAGGCCACCGGATAACCGTGGCGGGCGGCCAGTTCATTCATCGCCTCGTGCACCAGCGTGTGCTGCGCTTCCTGGGCGCAAAACTCCCTGATCTCTTTCAGCAGCTTGGGATCGCTGATCTGGTCCCGGTACGCCAGCACCGAGCGGATGAAAAAGCGCTCGCCCTCCGGGAACAGAACCGACAGTGCATTCATGAAATGCGTTTTGAACGGGTCGTTATCAAAGAAATACTTCGGGGCCTGATCGGTCGCGGCGGGATCAAACTTCCTCACTTGTATCGTGAGCGGGGTGTTGGATTCATTGAACTGCTCTGCTGCGCCCATGGAAACAATCTCCGGATCTGGGGGCCGTTTGCCCCGAGTTTTATGGATAATAGTTTTATCCATTGAGTGTGTCAAGAAATTATCTATAATGATCCGTATCTTCAAGGTACACGCAGCGGCTGGCGCTTGCCCGGTATTCTTTCAACTCGCCCCGCTCCGGTTCCGCAGACCCAAGAGACCGTATATGCCAGGCCAGCAGAAAAAATCTCGCAGTAGCGACAGCCGGCAGTATCGCATGTCGGAACTGGTGGAGACATCCGGGGTTTCCCGCGACATGATCAAGTATTATCTGCGTGCCGGACTGCTGCCGCAACCACGCAAACCGCGGCCCAATCTCTCGTTGTACACCGAAAACCACCTGCTGCTGATACGGCTGATACTGCGCGTCCAGCAACAGACAAGCCTTTCCCTGCCGGAGATTGCGACAGCGTTTCGCACTGCAAATTACGATCCCACCACAATAGAAATCGAATTGCTGTCGGACAAATACCACACCGGCCGCCGCGACTTTATTATCCCGTTCGAGGCTGAAACACGCAGCGACGTCAGCCTGAGCGTACCGCAGGAATTTCTCGACAAACTGCACCGCCACCGCCTGCTGGACGACGCCGGACACCTCGACGAAAGCCAGAAAGAGATTGCCGGCCTGCTGTGGGCGGCGAGCAACGAGGGGGTGCCGATCGATTTTTTTCAGGCGGCACGGGAGAAACTGCAGGCACTGGCCGAACTTGAGGTCAAGGCGTTGATCGCGATCCAGCGCCCCCAGTTGCATTTTGGTGAGGTGGTGTCGGCCGTAACGGGTACCGATCGCGTCGTGAACCGGTGGATGATCAGCGAGAAAACCCGGATGGCGAGGCACCTGTTTCAACGGGTAATCGAGAACTCGGAAAAGGCCCTTTCGACGGTGCATGACACTATCTATCTTCCGAGCAAGGTATTTCGCCAGCGCTTTCGGATTGACGAGGAACTGGCGAGCATCGCACAGGCGATCAACAAACGCCCGCGCAATCGCAAGTCGCTGCACAACGCCTGTCGCACCTGTCTGCTACTGGCTGACTATGAGGGCGCTCAGGACTTCGCTGACGCCGCGCTCGCTCTCAAGCCCGACGATGACTTTGCAGTCGCGTGCAAGTGTCTTGCCTATGCGATGGACAAAAACCTTGAGCAGGCGCAGCGTTATGCCGATATGCTGGAAATAGCGCAAAGCAGACACACTATCGCAATGGAGGCACGCCTGCTGACACTGCTGATGCAGGCAGCCAAGCTCGGTGGTGTCTCGGATACCACCGAGCTGATGAAACGGGCTGCAGACCTGTTTCGCGAACCACTGTCGCTCTCCACCGAAGAGGCGTTTGACTGTTTCGAAGCCAGCCTGCTGCGAGCCAGGGCCAATACCATCTTCCCCGATGCGATCAACGCCGTACCAGAGGCGATCAGCGACCTGGAAACCATGCTGGAAAAACTTGAAGCCAATTCGTACAACACACTGGGCTTGCCCGCAGAGGGCACCCGGCTGGTCTACCAGGTGTATACGAGTTTTTATTTGGGGCAACTTCACGAGGCCGTGGACGATACCAAACAGGCCAGGAAATATTTTGAGAAGGTGATCCAGCTGGACCCCTCCTCCAACTTTGGCGAAATGGCCTACCTTAAACTGGGGTGATCAATATGCAAGGTATAACAAGCGTGACTCGAAGCATCCGCGCATTAACCGTGGCGCTGTCGCTGGCCATCACAGCCACCGCCCACGCCACAGAGGCTGACTGGGTGCTGGAGCAGGATGAGGATCGCATCCGGATCTATACGCGCCCCGTCGCTGATTCACCTTTCGTCGAGGTCAAGGCAACCGCGCTGATCAATGCGCCCATTGACCATGTGGCCCTGGTCATGGGCGACGGTGAGAGCTGCGGTGAGTGGCGCGCAATGTGCAAGTCTTCCGAGGTACTGGACGGCGCATCCGACACCGAGCGCTATGTTTACATGGTGCTGGATATGCCCTGGCCGGTAGCTGATCGCGACATGGTGATCCACTCTATCGCCGACATCGACGTCGCCGCCAAAACCGTCACCGTGCAATTACAGTCGGCTTCATCAGAACGCCCGGAGCAGGATTATGTGCGGGCGATCACCAACGGACAGTACCAGATAAAAGCGCTCGCCGAGGAGCAAGTCGAACTCACCTACATTATTCATACCGATCTCGGCGGCGACCTGTCCGCGGAGCTGATCAACCCACGAGTAGCCGCCACTACGTACGACGACATCAAGCGGCTGCAGACACTGGCCGAACAGTGAGCATTTCGCAGCGGCGCTAGAGCAGGAAATTCACCAGGTTCTCAATCAGCGCCGCGCCCACCCAGGTTAGCGGCGGGATCACCAGATAGAACGCCAGCGTGGTGATATTGCCCAAGTCGAATGGCCAAGTGGACAGCTGGGAAACCTCCCGGCGATAAGAGAGCAACGGCAGCAACTGGTCGAGATCGGCGTCGAGGTTCACGCCGCCGTCACCGGGTACTGCCTGGATCTTGTCGAGCAACCGTGCCAGCTCCTGTCTTTTGAGCGCCACCAGGCGCCGGTGCAGCGGCCAGACCGGAATGATAAACATCACGATAAGCGGCCCCAGAATGGCGACCGCGCCGGGTACGCTTTCAGCGAGATCCAGCCCGCCCTCGAGATTGATCAGGGGAAACAAGGCCAGCGCACCGATAATCGCCAGGCTGGAAATGATTGAGACGCGTGCAAAAGGCAACAGCTGGCGCGCACCCAGCAGGGAAACGCGCGCATACGTCCCGCCGAGGCGACCAAAGATAACGGCCTGCTGAATCAACATGGCGATCACTGTGGTCATTACCACCCAGACCATCAGGGTGCCCACTACCGTCAACAGGTCCGAGAGGCTGGAGACCGCCTTCACAACCGCCGCCGACAGCGAGCCGGAAATAAAAGCCAGGTGCATGCATCCTGCCAGTGTACCGCCAACCAGGCTGAGCAGCGTCAGGCGCAGGCTGGCCGAATCGAGGCGGGCATACAGGTTCTCAAAACCCGCATCATCCAGCGCCAGTATCGGGCGCAGGGCGCGCATGGCCTCCTGCGCCTTGGCGGTGATGTAACTGAAGACGGGGATGATATAGGCGATGATAAAGCCAAAAAACAGTGCCGGCGGCCTGCGATCTGAAGACTCTGCCGCACCAGCGTAAAACAGGGTCAGCAGCAGCGCCAGCAGTAACAAACCGGTCCAGAATCTGCCGTGATGAATCGGCAACAACAACCTGAGAAGCCAGATTCTACGCACGCTCATAGCGGGCCAAGCGCCTCTGGTAACAGCCCGCGGTGATACGTCACTCAGATCGCGACCTTTGTTTCGGCTGCACCTTGCGATTGGCACTGGCCTTCACTTTGGGCCTGGCTTTCGGCTGTGCTTTGGCTTTGGCTTTGGCTTTGGCTTTGGCTTTGGTTTTGGCTTTGGCCCGCGCTTTCTCGCCCGCTGTTCGAGCCGTCGTGCCGCGCTTGGACGCCGTCTTTTTCGCCGCAGGCCGGCGCACCTTCGCCTTCTTCGTCGCACCCTGTTTGTTTGACACTGGCTTCTTTGCTGCCGCCTTCTTGTTGGCCGGGGAACGCACACCAACCACGTCCTCCAGTTCAACCAGCGCATTCTCCAGATAGTCGATCATGCGCTGAATCTCGGGCAGTGAGCGCCGACAGGCGACGATACCGAAATCCAGACTTTTGGCATAACTCACCAGCGTTATATTCATCGCGAAACCGTCGAATACAATCGACGCGGGGTACACGCCATCCATTCTTGCTCCGTTCCAGTACAATTGCTCTCGCGGGCCGGGAACATTGGAAATCACCGTACTGAACGCCGGAAACTGTGCCGCCAGCCCCAGCATGGTGGTCAGCAGCGCAGGCACTTGCGTCAGCTGCATAAAGATCATCGCCTCGCGGGTACTGAGGCCCTTGAGCAGATCCTTGCCTGCACGCATGGATTCCTGAATGGTGCGCAGACGGCGCTCCGGGTCGGCGATATTCGTCGCGAGGTCCGCGGTGATAAATCCCACGGCATTGCCCGCACTGAAATCGCCTTTCTCGCGCAGTGATACCGGCGCCATCGCTTTCAGTGAATGCGCGGGCAACTCGTGGTGACCGATGAGATATTGGCGCAACGCTCCGGAACACATCGCCAGCACTACGTCGTTCACCGTGCCGTCTATCGCCTTGCACACCGCCTGTATGCGATCAAACTCCCAGGACTGCGCAACAAAGCGCCGCGCACCGTCCACCCGGGTATTGATAGAGGTCCGCGGTACATTGTGCCAGGGCACAGCCAGGTTGCCGCCACGCCCAAAAAATGCGCCACCAAACCGTCGCAGGGCACCCAGCACATGTGCAGAGCTGTCGAACTGCTGTTTCAGCGCCTCTGCGACCGCGAGCAACTCCGGCTCGTCCGGCACTACGCGACGCGGCTTTCTGGCACCGATGGTCGCCAGGTAGCGCTGATAGGCGCTCATCGACATGGGCAGATCCGGCGTTATGAAATTTGGGTCAGTCGAGGATACCCCCTGTGTCAGCTGCATGGACGCCACCCCGTCTATTGCGGCGTGGTGCATTTTTGAATAGACCGCAAACTGGTTGTTTTGCAGGCCCTCGATCAGGTGAATCTCCCACAGCGGACGATTGCGATCCAGCAGTGTGCTGTGCAGGCGCGACACCAGCGCGAATAGCTCGCGATAGCGGCCGGGACTGGGTAGAGCCGAATGGCGTACGTGGTAGTCAATATCGATGTTCTTGTCCTTTTCCCAGTACATCGGCCCCAGCGGACCGGCACGCCCGGTGGTGACATACTCGCCAAACGGTTCACGAAAGTCATCGGCGGTGAGGCCATCCAACACCAGCTGGCCCACAAACTCCTGTGCACTCACTCCCTTGGGCAGGGTGTACAAGCCCACCCCGCCCACATGCATCGGCGTTTCACGCTTTTCGGCCAACAGGAACGCGGCATCCGCCAAATTGATTCGTCGCATGAGTATTGCCTCTTGTTTCGCAAGTCGTTATCAGGCAGCCATAGTACAGGGTCGATCAGGAAAAGAAAAAACCGGCTGTGCTGTCACGCAATTATTGGCTGTCGCGTCTACAACGTAAACCATAAAAGACAACAAACTGATGCCTGCATGACTCCCGCTTCTCTTGCCTGTTGGCCTGCTTTATGGTGATTAGCGATGACAACGAGGGCCGGGTGCGACTGCTATAACAGGGACTAAAATGCATATACCGCTAGACGTTGCGCTCCACTACAATAGCTCCCTTTTTTGAGCGCTTTCCGATGACGGCCGAACGGCATGCCATACGCCATGCGATTTTTCTCTCTGTACTGATGGTATTACTCGGTAGCACCGCGGCGGCGGCGACGAAGTATGTCGCAGCGCATGTTGCTATCGAGGCGATTATCACCGTGCAGTACTTCGTGGCCACACTGCTGTGCCTGCCGCGCATACTGCGGCCGGGCCTGCGCAGCCTGAGCACCCAGCGGGTCGGCCTCCACCTGGTGCGCGGACTTGCCGGCGTGGCCGGCTTCTACCTGTTCTACGCGGCGCTGAACCATATCCCGATGATGGATGCGATGATGTTGCGCCAGAGTGCGCCGTTGACGGTGCCACTTGTGATGTGGCTGTGGGGCCGGGAGCTGATTGCCAGAAATGCCTGGCTGCCGCTGCTGGTCGGGTTTGTCGGTGTCGCCATCATCCTGCGACCGTCGCCCACCGGACTGAGCTGGTGGCACGCTGGTGGCTTTCTATCCGCACTGGCGCTGGCGATCTCCATGGTCGCGACGCGCAAGCTTGCGGTGACAGAACCGACGGCGCGGATTTTGTTTTACTACTGCGTGCTGTCACTGGCCTGCGTACTGCCTTTTGCCGTGCATGACTTCAGCGGCCTTGCGCTGCTGGACTGGCTGGCAATGCTCTATATCGGCGCGGCTATTTACTGGACGCTTGAGCTGTACACACGCGCCTACGGCATGGCGCCGACGGCGGCGATCGCACCGATCAACTACTTCGCCGTGGTACTGGCCGGGTTCTGGGGCTGGCTGTTCTGGGACCAGATACCGGACACCTGGTCCGTACTCGGCAGTGTACTGGTTGTCGCGGGCGGCCTTCTCACCATCTACCGCGCCAGTGAAAAGGGCCCGAAAGACGCCGTGGTGGAGCCCGTGTCACTGCGGCACTGACAGCGCAGCGACTGCGCTCTCCAGCACCCTGGCGGCACTGCGTCGGACCTAGTGTGTGCTGGCCGTGGCCTTGTTCTCGTAAATACTGCGGCGCTCTTCGTTGTACTCGGCGCCCGACTTGCGCAGATCGGCCTCGCTGCGCCACGTCTTTTTCTTGGCCGGGGCGATATAGCGGCTGCCGGAATCCAGGTTGGCAGGATCCACCCGCACCTCTTCACGGGAACTCACTGTTTCACAGGCCTTATCCGTAAACGTCGTCGCTCCCGTTGCATGATCAGTGCACATATACACGCGCGCTGCCGCCAACTGCGGCACCATCAACATCAGAGCTATAACAATAATTCGATTCATTTTAACCACCTCATGCTTCTCAGCTATATCTCAGGTGTCGCCAGATTAGAACGACTGCGTGGAGAGAGGCGACAAAAAAGTGGTGTTTTCTCCAGTTAGGCGAAATAAATCGCCGAAACTCAATATTTCAGTGAAATAGTCTATCTATTCCCATTTTCTTGGTTTTAAAGCCCATCAATGAACTATTGCTGCGCAGTAATGTCTACTGAGACTCAGAACACTCGTGGACTCCCCTATGCTGCGCGCTGCCCTGCTGCTTTTTACCCTACTTAATGTCCCACTCACCGCGCTGGCGGATTCGGCCACAGCGGTCTTCGCCGGGGGCTGTTTCTGGTGTATGGAGTCCGATTACCAGGAGGTGGAAGGGGTCACCGGGGTGGTCTCCGGATTCACCGGTGGTGCGCTGCCAAACCCGACCTACTCGGGTAATCACCAGGGGCATTTTGAGGCCGTCGAGGTGACTTACGATCCGGCCGTGATCAGCTACCCGCAACTGCTGGACCTGTTCTGGCGCAGCATCGACCCGTTCGATAACAAGGGGCAATTTTGCGATAAAGGTGCGAGTTACCGCAGCGCCATATTCCCGGGCAACGCGTCTGAACGCGCTCTGGCCGAGGCGTCAAAAGCCGCGGTTGCGGAGCGCTTTCGCGACCGCACCGTGTATACCGAGATTGAGGATGCCGGCACGTTCTGGCCAGTGGAGGAATATCATCAGGACTACTACCTGAAAAACCCGGTCCGCTACAAGTACTACCGGTGGAACTGCGGCCGCGACCAACGCCTGCAAGAGATATGGGGCGATGAGGCTGGCGCTCACGGCGACGCTAACCAGCCGGCCGCTCAGCCCTGAACCGTGGGGTCGACGCTGCCGATCAACTCCAACGCCTCGTCACACCAGGCGAGAAACTGCTGACCCTGTCCGAGGCCGCGTATCAGCGCGAGGTAGGCGCCCTTGCTGCGGGTCGGCAGGGATACCGGATCACTATAGTGGCGCAGGCGAATTTTTTCGTAGACGTATAACAGGTGCATCATCTGCTTGCGCCGATCGGATATTTCGGCAGCCAGGTGCGCGGCATTCGCAGCGCTGAGGTTGTACAGCTTGATCACCAGTTCGTCCTTGGCTGCCTGGTTCCTGGTCGCGCCCAAGACCCACTCGGACAGCGCCTCGCGACCGGCCCCGGTCAGGCCGTAGACAATCTTGTTCGGCTTGCCGCTCTGCTGCACCTCGCGCTTGTTCAGCCACTTTTTCTCGGCAAGCTTGCGCAACTCCTGGTAAATCTGCTGATGGGAGGCGTGCCAAAAAAAGCCCATTGACGTTTCGAAATCCCGGGCCAATTCATACCCCGACAGATCGGCGTCGATCAGGGCGGTCATAATGGCGTGCGCAAGCGCCACTAGCGGGGGGTACTCAAAGTTCGGGTATCAACTTCGAGAACTGCTCGATCATCGGCATCACAATCTCCGGCTTGTCCCAGTTCTCCATACCGACACCGATATTGCAGCGCTGCACACCCATATCGCGATAGGACTTTAACAGGTCGGCCGTCACCGGCGACATCACCACCAGCGTAATATCGACTGACTCCGGATCGCGCCCGTGATCACTGACCATCTTCCTGAAGCGTTTGATATCCTGCGCGACATCCTGCATCGCCACGTCCACCGGCATCCAGCCGTCGGCCCACTGCGCGGCGTGCTTCACACCTAGCGGCCCCATCGCACCCAGGGTAACCGGCGGCCCGCCGGGGCGCGTCGCCTTCGGCTCAAACCACACCGGATCAAAATCGATCAGTTCACCGTGGAATTCCGGCTCGACATCGGTGAGCAGTGCACGCTGCGCCAGCACCGTCTCCTTTAGTCCGAGATAGCGGCGTTTAAACGGCAGCCTGGTGGCGTTTTCGAACTCTTCCTGATTCCAGCCGACACCGCAACCAATCACCACCCGGCCGTTGGAAAGCCTGTCCAGTGTGGCGATGGTCTTGGTCTGGGAGAACAGTTCCCGCTCCATCAGCAGCGCGATACCCGTACCGAGTTTGAGGGTCGTGGTGGCCGCCGCTGCGGCCATCAGCGATATGTAAGGGTCCATCATTTTTTTATAGGGCTCGGGCAGGTCGCCGCCGGGGGGGTAAGGCGTCAACCGTGATACCGGTATGTGGCTGTGTTCGCCGTACCAAAGCGATTCGAAACCGGCCTCTTCCAGCGTTTTTGCCAGCAGGTGGGGGGCCGGATCATCCGCCGTATTCATCGAACTGAAACCCAGATGCATGCTCTATACCTCGCGCAGAACTATATTGTTGTCATTATCCGAAGCGTGCCACAGTAGCCCCGTTGGCGCCCGCGCTCCAGCGCGGGTGTCACATCAGGTGGCAACGGTTCAGATTGGTATACGCGGCCTTCATGCATCGCCGCTTGCAGTGGCGCGGCGCTGGCGCACCGCCGCCGCCAGCGCCTGCAAAATGGGCCGCGTATCATCCCAACTGATACAGGGGTCAGTGATGCTCTGGCCGTAGGTCAGTGCCGCTCCCGGCACAACGTTCTGGCGCCCCTCCACCAGATTGCTTTCCAGCATCAGCCCGAAAATGCTGCGCTTGCCCCGTGCGACCTGGTTAGCGATATCGTTGGCAACATCCACCTGGCGCGCCGGGATCTTGCGACTGTTGGCGTGACTGGCGTCAATCATGATACGCGGTGGCAGGCCGGCTTTGGCCAGCATTGCCTCGGAGTCCTCCACCGAAAACATATCGTAATTGGGGCTCTTGCCACCGCGCAGGATAATATGGCAATCCTCGTTGCCGGTGGTCTGGAAGATCGCCGAACGCCCCTGCTTGGTTACCGATAAAAAGTGGTGTGGCTGCGAGGCAGACTTGATCGCGTCAATGGCCACCTGTATATCCCCGTCAGTGGCGTTCTTGAAACCCACAGGACAGGACAACCCGGAGGTCAGTTCCCTGTGCGTCTGGCTCTCGGTCGTGCGCGCGCCGATAGCGCCCCACGAAACAAGATCGGCAAGGTACTGTGGGCTGATCAGGTCGAGGTACTCGGTGCCGGCGGGCAGGCCCATTTCAGCGAGATCCAGCAACAACTTGCGCGCCAGATGCAGACCCTTGTTAATCTGGAAACTGTCATTTAAATCCGGATCGTTGATCAGCCCCTTCCAGCCAACGGTGGTGCGCGGCTTTTCAAAGTAGACACGCATCACCACCAACAGATCTTGTTCCAGTTCGTCCGCCGCGCGCTTCAGCAGTGCGGCGTAGTCCAGTGCAGCAGCAGGATCGTGGATGGAGCAAGGCCCCACGACCACCACCAGGCGATCATCCTCACCGATGAGCACTCTGTGAATGGCTTCACGCGCGTGTGCGACCGTGTCCGCCGCAGCGTCGCTGAGTCCGATATCCTTGACCAATTGCTGGGGGGATATCAATTCGTTGATCTGCTGGATGCGCAGATCGTCGGTTCTCGCAGTCATAATCGGTTCCATATTCAGGGGGCGCACACTATACCATCAGGTGGATTGCTGGCTCCACCAGTCATCGAGCATACTCCCCACCGTATTGGGCACCACCAAATGGGCGCCATACCAGGTGTGCAGGCAACGGATACGCGTGAAATTGGCAATGCCGCCGATGCCCCGCGCGGCCAGTGCCTCGGCATAATCGAGCGCCTGCAGTCGCTGGCGCACCGCCGTGGACATAAACGACTCGCGCAACGCGATATGGGCGAGATGGTCCTGCCGCATACGGCTGCGCAGCTCAGGGTCTGCGTCGATGCGCTGCTGAAACTGTGCTATCAGGCCGGTGGCTTCCACCTGGTCAATGCGGTAACACAGCGCTGGGTCAACCAGCCAGAACAGGGTCGGAAAGGGCTTGTCCTCTACCAGGGAGGCGACCCGAATCACCCGCGGTTCACCCGCGGGGCCGGCCACGGCGATAGCCTCGAGGCCGCGGGGCTCTCTGCCCAGCAGCGCCGCGACCTGTTGTGTCATGTCAGGGGAAAGCATCAGGCGCCCAACCACGGTGGTGTCTCGGGCCGCCATTCTACGCAAAGCCAAGCGCTTTCGCAGCTAATCGAGGTCGTCCTTGAATCTTTGGGTAAAATGGTGATAATGCGGGCGGTGTGAACGCACTGTCCGGCGCTGATCACAGGCCGTACACCCTGCGTGAAACGCTGGTAATGATGCGAATCATCGCTTTGTCACGACCTTTCGCGCCAAACATTTTCCCACTCTTTTCAGGCACTTAAATGGCAGCAAATCGCTTGTCATAGACACTTATGACACAGGCCTCACTACTCAGCGCTGCACACCAGAGCCACGCAAAGTCCTCCGCGCTGGTGCGTGCGCTGGCGGAATTGCTCGAGGCGGATGTCCCGCTCTCACACCAGCGCTTTATCGAGCGACTGGGACAGACATTCGACCTGGCAGACTCGATCAAAATCTCCGCGGTACACGAGCAGGTAACCGCGGTTGCAGCGCCCCCCGCAAGCGACGACAAGCAAGCAGTAAAAGAGGAGTACCAGCGTGTGCGCGCGGCCATCGAACGCAGCGCCCGACAGAGCTTTGTTGTGACCGACGATAACGCCCGCATGCGCTTCCCACAGGTTCGCGCGCAGATGACATTGGATGAGGCGATGGCGGCAGAGCCCTACCTGGTGTTTTACGTCGCGCAGCAACGCAATATGGATTACCGGATCCGCGACCTGCACACAAGCACCCGGGACGCACTCACCGCTCTGTCTCCCAAACTCGCGCGACTGGCAGCACTCGACGCGGTGCTGGCAGAGCCGCTATCCACCGCTGTGCGCCGATCCTTTGCCGCTGTGCCGCGTCTATTGCGGCGGCGCTTTGACACCCTGCAGGCGGCATACCACAACAGTAACCCCGAGCCAACCGTGGCTCGCGAGCGCTGGCTGCTAACCCTGGGCCAATTGCGCACAGAAATGCAAGGTCTGCTGCTGGCGGAGATGGACGCACGGCTGCTACCGACACTGGGCCTGATTGAGGCAATGGATGAACTTGACGACCATGACGACTAAAAATGCTATGAGTAACCTGCTGTTTATCACCGCCGCCGCGCTGGGCGCAATCGCCATCGGTTGGATGGGCAGTGACTTCGTCGGAGCCAATACGCTGGCGCTGGTGGTCACCGCAGCAATTGGCGCTGTCTACCTGATCGGCATCGTTGAACTGCTGCGGTTTCGCCGCGCAACGTTTTCCCTGGACAATGCGCTGGCGGGCACCACGCCGCAGGTCAGCGCCAACGAACACGGTCTTGAAGACTGGCTCAAGGCCCTGGATCCCACGATACGCGGCAGTGTACATCTACGCATTGTCGGTGAGCGCAGTGCCTTGCCGCCGCCAATGTTTACACCCTATCTGGTTAGCCTGCTGGTGATGCTGGGCCTGCTGGGGACATTTGTCGGCATGGTCGACACCCTCGGTGGCGCGGTGTCAGCGCTGCAGGGCAGCACTGAACTGGACGCAATCCGCGCCAGCCTGACCGCTCCGATGCAGGGCCTGGGCATCGCCTTTGGTACCTCGGTCGCGGGTATCGCCGGGGCCGCCATGCTGGGGCTTATGTCGACGCTGGTGCGCCACCAGCGTGTGCGCGTCACCCGGCAACTGGATCTCGCCATCGCCAGCGTGTTCAAAGTATTCTCGCTGGCCCACCAGCGACAACAGGCCTACGATGCGCTGCAATCCCAGGCGGGTGCCCTGCCCTCCGTGGCCACCGAACTGCAGGGTGTGGCGGCACAACTGGCGCAGATGGGCGACAAACTGGCGGCAACACTGCTGGCCAATCAGGATCAATTCCACGCCACCGCCGAGCAGCACTTCAGCGAACTTGCCACATCGGTGGACCTGTCGCTGCGCGAGAGCCTCGCCGCGAGTGGCAAAGCTGCTGGCGAGAGCATGCAGCCAGCGCTGACAAATACGATCAGTGAAATCAGTAATATGCTGCGCGAGACGCAGCAGCAACAGGCGCTCGCCGCAGCAGAGCAACTGCGGGCCATGGGCGCTGAGCTGGGCAGCACCAGCACCTCGCTGCTGCAGGGGTTTGCCGCGACCTCCTCGTCCTGGACCGAACAGACACTGGCGCTGCAGAACGAAATCAAAAAGACACTCACGGAATCGATCCGCGAAGTCGCGGACACGACCCGCAGCAGCAGCGCCTCTATGCTGGCGGAAATTGCCGGCCTGCTGCAATCAACAGAGGCGCTGGTGCAGGCGCGCGCGGCCTCAGAAACCACCCTGCTGGATAACCAGAGTGCGCGCATGGGTGAGCTCACGGCCACCGTGACCGCGCAACTGGACGCACTGAAGGCACAGGAGGAGCAGGGACAGACAGCAGCCCTCGCCCGCCTCGGCAAACTTGAAGCCACTGTTGCCGAACACCTCACCCAATTGGGCGCGGGCCTGGAGGCGCCGATGACACGCCTTATCGAAACCGCATCGGAAACACCGCGCGCTGCTGCAGAAGTGATCGGCTTGTTGCGGGCGGAAATCACCAATAATATTGAGCGCGACAACCAGCTGCTCGAAGAGCGTCGCGATGTGATGCAGGATCTGAATGCGCTGTCAGAGACGCTGCGCGAGGCCGCAATTGGACAGCGCAGTGCAGTGGAAAACCTCGTCGCCTCTTCCGCTACGCTGCTGCAGGACGCCGCCGCCGAACAGCGCAGCGCCGTGGAAGATCTCGTCAACTCGTCGGCAACACTGTTGCAGGAAGCGGCCGCTGATAAGCACAGCGCAGTGGACAAACTTCTCGCCTCCTCGACCACGCTGTTGCAGGACACCACCAGTCGCGTTGGCGATCACCTGCTGGCCGAGGCTGCGAAAATCTCCGAGGCCAGCGCCCATGTTGCTGCGGGCGCGATCGAACTGGGCAGTCTCGGTGAGTCCTTCACTCTCGCGGTCAACCAGTTCAACAGCGCTAACGAGGCGATGATGGAACAGCTCGCCCGGGTCGAGGAATCGATGGAGCGCTCCAGCACTCGCAGCGACGAGCAAATGGCGTATTACGTGGCGCAGGCGCGTGAGATCATCGACTACAGCATGTTGTCTCAGAAAGAAATCATGGATGACCTGCGGCGTATCAATCACAGGACACAGAAACTCGCCGACGAGGCACAATAGTGGAAGAGCTGGAACACGACGCTTCGCAGGATATGCCCGTATGGGCCATCTTCGGTGACCTTATGGCGGGAGTGGTAGGCATCTTTGTCCTACTGCTGGTATGGGTCCTGGGCTATCAGGTACAGCTTGCGCAATCGCTGGAAGAGGAAGTCAATAAGCGCCAGATTGAAGAGCAGCGCAGGATGGCACTGGAGGAGGCACTGGCCGACCCGCTGGCCACCGGCCGGGTAACGCTGCGCGACGGGCGTATCGGTATTAGCGGCAGCGTGCTGTTCTCGCTGAACTCCGACCAGCTGCAACCCGAGGGCAGGGCGCTGCTGAAAACACTGGTAGCACCGCTGCAAGTCTACCTCGGCGAACGCGAGGAACTGCTGATGGTCAGCGGCTTTACCGATGACCTGCCAATACAGAAAGGCAACAGCCACTACGCCGACAACTGGGAGTTATCGGCGCAGCGCGCACTGACAGTGACACGCGCGCTGATCGAGGAGGGTATGCCGCCGGCACTGGTGTTTGCGGCGGCCTTCGGTGCGCAGCAACCGGTAGCACCCAACATGGATGACGAGGGTCGCTCCCTGAACCGCAGGGTGGAAATGGCCCCTGTGCCGAAAAGTGGACAAACAGCAGCACACCCGGATTGATATGCAACAACGCGACCAGGATGTAACCACAGAAGCTGATACAGCAGATGTATTGCGCGCAGCCCTGGCAGCATTGAAAGACAGCGGCGCCGATCACCTCGACCCTGTCCGCTTCCACTACATTCAAGCGATGACGGCCCGCGCTGAGCGACAGCATACCGCGGTCGCAAGGCTACTTCTGAGCAAAGCCTGGCATGCCCTGCAGTCTTACCAGACGCAATTAGTCGAACAGCGCGCTGCCGCCGCACCGCTGCTGGAGCAAGCCAGCGCGCGACACCCCGATCTCGCTGAGCAGGCCCGACAGCTGTATGACAGCTGCGAATTCAAAGCACTACGGCGTTTGGCTCGAACTCAGCAGCAATACGACGCGCCCGATTCCCTCGCCTCCCTGACGCGCCAGCTACAGGCTGGCACCGGGGAATCGGACAGCGCAACCAGCGGCGACTCACAGGAGTTGAAGGCGGTGCACCATTTCCGCGAGGCCCTGCAGCGACAACACGCCGACAAACTTGTCACACAAGCCATCATGGACGCGCCGGAAAGTGCAGGCCCTCTCAATCCGCAGAAACTCGCGCTGCGCTCACTGGCCATTATGCGGGAGGAATCACCAGAGTATCTGGCACGCTTTGTCTCCTACGTAGACACCGTGTTCTGGCTCGAGAGACTGGATCTCTCGCCGCCAGCAAAGTAGCCGCTCGTGGACAGCGGTTGACAAGCCACCCTGCCCTCACTACAGTGCTCGCCGGAACCAGGTGCTCACCGGGAACTGTTTAGGCAGCTCTCTGGGTGAGTTAAATGGGAAGTGTGGAATGGCTACTGCCTAATCCACCGCTGCCCCCGCAACGGTATACAGTCGATGACTGTGAGCCCGATACCTGCCTGGTCTAGTGCAACGATGGAGCGGAGGGCTTCATACACGGTTGCTCAGTGCCCAGGCATTGCGTTCCCAGATCCCCTCCCTCAATCGCCATTCATGTAAAAGGCAATTGAGGAATAGAAATGTATAAATTATCCACCGCCACTCTGCTGGCGCTCACCAGCGTTAACTCATTGAGTGCGCATGCAAACAACAAACTGGAAGAAATCGTCATAACCTCCTCTCGTGTGGAGATGCCGCTGCGTGAAGTGGCGACTTCCATTTCCGTGATCACCCATGGGGAAATTCAACTGCGCGGCTTTAGCACCGTCGCAGATACGCTGCGTTATGAACCGGCGATATCGGTGACCAGTAACGGCGGCGTGGGCACACCCACCAATGTGCGCGTGCGCGGCGAAAGCGGTTTTCGCACCAAGGTGTATATCGACGGGATAGACATTACCGACAACTCATCGACACAGGCCGGACCAAACTTTGGCAATCTGCTTTCTGGCGGCATTGATCGCATAGAAATTCTCCGTGGACCCGAAGGCCTGAGTTATGGGGCTGATGCCGGTGGGGTGATCAATATGTACACCGCCACGCCAAAGACTGGGCTGACAGGTGGGCTCGAAACTGAGGGAGGCCGGTACGGTACCTGGCAGTATGGCGGGCATGTGGCTGGCGGCACTGAAGTCATCGATGGCGCGGCAATGATTGAACGGTATGAGACTGACGGATTCAACACAAAGACCTCCGATACGGTACTGCAAGACGATGACGGCTACGACAACACGACGCTACACGGTCGCGGTGGATGGAACATCTCCGATAAACTGCGTGCGGAATTGGTGGGGCGTTCGGTGAAGGGCAAAGGTGATTACGATGCATGCTTCCTCGGTGCGCCCACGTATACCGAAACCGATGATTGCAGGCAGGAATATGAACAAGATTTTGGTCGCGCCGCACTTGTTTACAATGGCGACCAGTTCTCGAATACGTTGTCGTTTAATGCAAATTCGGCCGATCGAAAGTTCTATACAGAGGGCATCAACGACTACACCTACAAAAGCGACTTCCGCGAAATCGACTACCTCGGTAGCTGGAAGCAATCCGAGATGCTGACACTGGTTTACGGTGCCGGCCTGCAACGGGACTCGATGGATGCAGGAGACGGCAATGAAAGCCGGGATCAGGAAGGGTATTTCATGGAATACCAGGGTAGCTTTGCCGACAGCATTTACCTGACCGCAGGCGCACGCTATACCGACAATGAAGATTTTGGTTCAAAAACCACATACCGCACGGGCGCTGTCTATCTCGTGACAGCCGGTGAAGGCGAGCTCAAGTTCAAGGCCACCTACGGGACCGGTTTCCGTGCGCCCAGCCTGTATGAAATCGCCTATAATATTAACTTCCCGCCCTATTCGTCGGAACCACCCTATGAGCCCCTGCCCCCGCTACCTGAACTTGGCGCTGAGGAAAGCAAAGGCTACGACGCCGGTGTGGGCTACTTTGCCGCGTCGGGCTGGTACCTGGATGTCGTCTACTTTGATCAGAAAATTGACGACGAAATCTATTTCGACCTGATCGATTTTTCCGGTTACAAGCAGGGCGATGGTGACAGCAGTTCCAACGGCGTAGAAGTGACAACCGAAGTTCCCCTGGGTGAAATATTCACCCTGACCAGCAACTACACCTACACCGACACAAAGGACTTCGATGGTGAGCAGCGGCTGCGAACACCAAAAAACATGGGGAATATCGGCGTGCTAACCAGTCTGATGGACGGCGACCTGCAGATCAATGTCAATTACCGAATCGCACGAGACATCGCAGACGAAACCTTCGGCAACGTCGGTGACTATGAGGTACTCGACCTGAGTGTCAGCTATCAGGTGTTGGAAGCACTTCAGGTCTATGCGCGCGTGGAAAACGCGACCGATGAGGATTATCAGGAGGTACCGGACTACAATACGCCGGGTGCTGCAGGTTACGCGGGGCTACGCTACACGTTCTAACATTTTGATCAGGGAGAGTACGAATGACAACGACTGATGACAAGACTCGCGGAGACGAAAAGCACAAGACTGCGATGAAGAAGCAAAAAGAGAAGGTCGATGCGGCCATCGCTGCAGCTGACACCGAGCGCGGCATCGCCTTGTTATTGACAGGCAACGGCAAGGGCAAATCCAGTTCAGCCTTCGGCATGGTCATGCGTGCGCTGGGCTACGGCCAGAAGGTGGGTGTCGTCCAGTTTATCAAAGGTGAGCAGTTATCCGGCGAGGAAATTTATCTACGTGAGCACTGCCCACAGGTGAGCTTTTACCAGATGGGCACCGGTTTTACCTGGGATACGCAGGATAAGTCCGCAGATATCGCCGCTGCCGAAAGGACCTGGGAAGTCGCAGCGCCGATGCTCGCAGATGCGAGCTACGATCTTGTGGTACTGGACGAACTGACCTATATGATCGCCTACAAATACCTTGATGAAGCCATGATCCTCGACGCGTTGTCGTCACGACCGGTCAACCAGAGTGTTGTGGTGACCGGCCGCGGTGGCGGTTCCGGCCTACAGGACGTGATGGACACCGTGTCCGAAGTGAAGGATATCAAACACGCCTACACTGCCGGAATCAAAGCGCGCAAGGGCGTCGACTACTGAACCGGGCGGCGAGCTACATCTTTCACTCAGTGACGCCTTGTCGGACGGTGACCTGTGTTCGGTCCGACATGTTTACCGCCACTAGCGATCATTGTGTCGGCCAGGCTGGAGATACTGATCCGGCCAGAACTGTTGTGACCTCAGCCCATCGTAGACAGTCTGCTCCTCGTCGCGCTCTCCCCACTGATCAGTAAAGACGAGTTCCTCGACTGGACGCCGACGCTCCCACCCCTTCTCTTCCAGTTCCGGTCGCTGTCGAAAATACTCTACGTAGCCCAGACACAGATACGCAATTGGCACCACATGACTGGGCAGGCCGAGAATCCCCCCCAGCTTCCCGGGCGAAATGATCGAGACCCAGCCCACTCCGATGTCTTCTGCCCGCGCAGCCAACCACAGGTTCTGCACCGCACACACCGTACTGTAGATGTCCATCTGCGGTTGATGCGTGCGACCCAACACAACTTCTCCACCGCGCTCTCGATCACAGGTAATGCACAGGTTCACCGGCGCATCCAGTATCCCCTGCAGTTTCAGTTGTCGATACTTGTCCTGTCTTTTGCCTTCAAATTGTGACGCAGCTTCATCATTAGCGGCACAGAAGGCCTCGTGGACGGCGGCTTTTACCGCCGGCCTCTGGATCACAATAAAATTCCACGGCTGCGACAGCCCCACCGACGGCGCGTGATGCGCGGCGATTATCAGTCTCGCCAGGATATCCTCTGGCACAGGCGCAGACGTAAATTCCCCGCGCACATCGCGGCGACCGAACAGTGTTTCGTAAAATCCCTGCATGGAGTTTCTCTCTTATTTTTGTCGCGCGTAATGCTCACGGGCAAGCTGCAATTTTTCGCACATCAACCTGGCACCTTCAATAATCCTCGGCGTATGGCGCTGCAGTAAATCCGGCGCCACGAAATACAACTGATCGTTTTTGACGGCGGTCATCGACGTCCACTCGCGCCAGTCATCCAGCCACTCCGGGCGCGCCTTGTCCATACCGCTGGCGATAATTACCTGGGGATTCGCCCTGATGACGGATTCTACACTGATGCGGGACACCAGCGCCGGAGCGTCGGCGAACACATTGCGACCCCCGCAGAGCCTGACAACATCCGATATCAGGTGATCGCCATTCAGGGTCATCAATGGCTCGTCCCATATCTGGTAGTAGACGCCAATTTCAGGTTGTGTGCTGTAGCTATCGCGCAACTGCGAGAGCTGCTGCAGAAACGCGTCCGCCGCAGCCTCGGCGGTGTCGTCATGCGCCGTCAGGCGACCAACTGCCCGCAGCGAAGTGGCGACGTCCTCCAGTCTTTCTGACTCATCGACATAGACTGTCAGCCCAAGTGATTCCAGCCGCGCGATCACTTCGTCGCCATTGCCACTGCGCCAGGCGAGCACAAGATCGGGATTGAGCGCCACCAATGTCTCGTAGCTGACGTTGTTATAGGAGCCGACGCGCATAATCGCCTTCGCTGCCTCGGGATAGTCGCTGTAAGACACTGCACCAATCAGCTGCTCCCCCGCACCGGCTGCAAAAGCCACTTCGGTCATATGCGGCGCGAGGCTGACTACACGTGTCGCCGGCGTCTCCAGTACCAGCTCCCGCCCCAGCGAATCCTCCACTCGTATATCTGCCAGAGCCCACGATGCAAACGCAGTCCACGCCAGTACCATCAACTGTTTATGCATTCACATTCCTCCACGGCTTCGCGAATCAACTGGGCAATATGCTCGCGATCAGCCTGAAGCGGCAGTCCGAACCGCAACAGACTGCACCCCTCGACAGATTCAAATACACGGAGCAACACCGCGCGCCGGCCCATCGCCTGATACAGGGCCTCACTGTAATCAGTCGCGCCCTGCCCGGTAACAAATAGCGGGGTGGCAAAAAAATGCATCCGCGGCGCACAGTCACGCAGGATTTGCAGCCACTGGCCGGACGCCTGTTGTAACCGCGCCAGTTGCATCGATTGCCACTGCCTGTCGCGCAACGCCACCTCTCCTATCCATCGCGCCGGATGCGACAGGCTCCAGGGCGGCATCAACGCCTGCATGCCGGTACATACATCCTCGGGCGCGAGCAGAAAACCGAGTCTGATACCGGCCAGTCCAAAAAACTTACCCAATGAGCGGTACACGACAAGGCCGGGGCGGGGACACACTGCGGCCAGGCTGTTGCCGGCGCAGACATCGGCAAACGCTTCATCGACCACAAGCCATCCGCCACGGCGCTGCAATTGCAGATGCAGGTCCAACAATTGCCGCGCCGGGATGATCTCCGCGGTCGGATTATTGGGATTGATAACCAGTGCGTGATTCACGCTGCCTGTCATCACCAGTGTGTGTAGCGCCGCACTGTCGGTGTACTCGACGATCCGGTGACCTGCGCTGTGCCACGCGACGCGGTGCTCGGCATAACCGCGCTGCGGTATCGCCACGTCACCCGCTGGTAACAGGGCCGGCGTGTACTGCAGCGCATACTGGGAACCGGGTACGGCAACCAGTGCCGCGCGATCACAACCGTAGTAGCGGGCGGCCGCGGTTTCAAGTTGCCCATCCGGGTAAGGCAGTTCCTGCCACACCTGTTGCGGCACGGCGGGTACTGGCCAACTCCAGGGACTGATGCCCGTGGAAAGATCTATCCAGTGCGCCGCCGGGATATTGAACCGACGGGCGGCTGCCGTGATATTGCCGCCGTGCTCTAGCCCCACAGCAGCAACTCCCCGGCAAACAGTACGATTAGCCAAACACCGATGGCCCGCCCCAGCAGTGACAGGGCGCGGCCGATATCACCGGTTTGTACCTGTCGCCCCTGACCCAGCGCCGGCCGCCACTGCTCAACTTGCTCATAGCTGGCCACACCGCCCAGTACAATTCCCAGCGCGCCCGCACCCGAGGACATCACTGGTCCGGCATTGGGGCTGTCGCATAGTGCAGCCTGTGTCCGCCAACAGGACAGCGCCGCACGCCGCTGTCCCACCGCGGCATAACTCAGTGCGCAGAATCTCGCCGGCAGCCAGTTGAGCGCGTCGTCGACCCGCGCCGCCGTGCGTCCGAAATGGAGAAAACGCGCACTGCGATAGCCCCACATCGCATCGAGCGTATTGGCCAGTCGGTAGCACAGTACACCCGGCGCTCCCGCCACCACAAACCAGAAGATCGGTGCCAGCACGGCATCGCTGCCATTTTCCAGCACCGATTCTACCGTTGCCTTGGCGACGGATTCCGTGTCGAGGTGAGCAGTATCACGGCTGACGATACGCGCCAACTGTGCTCTGGCGCTCGCCAGGTCACCGCGTGCCAACGGCTCGGCAACCGCATTGGCATGCTCGTGCAAACTGCGCCAGCCGACACAGAAATACAGCGTCACCATGCCGAGCACCGCCGCCGCGGTGTCATCCAGCGCACCCTGCAACAGCCACAGAAAAACACTGGGCGGAATGACCAACACGCTCCAGCAGACGGTGCCATACCAGCGCTGTGTCGCCGCTGGCACTTCGGTGGGGGCCTCCCGACCAGCGCCGCGGGAAGACATCGACTGTCGTGCGCGCTGTTCCACCCGGTTAGCGAGCCGACCAAACCCGACCAGCGGATGATAGCGTGGCACCTCGCCGAACACGCGATCGGCCAATAGCGATATCACCAGATTCAGGCTGATCATCGCATCAACTCACAGTGCGACATGCCAGCACCAGCAGCAGGCCGACTTCCACCAACTCCACCTGTGCTCCGGCTATATCACCGGTAAAACCACCCAGACGACGCATCGCCGCCGCGCGCAACAGCAAAAAAACGGCCACAGTGGTGAGAGTAAATGCACACCACAAGTCGAGCGGAACAATGAACAACAACAGGACGGCTGCGCCAGGCAGCAACAGCATCGCCCGGTTGCGGGGAAAGTGCTGCGCGAGAATCTCGCCAAGCCCCTGTGCTCGCACGTAAGGTGTCGTCAAAAACAACAGCACCAGCGACAGCCTGGCAATCAATGGCACCGACCACAACCACATCGATTGCCCTATCTGTATCACAGCGGCCAGCGCCGCAGCCTTGAGCGCGATAACAATCACCAGCGCCATCACACCCATGCTGCCGCACAGCGGGTCTTGCAGCAGGTGCAGGGTTTTTGCCCGATCGCCGAGCCCACCCATCCACGCATCGGCACAATCGGCTACACCATCAAGGTGCAGACCCCCTGTCAGTAACACCCAGAGTACCACTGCGACCAGCGCCTGCAGGTAGAACGGTACCGGCAGCGCCACCAACGCCAAAGTCAGCAGCAGGCCCAACAGCAGGCCAACCGCCGGATACCAGAGCAGGGAGAGCCCCTGCAATCGAGCGCTGCTGTCACCGCGGGCAGGCGTGGGTAGCGTGGTCAGGAATTGCACAGCTAACAGCAGTGCCTGGACGTGTCTGGACACAAACGCCTTCAACGCGGTTCACCGCTGGAATTCAGCGCCATCAGTACAGGAAAGTCGTGTCCGTCGCGCCGATAAACCTGAACACGTGCAATCGATGCGTAGGGAATATGCAGGCGCGCAATTGTCGCCAGCGGCATCTGCAGCAGGTGACTCAGCAGTAGCCGAATCACACCACCGTGACACACTAACAACAGATGCTGACCAGCTGTCGCCTGCAGCAGCGTCTTCCATGCCTCAACCACGCGGCTTTGCGCAGCGGCCACCGGCTCACCACCCGGCGGCGTGACTGCACCGGGATCGGCATAGAAGCGGCTCACCAGGTCCGCGTCGCTGCGCCAGACATCCTGCAACAGCCTGCCCTCCCACTCACCAAAATCCATTTCCCGTAACGCGTCAATCACCAGTATCGGGATATCAAAACGGCTGGCGCAGTGTTCAGCAAATGCCCGACACCGCTGCAACGGTGAGGTGGCGACGGCCTGCCAGCGGGCAGCCGAGGCCGTTGCCTGCACCATCTGCTGCCAGCCCTCAGTGCTGAGTGCGACATCAGTGCGCCCACGATAAATCTCTCCACCATCACAGGCGCCGTGCCGCAGCAAATCAATGGTGGTTACTGTTTCATCCGACGTCGACATCAGTGTGCCTCTGCAGTGCTGACACCTGCCTCTGCGAAAGTGGCCATTTCATTGTGCAGGCGGCAGGCGGATTGCAACAGCGGCACAGCGATAGCGGCACCGCTGCCCTCTCCCAGGCGCATGCCAAAATTGAGCAGTGGCGACGCGTCCAGCGCCCGTAGCAAATGCCGGTGTCCGGGCTCTGCGGATTCGTGGGCAAAGAGCATCCACGCGCGCGAGCCAGGGTTGAGTCGGCAGGCCAGCAGCGCGGCTGCCGTGCAAATATAGCCATCGACAAGCACGGGAATACCGCGCTGAGCACACGCGATATAGGCCCCCGTCAGCGCCGCAATCTCCAGTCCACCCAGACGGCGCAGTATTTCAAGCGCGCCGATTTCGCCGCGAACATGCAGTGCAAGCGCGCGCTGGACAGCGCTGCATTTCAGCGCCAGGCCGTCGTCGTCGACGCCGGTACCCCGCCCCACTGTGGTCTCGGCAGGCAACGTCAGCAGCGCGCTGGTCAGCGCCGCCGCCGCGCTGGTGTTGCCGATACCCATTTCACCACCAATAAATAAATCTCCCTCGGTGGGTGCATGCTCAGCGCCGCATGCCAGCGCTTGCAGCAGCAGCGCCTCGCTCATGGCCGCGGCGTAACAAAAGTTGGCCGTGCCGGGTGCCAGTTGTGCATTCACCAGGCCAGGCTGATCCGATGTCGGCGTCGCTGTACCCACATTAATCACTGAAAAACCCGCGTTGCAGTGGCGCGCCAGCACCGCTATCGCGGCGCCGCCGGCGGTAAAATTCTGAATCATCTGGACGGTGACTGCCTGCGGGAATGCGGACACACCCTCGGCGACCACGCCGTGATCGCCGGCAAAGATGCGAATGTGCAGCCGCTCAATGCGCGGCTCGCTGCGCCCCTGCCAGCCCGCGAACTGGACGGCAAGATGCTCCAGTTCACCGAGCGAACCGGGCGGCTTGGTCAATTGCTGCTGGCGGTTCCCCGCTACTGTCATCGCGCCCTCATGCAACCTCGCTGCCGGTTCCTGCCACCACTCCATGCTAATTCTCCTGCGACGGCTTCAGCGACAGCGGCAGACCAGCCACCGTCAGCGTAACCTGTTGACACAGCGTCGCCAGCCGCTGGTGTAAAAAACCCGCTTCATCAACGAACTGCCGGGACAGTTCGCCCATCGGTACCACACCCAGCCCGGTTTCATTGCTCACCAGTATGATATGTCCGCTGAGACTGGGCAGCACTTCCAGCAGTCGCTCACTCTCATGTTGCCAACACTGATGATGCAGGCAGTTACTCAGCCAAAGCGTGAGACAGTCCACGACGATGCAGCGACCACTGCCATGCTGGTTTTGCAGAGAGTCTGCCAGCGCCACGGGCTCCTCAACCAGTGTCCATCCGGTATCCCGGCGTAACTGGTGGTGCGCAATGCGCTCGCGCATCTCGCTGTCGTCTGCGGTCGCGGTGGCCACGTAAACGCATTCCAGCCCACTGCCCAGCGCACGTTGTTCAGCCAGCGAACTCTTGCCCGACCTCGCCCCGCCCAGTATCAACTCACAAAACCCTTTCAAGACTGATGCATCCTCACGTAATAACCAGTGGAGTACCGCTTGTCGGATGCACGCCGATACTCGCGTCCACCTGAAAAACGCGGGAAATTATATCGCGCTGTAGCACCTCTTGCGGCGTGCCGCATATCACCATCCTGCCACACTGCATCAGGAACATTTCGTCAGCACAGCGTGCCGCCAGGTTGAGGTCGTGAATCACCATAAGTATGCCGACACCCGTTCGAGCCAGCTTGCGCACCACCTCCAGTGTCAGTTTCTGGTGCGCCAGATCGAACGATGAGGTCGGCTCATCCAGCACCAGATAGCGCTCGCCATCGCAGGACGGCTCCCAGATCTGCGAAAGCACACGGGCCAGGTGTACGCGCTGTTTTTCACCGCCCGAGAGCTGTGTATAAAAGCGGTTCGCGAGATAGTCCCCATCGACGGCCTGCAATGCCTGAGCAACGATCTCCCTGTCGTGTGCCAGTCCACTCGAGTGCGGGGTGCGGCCCAGCATCACGACCTCGGCGGCGGTAAACGGGAAATTCAGCAGCGAGTGCTGCGGCAGCACAGCCAGCATCGCCGCTCGCTGTATTGGTGTCCACTCGTCAAGCGCCCTGCCATTGAGGGAGACACTGCCGGCATCCGGGGGTAACTCACCGACCAGGGCTCGCAACAGGCTGGTCTTGCCAGCGCCGTTGGGGCCCAACACCGTGGTTATTTTACCCGGCTGCACAGTGAGATTGATGGCATTGAGCAGCGGCGTGTCGGACAGCGCCAGAGACACATTGATCGCAGACAGTGACATCGCTAACGCTCCTCGACCCTGCGTTTTTGTGCGAGCAGGGAAAAGAAAAAAGGCGTTCCCAGCAATGCCGTCAGAATTCCCGCAGGCAACTCCGCCGGCGCAACCACGACACGCGCTACCGCGTCGGCCAGAATCAACAGCATCGCGCCAGCCAGAGCCGAGGCAGGAATCAGGTAACGGTGATCGGGCCCAATCAACAGGCGCACGATATGGGGAACGATTAAACCCACAAAGGAAATCGTCCCCGCCACCGCCACGGATACACCAATCGCCATCGCGGTCATCAAAATCAACCTGCGCTTCACCACATCCACTTCGATTCCCAGATGCCTGGCCTCAGACTCGCCGAGCAGAAATGCGTTCAATGCCGCGCCCTCGCGCGGCAGCATCAACATCACGACGGCGACCGCGGCAGCAGCGATCCACACCCGCGGCCAGTTGGCAGCATCCAGGCTTCCCATCTGCCACAGGCTGATGCGACGTAACATCTCGTCATCCGCAAAAAACGAGAGCAGGCTATTGAGTGCGCCAGCCAGTGCACTGATGGCAATACCCGCCAACAACATAGTCGCGACTGATGTGCCGGTGGCCGAGGTCGCCAAACGATATACCAGAATCACTGCCAGAAAACCGCCGGCAAAAGCGCCGAGAGCAACCACAGACAGACCCGCGAATTGACCGCCCTGCAACAGCGCGCCGCCGCCCATCACAATCATCAAACTGGCACCGGCGGATGCCCCGCTGGAGACGCCGATCAGGGAAGGATCCGCCAACGGATTTCGAAACAGCCCCTGCATGGCGGTGCCACACACCGCGAGGCACACACCCACCAGCCCCGCCAGCAATACCCTGGGTAATCGAATGGAAAACAAAATCAAGCTTTCCTGCGATGCGTTACCGTCAGCGCCGGCTGCGCCCAGGGGCGCCAGCAGCGCGCGCGACAAGCCCTCGGGCGATATCACCACCGGCCCCATCATCAGCGCAATCAGCACCAGTGGCGGCAGCGAGCACCACAGTATGACCAGCAATCGTGTCGGCGCCATGAGCCTCATGCGGCAGGCGCCTGTTGGTAATTCACGGAACTGCGAATAACGTCCATCACCATAATCGCCAACTGCTCTCCCAGCAGCGTGTGTTTGCCGGCGAAACGCGCACCGCCCACTCCGTGGCCGGAAAAAATGGCGATCGCGTCTGTTCCCGTTCCCGTCGCCACCCCACCGGACACCGCGCTGCTGATTTGCAATTCCTGCAATACCGCCGCTTTCGCCTCGGTCGCAATTGCAACCATCTCGACCAGTGCCGCTTCCGCGATACGGGCGCTGGTAACAACTGCCAGATTGATCGTGCCCCGCTCTAGCGGCTCCACATCCAGCGCACGGTACTCGGCGGGATCACCCGCACGTCGCGCATTTTCAAGACCGGTGGTGACGAGTACGGCAAGCGTCTCGCCCGCTATAGCGCCGCTCATTACACGCAGCGAATCCAGCGAGGCTGCTGTCATCATTGCCACGGTCGTCCCCGAACATTGCAGTTCGTCGCTCAGCCGCTGCAGGGTTATCGCCGGGTCCTCGGCGGGCTCGGGACTGTGCCTGGCGACACGAACGTTAAGAAAATCACTGGCCACACAGTAGCCGCCGTTGAAGACTGCGGAACTCAGGGTTCTGTGCGGCTGCGAAAACCTGAGGTGCACGCAGTGCTCCAGGCGCTTCAGTTTAACACCGGGCATCAGGCTGTATTCCGATTCGACTTTTGTCACCCTCATCCACATGACTCCGCCCGGACGCAAGTGTGAATGATTGTTGTCGCCCAAAAGTGCATCACATGGCACCCTCGAACAGGCTGGCGCAGTCGATCTCTCGTTCCAGCACATCCGCCAGTCGCTCCAGTTGCTGCTCGCGAATTTCGGAGAGGCCCGGTGCAACTTCAGGTGTCAGTCCCGCCCAGCGCAGAAGTTCATCCCGCGCCAGCGGGTTGTCAAACAGGCCGTGCAGGTAGGTCCCCAGGATCTGGCCATCGGCGGACACGGCGCCATCACGACGACCATCAGACAGGGTTACCGCAGCGTTTTCCAGCGCCGCGCCCGCGGAGATACCACAGTGAATCTCATAACCGTCAATGGCGGCCGCATTGAAGGCAAGCGTACCGCTGACCTGTCGCAATTGCTTGTCCGCTCGCAATACGGTGGACATCTGCAACAGCCCCAGACCTGCACAGGAACCGGCCGGCCCCTCAATGCCCTCGGAATCCTCGATGCTCAGCCCCAGCATCTGGAAACCGCCACAGATACCGATGAGTTTGCCCCCGTACCGCAGGTGCCGCGCAATCGCCTCGGGCCAGTGATGGTCACGCAACCACTGTGTATCCATACGCACATTTTTACTGCCCGGCAGGATGATCAGATCTGCGTCAGGTGGGGTGCGGTCGGGGCCGACAAACTGCAGATCAATCTGCGGGTGAAGCCGCAGTGCGTCAAAATCCGTGTGATTACTAATACGCGAAAACACCGGGACAATCACCCGCAGCAGGGTTCCTCCTGAAGTGGCAACCTGCGCCGTGGTAATCGCGTCCTCTGCGTCCAGGTGCAGACCGTGCAAATACGGCAGCACACCCAGTACCGGTTTTTGCGTATAGTCCTCAAGCCATTCGATACCCGGTTGTAGCAGGCTGATATCGCCGCGAAACTTGTTGATTACAAACCCGACTATACGGGCCTGCTCCGTTGCAGAGAGCAGTTGCAGCGTACCCACCAGATGCGCGAAAACGCCACCACGATCGATATCGGCAACGAGTATGACGGGGCAATCGATTTTTTCAGCAAACCCCATATTGGCGATGTCCTTATCGCGCAGGTTAATTTCCGCAGGACTTCCCGCGCCCTCGACAACGATGTAATCGTACTGCTGGCAAAGTCGTTGATGCGACTCCAGTACCGCCGCCATCGCCACCAGTTTGTAATCGTGGAATGCCCTGGCATCGAGTTCCGACACAACCTTGCCGTGGATAATCACCTGTGCTCCGGTATCGCTGGAGGGCTTTAGCAACACAGGGTTCATATCGGTGTGTGGCGGTAGTTTACAGGCCAGAGCCTGCAGTGCCTGGGCGCGCCCAATCTCCCCGCCATCGCAGGTAACGGCACTGTTGAGCGCCATATTCTGCGGCTTGAAGGGGGCCACTTTGCAGTCCCTGCGCGCCAGTACACGACACAAGCCAGCCACCAGGATACTCTTGCCGGCATCGGATGTTGTCCCCTGTACCATCAGGGTCTTGGCATTGGCTGGCTCTGTCACTGCAGCATCGCTCTCGGGCACACAACCGCATGTCAAGCGGATATGGACGTGGGTGGGCAGTATCAGGAGGAAGAAAGAAAAGGAACGCCACATATACTGGCTGGACAACCTTTGCAGAAGCCCTCCGCTTCATTGCCACTTATGCCAGGCTGGTATCGGGCTCTCAGCATGTTGCGCACATGACTGAAACCGTTGCGGGGGCAGCGGTGGCAGCTGCAATTGCAGTTCCACACTTCCCATTTAGCCTGCTGCATACGCACGTGTACGCCGTCACAACAGGCACCTGACTCGGCCGCAAACTGTAGTGACTTGCCTGCGGGTTGTCAAATGGATGGTTGCCAGATGACACACCTTTGCTAAGCTTCGCTCTGCCACCGATTTGCGGTATCACATTCAAACAGGAAAAAACCATGAAACCAGAAACAATCGCACTGCACGCGGGGTTCGAGGGCGACCCGACAACGAATGCTGCTACCACCCCGATATACCAGACGACATCCTTTACCTTCAACGATAGCCAGCACGGCGCAGATCTTTTCAACCTCGCCGTACCGGGCAACATCTACAGCCGTATCATGAATCCGACCAACGCCGTGCTCGAGCAGCGGCTGACCGAACTCGAAGGCGGCGTGGGCGCACTCGCGGTAGCTTCCGGCATGGCGGCAATTCGGTATGCAATCGAGGCGATAGCTGAAGTAGGCAGCAATATTGTCAGCACCTCACAACTCTACGGCGGCACCTATAACCTGTTCGCTCACACCTTCCCGAGGCAGGGCATTGAGACACGTTTTGCAGCCGCCGACGATTTCGACAAAGTGGCCTCGCTGATAGACGAGAACACCAAGGCACTGTTCTGTGAGTCTATTGGCAACCCCGCCGGCAACATCGTGGACATCCAGCGCTGGGCAGATATCGCCCACGCCGCCGGGGTGCCACTGATCGTCGACAACACCGTGGCGACCCCGGTACTGTGCCGCGTGTTCGATCACGGCGCGGACATCGCCGTACACTCACTCACCAAATACATCGGCGGCCACGGCACCACCATTGGCGGCGCCATCGTTGATTCAGGCAAGTTTGACTGGGCTGCTCACAGCGAGCGTTACCCCATAATGAATACGCCGGATCCATCCTATCACGGCGTGGTGTACACCGAGGCCATGGGGCCAGCGGCCTACATCGGTCGCTGCCGCGTGGTACCGCTGCGCAATACTGGCGCCGCCCTGTCACCGCACAGCGCTTTCCTTATCATGCAGGGGCTGGAGACGCTCAGCCTGCGGATGAAACAACATTGCAAGAATGCCAAAAAGGTCGCCAAGTACCTGCAGAAACACCCACAGGTAAACTGGGTAAACTACGCCGGGCTGCACAACAGCCCCTACCGTGAAAACTGCAAGAAATACTGCAATGGCAAAGCCGCGGGTATTCTCAGTTTTGGCATCGAAGGAGGAATAGACGCCGGCACGCGCTTTATCGACGCGCTGCAGCTGATTTTGAGACTGGTAAATATAGGCGACGCGAAGTCACTGGCCTGCCATCCGGCCAGCACCACACACCGTCAGCTCAACCCGGAGGAACTGGCCTCGGCAGGTGTCAGCGAAGACATGGTGCGCCTGTCGATCGGCATCGAACACATCGACGACATCCTTGCGGATATCGAGCAGGCACTCGCAGCTGCCACGTAGCGAGGCGTCAGGCAGACACCCCCGCGTTACCCCGCAGTAGCGCGGGAATGTCTTTCAGCGGTGTCTCTCGCCGCGCGTCAGCATGCTCGCACAGCGCCGGGCCCAATTGTGGTCGCACACCCTCTGGTCGCAGCGGCGCGCCGCATTCACTGCAGGTGAGCGTCGGCCGTGTTTTGTGGCCACAGGCCTGGTGCACGTACTCCAGCGGCGCGCCATTGCCGCCGTCCATCCACTCGTCGCCCCAGCGCGAGAGACTCATCAATACCGGGTACAATCCCAGCCCCTTGCGCGTCAGCCGATACTCGTAGCGCAACGGACGATCGTGATACGGTACCTTCACCAGCACGCCCTGCTCCACCAGTTTGCCGAGCCGTTCCGCCAACCGGTGCCGGGTAATACCGAGATTACCCTGAAACTGATCAAAGCGCCGCGTCCCCAGAAATGCATCGCGCAGAATTAACATTGTCCAGCGCTCACCCACCACGGAGAGCGCCCGGGCCACAGAGCACACCTGTTTATCGATATCATCCCAACGCATATATATTCTCCTGATTCTATTATTCTCGCGTGCAACTCGGCAAACGGTACCACATTCGATTATGGCAGGGACCCCTGAACGTTGTGGGGAACTGTTTGATTGAATCTGTTTAGCTGTATCGACCGAGATCCGAAGTAACTGCTGTACAGCAGTCTCTCCGGCCCTCTCCACCGCACGGGGTCCCAACTGGTTCAATATTTGAAAATTACGCGTTCTGAGGCCGCTGGAGTGAGCGTGCCTCGCGGTGAGTAAGCTTTTCGAACAAGCGAGGCTCGCGCACTCCAGCGGCCGGCAACCTCGGGAAATTCCAAAAAAAAGGGCGGGGATAAACCCGCCCTTTTCCAGAATAGCTGTGCTACGAATAGCTTAGCCAAACTGGTTCATGGTGTTGTCTTTACCGCCCGCCTTAAGGGCCGCTTCACCGGCAAAGTACTCCTTGTGGTCGTCACCGAGATCGGAGCCCGCCATGTTCTGGTGCTTGACGCAGGCGATCCCCTGACGGATTTCCTTGCGCTGCACTCCTTTCACATAGCCCAGCATGCCCTGCTCGCCAAAGTACTCCTTGGCCAGGTTGTCGGTCGACAGCGCCGCGGTGTGGTAGGTAGGCAGAGTGATCAGGTGGTGGAAGATACCTGCCTCACGTGACGAGTCGGCCTGGAAGGTGCGAATCCGCTCATCCGCCTCTGCCGCCAGCTCACTATCGTCGTAGTCCACGCTCATCAGCGCGTCGCGGTTGTAGGCCGACACATCCTTACCCGCCTCACTCCAGGCGTCGAAAACCTGTTGGCGGAAGTTCAGCGTCCAGTTGAAGGACGGTGAATTGTTATACACCAGCTTGGCATTTGGAACCACTTCGCGGATACGGTTTACCATGCCGGCAATCTGGCCGATATGGGGCTTTTCAGTCTCGATCCACAACAGGTCAGCACCGTGCTGCAGGGAGGTGATGGAGTCCAGCACACAGCGATCTTCACCGGTACCCTTGCGGAACTGGTACAGGTTGGACGGCAGGCGCTTGGGACGCATCAGCTGGTCATGGTATTTGATGATGACGTCACCGTGGCTCATGTCAGCAACATCCAGCTCTTCCATGTCGAGGAAGCTGTTGTACTGGTCGCCGAGATCGCCCGGTGTGTGTGTCACAGCGATCTGCTTGGTGAGGCCAGCACCGAGCGAGTCAGTACGTGCAACGATCACACCGTTGTCAACGCCCAGTTCCAGGAAGGCGTAGCGAACCGCGCGGATCTTCGCCAGGAAATCCTCATGCGGCACGGTAACCTTGCCGTCCTGGTGACCACACTGCTTCTCGTCCGACACCTGGTTCTCGATCTGGATGGCACAGGCGCCCGCCTCGATCATCTTCTTTGCCAGCAGGTAGGTGGCCTCGGCATTACCAAAACCGGCATCGATGTCGGCAATAATGGGCACCACATGGGTCTGGAAGTTATCGATCTGGCTCTGTACTGCCTTCGCTTCAACTTCGTTACCCGCTTCACGGGCAGCATCCAGCGCACGGAACAGGCCACCCAGCTCGCGGGCATCCGCCTGGCGCAGGAAGGTGTAGAGCTCTTCGATCAGGCCCGGTACCGTCGTTTTTTCGTGCATGGACTGGTCGGGCAGCGGTCCAAATTCTGAGCGCAGCGCGGCAATCATCCAGCCGGACAGGTACAGGTAGCGTTTGCTGGTATCGTTGAAGTGCTTTTTGATTGCGATCAGCTTCTGCTGGCCGATAAAGCCGTGCCAACAGCCCAGCGACTGGGTGTACTGGCTGCTATCCGCATCGTACTCTGCCATATCCTCGCGCATGATTGACGCCGTGTATCTGGCGATATCCAGGCCGGTGCGGAAACGGTTCTGCAAGCGCATGCGCGCAGCAGATTCCGGGTCGATGTGATCCCAGGCACTGCCGTTGCTATCTCGCAGCTGGGCCAATTCAGCAATTTCGTCTTGGAATGTGGACATGGTAGTTCCTCTGGATGTCTGTTGCGGTAGTTTCAAATGGCCGAGGTGTCATTGCCTAGCTAACAGTGACCCCTCTGGTCAAGTTGCGGCTAGTGTAGTGATCCTTTGTATATAATTGAAATTAATAGTGGCGATTTTTACTATTCACAGCATGAATTAAAATAGCCACCCACGCTACGCTGTCCCGGGCGAGACATCAGAGGCAATTGAAGGCAACCGATTGGATCGCGGAAGAGTTTGAGAGGCGGGGTACAAAGGCCGCCCCCACGATCGCGGAGGCGGCCTTCACAGGATGGTTAAGTGTCGTTTAGTTCTTCACACCCAACATATATTCCGCGACTGCAAGCCGCGTTTCTTCATCCAGATAGTCCTGCGGGGGCATCTCAGGATAGTCATCCCGCTTCTTGACCGGGTTGGCGATATACTCCGCGATCCCCTGCGGGTTATCCATATACAGGGCCTGAATAATTTGCACCGGCGGACCAATCATACGACCAGTGTAGGTATGACAACCCGCGCAGATGCCCAGATAGGCGATTTTACCCCTGTCCTCCGGCTTGATTTCGCGCGGCGGCACCGGTGGCAACAGGTAGTTGCCAATACTGGCCGTATTGGTAAAGTCGCAATCGCCAAAACTCCCCAGGCCCACGGTGATGTACTGCTGTCGATTGATTATGCAGCTGTCCTGTGTGGGGCCAACAGAGACGATATCGGGGTTGCCGGTTTTCAGTTCGGTCAGCATCAGGGCCTTGATTTCAGTGATCGGATCGTAGCCATTGTTGATCATGGTGTTGTTGAGGATTTTGACGCGATCTGAATTGGGGTCCGATTCAGGATCTATGGTGACATTGGCGGCGTTGCTGTGATCGGTTATCAGGATCCCCGCGTTCTTGTTGTCCTTGATGATATTGCCTTCGATAACGACATCGTCCGCCGCCATCACCAGTATACCGGTGCCCGCCGGAATGCCGGCCACAGTCGAACCGGGTGCGCCAAAGTTGGCGTGGTTATTGGACAGGATGAAGTTATTGCGAATGATGACATCGAACGTCGTTTTGATGGGCAGGCCGGGCGTGATGAAAGCGAGGATACCACCGGTGTTGTTATACACGCGGTTCGCTTCGACCACAGCGTGTCGGCTATTCTCGATCTCAATACCGGCGACGCTATCGTAGACATCGTTGTAAGCGACATGGACGTTGTCGCTCATACCGACATAGATGGCCGCATCTTCGATCCCTGACACCACGTTGTGTTCAATAACGCCGTTCTGCCCCAGCTGGGGAAAAATTCCGTAGACACCGGTATCAACAATGAAATTGTTTCTGATTTCCCAGTTGTTACCGGCCTGGCTCATAATGCCATTGCCCTTGTAGCGGGTAATCTTGAAGTTCTCGACAACGATGTTATTGCCAGAGTAGAGGATGGCGTCATTGAGCTCACCCTCGCCATCCAGCAGTGGCCGCTCGCTGCCCCTGATCACACCGATCAGGCGAATGCCGTCTTTATCGATATACACCGTCTCCTTGTAGGTACCGGGCATGACCTGTATCGTCGTGCCGGGCGCGGCATCCTGTACCGCCTGCTGAATCGACTCCCCGTTTTCCACCACCACAATCACATCAGACATCGGCGGGCCGGCCACCGATTTGCTGTTGCCGCTGAGCGTGAACTCATTGTCCTTTGCGACAAAACCACCGCTGTAGGTCGCGCCGCCACCGGCAGTTTCCACAACAACCGGAACCCCCTTCTCACGCTCGCCCTTGCCGATCATCATCCCGCCGGCAAATGCCGCCAGAATCAGAATCACAGCCAAAATTCTTCCCATTTTCATGAAGCATCTCCCGATGATTTCTCTGTTATTGAAATATGTGATTGTGATGCGCCGGTGACAGGCGTCAGACCAGAGGGCACTTGCTGCGGCACCTGGGGCTTGAGACTCTCATCAGTGAGCGCACCCAAAAAATCGACTAGTCTGTCCAACTCGTAGTCGGTCAGGTTGGGCGAGGAAATATGCCAGTGCAGATGCAGGTCCAGCCCCTCGGGCACCGCGTGGCCCCGGCCACCGTTGTAAAATTCAACGACCTCGTGCAGGTTTTCAAATTTCCCCGAGTGCATATAGGGCGGCGTCTGTACTATGTTGCGCACTGTCGGCACTTTGAAACCCGCCTTCAATTCGGGCGCATCGTACGTTCGTTCCGCGCCAATATCCAGCGGCCATCCATCGGGTTCCGGGGCGCCAATAACAGCCACCTGCTGATTCGTAAACAGGGGTGGGGTATGGCACTCCGCACAGCGCGCGACAAATGACCGAAAGATATTCAATCCCTCAATTTCAGGCGCCGTCAATGCGCCATGGTAACCGTGGGCATAGCGATCGTAACGACTGTTCAACGAAATCAATGAAGTCTGGAATGCCGCGAGCGACAGGTAGACTTCATTGAGTTCGATTGGTTCGCCCTGCCGTTTTGGAAAAGCCTGGTGAAACAGCGTCTGGTAGGCGGGGATACTGTTGAGCGTGTCGAGCAGTTTTTTCGGCGTGTTGCCCATTTCATTGGATGCAAATAATGGCCCCACCACCTGCTCCTCGAGTGTGGCGGCGTGCGCATCCCAGAAAAATTTGGTCAGAAACGCACTGTTCCACAGTGTTGGCGCAGCGCGCGCAACCTCCTGCCCACCAATTCCACGGGAGCGCGGCAGGTTGTCTGAAAACCCCCTATCGGGATCGTGGCAACTGGCACATGCAACGGCGCCATCGGCCGACAGCACCGGGTCAAAAAACAGGTAGCGGCCCAGATCGATTTGCTCCGGGGTAAAACCATCGCGATGCGCCGGCAGTGACGTCTGCGTGCCGCCAAGCCCGGCATCCTGGACAGAGTCGTAAAACTCGTACAGGGTGCGCAGCCGACAGACGCCCTCCTCCGTTTTCTCAAAGCTGGGAGGGCAATTGCCACGCAATACAATCCCGCTGGGATCGGCATTAACTACCCCGATACACAGGAATACACCCGACATTGCCAGAATGACTGCGCGCACGACCGCTACTCGATTCCCTACTCGGCCGCGGCCTGCGCCTGGATATAGGCGATCACATCATCCAGGTCCTTGTCCGAGGGCAATGTACTAGACATCACTCTCATCTGTTTGCCATAGGTGTCCTCGGGGTGCGCGCCGCGTATTCCGAGGCGAAAATTCTGGAACTGGGCTTTCAGGTAAGCGGCGTCCAACCCCGCGAGAGCCGGTGCGTTCAAAGCGGGATTGCCCTGCGCCTGGCCTCCATGGCATGCGCCGCAACTGGCGTGATAGTAATTGTTGCCATTCTTCAGATCGCCGGAGATCTCAGGCGTCAGCACAGGCGTGGGAAGTGTAGCGAGGTATTCGGCAATGACCAGAATATCCTCGTCGGACACGGTGGCGGCCATGGCTTTCATCTGCGCGCCCTGCGTATCCGTCGGATCAGCGCCGCGAATACCGGCCTTGAAGTGCTGGAGCTGTCTCGCCAGATAAGCGGCGTCCTGTCCAGCTAATGCGGGTGCATTAAGTTCGGTATTGCCCTGGGCCGCATCCCCGTGACAGGCCGCACAACTTTGGTACTTTGCCTGCGCAGCCTCGTTGGCATGGGCTAAGGCAGAGGCGAGCGACAGGCTCACAAAGGTCAAACCGATAAACGCCAGCGTATTTTTCATGTTCAATCTATCCTTTACCAGAGCGCAAAAACTGTACGCCCATTTTCCGGATGCAAGTTAACCACATAAGGCTAGTTATAACTACCTTATTTTAATTTGATTGCCCTTTCAGATCGAAACAGCGGCAAATATCACAGTAATAGTAATCCAAACCTCATAGCAAGACTCCGGAGTTCGACAGCAAAACTGTCAATGCTGCCCGATTCTTTCTGGTTGCGAATCTCTGACGAGGCGTTGTTGGCAGCACTGCCTCCCGACGACGCGGATCAGTACTTCACTGCAATTATGCCGGGACGGGTGCCATTCGCCTGTCTGCGGACCTGCGCTACCCCTTCTAAACTGCATCGCCCGCAAAAAGCTGGTGCCGTGCACGGCTGAGGGCGCGGGCCAACTCGCCAATGCATCGGCAACTGTATTGCTCACTGTGCCCGGCAGTTTGATCTGACGGGCACAGTGGCGATAGCGCTCACCACTTATAGATAACTTCCATGCCGTACATGCGAGGGAAGTTCCGTCGCACATAGGGCGATCCGAGATCAGATGAGATCGCGTTGTAATTCACCACATATTCGGTATCGAATACATTCTCTGCCCACAGCGCCACCTGCCAGGCCTCGGAGACATCTTGCCACGCGATCCGCGCATTGGTCAGGTGATAGTCATCGTCTCTTGTATCATAGTTGACACAGTAATCGCTGGAAGCCGGATTGCGCTCCACCTTTGAGGTCAGGCTGTAATCTGCATGAAACAGCACCGTGCCGTTGTCACCCAGTTGCAGGTCATAGTCAGCACTCAGGGATACCCGCTGTTTGGGACCGTCCAACTGCTCGCCGTCTAGATTGCCAGCCGTACGCGGCACACCCACACCACAACCATTGTAGTAACCCTCCAGTTTACGGTCTGTCCACTGTGCGTCGAGGTAACCGTAATTCATAGCCAACTGTAGATTTTCCACAGGCAACCAGAGGAACTCCGACTCAAAGCCGGTACCTTGCGCATCGCCGGTTGAGGTAGAAAACTGGCGCACCGCGCCTCCCGTGTCGATCTGAATAATGTCCTGCTTGTCCGAATAGATAAAATGGTATACGGAGGCATTTACCCGCACCGTGTTGTCCAGAAATTCTGACTTGATCCCGATCTCGTAGTTGTCGACCTCTTCGGGGTCAAACTCTGAACCTACCTGCAGCGAGTTAAACCCGCCCGCCGTATAGCCATTGGCATACGACGCCCAGAGCATTACGCCGTCCATCGGGTACACATTCAGTACCACGCGCGGATCAAAATTGTCCCAGGAGCCTTTCTGGCGGTACCAGCCCATTTTTGCCAGAGCGGATTCTGGGGAATCGACGGGGAAAATGACATCCTGATCAGAGTTCCCGGTCAGTGAGTTCGGCGGGTTGTACCAGCCAAACTTTTTGTCGTCGTAGGTAAGTCGTGCACCCGCGGTCAGGCTCACCAGGTCACTGATTTGCCAGGTCACGTCACCAAAAGCCGCGTAACTTTTGGTCTTGGCCTCGTTGTTCATTGTCTCTTTATCAAATGCGCTGCACGGATATGCAGTTCCGCCCAGTGCCGCCGCACTCAGTGCCAGGCATGTCTGGTTATCTGGCGTGGTAAACACATCGTTGACTGGGTCGCTGGTCAAGTTGCGTACCAGGGAGCCGACATTTGTAGTCACCTCGGCACTTTGCTTGCCGTTCTCATCGTAGAAACTCAAACCACCGACCCACGTCAATGAGTCAGTCTCTCCTGCAAAACGCAACTCCGTATAAAACTGGCTGTTGTGTTCGATGTTATTGGTGTCGAGATAAAGGTACTCCACCGGCGGTTGGTATTCGAGCGAGCCCAAACCGTCCTCATCCTGTCGCGCATTGGAATCGAAATGGCGGTAGGAGGCAATATACGTCATCGTAACTTCATCAAACTCATGATCCAACTCGAGGCTATAGGCATATAACTTACGCTTTTCCTCGCCCTTGATAATATCGTTAGCGACCTTGCCAAAGACGTCTACGTCACCAACCTGTCCACCCGCTGTGCCGGTGGGACTGAGGTCGGAGTTCAGACCGATAGCGACCGGAGCATCCTGGTCCAGCCGGTTGTAATCAAATGAAAGCCGCACTGATGTCTCGCTCTGCGGCGTCCACAGAAAACTGGCGCGGCCGGCATAGTAATGCTCGTCTCCCAGATCATTGCCGTTCAACGCATTGTCGATATACCCATCCCGGCTGTTCGCTATCACATTGAATCGCGCGGCAAGTTCATCGTCTATCAGCGGTGTATTGTAGATCGCTTCCCCGAGCTGTTTATTATAGTTGCCATACCTCAATCGCACCGAGCCTTCCGTTTCCTGCACCGGCTTTTGCGTGATGATCTGAATCGCACCCGCTGCGGCATTGCGTCCGAACAGGGTGCCCTGTGGGCCTTTCAGCACTTCCACCCGCTCAATATCGCTGAACTCAACGTTGGAACTGGCGGAGCGCCCGACATAAATACCGTCAGTATAGATTCCGACTGCGGGGTCGGTGCCAATACTCAGTCCGCCACTGCCAATGCCACGGATTTTGTAAGTAGGCTGGGTAACCGAGAGAGCTTCGATATCGAGGCCGGGAGTAAACTGCTCGAGGCCACCGAGATTCTGTACACCTGTGGTTTCCAGAAAGGTCGCATTGAATGCACTGAGTGCGATTGGCACGTCCTGAAGTGACTGACTGCGTTTCTGGGCAGTCACCACAACTTCCTCGAGCATCTGTGCGTAAACAGGAGAGCTTACCCCGATCATCAGCGCGATAGCAGAGGCAAGCCTGCAGCGTGGAGAAATTACAGTCGAACGATTCATAGACATTAACCTTTTTTTTAGTTTGACTAATTTTATGCTGCAACTTTAACAGACGGACGGAACATACAAAATCGTAAATAGTGAGGCTCGCCTGGGGCTACTGAGACAAAGCCCGCTCCATATTGGCCGCTATGGTACTGGCGACTTGCTTGGCACGATCAGCCCGCTCACCGGAAAAATGATCATCTACAGTCGTGGTAAACAAGCGTAACCAACGCTGGAAATCCTCTGCTCGCAGGGTGCGTTTCCTGTTCAGCTGCCGGTGGATATCCATCGTGTGCCGCTGGTATCTTTTTTCACCCAGCAACAGCTTGCACCAGTAATCCTTGATATGGGGCAGGTGTACTGAAGTATCGATCGCGGCCACGTCGAGGAATATGGGGCCCAACTGTTCATCGGCCAGCATACGCTCGTAGAACCGGTCTACAAAGAACCCAATCTTTTCTCGGGTATCCAGATCGGGCTTGTTGTCGGGCGCACTCACAGGACTACTTCTTCTTTTTGCTGTTCTTCGCCTTATCGACATGCGACATCAGGCGTCGCTTGCGCTGCACCTGGCGCTGGGTCAGTTTATTGCGCTTCTCGGCGAAAGGATTTTCGCTGGTGCGAAACTCGATGCGCACTGGCGTGCCCGCCAGTTCCAGTTCACGGCGATAGACTTTTTCCAGATAGCGCTGGTAGCTGTTCGGGACACTGCCGGTCTGGTTGCCGTGAATCACGATCAGGGGCGGGTTCTGGCCCCCGGCATGGGCATAACGCAACTTGATTCTGCGGCCATTGACCATGGGTGGCGGGTGATCGAAGACCGCCGCTTCCAGGATACGAGTTAGCATATTGGTGTTCAGCTTGCGTGTAGCCGACGAGTAGGCACTGTTGATGGACTTGTAGAGATGACCGACGCCGGTACCGTGCAGCGCCGAGATATAGTGTGTATCCGCGTACTCGGCGAAACGCAGGCGGCGGTCCAGTTCGCTTTTGATCCAGTCCCGCTGATCGGAATCAATACCGTCCCATTTGTTCACCGCCAATACCAGTGCCCGACCCTTGTCCATGCAGTGACCGAGCAGGTGCATATCCTGGTCGACGATACCCTCGCGGGCATCCATCACCAATACCACGACATGTGCGTCATCGATGGCCTTGAGTGTTTTCACAATCGAAAACTTCTCAACCACCATTCGCACATTCTTGCGCCGCCTGACACCCGCCGTATCAATCAGCGTGTATTTCTGGCTATCGCGCTCGTAGTCTATATAGATGCTGTCGCGTGTCGTGCCCGGCTGATCGAATACCACCACGCGCTCCTCGCCCAACAGACGGTTGACGAGCGTGGACTTACCGACATTGGGCCGACCCACGATTGCAACGCGGATACTATCGGGATATCGCTCGCGCTCGGCGATATCGGCGGGCTCGGAGAAGGTCGAAAGCACCTCCTCGATCATACTGGCCACACCGCGCCCGTGCGAAGCGGCGATGGCGAACATGGAGTCAACACCCAGGGTATAAAAATCGCCCGTTACGACGTCTTCGTTGAGACCGTCGATCTTGTTCACTACAACATGGAAAGGCTTGTTTCGCTGCCGCAGTCGGCTGGCCAGGGCCTCGTCTATTGCATTCAACCCCTCGCGGCCGTCGACGATAAAGAGCACGACATCCGCCTCATCAATGGCGGATAGCGCCTGCTGCGCCATCGGCGTATCGACACCGGCCTCCTCGCCGGTAATACCACCCGTATCGATAACGACAAAGGGCCGGCTGCCCATGCGGGATTCACCGTACTTGCGATCGCGGGTCAGCCCAGGGAAATCTGCAACCAGCGCATCCCGGCTACGCGTCAGTTGGTTGAACAGCGTGGATTTACCGACATTGGGGCGCCCGACCAGAGCGATCACAGGGATCATCAGTTTTTGGCGGTAATCTCATACGCAGCCAGTTCGCCGCTATTGCCATACACGTAAAGCACATTAGCTTCGCTCATCATGTCCGCGCGAATGCCCTCGTCATCAACCCGGAAACGGCCGACAAAATTGCCATCGACCTGTGACAACACATGCACATAGCCCTCGAAATCGCCAACCACGACATAACTGCTCACAGGGGTCGGCCTGGAGAGTTCGCGGTATGCCAGCGCGCCCTGGGTCCAGCGAACCCCCTGGCCGTTGCGCATATAGGCTGTCAGGGTGCCGTCTTCATCCGCGACATAGACGTTGCTGAATCCCTGTGCAACACCCGAGAAAGACGAGGCCTTCTGCTGCCAGACCTTGCGGCCACTCTGGGCATCAATACCGACGACACTGCCCTGGTAACTGACAGCGAACAGCTCATTGCCCACCAGATCCATGGTGCCGTCCACATCGACAATGCGTTCAATTTCAGAGCGGCCCTGGGAAATCGCCACACGAACCTCCCACAGCAGCGCGCCCGTCTGGGCGTTAAAGGCCAGCACCCGGCCGTTGGCGAAGCCCGCATAGACCTGGTTGTTGTTGAATATCGGGGTACTCGTTCCGCGGATCGTCAGCACAGGAACATTGCTGTCATAGGTCCACAGAATGGCACCGGTTTCATAATCGAGCCCCTGCAGGCGACCATCGTAAGTCTGGGCGACCACGACCTTGCCGTTACTCTGGGGGGCCGACAGAATCTCTCCACGCAAGGGTGTAGACCACAGTTTCTCACCCGAGTTGGCATCCAGTCGCAGCACGTAGCCCTCACTGCTGCCGACCAACAGTGTGTCTTCATAGACACCGACACCACCCGACAGCGGCGTCTCCAGCTCCGCTTCCCAGACTGTATCGCCAGACAGCCGGTTGACAGCGACGATCTCTCCATCAGCCGCTGCCGCATAAATCATGTCACCTCGAATCGCAGGACGCAGTCGGTAGAAGCCTTCGCCCTGGCCATTACCCACATCCACCGACCACAGCTCTTTGATATTCACTGTCTCATCGATGTCCGTGAGTTCGGCGGGGGCTGTCGCGTCATCGTCGTCTGACTCAAACCATCCTGAAATCGTGCTACAGGCGGCCAGGTTAAAGACCAGGAAAAGCAGGATTACATGCCGGTAGATCTGCCGCATATTCTTATTCCTCCGGTACATCAATGGCTTCGCTGACTGTGTCAATCTCGATCACCGGCTCACTGCCATCCTCTATGCCGGCGCGAGGAGGCACCGGCGTAAGGCTTTGCAGCTTCTGTTGCAGGATTGAGAGATTAACCCCTGTCCCACCACTGGCAGCGATGACCAATGCCTGGTTGTAAGCCGCACGCGCTTCCTCACGAAGCGCTGCCGCCAACAGGATATCGCCCTGGGCGATGGCGTAGGATGCACCATAGGGGCCCGGATCAGACTGTGTCAGAATATCCAGTGCCTGCTCGGTGTCTCCAGCGGCGGCCATCACGCGCGCCAGGCGCAACTGCGCAACCTGTGCGGTATCACTATTCGCCGCGACCTGGCCCAGTACCCAGCGCAACTGCGCCTCCGCTTCCGCCAGATCACCGTCTTCCACGGCAATCGCCGCCAGTTGCAGCGCTGCAAACGCCGCGTATTGGGTGCTACTGAATTCACTCTTCAGCTGTCCTGCCAGATCCATGGCCTGTGTCTTCTGTTGCGATTCGGGTGCGTCCACCGCACGCAGCATAGCCAGATAGAGCGTAGATGCCTGTTCCTGTTGACTGACGTCATGGGCTTGCCACGCCTGCCAACCAAAACCGGCGGCCAGTGCTATGACGATGATCGCGACTATGGAGCGCCCATTTTCATTCCACCAGCGGCGCAGCGCTTCGACCTGCTCATCTTCTGTACGATACTGTTCCACGTCGTTCTTTCCTCTTATCTTAGTCTCAGGGCGCAAGTGCTGCGCACAGTGTCGTTTCCAGTTCCCGCAGCGCCACCGTAATCTGCGCGGTGCGTTCTCCGTTTTGAGCACGCAGGGATTTGACCGTAACAGACTGCGCCGCCACCTCGTCTCCACCCCAGATCAGGGCCACCCGTGCGCCGCTCTTATCGGCTTTTTTCATCTGGCTTTTAAAGCTGCCACCGCCGGCGTGCTGCACGATTCGCAGCTGCGGTTGCTGCGCTCGCAGCGCTTGTGTCGCCGCCAGTGCGATACTTTGCGCCTCGTCTCCCACAGCGACCACATACACATCGGCAGCGGGTGCCGCAGTCACCTCGCCCCGCTCCATCAGAAGCAATACCAGTCGCTCCATACCCATGGCACAGCCGATCGCCGGCGTGGCTTTGCCGCCCAGTTGTTCCACGAGACTGTCATAGCGACCGCCTGCACAAACCGTACCCTGTGCGCCAAGCTCTCGCGTAACCCACTCAAATACCGTTTTATTGTAGTAATCCAGGCCTCGCACCAGTCGCCGATTGACCACGTACTTTATACCAGCCACTTGCAGCAATTCACACAGCCGCGCGAAATCAGCGCTCGCCTCTTCGTCCAGAAAGTCCTCAAGGCTTGGCCCATCATCCAGCACAGACTGCGTTTGAGGATTCTTGCTGTCCAGAATACGCAGCGGATTACTGTGCAGTCGACGCCGGCTGTCCTCATCCAACTGGTCGACGCGTGCCTCCAGAAAACCAACCAGTGCCGCACGATATGCCCTGCGCGCTTGCGCACTACCGATGGAGTTGAGCTGCAGTTCCATCGCGTCCAGCAACCCCAGTTGGCGCCAGATTCTCGCGCACAACAAAATGAGTTCGGCATCCATGTCCGGGGTGGCGATACCAAATGCCTCGACGCCGGTCTGGTGGAACTGGCGCTGGCGCCCTTTTTGTGGGCGCTCGTAGCGGAACATGGGGCCGGTGTACCACAGGCGCTGGGGCGTGGTAAGCAGACCCTGTTGTATCGCTGCGCGAACACAACCGGCAGTGCCTTCCGGTCGCAGCGTCATGCTATCACCATTGCGATCATCGAAGGTATACATCTCCTTCTCGACGATATCGGTAACCTCACCGATAGAACGCTTGAACAGCGCTGTTTTCTCCACCACGGGCAGGCGAATTTCATCGTAGCCATAGCTGGATAACACTGCCGCAACGGTGTGTTCCACAAACTGCCAACAGGCTGTTTCATTCGGCAGGATATCGTTCATCCCCCGAATGGCGGTTATTTCACTCACTTGGGCTCCAGTAAAGCTAGCCAACCATCAGGTTGACGATTTCGCGATTAATTGTTCTTCCAGATGGGCTCGCGCCTGCTCCAGTTCGGTGGCTCGCTTTCGGATCACCTCTTCCAGGTGATCGATAAAGTCCTCATTGCTGATTTTATGGTGCGGCTCTCCATCCACATAAATCAGGTTATTGGGGGTTGCTCCCGTGAGCCCGACATCGGCCTCCCTGGCCTCACCGGGCCCATTCACAATGCAGCCGATAACGGCAACGTCCATCGGTGTGCGAATATCCTCCAGACGCTGCTCCAGGGTATTCATGGTACCGACCACGTCGAAGTTCTGCCGCGAACAGCTCGGACAGGCAATAAAATTGATGCCGTTGGCGCGCAACTGCAGGCTCTTCAATATGTCAAAACCTACTTTGACTTCCTCCACAGGGTCCGCCGCCAGCGAGACGCGCAGGGTATCACCGATACCGTCCATCAGCAGCATGCCCAGGCCCACCGCCGATTTGACTGTGCCACCGCGCAGGCCACCGGCCTCGGTAATACCCAGGTGCAGCGGCTGGTCGATTTTGGTGGCCAGCAGACGGTAGGCAGCCACGGCCATAAAAACACCGGACGCCTTCACACTGACCTTGAAATCCGGGTAGTTAAACTTGTCCAGAATATCGACATGGCGCATCGCGGATTCCACCAGCGCCTCCGGTGTCGGTTCGCCGTACTTGCGCTGCAACTCCTTGCCCAGCGATCCCGCATTGACACCGATACGGATAGGAATGCCTTTGTCGCGCGCACTGTCGATAACTGCCCTCACCTTGTCATCTCGGCCGATATTTCCGGGGTTGATGCGCAGGCAATCCACTCCGTACTCGGCCACCTTCAGTGCGATCTTGTGATCGAAATGAATATCGGCGACCAGCGGTACGCTGACCTGTGCACGTATTTTCCGAAAGGCCTCTGCGGCATCCATTGTCGGCACAGAGATCCTGACGATATCGGCACCCGCGTCCGCGATAGCGTTCACCTGCGCAACCGTCGCCGACACGTCACAGGTATCGGTATTGGTCATGCTCTGGACACTGATGGGCGCATCACCGCCGATCGCCACACTGCCGACATGGATTTGCCTGGACACTCTTCGAGAGATAGGAGACTCAAACTTCATTCAACACCTCCTGCGTACTGCTGCGAATTTTCAAGGCTGGAAGGCGCCCCCGCACCGAGCGAAGGCATCGATCCCTCACTGGCCCCCTC
>CAXBLZ010000004.1:0-131487 GCA_963976735.1 uncultured Halioglobus sp.
TTCGGCTTTGCTTTTGCCTTTGGCTTTGCTTTTGCCTTTGGCTTAGCTTTGGCCTTCGGCTTTGCTTTTGCCTTTGGCTTCGCTTTGGCCTTCGGCTTAGCTTTTGCCTTTGGTTTTGCTTTTGCCTTTGGCTTCGCTTTTGCCTTTGGCTTCGCTTTTGCCTTCGGCTTCGCTTTTGCCTTTGGCTTCGCTTTAGCCTTCGGCTTCGCTTTTGCCTTTGGCTTCGCTTTTGCCTTTGGCTTCGCTTTCGATGGTGCTTTCTTCTTAGCAGTTGCCATTATGCATCTCTCCAGACTGTTAATGAGGATCCCGCGAAGCCAAAAATAACAACAATGCAATATCTATACAATAAAATAAATTGTAGAAAATTCGCATCTGTGTTTTTGTTTTCCAGCGTGTAGTTTTTTCCAAGATTTTTTATTCGATGTCACCCCAAACTATCTGCGCTCTTGAAACAGTCAGCGTGTCACGAATCCAGCGCATCGATAAGTGCATTGCAAATATCATCTACACTGCCCACGCCTTCAACCCTGTGATACCGAGGAGCTGTTTCGCCCTGCATATTACGATAAAAATCGACTAACGGACGAGTTTGCTCTGCATAGATCTTCAGGCGTTTACGCACTGTTTCTTCTGTATCATCATCTCGCTGTACTAAAGGTTCACCGGTCACATCATCGACGCCTTCGTTGATGGGCTTGTTAAAAAGCACATGGTAGACACGACCTGAACCTGGATGTACCCGTCGACCACTCAATCGCGCAACGATCTCTTCATCATCAACAGCTATCTCAACAACGTGGTCGATCGTCACATCTGCATCCACCATCGCCTGAGCTTGCGGTATGGTGCGTGGAAAGCCGTCAAACAAAAAACCCCTGGCGCAATCTGACTGTGTAATACGATCCTTTACCAAACCGATAATGATGTCATCAGAGACGAGGCCGCCAGCGTCCATTACCTGCTTAGCTTTCAGTCCAAGCTCTGTCTTTGCCTTAACCGCAGCACGCAGCATATCGCCAGTAGATATCTGCGGAATGCCGTATTTTTCGCAGATAAACTTGGCCTGTGTACCTTTGCCCGCGCCTGGCGCCCCCAAAAGGATCAATCGCATTTGAAAAACTCCTCAGTATATTTTGTGACGCGTAAGAACTACGGCTGTCGTATCAATCAGGAAAATGGAAGGGCGCTTACAATACACAGCGGGCGATAAGGTTACAAGCCCCGTTATTTGCGCGCCAGATCAGCCTTGGCCTGCCGCCATAACTGCTCGTATCGCTCCTCGCCGAGACTGGACAGTTCATCCCCTGCAGTTGCCACCAGCGACTCCATCGCCTGGAAGCGCCGCTCGAATTTTTCGGTTGAACTGCGGAGGCTTTCTTCAGCGTCGAGACCGAGATGTCGCGCGAGATTGACACAGGTAAACAGCACATCGCCAATTTCCTCGTGTATACCATTAGAGTCCTGCGCAGATATCGCACCATCCAGTTCATCCAGTTCCTCGTGTAGTTTGTCTATCACTGCAGCGGTGTCCGGCCAGTCAAAATTCACCTGTGCTACACGCTTTTGAACCTTCTGCGCTCGCGACAAAGCGGGCAGTGCGCGAGGAATATCCGCCAGCACGCCGGACTGGTTCCGCGCTTCGCGCTCGCGCTGCTTGATCGACTCCCAACTGAACCTGACTTCATCCACAGTGCGATGCTTCCCAGTGACACCGTCTATCTCACCGTCGGCAAAGACATGCGGGTGACGACGAATCAGCTTCTCGACCAACGTATTCACAATGGAATGAAAGGAAAACAGATTTCTCTCTTCACCCAGTTGCGCATAAAAAATAACCTGAAACAACACATCGCCGAGTTCCTCAGCGACATGATCGAAATCCTCATGTTCAATGGCCTGCACCAGTTCGTAGCATTCCTCCAGTGTCGAGGACACAATACTTTTGAAGTTCTGCTGTAAATCCCAGGGACAACCATCCACGGGATCACGCAGTCGCTGCATAACATGCAGCAGATCTTCTATAGTGTATGTCGTCTCCGTCATGTGCCGCCCTTCAATCCGATACCCGCACAACGGAAATCACATTCTTGAGCCTGTCGATGCGTTCCAACAACTTGGAGAGGGACCCGAGGTCAGGTACCTCCACCCGCAACTTCATCGTCGCGGTGTTGGTCTGTTTATTGGTATGTGTGTTTATCGTGAGGACATTAATCCGTGCATTGGCGAAAAGCCCTGTGATATCACGCAGCAGGCCCTGGCGATCGTAGGCTTCTATCGCCACATCCACTTCATAGTTATCTTCAGGCCCGACACCCCAGGCGGTTTCGACGACGCGCCCCGCAACATTCTCTTGCAGCTTCATCAGCCTCGCACAGTCGGCCCGGTGGATCGTCACACCCTTGCCCTTGGTGACATAGCCGATAATGACATCACCGGGCAACGGTTTACAGCAACGAGCCATACGCGTATGCAGGCTTCCCACGCCACGCACGGCGACCTGATTGCGACTGTGGCTACCCAGCGCCGCATTCAGTCTCAAATGCGGTTCGGGCGCGCGCTCTACCAGTTCCTGTGCTGCATTCAGTACCTGAGCCGAGGTGAGATCACCGGCACCAACAGCGGCGAACATATCCTCCACCGTACTGAACTGCACCTTCATGGCGATACGCTGGTAGTCGACACTCGTCAGAGCCAGTCGCTTGAACTCCTTTTTTAGCAAGTGACGTCCGGTGTCAATATTGTCCTCGCGCGCCTGGGATTTGAACCAGCACTGTACTTTGGCCCTGGCGCGGGAGGTTTTTATAAACCCCAGGCCAGGTTGCAGCCAGTCTCTGCGCGGCTGTGCCTTGTTGCTTGTCAGTATTTCAACCCGCTCACCGGTTTTTAGCTGGTAGGTGAGCGGCACCAGCGAGCCATTCACCTTCGCCCCGCGGCAACGATGGCCTATTTCTGTGTGCACGTGATAGGCAAAATCCAGCGGCGTTGCGCCATAAGCCAGATTAACCACGTCACCATCCGGTGTGAAGGTATACACCCTGTCCTGCGCAACGCTGAAGCTGAATTGCTCGGCCACACCGCGCGCGTCACCAGTCTCTTCATGCCAGTCGAGAACCTGGCGTAGCCAGGCTATCTTCTCCTCGTAACTACTGGCCAAGCCGCTGACAATGTCCGAACCTTTGTATCGCCAGTGGGCGCATACGCCCAACTCGGCTTCGTAGTCCATTTTCTCGGTACGGATCTGGACCTCCAACGCCTTCCCCTCAGGCCCGATAACCGCTGTGTGCAGTGAGCGATAACCGTTTTCCTTCGGGTTGGCTATGTAGTCATCGAATTCATTGGGAATGTTGCGCCACAGGCTGTGTACAAGACCGAGCGTGGCATAACAATCCTTGAGTTCCGGAACCAGTATTCGCACAGCGCGGATATCGTAAACCTGTGAGAACCCGATCCCCTTGCGCTGCATCTTTCGCCAGATACTGTAAATATGCTTGGCTCGACCGGAAATTTTGAACTGCAGACCCGCGTCGCGCAGGATCTCGGTGAGTTCATCCGTCACTTTCGCGATAAACCGATCGCGCTCCAGACGTTTACCATCCAACAGGCGAGCAATCTTGCGATAGGATTCTGCGTGAGTATAGCGAAAGGACAGATCCTCCAGTTCCCATTTCAGCTGGCCGATGCCCAGTCGATGCGCCAGCGGTGCGTACACCTCAAACACCTCCCGCCCAATTTGTCGACGCCGCTCCTCATCCTCTTTCACCGAGCGGATCGCACACGTGCGCTCCGCCAGTTTTATCAGGGCAACGCGTACATCGTCGACCAGCGCAATCAGCATTTTGCGTATATTGTCTTTCTGGTCATGCGCCTGGCCAAGCACCGGGCTCTCGTTCTGCAACGGCAAATCGCTGATAGCTGCCATACGCAGCACGCCCTCTATCAGGCCAATCACCGCGTCACCGAACTGCGATCGCACCTGCTCAGTATCGAGACGCCCCTCCCGCACTGCGCGGTAAAGCACACCCGCTAACAGACAGTCTGGATCAACGTGCAGATCAGCCAGGATGATGGTCATATCCAGGCCGGCGATTAAACAGTTGGACTCTCGCGCCCAGTCACCTGAATCCGCGGCTGGCAATTGCTGCGCTTGTTGCACCAGTTCACAGGCCTGCAGCAGTCGTGCCCGATCCGAATCGTCCAATGCCAGTGGCAGTTGCTGCAGCCACTGATTGAGATCGATTACACCCTGCTCATCGATCAGTGTTTGTTGACGGACCTGGACCATGATGGCATTGCCCCCTTATTCACCGGCAAATACGCCAGTAGAGAGATAGCGGTCCCCACGGTCGCAAATGATTGCGACGATGACCGCGTTTTGCAACTCGCTGGACAGGCGCAGCGCAGCGGCGACGGCACCACCAGAGGATACGCCGCAAAAGATACCCTCCTGTGATGCCAGCGCGCGCATCGTATTTTCCGATTCCGTCTGCGATATATCCATAACCCGGTCGACACGTGCAGCGTCATAGATCTTGGGTAGGTAGGCCTCTGGCCAGCGCCGAATACCCGGAATGCTGGACCCTTCGAGGGGTTGCAGTCCGACAATCTGAATTCCGGAATTTTGCTGCTTCAGATAGGCAGAGCAGCCCATAATCGTGCCTGTGGTCCCCATAGAACTGACCAGGTGAGTAATGGTGCCAGCCGTTTGCTGCCAAATCTCGGGGCCAGTACCGACCATATGGGCACGCGGGTTATCGGGATTACCGAACTGATCCAGCACCTTACCCTGCCCCTTGGCCTGCATCGACAGTGCAAGATCGCGGGCGCCCTCCATGCCTTCGGATTGGGACACCTCCACCAGACGTGCTCCGTACGCGGACATTGCCTGCTTTCGCTCCTGGCTCATATGAGAGGGCATGATCAGCACCAGCGGATACCCCCGAATGGCCGCAGCCATGGCCAGGGCAATACCGGTATTCCCGCTCGTCGCCTCGATCAGGGTATCCCCTGGTTTTATATCGCCGCGCGCCTCCGCCTGGGCAATCATACTGAGCGCCGGGCGATCCTTGACCGAACCGGCAGGATTGGTGCCTTCCAACTTGGCGAGTATGGTGTTGCTGGTAGCCCCCTGCAGGCGTTGCAGGCGCACAAGTGGCGTATTGCCAATGCATGCTTCGATAGTGGGATACTCTGGCATAAGAAAGCTACCGCGAATCGAGTTTCAGATTATATAGAAATAGCGCGGTTGAAGGCCACGCCGAATTGGGAGCGAGCGCACATCCGCGAGTCATTCCGCCAACACGGCAAACGCGACCACATAGTCCATTTCATCAGCGAGACTCAGGGCGACGCGCGTGCCACCGCGCTCATGAGCAACCCGTTTCGCACCGCCGAGCAGCCGCACGATGGGTGCGCCGTTGGCATCGTGGTCGATCTGGATATCCTGCCAACTGACGCCGCGGCCTATCCCCGTTCCCAGCGATTTTGCGATCGCTTCCTTGGCGGCAAAGCGCTTTGCCAGCAGACGGCTGGACTGCTTGCTATCCGCGTATTCCAACTGTTCACTGGGCGTCAGAATCCGTCTCACAAAGCGATCTCCGAGCCGGGAAATCACTTCCTCAATACGATCTATCTGCAAGATATCGGTGCCAACTGCGATCAAGACAGACCTCCCTGCGGTCCTGTCGTCGCACTAGCTGACCGGCGCTGCGTTACCGCCTTTCCTGTCGCCGCGCGAAACAGTTCGCGACTGCGCAGCGGCGCAGCCCCCAGATGTTCTGCAAGCGCCTCTCGCAACAGACGCTTGGCCGCTGCGCGAGCAGTATCAAAATCTCCCGCGGCCATGGCCAGCAATTCAGACCCTGAATAGACATTTCTCGGACTATCACCTGTACTGATCATCGCCACAAGCCCCACGCCCGGCTCGTAACCATAGACACGGGTCGGTTCAACGGGCAGCCCACTGGCACCGTCGGCAGTGAGGTCGAAGTTGTACCCCAGTTCTTCCAACAACCTATACTCAAATCGGCGCAATACAGTGTCTACCCTGCCATCGCCAGAGAGTGCTTGCAAGGCCTGATCGTAGGCCGAGAACAGTGCCGGGTGTGCATCGTTACGGTGCAGCAGGCGCACCAGCAATTCGTTCATATACATGCCACTGAATACACGCTCATTGCGCAGTGACAGTGCCCGTTGCGGCGTTTCGAGTGCAACCAGCGTCTTCAACTCCGAGTGGCCGGAGAATGAAAGCAATAACGGAATGAATGGTTGCAACAACGCTGCGCTGCTACCTCTTCGGGATTGCCGTCGTGCGCCGCGAGCCACCAGGCTGATGCGGCCGTACTCGGCAGTAAACACATCCAGCAATGCGCTGGTGTCGCGATAGGGACGACTGTGCATGATATAAGCTGGCTGCAAATTGACACGCATCTTGATGGGGCCTATTCCCTTTTGTCGTCGTATCCGAGACTGCGCAACGCCCGCTCATCATCCGACCAGCCCGATTTGACCTTGACCCAGAGGCGCAGCATAACTTTGCTGTCAAAAAGGGACTCCATATCACGCCGTGCATCCGACCCTATCGAGCGCAAACGCGCGCCCTTTTCCCCGATCAGTATTCTCTTCTGCCCGTTGCGTTCCACAAAGATAACGGCGGCAATATGCAGCACCTCGCCCTCCTGCGCGAACTCCTCGATCTGTACAGTGATAGCGTACGGCAGTTCATCGCCCAACTGGCGCATGATCTTTTCCCGGACGATTTCCGCGGCGAGGAATCGCTGGCTGCGATCGGTGATCTGGTCCTCGGGGAAAAAATGCTCGGATTCCGGGAGCAGTGCCAGAATCTGCTCCTCCAGCGCCTGCACGTTGTGCTGGCGCAACGCTGAAACCGGCAGTATCGCGGCAAAATCTGCCTTGGCGGCCAACACTTCCAGATGCGGCAACAGTTCTTCCTTCTCTGCCAGCAGGTCGACTTTATTAATCACCAGCAGTGTCGGCAAACCCACCTGCTGAATCTGTTCCAGCACGATCGCGTCCTCTTCGGTCCATGCTGTGCGATCCACCACAAACACAATGAGATCGACGTCCCGGATCGCCGAACTCGCCGCCCTGTTCATGAAACGATTGATCGCCTTCCCGGCATTCAGATGCAAACCGGGCGTATCCACGAATATGATCTGGTGATTACCTTCCGTCTTGATACCCAGCACCTGATGCCTCGTGGTCTGGGGTTTACGCGAGGTGATACTGATTTTCTGGCCCAGAATATGATTCAGCAACGTGGACTTGCCCACATTCGGTCGCCCGACGATAGCGACATAACCGCAGCGTCTTGGCGTGTCAGCGGCCATGCTTGGACAGCATCTCCAGCGCGGCACTCGCCGCACTCTGCTCGGCCTTGCGGCGACTGCTGCCACTGCCTTCTACCGACAGTTGCGGCTTCTTCACTCGACAGGCGACGTGGAATTGCTGATCGTGATCACTGCCCTGGACACTGAGTAACTCGTATTCCGGCAACGGGAAATTGCGCCCCTGCAGCAACTCCTGCAAACGGGTTTTTGCATCCTTGCCCACCGCCGATAGCGAGAGCAGTTGCAATCGCGAGTCCAGCCATGCGAGGACGGAGCGCCGGCAATGCGCCACATCGCTGTCCAGCAAAATAGCACCGGCCACTGCTTCGAGTGCATCCGCGAGTATCGAGGTTCGCCGGTGACCGCCGCTTTTACGCTCACCGGCCCCCAGCACCAAATAGTCCCCAAGACCCAACTCACCTGCTATCTCAGCCAGTGTATCGCCTTTGACCAGGGATGCGCGCATACGACTCATCTCACCTTCACTGGCGCTCGGGAAACGGCTGTACAGCGCTTCTGCCACGATATGATTGAGGATGGAGTCGCCAAGAAACTCCAGGCGTTCGTTGTTTTGGCTACCGGCGCTGCAATGCGTGAGCGCCAGTTGCAGAAGTTCCGGATTGCCGAACTGGTAACCAAGCGTTTTCTGCAGTCGAACAGTGTCTGCCATAGACTACTGTTGATCTTCTGGCGACATGGGTGGAAGCGGCACAGGGTTGCCCACTTCGTAAAGTAAATCGTCAAACTTCAGGACCGCGTCGATTCGCCACATCACCGGCAAGCGCACCTCGTAGTTGGCATCGATGTAGGTGTACCCACGCTTACTGAACACTTCGACATCCTTGGGGTCGAGCAGGTAGATCTGGTTGGTATTGAATATATTGGCGATTTTACGACGAATATCCGAGGCAGAGTCGTCGGCAGTCTCAGGCTCCATCGCAATGCGAGAGATAATATCTTTCACACTGAGGTACTCAAGATATGGCGGCAGCATGCGAATAATACACATCGCAAAAAAACCCAACATTAGCAAAATGCAGAGCATACCCAGCAGCGATGCACCGGATTGGCCTTGACGTACCCTCATAGGACTCTCCTCCATAACTTTAGGTAATTAGTCGATTGTCCCGACGCGATCAAAGCTTGGCAAGCTCAGGAAGCTATCCCAATGCATCCAGATTGCGAAGGCTTTGCCGACGATATCCTTCTCTGGCACCTGGCCCCATACGCGACTGTCACTACTGTTATCGCGATTGTCGCCCATCATAAAGTAGTGTCCCGGTTTCACTACCTCACTGAATTCACCCGACGGACGCAGTTTGTCTACCTGCATCAGGTACTGATTGTCGCCTATCAACTCCTCCTCAATACGGTACCTGGGATCCAGCCCCGGATCGTCGGCCGGCACACGCGCGAGCTTTTCTCCATTTACATACACCTGCTTGTTGCGATAAGTCACCGTATCGCCGGGGAGGCCAATGATGCGCTTGATAAAATAGGTATCGTTCATGTGCGGCGGAAAAAACACCATCACATCACCACGCTGGGGCTCATTGATGTCGAGCACCTTGGTTCTGATAACCGGTAGCCGGATTCCGTAGGTGAACTTGTTAACAAGAATATAGTCGCCCACCAGTAATGTCGGCACCATCGATGACGACGGGATCTGGAAAGGTTCGACTATGAATGAGCGCAGCACAAAGACAATGAACAGAACGGGAAAGAACGACTTTGCGTACTCTACCGCTGTTGGCTCGCGCGCCTTTTCAGCCACCTTCGCCTGATACGCGCCTGCATCCGGCGTGCCCTCACTGTCCCACTGCGGATACTGGCTCTGCAATTCATTGACAGTGCGTTTTCTACCCGGCGCCAGAAACAGCGCATCGAGCAGCCACAGCAGGCCACTCACAAACACCAGACCCAACAGGATCAGGGGAAAATCCAACGTTATTCCATCCACGTATTATCCATCCACCTTGAGTACTGCCAGGAATGCAGACTGTGGTATTTCGACCCGGCCCACCTGCTTCATGCGCTTCTTCCCGGCCTTTTGCTTATCGAGCAACTTGCGCTTGCGGCTGACGTCGCCACCATAGCATTTGGCGGTGACGTTCTTGCGCAGTGCCTTCACCGTTTGTCGCGCAACAATCTTACCACCCACCGCTGACTGAATCGCCACATCAAACATCTGCCTGGGAATCAGCTCTTTCATTTTTTCCGTCAACACACGGCCACGGTGCTGAACCTGGTCGCGATGGACAATGACGGCCAGGGCATCGACGCGCTCGCCGTTGATCAGCACATCCAGACGGGAAAGGCTGGCCGCCTGGAACCGTTCGAAACTGTAATCCAGCGAGGCATAGCCGCGGCTCACAGATTTCAGTCTGTCAAAAAAGTCGAGCACCACTTCCGCCATCGGTATGTCGTAAACCACGGATACCTGGTTACCGAGAAACTGCATGTCGCGCTGGTCTCCTCGCTTCTCCGAGCACAGCGTGATGACATTCCCGAGATAGTCCTGTGGCACCAGGATATTGCAGCGGGCGATAGGCTCACGCATCTCCTCGATGTCCCCGACATCCGGCAGCGCTGAGGGGTTGTCGACCTGGATCGTCTCACCGTTCTTCTTCACCACCTCGTAGATAACAGTGGGGGCCGTGGTGATGAGATCCAGATCGTATTCCCGCTCCAACCGCTCCTGGATGATCTCCATATGCAGCATGCCGAGAAACCCACATCGAAATCCGAACCCGAGGGCATCAGAGGTTTCCGGTTCGTAGTGCAGCGAGGCGTCGTTCAGGGTCAGTTTGCCCAGTGCATCGCGAAAGTCCTCGTAGTCATCAGACGATATCGTGAAAATACCGGCGTAGACCTGGGGCTTGACCCGCTGGAATCCCGGCAGTGCAGGCACAGTCAAATCCTTCGCATGAATCAGCGTATCGCCGACCGGAGCGCCGTGGATATCCTTGATGCCAGCCACCACAAAACCGACTTCTCCGGCCTGCAGTACGTCCTTTTCCAGGCGCTTGGGGGTAAAGATACCGAGACTGTCGACTTGCTGGGTGCGACCCACGGATTTGGCAACGATTTTATCGCGCTTGCGCAGCACGCCCTGCTTGACACGGACCAGTGACACCACACCGAGATAGTTGTCGAACCAGGAGTCGATAATAAGCGCCTGCAGCGGCGCATCCCTGTCACCCTCGGGCGGGGGAATATGCTGTACAAGGTGTTCCAGCGCATCCTCAATGCCCAGTCCGGATTTGGCGCTCACCAGACAGGCGTCGTTGGCATTGATGCCGATGATTTCCTCAATTTCGCGCTTGACCCGATCTGGATCCGCTTGCGGCAGATCCATCTTGTTCAGGATAGGAAGCACCTCCAGCCCCTGCTCAATCGCGGTATAGCAGTTGGCAACCGACTGCGCCTCCACCCCCTGCCCTGCATCGACAACCAGCAGTGCTCCCTCGCAGGCCGCCAGTGAACGGGAAACCTCGTAAGAGAAGTCCACATGGCCTGGGGTATCGATGAAGTTGAGCTGGTAGGTCTGGCCATCGCGTGCGTGATAGTCCAGTGTCACACTCTGGGCTTTGATGGTGATACCGCGTTCGCGCTCGATATCCATGGAATCGAGCACCTGGACATCCATCTCACGGGCGCTCAGTCCGCCACAGTGCTGGATAAATCGATCGGACAGCGTCGACTTGCCGTGATCAATATGCGCAATGATCGAAAAATTACGAATGTGCCTGAGATCGCTCACTATTTTATTTGCTCGACTGAAGCTGGATTGAGCCAGACACCGCGCCCGCCCTTAGGGTTTAAAAAACGCGCGATTGTACCTCAATGGAGAGTCAACCGCCACGTCATTGGGCACAGGGCCGGGTACCCGCCGCTGCAGGGACGCCTCGTGGGCACGGCGTGATCAGTCCGGCAATTTGAGGCCGATAAACAGTGGCGAGCCATCGCGAATCAGTCGCAGCGGCACCGAACTGCCATCCGCCAGGGCATCCACGGCCTGCTCAAAGGCTTCGGTGGTTTTGATCGGGCTGGTGTCGATCAGCGTAATGACATCACCGACCCTGATACCGGCCTCTGCGGCCACCGAACCGGGCGTGACATCCCGCACCACAACCCCACCATTGATACCGAAACGCTCCAGGCTCTCGGGCGACACGGCTTCAACCTCCATTCCCAGGCGACCGCCGGTGTTGCCACTCGACTTGCCCGAGGCCAGGGTGTAACTCTCATCCGCGTCGAGCCCGCCGACCTCGACAGTCACTGTCTTTGGTGTTTTGTCGCGCATTATTTCCACTTCCACGCGGGTACCGGGGGCCACCAGGCCTACCACATGTGGCAGATCTGCCGAGGAGGGAATATCCTTGCCATCGAAGGTGACTACGATATCACCGCTGCGCAAACCGCCTTTCTCGGCTGGACTGTCTTTGGACACCTCAGCCACCAGCGCGCCACGGGGACGCTTCAGGCCAAAGGATTCCGCCAGATTCTTGTCGACATCCTGAATAGTCACACCGAGCCAACCGCGGGTGACACGTCCGTTTTCCTGCAACTGCTCAACAACATTCCGCGCCACCGCCGCGGGGATCGCAAACGACAGGCCGATAGAGCCGCCGCTGCGAGTAAATATCTGGGAGTTGACACCGACAACCTCGCCATCGAGATTAAAAAGTGGCCCACCGGAATTGCCGGGATTAATCGCCACATCCGTCTGGATAAAAGGGACATAGTTTTCATTCTGCTCTGTCGGCAAACTGCGCCCCTTGGCGCTGACAATGCCAGCGGAGACCGAGTAATCGAGTCCAAACGGTGAACCGATGGCCAGCACCCATTCGCCCACTTCCAGATCGTCGTCGGCGGCCAGATTGAGCGTGGGTAGATCGTCTGCGTCTATTCGCAGCAGTGCGAGATCGGAGCGCGGATCGGTGCCGATAACCTCCGCATCAAACTCGCGACGGTCACTCATGCGCACCACCACGCTGTCGGCCCCCTCGACGACATGGTTGTTGGTGAGGATGTAGCCATCCTCGGAGATGATGAAGCCCGACCCCAGCCCCATCCGCTCCTGCTGCGACGGCGGCGCGCCCCGGAACTCGAAAAAGCGCCGCAGTTCTTCCGGGATATCGTCCGGCCCAGGCTGGCGTGCCCCCCCCTGGCCGAGATGCTGCTCGACGATAATCTTTACTACCGCGGGCGAACTGTCGCGCACGATCTGCTGAAAGTCGGGCAGTTGCGCTGCGTTTACCGCGACGCTATTGAACAGCGCGGCAGTGATTAAAACCAAACCGAAAAGTGGCATTTTGATGTTCATACTATCAATCCAGATTCTCGCAATAAGGGTTAATACAGGAGATTTCAAACCAGGGTCACCGCGTCCGTCGGCGACGCGATGACTCGCAGCAGCACAGGCTGGAAGGCGGGGTCGCGCCGATGACGGATACCGTGCCATCGAACGACCGAATAGCCCAGCAACAGCCCACCGATAGCACCGAGGACAGACAACAAATCCTCATTGCCGGGCAGCCAGTTGACCGCACCGAGCGCTCCGGCGAGCATACCTGAAAGCGGCAGCACATAGGCGATAAACGAACCGCGCAGGATGACCTCCTCGGGAATACTGATCAGCACCTGATCATCAACCTGGTAGTGATCGACAGGGTGCTCACCTGGCAACACGCGGATATAACCCCTCTTGCCCTCGGAGATACTGTTCAACAGGCCGTGACCACAGCCCTTCTGCGCGGCACAGGAGCCGCACGTACTGCGGCGAATGGTCTCCACCCACAGGGCGTCCGCCTCGACACCGACCACTCGCCCGGTTTCTGTCAGCATATTACTGCACCCAACTCACTGAATCTGCCACCATCCGCGCCGTATTCACCGGCACCTCGCCTATCACGGTTACCAACACCGGCTGTTCCCCGATACGCAAACCGCGCGTATAAGTAGTGGTGCCTCCCTGCCTGACCAAGCCCTCGCCCGGACGCATATCAACATTCAAATCTTCCAGGAAAATGGAGAACACAGCCAGCCCGTCAGTATAGGTTCTACGCCCGCTGTTACCAACCTGGGTATCGGTCGCAGTAAAACCGCGCGGCAACCAGCCCACGGTCCAGGCGCGCCCGACTGAACCGGTAATCCCGACTCTGCCGGGCGCGGGATGCTGCGCCTCGTGGATGACATCAACATTCGCTGCGGCAGGCGCCCCTGCGGCAGGGACGCCTGCCGCAGCCCCACCACTGACAGAGTGCTCGTCGGCAAAAGAAAGATGTGCAAATTGCATCGTTTCCAGAATTTTTTGACCGTGGCTCACGGTTTGCGACTTGAGCAAGAGACCGGTTTCCCTATCCAGCGCCATTACATAGCCAAACCGGTACATGTCACGGGGCTCGATTTTTATCCGCACTGCGTTGCGCCCGGCCACCCGTTCACTGTCGGTGATGGTCAAACGATACTGCCTGGCAATACCGCAACGATCCTCGGGCGACAGCGACTCAAGGCGCAGTATTCGATCGCCTGGGTGGACACAGTCCAGTGGGTGCGCGAAACGCTCCACTTGCGCGCCCTGCCCGGTCAGCTCGGTGAGGCGCTCAGAACTAATACCATCCTCGACAGAGTGCGAAACCTGCATCACCTGCATTTCGTTGTCGCGCTGCAATGTCACCACACCCTGATAGCTGATCTGCCGCAGGCTCCTCGACATCTTGTCCAGCCATTTCAATGTCGCGACATCGACTTCCGGACAATCATTAGCAGCCGCGCCCGCCGTGGCGCCAATCGTCACCAACAGGGCGACAACAGCCAACCGATGAAATTGATACCCGCCACTTATACGCCTGAAAATCACGGTATATGGGCCTAATCGCGTATCTCAGGCACACGGGCGAAAGGCACCAGGCCCTGCGGGGAATTGAGCGCCGCCTGCTCCGCATGTTGCTGCATATACTGCTGCATGCGCTGCTGTGCGAGATCCTGGTAAGCGGTGCGCGTAGCGGGTTGTAATTGCGGGATGGCCTGTGCGCTGTAGCTGGCCTGCAGCGGTATGGCGCCGAACATCCCTACCGGCGACGGGCTCGCCGCCACAGACTGCTCGCTGGCATAGACAGATGTGCCATCAAGCCGGGCCAATTGCTGCCCGCCCACGACCACAGTCAGGGCCACAGATGCCGCCACACCGACACTGATCAATGGACGCAACAGGCGCTGGCCAAAACTCTCATTTGCTGCCGCAGGGTCGCCGAGCGCGGACTGCACCCTGGCCGATATGTCCCAATCGAGATGTGACAATGAGTCGCCATGCATCGCCTGGCGTCCCAACTGGAAGCGCGACCACGTTTGTCGCAGTTCATCATTATTGGGGAGTTGTGACAGTACCCGCTCCAACTCGAGTTCATTGGCTTCGTCATCCATCAGTGCCGAAAGTGACTCACACATTCTTTCGTTCATAATCAAAAGCCTTCCCGCTATGGGGCACAGTTTGCAGGTTTTATCCCACAGTGTTCCGATTCTAAAAACAGCTCAACAGGCGATCAACCGCCACAGTTATTCAACGCCGTGCAATTGCTCTCCCACCAATACATCGATCGCCTCCCGCGCCCTGAATATCCTCGACCGCACGGTACCTATCGGGCAGTCCATGATATCGGCGATATCCTCGTAGCTCATTCCCTCAAACTCGCGCAGGGTTATCGCGGTACGCAAATCCTCAGGCAGTGCGCTGATGGCCCCTTCCACGACCGCCTTCAACTCTGCACCAAACAACGCGTTCTCCGGATTCTCGATTTCCCGCAAGCCGTCACCGCCTTCGAGATATTCGGCATCCTCAAGTTCCACATCTGATCCAGGCGGTCTCCTCGAACGCGAAACCAGATGATTCTTGGCCGTATTGATCGCAATGCGGTACAGCCATGTGTAAAAGGCGCTGTCTCCCCTGAAATTCGGCAGAGCCTTGTAGGCCTTGATAAAAGCCTCCTGTGCCACATCCTGAACTTCATCTGCATCGCGCACGTAACGGCTTATCAGACCAAAAATCTTGTGTTGATACTTCAACACCAGCAGGTCGAAAGCTCTCGAATCACCTTTTTGCACCCGGGCGACAAGTTGCTGGTCCGTCACCGCAGCTGTCACGTCTGGTTCCCCTCCCTAGCACCTGACACGACTCGGCCAATCGATGCACTGCTCTGTCCTAATGGACAACAAAACTCGGCGTTAGTTCGCGCCGGGTTCCGTCTGCCCCGGGTAAGAGGACCTGGTGGCGTAAAAGTTCCGTTTCGGATTGTTTTCGTATTACCCACGAGGTCGTATATACTCCACCGGATTGTCGTTATCAAAAGCTAAGTCTTTGAGCGGCATCATATATTTCACCTTCCAAAGCAGCAAGCACTGGGCGCCATGACCACTACTTACCAACACGATGTTCTGGTTATCGGCAGCGGTGCTGCCGGTCTCAGCCTTGCCCTCAGACTCCCTGGCCACTGCCGGGTCGCCCTGCTGTCAAAAGCAGATCTCAATCAGGGGTCGACATACTGGGCACAGGGCGGCATGGCGGCAGTGCTGCACAACCGGGATACCATAGACTCCCATGTGGCTGACACGCTGGCTGCCGGCGCCGGGTTGTGCCGGCGCGATGCAGTGGAATTCACAGTCAGCAACAGCCGCCGCTGTGTTGAATGGCTGGTAGCGCAGGGGGTCGATTTTGATCTTCGCGAGGAAGGCAACGGCGACCAGGACCGGGAGTTCCACCTGACAATGGAGGGTGGCCACAGTCACCGGCGCATCATACACGCCGCCGATCGCACCGGTCGAGCGATATCCGAAGTGCTGACCGAGCGCGCGGTTGCTGCTGACAATATTGAAATCTTCACGCACCGCATGGCGGTTGACCTGGTGGTAGACAACGGTCGTAGCCAGGGCGCCTATATTCTGGATCAACGCAGCGGGCGCGTGGATCTGTTCCAGGCCTCATTTGTAGTGCTGGCCACTGGCGGCGCCAGCAAAGCCTACCTGTATACCAGCAACCCCGATGGAGCCAGTGGCGATGGCGTTGCAATGGCCTGGCGGGCGGGCTGCCGCGTGGCCAATCTGGAGTTCAACCAGTTCCACCCGACGTGCCTGTACCACCCCAAAGCCAAATCCTTCCTCATTACCGAAGCGATCCGCGGCGAAGGCGGCCATCTGTTGCTGCCGGATGGACAGCGATTCATGCAGAATTTCGATGCGCGAGGGGAACTGGCACCGCGCGATGTGGTAGCCCGCGCCATCGATCACGAGATGAAGCGTCTCGGTGCCGACTGCGTTTTTCTCGATATCTCACACAAATCCCGCGACTTTCTGCAAAGCCACTTCCCCACGGTCATGGCTCAGTGCGAGGAGTTCGGTATCGATATCAGTGCCGAGCCTATTCCCGTTGTCCCGGCAGCGCATTACACCTGCGGCGGCATCCTGGTGGACCAACACAGCCATACAGATGTCACCGGCTTGTACGCCGTCGGGGAAGCCTCCTGCACCGGATTGCACGGTGCCAACCGGATGGCGAGCAACTCACTGCTGGAGTGCATCGTCTACGCGGAGTCCGCGGCCAACCATATCGCCGCAAACCTCGGTACCACACCCGTACCCGGACCGGCAGCAGCCTGGGACGAAAGCCAGGTCACAGATTCGGATGAGGACGTTGTCATCTCCCACAACTGGGATGAACTGCGTCGTTTTATGTGGGACTACGTCGGCATCGTGCGCACCAATAAACGCCTGCAACGCGCACTGCACAGGGTGCAGTTGCTGCAGACCGAGATTGCGGAGTACTACGGCAACTACAAGGTCAGCAATGACTTGCTGGAACTGCGCAACCTGGCGATGGTCGCCGAACTGATGATCCGCTGCGCGATATCGCGAAAAGAGAGCCGCGGCCTGCACTACACACTGGACTACCCCGAGTTGCTGCCGCACGCGCTCGATACCATCCTGCAACCGGATAACTGTCCGCGCTAACCAGCCTGTGCCGCAAATCGCAGGGCGCGGCGGTGGCTGCAACATCTGATCCTGCGCTCGTCACAGCAATGCGACTCGCACACGCAGTCGACGCAATTGCGCTCTAGATGCGCTGTCCGCGTATAACCAGAGTTGACCTGCGCGGCCAGAGCGGACGTCCCTGAAAGCCAGGTAGACAACCCATCGCGTGGCAATGCTGCGCGCGGTTGGCTCAATCACCTGTTGCCGGGTGCCCTGCTGCAGAAGCCAACAGCCCTGTCTCCAGCACAGCTCAGTGCCTATCATACGGTCGTGTCGCAGCCGCCATAACAGGATCGCCGCCAGTGGCGTGAGCAGCAACGCAGGCAGCGGATAACCACGGGCACCCATAGACCACAGGGCATACACCGCCACACAGCACAGCGCTGCATGCAGTGCAGCGCGCAATCGCGACTTACCGATCTGCAGCCTGAGAACGGGCGAACTGGAGTATCTGGCTGACAATTGGCAATAGTTCCTCGTCGTCCGGCTCTACCCGCTGCATAAACCACGCAAAGAGATCCTGATCCTCACAGAGCATCAGTTGCTGGAAACGCTGACGGTCCAGGGCATTCAACTGTGCGTAGCGCACTGCGACAAACGGTTCCAGCACCAGATCGAGTTCCAACATACCGCGTCGCGCTGCCCAACGCATACGATTCAGTTCTTCGCGCTCTACCATGCCAGTGTGCACACTCATCAGGTTCATCAATTGCGGGCAGTATATCGTCTAAATCGGCCGACCGCGCGTTTAGTTGTTGTCACCCGGTGCTGACACAGCCTCAGACAGGCACTATCATTGGCCGACTGACCATGAGGGACTCACACTTGAATTGTCACTTTGCTCCACTCGAACAGGAAGCCCTCCTTCACATAGCGGGCCCCGATACACTGAAATTCCTGCAGGGACAGACGACGTGTGACACGCGCAAGGTTGACTCCCGACATGCGACGCCGGGTCTTTTCTGTACGCCACAGGGCAGGGTCATCTGCGATTTCCTGCTGTTTGAAGTGGCGCCGGAGCATGTTGCGCTGCGCCTGCGTCGCGATATCCGCCAACAGAGCGCGGCCTCGTTTGGCAAGTACATCATTTTCTCGAAAGCCAACATCGATGCCAACAGCGAGGATCACACGGTAGTTGCGGTCTGGGGTGAGGAGGCCGCCAGCGTCCTGCAAAATATTTTCGGTGAGATACCGACAGAGCGCTTCGGCGCAATCTGCGCAGATACGTTTGCGCTGGTGCAGACGGATGAACGCGGCCATCACTTCGAATGCTTTTTGCATAAACACAGTAGCGGCGACTATCTGTCTACAATGGATGCCGCGATGCCACGGGCGAGTGAAGCCCAATGGCAGGCTCAACAGATTACCGATGGTATCGCCCGCATTGAAACCGCAACTGTCAGCGAGTTCGTCCCGCAGGTACTCAATTACGATCTCACCGGGCATATCAGTTTCAAGAAGGGCTGCTACACCGGGCAGGAGGTCGTCGCGCGCCTGCATTATCTGGGCAAGTCCAAGCGCCGAACCTACACTGGCGAACTTTGTCCACCGCAGGCCTGCGCGACTGGCACAGCGATTTTTGACGCCAATTCGGGCCAGAGTGTCGGCAGCGTCGTCAACAGCGCCGAGGCAGATGGAAAAACGTTTGTACTGGTGACGGCCTCCACCAGCAGCGTCGACAACGAGTTGCGGCTCGGCGCAGCTGACGGCCCTCTACTGACACTGCTGGAGCTGCCGTATACGATAGCGACTGACTGATCAGCCTGTACTGCACAGCAATGGCCGTGCAGGTACAGGCGTCACTCTGGCACCCGCCAGTCGATAGGGCGCTGCCCTCGCTCCTGCAAATAGCGGTTCGCCGCGACAAAATGCCCACATCCGAAAAATCCCCGGTGCGCACTCAGCGGCGACGGATGGGGAGCTTTCAGCACGCAGTGCCGCCGACTGTCGATCATCGCACCCTTGCGCTGGGCGTAACTGCCCCACAACATGAAAACCACGCCCTCTCGCTGCTGGTTGATCACCTCGATAACGCGGTCGGTAAACGTCTCCCAGCCCTTGCCCTGGTGCGATGCGGCACGGCCGCACTCGACCGATAGCACGCTATTCAATAACAGCACACCCTGATCGGCCCAGGCGGTGAGATGACCGTGGCTCGGAATAGGCAGGCCCAACTCGGCATGCAATTCCTTGTAGATGTTCTGCAGCGAGGGAGGTACGGCCACGCCGGGTTGAACTGAAAAACACAGGCCGTGTGCCTGCCCCTCACCGTGGTAAGGATCCTGCCCCAGGATAACCACCTTTACCCTGTCCAACGGCGTGTGGCGAAAGGCGTTAAAAAACTCGCTACCGCTGGGAAATATGCGCCTGCCAGCGCGTTTCTGGGCCAGCAGGAAAGCGCGCAAATCGTGCATATAGGGCTGCTGGAATTCTGCGGCGAGAGCAAGCTGCCAACTCGATTCCAGCTCAATGGGCCTGCCGCTGTCACTCATCCAGCAACCGCGCCCGGTCAATTACAGGCCGCCATCAATACCACGCTCTCGTACACCGAGGCATCGTGGGACGATTGCACCCAGGTGATAGGCAGGCCCTGTGGCGCCACCTCTCGCGAGACTTCTGCGATACGTTTGCTGCGCTGTAGTTTGCCGGCAGAGGCACCGTATACCTCGACCAGTGGCGCCGCTGAAAACGCCGCCTCACGACGCTGCACATCTGCATCGGCGTACAGGGTGGTGCGCATCCGCGGCTGCCGGCCGGCAGCGCGAATCTGCTCTTCCATCTGGGCGGGCGCCCACTCCTGCCCGTGGCCGGAGCCGGCAGCGCGGGTGATACTCTCATTCATCAGTGAGCCGCCGAGATCGTTGACGCCGGCATTGAGGCAGGCGGCGACACCCTCTCTGCCCATCTTCACCCAGGACGCCTGTATATTGTCAATCAGGCCGTGAAATACCAGTCGCGCCACAGCGTGCATCAACACGGCCTCACGAAAACTCGGGCCGCGACGGGCCTTGCCCTTGAGATACATCGGCGCTTCCATGTGCACAAAGGGCAGCGGGACAAACTCCGTAAACCCGCCCGTGCGCTGCTGCAGCGCGCGAATATGCAGGAGGTGGCTGGCCCAGTGCTGCGGCCTGTCGATGTGACCGTACATTATCGTGGCTGTTGTGCGCAGGCCCACAGCGTGTGCTGCCGCCATCACCTCCAGCCATTGCGCGGTGTTGAGTTTGTCAGGGCAGAGACTGGCGCGAACATCGTCGTGCAGTATTTCCGCCGCGGTGCCCGGCAGTGTATTGAGCCCTGCATCGCGCAACTGTTGTAAAAATGCCGGCACGCTGACACCGAGGGTGGCGGCCCCCTGCCAGACTTCCAGCGGCGAGAATGCATGAATATGCATATGCGGCGTCGCACCGCGCACTGTGTGCACAATATCGAGATAGGTCTGGCCTGTGTAGTCCGGGTGTATACCACCCTGCATGCAGACCTCGGTAGCCCCCCGCTCCCAGGCTTCAACACAGCGCTGAGCGATATCCTCGCCACTGATATCGTAGGGCCTGCCGCGCAGGTTCTCACTCTGCTTGCCTTTGGAGAAGGCACAGAACTGGCATTTGAAATAGCACACATTGGTGTAGTTGATATTGCGGTTCACGACATAACTGACCGTGTCGCCATTGGCGTCCTGCCGCAAGCGGTTGGCCTCGGCGACGACATACGAGAAGTCCAGCCCCCGCACCGTGAACAAGCGCGCGACGTCTGCTTCGGTCACGCTCCCTCTCTGGCGGCAACGCTCGACAATATCGCGAACATCACTGGACACCGCTGTGTCCGGAGGAACGATCGCCAGCAATTGTGACTCGACGGCGGGCACGGGATGATCCTCACCGGGCACCCAGTTGTCTCGCCGGGCAAAGCCGGCACTATCGCTGAGGCGCATCACAGCGGTGTGCACGCCATCATCCAGCCAGCGTTCACCCTGGCTGACATAGGCCGGGTAGACCGTGAGCCGCTGTTCCAGAAACTTGCCCGCCGCAGCCGTCTCATTCGCCAGCCGCTCCAGGTGCGGCCAGGGTGCCTCCGGGTTGACGTAATCCGGCGTCAGCGGTGACACCCCGCCCCAGTCGTTGATGCCCGCCGCCACCAGCTGCGGCAACACGCCCGGACTGAGATTGGGTGGCGCCTGGATATTCATCGATGCGCCAAACACGATGCGCGCGACCGCGATGGTCCACAGCAATTCATTCAGGTCGGGCTCGGGCGCTGCGGACATCAACGTACCGGGCTTGGCGCGAAAGTTCTGGATGATCACTTCCTGCAGATGGCCGTACTGTTCGTGCAGCGAGCGCAGTTCGAGCAGCGACTCAATCCGTTCGCTCCGCGTTTCGCCAATACCTATCAATATCCCTGACGTAAAGGGCACACTCGCGCGACCGGCCAGCGCCATCGTCTGCAGGCGCCGCGCTGGCACCTTGTCGGGCGAACCGTAGTGCGGCATGCCTTTCTGGCACAGACGTTCGGCAGCCGATTCCAGCATGATCCCCATCGAGGCACTCACCTGGCGCAGTCCGGCAATCTCCGCAGCGTCCATGCACCCGGCATTGATATGCGGCAGCAGGCCGGTCTCCGATAACACGCGCCGCGCAACCTCTTTCACATAGTCGAGCGTGGAGGCAAAGCCCATGTCGGCCAGTGCCTGGCGCGCGGCACTGTAGCGCAACTCCGGCTTCTCACCGAGTGTAAAAAGCGCCTCCTGACAGCCCATTCTCGCTCCCTGCCGACAGAGCTCCAGCACATCCTCCACCGGCATATAGGGCTGTTCAATTTTCTTCGGTGTGCGTGCAAACGTGCAGTAATGGCACACATCACGGCACAGATGTGTCAACGGGATAAACACCTTGCGCGAGTAGGTAATAATATTGTGGTGGCCGCGATCACGCAGTACAGCGGCGACTTCTACCAGCGCTGCGGTGTCATCCATCGCTGCCAGCGACAGTGCCTGCTGTCGGCTGGGGACGAAACCCTGCAGCACATGCTCCCGTAATGACCGCCAATCTGACATCAGCTAACCAACCCTCTCTCTATCCCATCCGTTGCCGCCGCAGTCTCTGCCATCGTGGCCAGGGCCAGTTCGATACGCGCACCGAGTTCGGTGTTGTGCAGTAGCGCCGCGGTATTGCTGTGCGGTAGTGAATGCAGGTGCCCCATCACACATTGCAGATCTGCCGGGTCATCCACATCCGTTGCGATCGCTGATCTTTGCAGTATTTCAACGGGGAAGCCAGCCCTGTGGGCGCTTGCCTCGTGACCGGCACAGCTATCTATCCCAAAGCAGAAATCCGGCACGCGGTTGGCGCCAAATGCGAGCAGATTGGTACCGCTTCCCTGTCGGTCACAGGCGATGACAAGCCCCTGCAGTGCGCGCTGATGTTCCAGCACTACACGGACATCCTCCGCCGTCAGCAGTGGCAGATCGCAGTGCAGCACCAGCAGCGGCTCCTCGGTGCCATCCAGCAAACGCTCGCTGGCACGCTGTATCAGGAGGTTGAGGCCGCGACATCCCAGCGATCGCTCCGACCAGCAGTCAGCGCCGTACTTCTGTGCCAGCAGACCGGCTCCCGGATCGTCCGAGACCAGTGTAATGCGGCTGATATCCGGGTGCCCCGCCAATACGGCCAGCACATCCTCGGCCATTGCCTGCGCCAGCGCCCGCCGCTCCGAGGGCCGCAACAGGCCGCTGAGGCGGGTCTTCGCCTGTACCAGATCTTTCAGCGGCAACAGCGCCATTGCCATGGGCCTCAGACCCCAGCCAGCGCCAGCAGGAAACGCGCCAGCTGTTGTTTGTCTTGCCTGCTTTTCATAATAGTCGGTGTCACCGCGACCTCCACGCCCAGCGCAGCAATTTGCGCTGCCAGTGTAGCGTCACTCTCATCGATTACGAAATAGTCCAGCAGGCCGGGATACTGTTTGCAGTAGTGTTGCGCCACGCCCAGCGCGGTGACCGGCACCGCCAGTTCAGCCATCATTTTCGCAGCGGGCCCTTTCAGCGCCAACCCCGCCACAATCGGCGAGACCAGAACCACCGGCACCGGCGCATCACGCAGCGCCGCCCACAAGCCGGGGATCTGCAGGATGGGGTCGATACTGACGAAAGGGTTGGAGGGGCACACCACAATGGCCGAGACGGCAGCGCCCTGCAACAGCGCCATCACGCGCTCATTGGGGCGGGCATCCGCTATGCCTTCAAAACTGAACCCTGTTACCGCGGGCGCACACTGCTCCTTCACAAAATAATGCTGGAAAGGCAGGTCGCGCCCCGCGCAGTGCACGGTAGTGCGCACTGCACTGCTACACATCGGGTGAATGTGGCTGGCAATCCCCAGCTGCCTGGCCAGCAGGTCCGTGACCTGTAACAGGCTTTCACCCCGCGCCAGCAGGCCGGTACGTAGCAAGTGGGTTGCCAGGTCCTTGTCACCGAGGCGAAACCAGGTATCGCCCTCCAGGCGCGCGAGCGCGTCCATAACATGCCAGCTCTCGCCTTCCAGCCCCCAGCCCTGGGCCGCGTTGGCGTTACCAGAAAGTGTGTAGAGAAGCGTGTCGATATCAGGACAGATATGCAGGCCGAGATGCTGGAAATCATCGCCGGTATTTACCATCACATGCAGGTCACCCGGCGCTAACATATCCGCCAGGCCCAGCGCGAGTTTCGCTCCCCCGACCCCGCCGGACAGCGCCAATACCGAACGCACCGCGTTGCTCATCAGCGGAACATATCGACGGATCGGTCGCGCAGCAATTCGCCAGATCCGAGTTCGGCAGGTTTCAAACAGGCGCCACGGGCCAGCACTACCGGACAGCCCTCTGCCGCCTGCCCCATGACCAGCGACGCGCCAGCGGCCAGTTCGTCGGCGACCGCCGGTTCTGTAACCTCCAGCACGTTGCCAAACATATCCACATCCCCCACCTGGTTATAGAGTGGCTTCAGGCCCGCCGTACCGATGGCCAGGCCAACCGTGCCATTGCGCCACGCCCGTCCCATGCTGTCGTTAATGATGATCTGGGGCGCGACACCGGTGCGCTCGGACAGACCAAGGCGCAGCGCGCGAGCAGAGGCATCGGGATCTTCGGGCAACAGCAGCACACGTGGGTCGTTGTCATCCCTGAGGATATTGGATTTATCGATACCGGCGTTGGCGTGTACATAGCCGTTGCGATGCTCAACAATAATCACGCCCGGGCGCACACGCAGCACCTCCCTGCTCTCCTGCAGGATCAACTGGACCTGCCGCGGATCCTTGCCGGCACGCTCGGCCAGGGCAATGGCCTCCGCACTGGGAGTCACATCCGCCAGTCGCACATAGCGGTTCTGCGCTTTCGACACAATCTTTTGCGCTACCACCAGCACATCGCCCGCCTGCAGTTCCAGTGAGTTCTCTTGCAGGGCGGTATGGATCACCTGCACGAGATCGTCACCGGGTTCCACCAACGGAAAATTCAGCAGCGGGATCAATTCCAGGCGGCGGCTCATTTACAGCGAAGCTCCGGTAATCCCCAGGCGGTGGCGTGTGATGTTAACGGGCTTATTCCAAACCGCTGATTTTTATGCCGGCGTGACAACCGTACTGCTTGTTGATCGTAATCAACACGGACGTAAGGGCTTCTGCGGCGGCGGCGTTGTTAATCATGCCGGCGTGAAAACCGCGCATGCCGGCGGCTTCCACCAATGTGATGACCTCGTCACGCGCGGCCTTCTTATTGCCGCAGACGAGCACATCGCACTCCAGGCCGTGGCCCTCCTGCAGGTGAGCCGCCGCCACATTCTGGAACGCCGACACCACATTGACCTCTTCACCGAGGAGCTCCTGCGCAATCTGGCCCGCGCTGCCCTGGGCCGGTAATTGCACTCGCGCGACTTTGGGCGGCACCAGCGGCACCGTTACATCAATCAGGATCTTGCCCTGCAACGCCGGTTTCACGTATTCCAGTGTACTCGCCTGATGGCTGAAAGGCACCGTCAGGGTAACGATGTCTGCGGCCTCGGCGGCGGCGAGGTTTTCCATCGCGAGCACGCTCACTTCAGCGATGCCGCGCTCAGCCATGACTTCGTGCAAATCTGCCACGGCGGCCTGCGCCTTCTCCGGGGTGCGGGAGCCGATGATAACCTTGTATCCAGCCTGCGCCCAACGACGCGCCAAACCCGTTCCCAAATCCCCGGTGCCGCCCAGAATAGCGAGCACAGGTAAGTTTTCAGTTGTCATAGCATGTATTCCCGATGAAGCGCGGCCGCTGGCTGGTACAGCAATTGCAACCGCAAATGGATTGTGCCGCGCACCCGCTTTGGAGCGCCTGCCGAAAATTTCCAGTGCTTGGGAATTCGGTTAGGATACGCGCAGCCCGAGCATATTATGTAAATCGAGGGCCGATCTCAAGCGCGGTGAACGCGCAGCCGCGGCCACCCCACTACAAACACTGTCATCAGGAGCAACAGAATGGATAACGCGCTGGATTTTAGCGGCAAGGTGGTCATCGTCACGGGAGGGGGCAAGGGTGTCGGTAAGGGGATTACCGAGTCCTTTCTCGCCGCGGGCGCCGATGTGCTCATCTGTGGCAGGACGGAGCCGGAAACACTGCCGCAGAGCAAAGAACGAGCGGCGGTATTCTTTCATTGTGACGTTCGCGATTACGAGCAGATCGAAGCCTGTGTGTCCTTTGCAACACAGCAGTACGGTCGCGTCGACGTACTGGTCAACAACGCGGGGGGGGCGCCGTTTGCGGAGGCTGCCACCGCGTCACCGCGATTCTCGGAATCCATCATTCGGCTCAACCTGATAGCGCCACTGAATTTCAGCCAGGTGGTCAATCGGGTGATGCAACAGCAGTCGGAAGGTGGCTGCATCATCAACATCGCCAGTGTCAGCACCATTCGCCCCTCCCCTGGCACCGCCGCCTATGGCGCAGCCAAAGCGGGCCTGGTGAACCTCGGGACATCGTTGGCAGTCGAGTGGGCCCCGAAAGTCCGGGTCAATGCGCTGGTGGTGGGACTGACCGAAACCGAACAGGCGCATTTACACTACGGAGACCAGGACGGTATTGCCGCTGTCGGCGCCACCATTCCACTGGGGCGCATGGCGGTGCCGGCCGATATCGGCAACGCCTGCCTGTTCCTCGCATCCCCGCTGGCATCGTATGTCAGTGGCACCAATTTCGCTGTCCATGGCGGCGGCGAAAAACCGGCTTTTCTTAACGCGGCCAATGCCAAACCGTAGACCGGGCCCGCCACTGCGACCAGGCGCCGTCAGCACCACAGAGGCCACTTGCAGCCGCAATGGGGCGCAGCGGGTTGTTGTGACAATACCAGATCAAGGTATACTTCGGCCAAGCTCACTACAGTGGCCATAACAGCACACTCCACGAGGTCCAATGCCCAACGAGCAGGCACCAACAGCAACCCTCCCCGCTATTCTTGCACTCGACGATACCGTGCGACTATCGGGTCAGTTGTCGTCTCTGCTCGACGGTCGCCTGCAACTGGACACAGTGCTGGATGCGGCGGGTTCCGCCGCGCTCTTCAATCTTCCGGTAGATGCACTGGTCACCCTGTGCATCGCCGATACCGACGCCCCGCTGCATCGCCCTGCGGATGCCAAAGTCAAAATCGCCAGACTGTACCACGACAGTATTACGCTGGAGTTTGCCGAATCAGATCGGGAACTGGCGACGCTCTATGCAGACGCACTGGCCAGGGCGCAAACCGCGGAGGACGCCCAGGCAAAAGCGGAGACACCCTCCTCCACTGCGGCGGCACCCACCGCCGCCGCAACTACACCCAAGCCGGCGCCACCAGCTGCAGCGACCTTTACCAGGCCTGTGGCCGGCCAGATAGTACAAGCGGCAAGTCCCGAGTACGCGGTGGCGCTGCAGAAGTTGCAACAGTTGAGCCTGGAATCACTACAAACGGCGTTGACCCCGTTTTTCGTCGATCTGACTGCCTACCTGCACGAGTGTGCGTCGCGCATTCGGCCCGGCGAGGGCGAGAAAAATTTCCATTTTGAAGCCGCCAGTTTTTTGCGGCGCAGATCAGACAGCGTGGTCGATCGGGTCTCGATACAGATCACGAATTATTTCCAGGACTTGACGCCGGAACATACGGAAGATCACCTCTGGCGCTATCAAATCGGTAGCGCTGATGAACTGGGCCTGATCGACCAGCAGGAGTACGAGGATTTTCTCGCCATAGATCGTATGGTAATGCTCGGCGAGGGCCTGCACCGGATCGCACTGGAGGCGCTGACACTGCGGCTGGCCGAACTGATTGCTGTGGACCCCAACACCGTGCGACTGCCTATCCACATTCGACAGGTCTGTCGCGCGTTCCAGCGCGCCCTGCTGGATGAACATGTACCGCACGACGTGCTACCGCTGATCTACGATTATTTCGCCAAGAACTTCATCAGGCAAATGGATGGCTACTATGGCCCCTTGAATACCCTGCTGGCGGACAACGGCGTACTACCCGGTATAGAGGCGGAAATAGAGAAGAAAGGCTCGCTGCTGAAACACGATCCGGCAGCCACCCGACCAGAGCCGGTGATACGCAAATCCAGACCGAGCGAGGCCGCGACACCAGCGCCGCAGGCACTGTCAGAGCCACAGCCGCGCTATCTATCCGAGCTACCGGTACAGAGCCCGCAGCTGCCCGAAACACAGCTCGCCAGCGTGTACGGCAGTGCCAGTCCCGCAGATCTCTATCGCTCTGTGATTGACGCCCTCAATTTCAAGCGCGAGGCGGAGGGACTGGCCAAGGGACAGGTCATGCCCCAGGGCACGGCAATGAGTGGCACCTGGGAAGGTACCACCGTCGCGAGCACCGAACTGGACCAGAGTCGGCTGGCGGATGCAGAGTCCATCGCCAAGGCACTTAGCGCGCTGCAACGCAATTCCCAGGCGCGCGAAGCGGTGCAGCAAAGCGACTCACTGCGCGCCTATCTGGCCAGTAACAAAAATGAGATCGGTGGCTTGCGGGACAGCAGCGGCCTCACCGCTGAAAGCCTGAATCAACTGGACATGGTCGATAACCTGTTCGGGACAATCAGGTCCAAACTGGATGTCAGCTCAGAGGTGAAACCCGCACTGGGAAATCTGCAGATCCCGCTGGCCAAACTGGCGCTGCTGGATCCGAAGTTTTTTGTCGACCATACCAATGCCGCCCGCAACGTCGTCAACAACCTGTCACGACTGGCCTCCTCTGCAAATTTCCCCAACAAGGCGCTGGAAGAGCGCATCAACAGTATCGTCGATGCAATCCTCACTGACTACGATAGCGACGACTCGGTATTCGAGGCAGCGCTGGAGAAGATCGACAAGCTGGCTGCCCAGCAGGAACGTGCACTGTCGCGGAATGTGGAACGCGTGGTGCGCACCCAGGAGGGGCAACAAAAGCTGGCAGAGGCACGAAAAGAAGTCGGCAAGGTAATCAGTGAGCGGATTCTGCCCCCTACCGCACCGAAAGTGCTACAGGATCTGATCGACAACGGCTGGCGCGACCTGCTGGTTCTGACACACGTCAGAGACGGCACCAACAGCAGGGCCTGGGCGGAACAGGTGCGCATGCTGGATGTGCTCAGGTTGTGGTTGGACGAACAAATACAGAGCGATGTGGACGATGACATGCGCGTACAGCGCAGCCTTGAGGCAGAGCCATTTATCGACCTGATCAACCAGCAGATTGCCAGTGCGCTACCGACCAATATCGGCCATGAACAGGTGCTTGATAAACTGCGCGACATCCTGGCAGGGAACGCCGACATTGAATCGGTCCCCGTCAGGGCAGAACAGACCCAGCTTGACCCCGAGCCCGCTGATGTGCGCTCCAAGATTGAAGAGCTCCCGCGCCTGCGCCGTTGGGTCAAGCGCGTTGAACAACTTGAAAATGGCAGCTGGCTCACCTACCGCGACAAGAACGACAATAAGAAGCGCATGCAACTCGCCTGGATCAGTCCCACGCGCGACCGCTTCATTTTCGTCAACGAGCGGGGACAAAAAGTGGGAGACCTCAGTGCAATCCAGTTGGCCCGGCAACTGAGCCGGGGTGCGCAACCCCCGGCACCGGCGGACAATCTTTCTGTGGTGGACCAGAGCATGTACCACGCACTCGAGCACGTGCAGAAATCGCTCAGCTTCGCCCGCAATCACGACTCGCTGACCAAGCTCATCAATCGCAATGCATTCATCGGCCAGATGCAACGCGCCCTGCGTCACAGCCAGTCCAAACTGTCTCAGCACGCTGTGCTCTATCTGAATATCGACCAGTTCAAGTTGGTCAACGAGGTATACGATCGCATTAGCGGCGATCAGGTACTGCTCGAGTTCGCCAAACTGCTGGCCCAGTTGCATGGCAAGAAAGCCTCTTCAGCGAGAATGCAGGCTGATGAGTTTGCAATCCTGCTCGTCGATCGCTCCATGGAACAGGCTACCAGGATCGCGGAGAAAATTCGCAGCGATATCGAAGCCAGTTCCATGGATATCGACGGTGAGAATGTCACCTTCACCGTCTCGATCGGTGTCGCGGCAATCCTCGAGCACAGTCCCGCAGTGGAAGAGGTGCTCGAGGACGCTCGCTCTGCGATGCGCCATGCCAAGCAGCAGGGACGCAACCGCGTTGTCGCCTTCAAGGAAGAGCAGAGTCGTATCAACGATTATAAACTGCAGAAGACCCAGACCCGGCAAGACCTGGAAAGCGCGTTGGCATCGGAGCGTTTTGTGCTGCGCGCCCAGCCTATCGTGCAGACTGCTATTGCCGACAGGAACAATACGACCCTGCACTACGAGTTGCTGCTGGGGCTGCTCAACAAGGACGGCTCTATATCATCGCCGGAGGAGTTTATCCAGTCTGCGGAGCGCTATGGCTTTATGACACTGGTTGATCGCTGGGTCGTGCGCGAGGCCTTTACCTGGATCAGCCAGCTGATGGACCAGCAGAAAATGGTTCCAAACCTGGCCATCAATCTGTCGGGAGCCAGTGTAACGGACGACAGTTTCATGGAGTACCTGCTGGAACAAATATCGGAATTTGGCGTCGGCACCAGCCGCCTGTGCTTCGAAATTACCGAGACGGGTACCATCTCCAATCTGATCAAAGCCTCCGACTTCGTGCGCGCCTTCCGCAATATCGGCTGCAAGTTTTCAATCGACGATTTCGGCACCGGCCCTGCCAGCCACAATTATCTGCGCGAGTTGCCGGTCGATTATGTGAAGATCGACGGCAGCTTTGTGACTGGCATTCATATCAACCGCAATGACTACGCAATGGCACGATCCATCAATGACCTCGCGCATTTCCTGGGTCAGGAGACCATTGCCGAATCGGTTGAAAACGATCAGATTATCCACAAACTTGAGGAGTTGGGGGTCGATTATCTTCAGGGCTGGGGTATCGGCAGGCCCAAGCCGCTGGACAAGGTCACCGCCGACCTCTCCAATCTCGAAACTTGAGTTGATATACAGGTGATGCAACCTGGCCGGGTAGACAAAGCGTTCAGCCGCCTGATCGAGCTCGTCTATCAGGGGGCACTGGAGCAGCAACCCTGGCAGAGTGCACTGCCGGCGCTGCGAGAGGCGATGGACGCAGAGGTGGTTTCGCTGGTGTTGCGACCGCCGACCGCAGATGATCAGGGCGTGATTCTCAACAGTGTCCGGCCCGGCCCCTCCCGTAACAATGGCGACATGAACCTGGCGGACCCGAATGACTGGGAGGTCAGCGCGTATCGCGAACAGTTTTTCTCACTGGATCCGTTTGTCAACCTGCCGCTGGATAAAGTCATAGCACTGGAAGACATTTTGCCGGATCGGGAACTGGTCAGTTCTGACTACTACCTCCACTACCTGCAGCCCATCGGACTGTTCCGTATCCTCGGCGTGGATACCGCTGAACCCGGCGGCATGCAGGCCCGACTGCGATTTTCGCGGCGTCCCAGTGAGGCGCGCTTCAAGGCGCGAGAGCGGTTGCTGCTGGAACTGCTGACACCCCACCTGCGCCTGGCGATAGAAGTCTATGCCAGGCTCAATCGAATGACTTCGGAGCGGGACGTGTATGCCGGTGCGGTCAATCAACTGTCGGTTGCCAGCATGATTCTCGATGAGAGGGGCCGACTACTAACCACCAACGCGGTAGGCCAGGCGCTGCTCGATCAAGGCGAAGGACTCAGCCTGCGGGAGGGCTGCCTGCATATCGAGGGTCGGGATATCAACAAGGAATTACAGCAGGCCCTGACCACAATTATCAGGGCACAGTTGCAGGGTGAAACCTCGTTGGTGCGGGCCCTGCGCGTGCCGCGCTCTGCGGGTCGCGCGGATCTGGGGCTGGTGATACGACCGGTGCCCACGTCCCAGTGGAGTGAGGGCCAGTCCAGCCCCTCCGCCGCCGTCTTCATCAGCGACCCGGACTTACAGGAATCCGCCTCCGGGCAGATTCTCGGGGAATTGTTTGAACTGACACCGGCCGAGGCCAATCTTGCCACGCTGCTGGCCCGCGGCCTCAGCCTCGCGGAAGTCTCCAGCGCACAGACTATCTCGCAACACACGGCCAGGGCACAACTCAAGTCGATCTTTGCCAAAACCGGTGTGTCACGCCAGGCGGAACTGGTAAGATTGGTACTGAAAAGCGTCGCCTCCCTGGGATAGCGACTGCGCGGCATTTCCCGCCGGGACACTGCCGTGTTGACCTGAATCAACGAAACGGCAGCCGCTCCCTGTTAATGTCTATCCCAGACAGAGCAGGCCGATTGCGACATGACCTATATCTACCCAGATTCGAGCCAGATGGATTCCACGAGCCCCGATTTTCTAGCGGACAGGGCGCTGGCCGCAAAATACAACCGCCCGGGGCCGAGATATACCTCCTACCCAACGGCACCGCAGTTTGGTGAGGACTTCCCGAAACACCAGTATCTCAACCAGGTGCAACACAACGAGGACAAAAAGACCGCCCCGCTGTCTCTCTATATCCACCTCCCCTTCTGCCACGACATCTGCTACTACTGTGGCTGCAACAAGATCGTTACGCGCGATAAACATGCCGCGCAGAACTACCTGCGTCACCTGAAAACGGAGATCGACATGCAGTCCCGACTGGTGGGGACCAGTCGACCGGTGACCCAGATGCACTGGGGCGGAGGCACACCGAATTATCTGGACAACGCCGAAATCACCGAGCTGATGCACGCGTTGGCCAGTCACTTTCGCCTGCTGGACAAGGGTTACAGAGAGTACTCCATTGAGATCGACCCCAGGGTCATTAGCTGCGACACCATCGCCCTGCTCAAGGGGTTGGGCTTCAATCGTATCAGTCTGGGCATACAGGATTTTGATCCTTTGGTGCAAAAAGCAATCAATCGCATTCAACCCTACCAGCAGATCGCGCCGTTGGTGGAATGCATCCGCACCAATGATTTCCGCTCACTGAGCTTTGACCTGATTTATGGCTTGCCGCACCAGGACAGGTACACGATAGAGGAAACCCTGCGCAAGGTGATCTCGCTGAAGCCGGATCGCATTGCCTGCTATAGTTATGCACACTTGCCGGAGCGTTTCAGCAGCCAGCGCGCCATCGATCGCCTGAGCCTGCCGTCAGCAGAGGAAAAACTGCTGTTGCAGCATATCATCAGCCGTCGCTTGCAGGACGAGGGCTACCACCATATCGGCATGGATCACTACGTACTGCCCGGGGACGAACTCGCGGTCGCGCAGCAGGAGGGCCGTCTGCAGCGCAACTTCCAGGGCTATTCACTGAACATGGCTGAAGACCTGCTGGGGCTGGGCGTCTCCGCAATCAGTCAACTGGGCGATTTCTATACCCAGAATGAGCGCGATCTGGCCAGCTACTACGGGCTTATCGACCAGGGCGAGTCTCCTGTCCACCGGGGCTGCAAAGTCAGCCCTCAGGACAAGCTGCGCCGGTTTATCATTATGAGCCTTATCTGCGATCTCGGACTCGATATCGCTGAGTGCAATCGCCGCTTCGGGATCGATTTCAACACCGAGTTCCACGCGGAAATTGAGACGCTGCGCGGCATGGAGGCAGATGACCTGTTGCGAGTCGCAGGCGACAGAATAGAGATTAAACCCGGTGGCAGGCCCTTTTTGAGAAATATCTGCATGGTGTTTGACGCCTATCTGGACAGCCGTCCCGGCGATATCCGCTCGACACGTTTTTCGGCGACAATTTAATGCTCGTGCATTGTTCAGAGATCGCTGAAATTCCTTTATACTTGCCGCCAATCGCAGCGGGGACACGTACGATGACGGCACGGATCACAACATCTGCCCAGGAAGAGTTGCAACGCTGTACGCATGATTTCAAGGCGAATTGTAACAATTGTCGACTCAGCACTATTTGCCTGCCGCTGGCACTCGACAGCGCGGACATAGACCAGTTAGACAACATCGTCCAGCGCAACAAACCGTTGCAGAAAGGCCAGCATCTGTACCGTGAGGGTGACGACTTCCAATCCGTGTACGCGGTCCGCTCAGGCGCCTTGAAGGCCTATAAAACCACGGATGACGGTCGCGAGCAGGTCACCGGGTTCTACTTCCCGGGAGAAATACTCGGCATGGATGGCATCAGCAAAAATTCCCATGCCTCTTCCGCAAAAACACTCGAAACGTCTGCCGTCTGTGAAATCCCGTTCAACTCGCTGTCGAAACTCAGCTCTCTGATGCCGAGTCTGCAGCACCATTTTTTCCAACTGATGAGCCAGAGAATCACCGAGGACCAGCTGCTGATCACGCTGCTGAGTAAAAATTCGGCGGATGAACGTGTCGCGGCACTGTTGCTCAGCATCTCCAGCCGCAATGCGCGACGCAAATTGAGCGCCACGCATTTTCGCCTTCCCATGTCCCGGGTCGACATCGGAAACTACCTGGGCTTAACGGTAGAGACGATCAGCCGTGTATTCAGCCGCATGCAGAAAATGGACATTCTCCGGGTCGATAACAAGGAGATCGAAATCCTTGATATACACGGCGTGCGAGTCATGGCGAATATAGTTGGATAATCTCGAGTGACATTGAACGCAACTGACACCTTCTGGAACGATCAAAAACCTGTGACATACCTCGTTGCGGGTTGGCGCTGTTGTCCAAACCATAATTACATCAGGGAGAACCGTACCTAATGATTCAACATACTTTTGGACTATTGGTGAAGCCCAGTACGCAGTGGAAAACGGTCGCTGCAATGGACGACAGTGCACTGCGCACCCTGCTCCTCTATCCCTGCCTGCTCGCAATTTTGCCGGCGGTGGCCTGGTATTACGGTACCACCCAGATCGGCTGGACGGTGGGCGATCACGGCGAAACCATACGCCTGACCACTGCAAGCGCACGCCAGATCTGTATCCTCTTCTATATAACGATGCTCGCCTGTGTCGCCGTGATTGGTTATTTCGTGCACTGGATGGCAGAGACCTACGGCGCACAGTCCACCACCATACGGGGCATTGTCATCATAGGGCTCACAGCCACCCCGCTGTTCCTCGCTGGCGCGGTGGGTTTCTACCCCATTCTGTGGCTGGACATGCTGATTGGTGTGGTCGCGGTTTGCTGGTCGGTCTACCTGATGTACCTGGGTATCCCGATAGTGATGAATATTCCGGAAGAACGCGGCTTTCTGTTCTCCAGTGCGGTACTGGCCATTGCGATGGTCATCCTGATCTGCCTGATGGTCGGGTCAGTCATCCTCTGGGATTTTGGCGCGGCGCCAGCGTTTACCGACTGAGATACCGGTCTCGATATAGCGATTACTACCTTGCATACTTTTAAACTGGAATGGAACCATGAGCGAGCTTAACACTGCACTGGAACACCCCACCTACAATTACAAGGTGGTGCGCCAGTTCGCCGTTATGACGGTGGTCTGGGGTATCGTTGGCATGCTTGTTGGCGTGCTGATCGCGGCACAGCTCGCCTGGCCAGCATTGAATTTTGACCTGCCGTGGCTGCACTTCGGTCGGCTGCGACCGCTGCATACCAACGCGGTAATCTTCGCGTTTGGCGGCTCAGCCCTGTTTGCGACGTCTTATTACATCGTACAGCGCACATGCCAGGCGCGACTGATCTCCGACAAACTGGCCGCCTTCACTTTCTGGGGCTGGCAGGCAGTCATCGTTTCCGCCGCCATCACTCTGCCCCTTGGCATCACCACCAGTAAAGAGTACGCCGAACTGGAGTGGCCGATCGACATCCTGATCACCGTGGTCTGGGTGGTCTACGCGATCGTCTTCTTCGGCACGATAATGAAGCGAAAGACCTCCCACATCTACGTGGCGAACTGGTTTCTGGGCGCATATATCCTCGCCGTTGCCATTTTGCACATCATCAACAGCATGGAAATACCGGTCACCATGACAAAGTCATACTCGGTGTATGCCGGCACCGTGGATGCGATGGTTCAGTGGTGGTACGGACACAATGCGGTAGGCTTCTTCCTGACGGCGGGTTTCCTCGGGATGATGTACTATTTTGTGCCCAAACAGGCCGACCGCCCGGTGTACTCCTACCGTCTGAGCATCGTTCACTTCTGGGCACTGGTGGCGGTCTATATCTGGGCAGGTCCTCACCACCTGCATTACACAGCCCTGCCGAACTGGGCGCAGAGCCTCGGTATGGTGATGTCAATCATCCTCCTCGCGCCCTCCTGGGGAGGCATGATCAACGGCATGATGACGCTGTCCGGTGCCTGGGACAAACTCCGTACCGACCCTATTTTGCGCTTCCTTGTGGTCAGCCTGTCCTTCTACGGGATGTCGACATTTGAGGGGCCGATGATGTCGATTCGCACGGTTAACGCGCTGTCCCACTACACTGACTGGACCATCGGCCACGTGCATTCCGGCGCGCTGGGTTGGGTGGCGATGATTTCTATCGGCGCTATCTACCACCTGATTCCAATCCTGTTCGCCAAGCCGCGCATGTACAGCACCAGCCTTATCAATACCCATTTCTGGATGGCGACCATTGGTACCGTGCTCTATATCGTCTCCATGTGGGTTAACGGCATTCTGCAGGGCCTGATGTGGAGAGCCTACAACCAGGACGGCACCCTCACCTACAGCTTTGTCGAGGCTGTCGCAGCCAGTTACCCGGGCTATGTGGTGCGTTTCCTCGGCGGCGCCATTTTCTTCAGCGGCATGCTGATCATGGCCTATAACGTCTACATGACAAGTCGACGAGACGTCGAATCGCAGGCGCTGCCTGCGACTGCGAACGCGGTGTAAGGAGTAGATCATGAAGCACGAAGCAATTGAAAAAAATGTCGGCCTGATGATCATCCTGACGCTGGTGGCCTTGAGTTTTGGTACTCTGGTGGAATTGGTGCCACTGATGTTCGCCAAGGAAAGCCATGAGCCGATAGCGGGTTTGAAACCGCTGCCGGCACTGGAACTGGAAGGCCGCGATATTTACATCCGCGAGGGATGCAACAACTGTCACTCACAGATGATTCGCCCACTGCGGGCGGAGACAGAGCGCTATGGGCACTATTCAGTCGCTGGCGAATTCGTCTACGACCACCCGTTCCTATGGGGCTCCAAGCGCACAGGGCCGGATCTCGCACGAGTCGGCGGGCGCTACAGTGACGCCTGGCATCGTGCACATATGTATAACCCGCGCGACGTGGTACCCGAATCGAATATGCCGGCGTTCAAGTGGCTGTTCGACAATGAGATCGATGCACAGACAACTCCAAAAAAGATGATCGCACTGTCAAAAGTCGGGGTCCCCTATACGGAAGAGGATATTGCCGGCGCTGCCGCGGCTGTCGAGGGCAAGACAGAAATCGATGCGCTTATCGCCTACCTGCAGCAGTTGGGAACACTGCTGCAATCCAGACGCTAGCGCGGGACTTATCCGATGGATATCAATGATCTGAGAGGCCTGAGCACCGCATTCCTGATGTTCGCATTCATCGGTCTGTGTATTTGGGCGTACAGCAAAAAGCGAAAGAAGTCCTTTGATGAAGCGGCGAACCTGCCATTCGCAGATGAGGAGTTAAACCAGCGCACGCTGCGGGAGGAAGAGAAGAATGACTAGTTTCTGGAGCCTATGGATCATTGTGCTCACCACGATAACCATTGTGGGGATTACCTGGATTCTGTTTGGCAATCGCAAGCGTGATCAGCAACAAACTGAGCAGACAACTGGCCACTCAGCAGATGGCATCGAGGAGTACGACAACCCCCTGCCCGCCTGGTGGTTTTACATGTTTGTACTGACCATAGTCTGGGGCATTGGCTATCTCATCATCTATCCCGGCATGGGCAACTACCCCGGGCTGATCGGCTGGACACAGGTCGGGCAATACGAGGAAGAAGTTGCCGCGGCTGATGAAAAGTACCGCGCGATGCGTGATCGCTACCTGGCGTTACCTATTGAGGAAATCGCCAAGGATCCAGCGGTACGCAAGATGGGTATGCGCATGTTTGCCAATAACTGTGCACAGTGCCACGGCGGCGATGCGCGCGGCAGTTACGGATTCCCCAATCTTGCCGACAACGATTGGCTCTATGGCGGCACTCCGGCAGCGATAGAACATAGCATCATCGCAGGCCGACAAGCGGCAATGCCCGCGTGGGGAAGTGTTATAGGTGAAAAGGGCGTGGCTGACGCTACTGCCTACATCCTGTCCATCAATGGCCGCGAAGCCAAAGCGGGTCAGGTAAAAGCGGGCGAGAAGGTATTCCAGACGTATTGCGTCGCGTGCCACGGCGTAAACGCCGAGGGAAATCCTGCGATGGGCGCGCCCAACCTGAAAAATGGTATCTGGCTGTACGGTGGCACCGAGGAACAGATCGGCCACACCTTGCGCGCGGGACGCAACGGCGTAATGCCCGCATTTGGAGACACTCTCAGCGAGGACAAAATCCATATCCTGGCCGCCTATGTTTACTCGCTGAGCCAGTGATCAGCGCGAGGTCCTTTTCTACCTCGCACCGCGCATATTCGCAATCCGGTAGCGCGTGACCGGATTGCTAACTACTCTGCCGTGACAGGTGACTATGACTGACCCCGAACGCATTGACCTGCAGGAGATTGCACCGGCGGAAGTTGGGGAGATTGATCTCTACCAGCGCCGAGAAAAAATCTATACCCGAAAAATCGAGGGTTTCTTTCAGCGTATTCGCCTGTTTTCAGGTTGGCCGCTGCTGGTCGGCTATTTTCTGCTGCCGTGGCTGTACTGGGACGGGCGTCAAGCAGTGCTCTTTGATTTGCCAGAGCGCAAGTTTGATATCCTCGGTCTCACTTTCTGGCCGCAGGACTTCCCAATGTTGGCATTCCTGCTGATTATCGCGGCATTTGGATTATTCGCCGTGACCACGTTTGCCGGTCGCATCTGGTGTGGCTATACCTGCCCACAGACGGTCTGGACCAGCATATTTATGTGGCTGGAGCAAAAAACCGAGGGTAGCCGCAATCAACGTGTCAAACTCGACCAGGCACCGTGGTCCGCTGAAAAAATCGCCAGGAAGTCTGCCAAGCATATCTCCTGGCTATTTGTCGCGTTTGTCACCGGCTTTACATTTGTCGGCTACTTTTACCCCGTCAGGGACCTGGCCGGCAGTTTGTTGAGCCTGGGGCTCGACAGTTGGCCTCCCTACTGGATTGTGTTCTTTACCCTGGCCACTTACATCAATGCCGGCTGGATGCGCGAGCAGGTGTGCAAATATATGTGCCCCTACGCACGTTTTCAGTCAGTCATGTTCGATCACGACACCCTCATCGTGTCGTACGACGGCGGCAGGGGCGAACCGCGCGGCTCCCGCAAGCGCGATGCAAACCCGGGCGATCTCGGCCTCGGCGATTGTGTCGACTGTGAACTGTGCGTCCAGGTCTGCCCCACAGGCATTGATATTCGCGACGGCCTGCAGTACGAGTGTATCGGCTGTGCGCTGTGCGTGGACGCCTGTGACTCGGTCATGGACAAGATGAACTACCCTCGCGGCCTCATTCGCTACACCAGCGAACGGGAGCTGATGGGCGGCCGCACGCACTGGTTGCGTCCTCGCATCATAGGGTACGGCGCGGTACTGATGCTGATGGTCGGCGTGTTTTCCTATACTATGCTTACGCGCGTACCGCTGGAGCTCACGGCGATCCGCGATCGCAATCAGTTGTTTATCCCCACCGACACCGGGGCGATCGACAACATCTACACATTGCAGTTGGTGAATATGGACAGGGAAATGCACGAGTTTCAAATTAGCTTCTCCGGTATCGATGGCGCCGAACTGATCGGTGACACCGTGCATACCCTCAACGGCGGGGAAGTGCGCTCAATCAGTCTGCGGGTACGTGCCGAGCCGGCGCTTTTGACCGTCCCCAGCACTGAAGTCATGTTCGAGGTGCAGGCGACAGACAGCCCGGGGCTTCACACCATGACTGAGTCACGTTTTGTGAAACCGCTATGAGCAATCCTGTTCCCGGTACAGATACAAAACCCTGGTACAAACACTTCTGGCCCTGGTTCCTGATGGCGCTGCCCGCAGCAGTGGTGGTAGCGGGACTATCGACCGCCTACATCGCCAATCGCCACGCCGATGACCTGGTCGTGGACGACTACTACAAGGATGGGCTGGCCATCAATGTCCAGTTGGCGAAAAAACAACGAGCGGCAGAACTGGGTCTCTCAGCCCGCCTGCACTTCAGCGATGACATCGTCACCGTGGAATTAACCGGGCCGGTCAAGGATTCCGGCCTGCGCCTGATGCTCTCACACCCACTGGAGGCCGATCGCGATTTCACGGTGCCTTTGGTCCGCGTGTCTCCCGGACTATACCGTGGCTCCATGGGCCAGCAAATTATTCCCAATTGGCACTGGATCCTGCAGGGACTGCGGCGCGACGACTGGCGTCTCGATGGCGAGGTGCAAGCGGCCGACATCGACAATGTCGCCCCCGGCTGAAGCGCGCGTCCTCGAGGTGCCGCGGACCTGTTTCCACTGCGGCGAGCCTGTCCCTGCCAACCTTGAACTGACTGTGGACATCAATGGCGAACCGCGTGCGATGTGCTGCCAGGGATGCCTGGCGGTGGCCACGTTGATTGCCGGTAGCGGACTGGAGAGCTTCTACCGCCAGCGCACCGCCTACAATGAACGCCCCGCTACTCCCGAGCCGGCCGTCCTTGAACAGTACCGTATATATGACGACCCGGCACTGGCCGCCACTTTTTCCACTACCGGCGAATCGGGTAAGGCTGAGACCAGTCTCTTGCTCGGCGGCATGAGTTGCGCGGCCTGCACCTGGCTGATAGAACACTCCCTGTCGAACCTGCCCGGCATTTCACGGGCACTGGTCAACCTGCAACAGAACAGGCTGGATATCGAGTACGATCCCCGGCAGTTGCAACTCAGTAGTATCTTCGCCCATATCGACAGCCTCGGCTACCGCCCGCAACCTTTCCAGACAAGCGCCGCGCGGCAGCAATCAATGGACCAGTACCGCGCTGATTTACGCCGTTTAGCCGTCGCCGGACTGGGTATGATGCAGGTGGGCATGTTTGCGATCGCGCTTCACGCCGGGGATATACAGGGGATCGAAGCGCAGTACCAGGCGCTGCTGCGCTGGGTCAGCCTGCCGGTAGCAGCATTTGTCGTGCTGTATTCAGCGCGGTCCTTTTTCAGCTCCGCCTGGCGGCACCTGAGGCAGGGTTCCCTGGTGATGGACTTTCCCGTGTCGCTGGCTATTGGCCTGGCGTTCAGCGCGAGCGTGTGGGCCACAGTCACCGGCACCGGACAGGTGTATTTCGACTCCGTCGTGATGTTCACGTTTTTGCTGCTTCTGGCGCGCTTCCTCGAGCGGCGCGCCCACCAGCGCCAGTTGTTTATCTGGTCGGACGCCGAGAGCAACCTGCCCAGTGCTGCGACCGCGCGCTGCGATGGTCAATGGCGCACCGTACCCCGCACCCAACTACAACCGCAAGACACGATCCTGATCAAGGCCGGTGAATCAGTACCTGTCGACGCACAGGTAATCGACGGCACCAGTGCTGTGCAGGAAGACACGTTTAATGGCGAACACCTGCCGCGCACCGTAACAGCCGGCGACACCGTCTACGCGGGCACCGTCAACGTGGAGGCGGCCCTGCAGGCGAGGGTGCTGGTTGATTATAAGGACAGCCGCCTCGCGGCCCTGCAACAGTCGGTGGAGTTGGCGCAAGTGAGCAAGCCGCGGCTGGCAATTCTGGCCGATCGCATTGCCTCCTGGTTTATCGCGGGGATACTGCTGGTCACGGTTACCACCGCTGCAGTGTGGTGGCAGATCGATCCCGACAAGGCCTTCTGGATCGCCCTGTCCGTTCTGGTGATCAGCTGCCCCTGCGCACTGGCACTCGCCACGCCGGCAGCCCTCACTAATGCTGCCAATGCACTGCGTGCCCGCGGGGTTATCGTGCGCACAGAAAATGCGCTTGAAGCTCTTTCCAACTGCACGCATCTCGTGTTCGACAAAACAGGTACTCTCACCCGGGGCTCACTGACCATCGCCGAGGTACTGCCCCTCAGCGACAGCGAGCGCGGCGCGATTCTCGCCACTGCGGCTGCGCTGCAGCGCTATTCTACTCACCCGGTGGCAAAGGCGTTCCGTGATATTGAGGAAGCCGGCGGCTGTGAGCAGGTCGCTTACCATGTCGGCGCTGGCCTTGAGGGGCGCTGGAGTGGCAGCCTTTACCGCATGGGCAGCGAGTCATTCTGTCGCGAACTGGTAGCCGATTTTCCCGCCAGGCCCACAGCCCCCCTCTACTGGATCGGCCTGTGCCGGGAGGGTGCAGCACTGGCGTGGATAGGCCTCAACGATACCGTGCGGCCGGAGGCGTCCGATGTGATCGATTCAGCCCGGCGCATGCAACTGCAGGTGGAACTGCTTACCGGCGACAGCTCCCCCCAGGGCCCTGCGCTGGCCCGTGCGCTGGGCATTGAAACCGTCCACAGCAACCAGACACCACAGCAAAAAATGGCCCGCGTTCAATATCTCCAGCAACACGGTTTCGTGGTCGCGATGGTGGGCGATGGGCTCAATGATGCCCCCGTGCTGGGCGTGGCGAATGCCTCCTTCGCTGTCAGTGACGCGACGGAGCTCGCGCGGAGCCAGGCCGATTTCGTGATTGTCGGCGGCGACCTGGAGAAAATCGTCGAAACCTTGCACAAGGCCAGACAGTGCCGCCGCATCATGCTACAAAACTTCGCCTGGGCTTTGGGTTACAATCTGTGCGCGATACCGCTGGCGGCACTGGGTTATGTGCCGCCCTGGATTGCGGCACTGGGTATGTCGCTCAGCTCACTGCTGGTCGTTGCTAACTCGATGCGCTTGAACCGATGAACCGTCGCCGCACACAGTCAGTCTAGGGACACCATGGAAAGCCTCTATCTGTTAATTCCCATTGCGCTGATATTTTGTGTCATTGCGATCAAGCTGCTGCTGTGGGCAATCAGCAGCGGCCAGTATGACGATCTCGACAAAGAGGCGTGGCGGATACTCGCCGACGATGAGCCCCGGGCAAAGCCGGACACGCCACCGCACCAGACTTCGGACTCGGCCCGGGATGATTGACGCGACACAAGCCAGTTCCGCGTTTTTGCTGGGGCTGTCCGGTGCTGGCCACTGCCTGGGTATGTGTGGCGGTATAGCCGCAGCGCTAAACCTCGGCGGGACGCGTTCCACCGCAATCACCATTGCCTATCACTCGGGTCGCATCGCCAGCTACACCCTGCTGGGTGCCCTGCTGGGATTTGCCGCCGCCAGTATCGATATTGGCGCCTGGACGATTGGCCTGCGCTACCTGGCCGGCCTGCTACTGATCGCGATGGGCCTGTATATTGCCAACTGGTGGCGCGGTATTGCTGTGCTGGAACGCGCCGGAGCAACACTGTGGCAGCCGGTGCAGCGCCTCTCCTCGAAGTGGCTGCCGCTGCAGCGCTGGCCCCAGGGTTTCGCACTGGGGTTGTGCTGGGGCCTGATGCCCTGTGGCCTGATCTACAGCAGCCTCGCCTGGGCAGCGACGGCACAAGATGCCTCTACCTCTGCCGCGATGATGTTGCTGTTTGGGCTGGGCACGCTGCCCGCCATGCTGGCAACAAGTCTGGGTGCAGCGCGGGTGCAGGCGGTGCTGCGACAGCGCGGTTTAAAAATCGTCATCGCAGTGCTACTGATCTGCTCAGGCGCATGGACCCTGTATATCACCGCCGCACATTCCGGGCATAGCGGTCACTCAGACCACTCTTATCACGCCAGTCGCGAGGATCACACTGGCCACTCCAGTCATTCTGCTGAGACTGCGCACGGTCAATCTCCACAAACACCTCCCGAGTAGTATCTCCAACACACTGACGGTTGTCGTCAACCTGTAAAATACCGCAAACCACTCGACAGCCACCTCGGGCGCTAGGTAGTATCACCGTGTTAATAATTCCAAGAGAGATCCCGTTATGCCGCTTACTTCGTTCAAGACCGTGCAATCCCTGCTGCTGGTCGCTTCCAGCTGTCTACTGCTGGCCTGCTCCAACAGCAATAACTCAAACGACGTCACCGGCGGGTCGGAATACCTGCCCATAGAGAATCCCGTGGTGTCGATGCCACCCGACGAGGGGGCGATCAACCTGCTGGCGCAAAATTTCGATCTGGGCAGCGTCGGCTATGAACAGGCCGAGTATTTTCTCGAGGGCACGGCATCGGCATTCACCAATGTCAATGAGTTGGGACCGGACGGCATGTGGACTGTTGAACCCGGCGAACAGGCCGCCTATAAGACACGCATCGTAGTGTATCGCCCCATCGACCCGGCCGACTTCAATGGCAATGTACTGGTGGAGTGGCTGAACGTCACTGCAGGCTTTGAAACACCGCCAAGCTGGGGCACCGGACAGCTGGAAATGCGCCGCGGTGGTTCCGTGTGGGTGGGTGTGTCGGCTCAGATTGTCGGTATTGAAGGAAGTCCAAGGGCCCTGCTGCCGCTCTATCTAAAAGCGGTTAACCCCGCCCGCTACGGCTCTCTGGTCCATCCGGGTGACAGTTTTTCCTATGACATGTTTACCCAGGTTGCGCAGGCTATTCGCAATCCCTCCGGCATCGACCCGCTGGATGGCCTCGTCGCTGAGCGCCTCATAGCCTATGGCGAATCGCAATCGGCAGGGCGCCTGGTCACCTATGTGAATGCCATTCAGCCGCTCTACAACTCTTACGACGGCTATATGATACACAGCCGCGGCGATGGCAGTTCACCGCTGGCACAGGAGCCACAGGTCGAGATAGCCACACCGAGTGCCCCCCTGGTGCGTACCGATCTCAACGTCCCGGTATTCACGTTTGAAACGGAAACAGATGTTGTGTTCCTGGAATTCCTGAAGGCACGACAGCCCGATACGGATATGATCCGCACATGGGAGGTAGCGGGCACCGCACACGGCGACTACTACACGTTTGTATCCGGTCGCGATGACACTGTCGGAGACCCCATCTTTGCGTCAGTGGTGGAAGAAAACTCGGTTCTGGGCTTTATCACCTGCGACCGGCCTATGAACAATGGGCCGCAGCACTATGTGTTTAACCGCGCTGTACGCGCATTGAATGACTGGGTGGCTAACGGCACACTACCGGCAACGTCACCTCGCTTGCAGGCAAATGATGATGGCTCGGACTACCTGTACGACGATTTGGGCAACGCACTGGGTGGTATTCGCACACCGTATGTCGACGCGCCTTCGGCAGTACTGCGCGGCGAGCCAAACGAGGGGAACAGTTTTTGTCGCCTGTTTGGTACCACCGAGTTATTCAGCGCGGAACAAATGGCCAGCCTGTACGGTGATGAAGACGGATTTGTCTCCGCGGTTACGGCTGCGACCAACGCTGCCGTCGCCGCAGACTTCCTGTTGCAGGAAGACGCGGATGCCATTATTACCTGGGCACCACAGCAATGGAGAGCCCAAACGACACCCGAGTAAGCGAAAAAGAAACCACGGCCAGCCGCAATGGCTGGCCGTGTCACACGACGGGCTGTATCAGAACTTGTAGGCAATACCTATATTGTAAACCCAAGGGTCGAGGTCGACGTCAAACTTGACCTTGGCGGCTGTTGCGCCATTCGCCTTCGCGGTGATCTCCGCGGTGGTATCGAGATCGATATACCAGACACCGACGTTGAATGCCCAGTGATCGTTAATGGGGACATCCACCCCGGCTTGTAGTGCCAGACCCCAGGAATCATCCAGGCTCAGATCCGCACCATTGACGGCACCGCCAGTCAAACTCCCCAGCAAACCGATCAACTGGTTGTCGACATCTTCATCAAAGAAGACGGTGTAGTTGAGCCCGGCACCGATATAGGGTTGCCATCCGGTCTGCCCACTGCGCGGATACCACTGCACACTGACGGTTGGCGGCAGGTGTTTGGTCGAACCGGCGTCGAGGTTAGTACCACTGATAGCCCCTTGCCCTTTGGCCTCGATATTATGCTGGAACGGCGTGGCCGCCAGCACTTCGATCGCGAACTGATCTGTCACCATATAGGCAGGAATCAGGCCCAACTGGGTATCGCTATCGACGTCTGCCTTGGCGACCAATCCGCCTGGGAGATTAATATCGTCGCTGTTGGTATCGGGACTGACGGTGGCAGCACCCACCCGAAGAATCCAGTCGCCCTGCTCGTAAGCTTGCCCTGTCGCACTTGCGCACATCAATGCGATGGCGGCTGTAGCGGTTAACGCCTTGTGCATTTCCTATACTCCTTTTCAATAGTCTATGACGAGGCAATTCGCTGCCGGTCGACGACAATATTAGGGTATCTGCAACAGGCGGACATTGATGTCAGTCAAGATCTTCCCACGGGTAATCCAGATCCCGCCCACACCCCTCATAGTGTGTGTTATTGAAGGTGACAGCCACGCGATAGGGAAACTGTTCGCCGCTCATCGTATCCACACAGGGCTGCTCAACGATTTCAACCTGCAGTTCGCGGGAACCGCTGGCGCCTGTAAAGACCCTGCTGGTGTCATTTTTATCCACGGCGGGATCAATCACCAGGACTCGCTCGGAGCCGTATCCGGACACAAACAGTATCTGTCGCCCAGCCTGGATTTCAACATGCCAACCAGGCTCATTACCCACGCCGCGAAAATCGACTCCGCGGCGTCGCGCATCCTCCCACGGCACCCTGCGCGGCTGCAGTTGGCAGTTCATGTAGCTCTGGTCCACCACGGTGAGAATGGCGTCATCGCCCTTGCTCCAGAAAGCGATATCGCCCTCTTCATACAGTGTCCCCGATGCGCTGCGCACCTGCGAGAGAACGGTATAGCGATCGGGCAGCCACACAGCCATCTCACCCGGGCCCAGCCGTGCTATAAAGTCGTAACCGTTGCAGTCGTAGACAAGTGTTGTCGCCAGCGGACGATCGTCGGGATGAAAATCGCCAGCGTCGCTGAACACTGACTGCACAGGACCGCTACTGCCACAGGCGGTAAGCGACAAGTACAGCAACACAAATAAGCGAAATGGCATCAGCGAAACTCCTTGGTAGCAGGGACCACTGCGCAGCGGCCGGACAATCCCGACACTCCTTAAAATGCAGGTCCAGAAAGCGACCGTAGTATACCGCTATTCACACCCGAGCCGAACGCTGACCGACCACCAGCCCCCATTACAGTGCCAGCACCGTCATTGCGATCAAACGCAGCGCCAACAGCGTCACCATCCATCGAAAAAGCCGCTGGAAATTGCTTTGCGGGAGCAGGCGCCGCAACCGGGTACCGGCCCAGGAACCAAGAATACCGGCCGCGATCATAGCGCAGAGCAGCGGCCACCACGCAGCAAAGCTGAACCCGATAGCAACGAAAGCAGCGACACGTATGGCGTGGTTCAGGGTCATATACACAGCGGTATTCACCACCAGCCAATCGCGCGCAGTATTGCGCCTCAACAGTACTGCTGCGCCGACCGGACCGGTGGCACCTGCGAGCATACCGAGGCCCGTCTGGTAGAACCCCAGTAATGCCAGTGACAATTGCCCTCCCCCGCGAACGACAGGCAAAGGCACCCAGGTGAACAGCAGAATCAACAGGCCGATCAGCGCCGGCAGCCAATGGGTATCCAGTCGCTGATAAACCTCCGCCCCCAGCCAGGCACCAGCGACAGCACCTACGATGAATGCTGGAATGATACCAATATCGATATGGCGCCAGCCAAAACCTGCCCTGGAGGCATTGCTGGCCAGTTGTGTGGCGGCGTGCAAGGGCAAAATTGCAGCTGGCGGCACCAGTCCAGGCATCAGTGCGATCAGCAAAATACCGCCACCCATACCCATGACGCCCGCCAGACAGGAGGTCGCAAACGCGATTGGCACGAGTAGTATGTCGCTCACGGCTGCACTACTGCATGCTGTGACAGCGATACCTAGCGGTCGCTGAACTAGCCCATCGGATAGAGCAGGTCACGCGACACCGCATCAATTTTTTCCAGTGTCTCGGGTGCTAACACCACATCAGCCGCTGCCAATAGCGCTGGCATCTGCTCAACCGTTGTCGCCCCGATAATGGTCGAGGCGACAAAATCATGCTGTTTGCTCCAGGCGATTGCCATCGTTACCACAGACATCCCCAGTTCCTCCGCAATGGCCTGATAGCGCCGCGTTGACTCGATTGATTTTTCATTGAGGAAGCGCCGCAACATCGCCTGCTGCCGCGTTGGTGCGTGTTGATACAGGGCAAAGCGCGATCCCTCAGGAAACAGGCCATCGTTATACTTGCCGCTTAGTACGCCGCCGCCCAGGGGTGAATACGGCAACAGACTGACGCCCTCCTGGCGGCAGGCCTGGGCAAGTTCATCTTCGAAGCGACGATTATTCAGGCTGAAATTGTTCTGTATGGTGTGGTGCCTTGCCACACCGAGGGCATCCGACGCCCACAGGCTTTTCATCAGGCCCCAGGTAGACTCATTGCTGCAGCCTAGAATTCGCACCTTACCTGACTGCACCAGTTCGTCCAGCGCCATCATGGTTTCTTCCAGCGGGAAATCCGCATCCGGCCAGTGAGTCTGGTACAGGTCGATATAATCTGTATCCAGACGCTGCAGACTGCCCTCGACCGCGCGCACGATGTGGTGGCGATCAAGCCCGGTCTTGCCACCGCGCAGCGGCGCCTGTATCCAGGAGTGACTCGGACCTGCGACCTTGGAGGCAATAATCAGCGAATCCCGATCCTTGGTTTTCATCCAGCGTCCGACGATCTCCTCCGTCGCACCGACGTACTTGATATCGGGCGGCACCGGGTACATCTCCGCGGTATCATAAAAATCGACACCGGCATCGTAGGCCATATCCATAATCCGGAAGGACGTTTTCTCATCGGCCTGGTTGCCAAACGTCATCGTTCCCATGCAAATATCAGACACTACTATGCCGCTGTTACCCAAACGATTTGTATTCATGAACACTCCGCAGATGTGTAGTAAGGATTCAGGTCCCACAGCCTACAGCCGCGAGACGGAAAAATGAACAGTTGCTACTGCAGGCAGGTCAATTAAACTCTCCTGCATGACCCGCTCCCGTTTTGTTCTGTTTGGCCTCGGCCTATTGTGTCTCGGCGCCGCGGGCGCAGCGGTATACCTGTATTATAATCTGCCGGCACTGGTTCGATCGCAGGCCCTGAGCTACCTGCAGCAGTACGGTATAGACGCGTTTGAATACCAGGGCCTGCAGCTTACACAGCACACGCTCAGCGTCGATGAACTGAGCTTGCGCGGCATCTATGGCGACTTCTCGTACCAGGTGCAACTCACGTCCGCCACAGTGCACTACCACTGGCGCGCACTGTTGCGCAAAAAGCTTGACTCGCTGGCACTGTCATCCGTCGATATAACCATTACGCACAATGGCACCGACAGTCGCAGCGGGACGGCAGGCGTCATCAATATTGATACACTGTTGCCAAACCAGTGGATTGCACAACGACCGGTTGGATCGGTGGTAATCCCGAACTGGTCTGTCCACTACCGCTTGCCAGACTCACGGCTACTCAATGCGACGGGCGCGCTGAATCTTGACGAACAGCTGCGTGCGCAAATAGTTACCACGCAGGCAGGAACAGAAATCGCGGCGGTACTGGAATCCGGGCCTGGCCACGCAGCCCTTAATCTGGATATGGTGTTGGGTGACACTCAACCCGCGATCGCGGCACTGTCTGCCAATCTGGTACGCACAGACGCGAAAGACTGGGAATGGCGAATCGGAACGACTGCACACTATGCACCACTTTTGGCATGGGTGCGAAAACTCGATGCCGAGCACGCACTGGCGCTACCACTGCCTGCTGCGAGTGATCTGACAATAGAGGGCGACAGCGAGCTCACAGTTATTGTCCGTCATCCTAACGAGCTTGATTTCGCCGCCCCACCCGATTCACCCGATGCAGCCTGGCGTCAGCTGGCTGCGAGCTACGACTTCAACAGTAGCGTCCGCCAGCTCACTATCAACGGTGTCGTCAACACATTGAACGGCTCGCTCGATGGCAGTGGCTCACTGGCGGCGGGGCAGCTCAAGGTCGCGATACAGCCCTTCGCGATAGCGGCCCAGATCAACACACAATCTCTTGCGCTGCCTGAAAGCAGTCTGCAGTGGCTGGGCTGGACAGATTCCGTTCCCTTGCAGTTGCAGACCCATGAGCCTGCACATTTAGCCGCCATCGGTAGCGACAGCTGGTCATTGCGGGTGGAGAACGCCGCTTTGTCACTGGGTGAAAAAAACAGCCGCGCAAGCCTGCAGACACACCTGCTGGAGTCAACGGTGAGAAACACCGGCCAGATGGCAATTACCGCGCAACTCAACTCGAGCCTCAGTACCCGTCTGCGCGGCCAGACGCTACCGCAGCTGAACACCGCGGTCAACCAACACGGTACAATTGAGCACAGTGAGATCACTCTCCGATTGAGCGATACCGCAGAGAGCGTGCAGGCCGATCTCACCGGGACAGGCAATTTCAGCAGCGGCGCAGGCAGTTTCCAATTACAGGCGACGATCACAGACCTGCCCTATTTCACCAGTATCACTGTGCCCCTGCTACACCATTTCGATTTGCTGGAGGACACGCTGGCAGTACGCGCCGGCAGTATCCGTCTCGAGACGGCACTGCAAAGCCAGTCCTTTGATCTGTCGCAGTGGGAACAGCGCTCGCAACTCACGTTTGAAAATATCTCCGGTGAATTCAACGACTACAGTTTCGAAGGACTGGCGCTGTCCGCTGACTGGTCCGGCATCTCGCACTGGAACACCCTGCAACCATTGCAACTGTCCATCTCAACACTGAGTCCGGGGTTTCCGGTGCAACAGATTCATGTGCTCGCAAGCCTGCCGCAAGTCACGCCGATAGCAGCGCCAAAGGTGCGCCTCGATGCGTTTTCCGCCACAATGTTTGGCGGCGAGGTGGTCCTGCCCACTGCACAGACCTGGGATTTCGGCGCATCGAGCAACCGGCTCACGTTGCAGGCGCGGCAATGGCAGCTCGGCGAAATCGTGGCCCTGCAACAAAACAAGGATATACAGGCGCAAGGCACGCTGGAAGGCGAATTACCCCTGACAATTTCCAATGGCCGCATTATTATCGACACGGGCTTTTTACGCGCTCTGCCGCCCGGCGGCTGGATTCGCTACCGCCCCGATGAAGAGAACGGGGCTGTGGCAGAAAGCAGTTCTGAACTTGCGTTAGCGCTTGATTTGCTGGATGACTTTCAGTACCAGGTACTGAACAGCGAAGTACACCTGGACGAAGCGGGCACCCTGTCACTGGATCTGTCGCTGGAGGGCAATAATCCCGGGTACTATGACGGGCAGGCAGTCAATTTCAATATCCATCTGGAGCAAAACCTCGATCCACTGTTACAAAGCCTGAGACTTAGTGATAACTTGGTGAATAAAATTGAAGGCGGGTTGCAGTGAACTTTTATACCGGCTGTTACTCCAAACACATGCGATTCAGCCTACCGGCTCCCGGAGCCAGATCGACCAAAGGAATTCTCATGCGAATACTGATTTGCTCATGCCTGTTACTGCTGGCGGCTGCCTGCACTCCCACGGTACAGGTCAATGCGCCAAAAGAGCCAATCACCATTAACCTGAACGTAAAAATTGAACACGAAATACGCGTCAAAGTGGACAAGGAACTGGACGAACTGTTCGCCGACGACAGCAAACTTTTTTAGGAGACAACCCTATGCACCGCAAACACTTCCTACGTCGGACACTGGCAGGCCTGGCGCTGACATTGACCATGGCATTGCCCGCTATTGCACTGGAACTGGATGAGGCCAAATCTGCCGGGCTGGTGGGTGAAACGAATATGGGTTACATCGCTGCAGTGAAGCCGTCCCCGGAAGTCGACGCACTGGTTATGAGTATCAATAGCCAGCGCAAGGTGTACTACCAGGAAATCGCCGATAAAAATGACATCACGCTGCAAGCCGTCGAAGCCCGGGCGGGCCTGAAGGCGATAGAGAAAACCGCACCCGGCGACTATGTCAACACCGGGGACGGCTGGCTGAAAAAATAGCCGACAATTGTCCTGGCGGCAAAGGGGGGCGCGGTTACAGGTCGCGCTCTCTGGCCATGTCCAACGCCAGGTCTTCGATCATATCTTCCTGGCCACCGACGGTTCTGCGACGCCCCAGTTCAACCAGAATGTCGCGACTGGACAGGCCGTATTTCTGTGCGCTGCGTTTCGCAAACAGCAGAAAGGACGAATACACGCCGGCATACCCAAGTGTCAGTGAGTCCCGATCTATGCGGACCATGTGATCCATCATCGGCACAATCAGGTCCTCGGCGATATCCATCGCCTTGAACAGGTCGACACCGGTCTCCACTCCCATGCGATCACATACTGCCAGAAACACCTCCAGCGGCGTGTTGCCGGCACCGGCGCCCAACCCTGCAAGCGAACCATCGATGCGGTTTGCGCCCGCTTCTACCGCCGCCAGCGAATTGGCGATACCCATCGCCATATTGTGATGGCCGTGAAACCCGAGTTCAGTCTCGGGGCGCAGTTCTGCGCGCGCCAGCGCAACTCGCTCTGTCACATGGTCCGGCAGCATGTAACCGGCTGAATCTGTGATGTAAACGCAGTTGGCGCCGAAGTCTTCCATCATCTTCAACTGCACAACCAGTTCTTCGGCACTGATCATGTGCGCCATCATCAGAAATCCGACCGTGTCCAGACTATCGTACTTACTCGCCATCGTCAGGTGCTGCTCCGAGACATCCGCCTCGGTGCAGTGAGTCGCTACCCGGATGGTGGAAATACCGCAGTCGACCGCCATTTTCAGATGATCGACGGTGCCGATACCCGGCAGCAACAGCGCCGAAACCCGGGTGTTTTTCATCTCCTTGCACACTGCAGTCAGGTACTCCTGATCACTGGCGGCAGGAAATCCATAATTTACAGACGCACCACCGAGGCCATCGCCATGGGTGACTTCAATCAGCGGTATACCGGCCTCATCCATGGCCTTTGCGATTGTGACCATCTGCTCCACCGTGATCTGGTGTTGCTTGGGGTGCATGCCATCGCGCAGGCACATGTCGTGTACAGTAATTTTCTTTCCGGAAAGGTTCATTGTCTCGGTCTCTCGTAATCTCTAGCGATTGTCTATATCAGCACGATCAGGCGGCTGTCGGCACAAACTTGCCCGCCAGAATTTCCTGGGCGTACATCTCGGCAGTGCGCAGGCCCGCTGCCGTCATGATGTCCAGGTTGCCGGCGTACTTGGGCAGGAAATCCCCCAGCCCCTCGACTTCCATGTATATGGAGACTCGCTTGCCGTCGAACACCGGCCCGTTTTTGAGGATGTAGCCAGGCACATACTTTTGCACCTCAGCGATCATCTCGTGCACAGACCGGGTGATCGCCTCTTGATCAGGCTCCTCCTCGGTAAGGCAGTGAATGGTATCGCGCATAATCAGCGGCGGCTCGGCAGGATTGATCACGATGATGGCCTTGCCACTTTTCGCACCGCCCACTTTCTCAATACCGCTGGCGGTGGTTCGCGTGAATTCATCGATGTTCTTGCGCGTACCGGGGCCCGCCGATTTACTGCTGACAGTGGCCACGATCTCGCCGTAAGCAACGGCCTGCACCCGACTCACCGCCGCCACCATGGGAATCGTGGCCTGCCCGCCACACGTCACCATATTCACGTTCATGGCCCTGGCGTCAACCGCCTGGGCGAGGTTGACCGGCGGCACACAGAACGGCCCAATGGCCGCGGGTGTCAGGTCAATCATCACCGCTCCCTGCGCGTTCACTTTGCGACTGTTCTCGGCATGCACATACGCCGACGTTGCATCGAAACAGATCTGCACGCCATCGTCACGCATGGTCGGCAACATACCGTCGACACCCTCGGCGGTGGTTTTAAGACCGAGTTCAGCGGCCCTGGCCAGGCCCGGTGAATCAGCGACCACACCGACCATCCACACCGGTTCGATCAGTTCGCTGCGCATGGCCTTCATTAACAGGTCGGTGCCGATATTGCCCGGCCCGATGATTGCTGCTTTGACTTTTTTGCTCATATCGGTTCTCTTGTTGCGTGCGTGTTGCGAGTTGAGGGTATCCTACCGCGGGTCATCGCCCGGCCTGGAAACACTGAGTTTTCGGATGAGGAGAATCGGGCCGCAGCCTGTCACGGGTACCGTGTTCAAACAAACCGGCATCGGCAGCCACCGATACCCTCAATCTCCAGCGACATTTCATCGCCCGCGACCACGGGAATCAGCGGCGCCAGCGACCCGGACAATATCACCTCGCCGGCTTTAAATGGAATGCCAAACTCTCCCAGTGTGTTGGCCAGCCACGCCACGGCAGTCAGCGGATTGCCCTGCACGGCGCTGCCGAGTCCCTCGGAGTTAAACTCGCCGTTCTTATGTATCGTCATCTTCAGGTTGGGCAAATCGAAGTCCCGTGGATCGACTTCGTTCTTACCCAGCACATAGACGCCACAGGATGCGTTGTCCGCTACGGTATCCTGGATCTTGATATTCCAGTCCCGGATTCTGGAGTCGACTATTTCAAAACAGGGCATGATGGTGGCCGTGGCATCGAGTACATCCTGCTCGGTGACACCGGGGCCGACCAGATCACTTTTAAGTCGAAAGGCGATTTCACCCTCCGCCCGCGGCTGGATCATATTCCCGGCAATGGGAATATCCGCGCCATCAGGGTACTCCATGGTATTGGTCAGGAAGCCGAAGTCGGGCTGGAACACGCCCAACATATCCTGCACAGGCTTGCTGGTGACACCGATCTTTTTCCCTACGATGCTTTCACCGTCTCGCTCCAGTCGCAGGTTAACCATGCGCAGCGAGATATGGTAGGCATCTTCAATGGTAATGTCTGTTTCTCGCTCCGTCAGCGGAGCGAGAGTCGACTGACTGCGCAGGGCGGTGTACAACTCTTCGCCCAATGCATCGATCTTGTGCTTGTCCATCATCCGTCGTATTCCTTCTCAAGACTGGCCGCAACCCGGAGCTAACCGTGCTGCAGAAAATCCAGGCAGGTGCGATTGAACATGTCCTCGTGTTCCACCATCACCCAGTGCCCACATTCAGTGACCAGAACCAGCCGCAGGTGCGGGATGTTTTTGGCCATGGCCATGATACCGTTCTCCGGCATCATCTTCTCGTCCATACCCCAGAAACCCAACACAGGACACTGTAATTCGTGCAGCCTGTCGACCAGATTGGGTACCTGCATGGTCGCCATGACGTGTCCGTTCATGATCTGCATGATCTGCATACGCTCTGCTACCAGTTCGTCGGTAGCATGCCGGGCGTCGTGCATCAGGCCGGTGGCAAACAGGTCCTTCATCACCGCGGGCGTGACCGGCTCGCCTGAGCCGAACACCTGGAAGACTTTCTGCATACCCGGCATCTGCTGGTACTCGGGGAGATCACTGAGGCCACCCGGCGCCATCAGGATGAGCTTTTCCACCCGTTGCGGATACTCGAGAGCCAGGCCCAGCGCAACGGCACCGCCGAGTGAATTGCCCACCAGTGTACAGCGCTCCACGCCCGCAACATCCAGCGTCTGCTTGATACACTCGACGAAAAACGCCAGCGGGTGATCGACATCGTTGGGCTTGTCAGAAAAGCCGTAACCGATATGGTCGGGGATAATACAGCGGTATCCGGCATCGACCAGATGGCGGTAGTTGCCCTTGAAATTGCTGTAGCCGCTGGCGCCTGGGCCAGAGCCGTGCAGGAAGACCACGACCTCGCCCTCCCCTTCATCGAGATAGTGGATACGGTAACCGTTCGCACAATCGGCGTAGTTTCCCTCGGGTAACAGACCTTGCATTTTCATATTCTCTCCTGCTGCGTTAGTGTCGCCCTAGAGAGCGAAGTCCGCATTGGGTTCACCAAACAATACGCCGCCCATATTGACCGCAAACGGTGTCGAGTGGTTCGCCACATGTGCCTGGCTGGCCAGAATATCCAGGTGGTAGGACAACAATCCGCTGTCCATGCGAATACCACCGCTGCCAGCAGCTTTGAGCATTTTGCTGGAGAGGGCCAGGCAGCGATCCGCCACCACTGCCGAATCGTAGCGGTAGCGCACCCTGTCCTCAACCGGTATCGGCACACCGGTGCGACAGCACTCCATCATCGCATCGAAATTGCGGATCATCGTCAACTTCATCTCCTCGATAGACGCCTTGACCTCAGTGGCGATAACCCTGGCAAAGGGATCGTTTTTCATTTTGTTGGGGCCTACCTGCCGCGTCTTGGCAACTTCGATGAAGGCGTCGAGGGCTCCCTCGCAGGCGCCCAGTGTGGCGGTGCACACAGCACGCACAAACACCTGCATGAATGGCATGCGGTACAGCGGTGCGGAGTTGATGGCATTGCCGGGATTCTCACACAGGAAACCGTCGATCGACTTGTGGGTGCGGTGCTCTGGCACGAACGCATCGTTGACCACCACGTCGTGGCTGCCGGTTCCCTGCAGGCCCACCACGTCCCAGTTGTGCACAATCTCATAATCGCTGATCGGCACCAGGAACGTTCGGTAATTGGCCATATCGAAGGGCGCCTCGGGCGTCGGCACTACGGCGCCAAGAAAGGCCCATTTGCAGTGTTCGGAGCCGCTGGAAAAACTCCAGCGACCACTGAGACGAAAGCCGCCATCGACAACCGTTACCTTGCCCACGGGTGCGTAGGATGATGAAATCAGGGTAGTCGGATCATCGGCCCAGACGTCCTGTGCAGCCTGGTCGTCGAACAGCGCGAGTTGCCAGTTGTGCACCGCTATCACCCCCAGGATCCAGGCGCTGGAGGGACAGAACCGGGCGATTTCCAGGCCCACGGCGTAGAACACCTGTGGATCCATCGCGTAACCGCCCCACTGCTCCGGCTGCAGTATTTTGAAAAAACCGGCATCTGCGAATTCCGCTACGGTTTCGTCCGGCACGCGCACCTCGGCTTTACAACGAACCCGGCGCTCAGTCAGTGCCGGTCCCATCGCCCTGGCGGCAGCAATCAATGTTTGCGCGCGCGGGCTTTCCAATCCGTAGTTATTCATATCTGTCTGCCTCTTTATAGTGGCCCCCTTCAAGGGGTGTCGATACACGGTGACAACCTTGCACCTGCCATGCGATTTCCAGTTTATCCAGCCTCGCAACTGTAGGTGATGAGCAGCCGGCGATGCATCCTCCATTTGGGGTATCGCCCTCACTCCACCACGGCATCTCCATAGCTTGTTGGGTCTCCAAAAAAGGCCCGATGCGATATCGGCGTGCTGCCACTGGCATCGGTAATGCCATATTCCTGACCCAGTTCCGCGCCGATCAGGACCTTACCGCTTTTCGCCATCCTCTGCGCGTCACAGGCCAGCGCATCGATGACCCGGCCCGTGAATTCCGGGGTTTCGGCGGTGGCCATGAGATCGGCATACTTCTCGGGTTCAGCATCGAATACTCGCCGCGAGCGCTCTGTCAGCAGCAATCCCATCCAGATAGAGACGACCGCGACATCATAGGGGCGAAAATCGACCGCCATATCGTGCGCCATCTTGTCTACCGCCGCCTTCCCCGCACCGTAGGCCGGGCCGTGCATATAGATGCGGCCACCAAACGATGACGTGTTCACGATAAGCCCTTCACCGTTGGCCAATAGCAGCGGTGCTGCGTGCCAGGCGGCGGTGTAATGGGAGCGCATCCCGACCTCCCATATACTGGTCAGCGCCAGTGATTTTTCCCAGAAGGGGCCACTCCGGGTCAGGTCATCGTGCAGACTGGTGGCATTGTTCACGAGAATATCCAGTCGCCCCTGCTCGTTGCGAACCCGCTCGAACAACTGCTGCACCTGTGCATCGTCCCCGTGATCACAATACACCGCTATACCTTTGCCGCCGGCCGCTGTCACCGCATCTGCGGTCGCCTGCACCGTACCCGGCAACGCGGCATCACCCTCGTTGCGGGTGCGCCCGGTGACATACACCGTGGCGCCCGTTGCCCCCAGCGCGATTGCGATACCCTTGCCGGCCCCCCGACTGGCTCCTGTGACGACGACAATACGGTCTCGCGATAGACCCATATGCTATTCCTGTTCCTTTACCTGAGAGATATTGTTACCTAGTATCGGGGTACCATCCTAAAGCCAGGTGCGCGACGGGCCAAGTGGCATTGTCGGCGCGCTGACCACTTAATTATGCCAGCGACAAGAAAATGACAGGTCGGCAACCCAAACACTGCCTGGTGCTTCAATTGACAGCCTGCATGATAACAGCATCGGCGACGGTGGCGGGCGCCACTGACGCGCGGCAAGTGTTATCAGGTAAATCACACGGCTGGCTGCGCGCCGTGGGGAAACTGGAGGTACCTGGCCAGCGCTACCGGGATGGCCGCCAATCTCACTATGTGGAGGCTTGCAGCGGTACGTTGGTGGCGCGCCCCGGGCGCAGCGAAGCGGATATCGTTATCACCGCCTGGCACTGCCTCGAATGGTACGGCGATTTGAGCAGGCCGATTACGTTCACCGTTTTCACCGTTTCCGGGGAGCCACTGCAGCGCGAGGCCTACCGGCTGCAGGATGGCGGTGGCATGCATGCTGACTGGGCAATACTGCGGCTGCAGCAGGCGGTACCGCGAGAACAAGCCCCGTCACTGCCGATACATGAGCGGGCCGCCAACCCCGAACTGCCGGTGACAATGGCGGGGTTCTCGGGCGATGACGGCATTGGCGACAGTGGCGACACCCTGACCTTCGACCCGCAGTGTGCGATCACCGCCCAGGACACGGCTCTCGGTGACACCAACTGCACGGCTTTCAAGGGTGCTTCCGGCGGTGCGGTGATACAATTGTCGGCCACGGGAGAAGCGAGAGTCTGCGGCGTGATTTCGCAGGGCAATAGCGAAGGTCGAAGCACCTTTGTTCCAGTCAGCAGCTTCAGAACTGCGCTGCATTATTACCTGGATTAAGACACTGACGACGCGGTCCGGAATTACCGGTCGCCACCCGCTTTCAACGTCATTTTTTGCCGCGCCGGTGGCGCTGCACCAACGTGGGCTTCCCCGCGCCTGGCGGCCAGTTCAACCTGCTTCTGCCGCTCCCTGAAGCGCAGCTTCTGATCATCTGTCAGTGTGCCAAAGCAGTGCGGGCAGCACACCCCCGCTTCGTAATGGCCTGACTGTTTATCCTCTTCTGTGATCGGGTGGCGGCAGCCGTGGCACTGGTCGTAACGCCCTTTTTCCAGATGGTGATCGACGGCCACCCGGTTGTCGAACACAAAGCACTCTCCCTCCCACGCGCTCTCCTGGGGCGGGACTTCTTCCAGGTATTTGAGGATGCCACCCTGCAGGTGATAGACCTCCTCAAAACCCTCATTCAACATAAAGGCGGAGGCCTTTTCGCAGCGAATACCGCCGGTGCAAAACATCGCCACTTTCTTGTGCACACCTGGATCCAGGTTGGCTCGCACATAGTCGGGAAACTCGCGAAAATTCACGGTGCGAGGATCTATGGCGCCCCGGAAGCTGCCGATGTCGCACTCATAGTCATTGCGGGTATCAATCAGCAGAACCTCGGGATCGTCGACCAGCGCGTTCCAGTCCTGCGGGCGCACGTAGGTGCCGACACGGGCGTTGGGGTCCACTCCAGCGACGCCCATGGTGACAATTTCCCGCTTCAATTTAACCTTCATGCGATAGAACGGCATCACGGCATCGCGCGACTCCTTGTGCTCGAGATCTGCCAGTCGCGGATCGCTGCGCAGGTAGCTCAACACCCTGTCGACGGCCTCGGCCGTGCCAGCGATCGTGCCGTTAATACCTTCACTGGCCAACAGTAATGTGCCGCGCGTGCCGGCTGCCAGACAGACATCAAGCAGGGGTTCGCGCAGGGAGTGGTAGTCATCCAACGCGACGAATTTGTACAGGGCTGCAACGACGAAAGAAGACATACGAAAATCCTACCGCTGCTCGGCCTTGCTGCCGCCGAGGCATTCAGGCGATGCCGGTGCGGGCTGTTCGCGCTGTTGCCACTCCTCGGGCGTGTAGGTGTGCAGCGCCAGGGCGTGTACCGGCCCCGCAAGCTGCACAGCCAGCGCGGCATAAACCTGCTGATGGCGCGCTACGCGACTGCGGCCAGCGAACACGTCCGTGACCAATACCACCCGAAAATGAGTTTCTGAATTGGCTGGCACACTGTGCATATGGCTCTCATTGGTCACCTCCATCTCCACTGGAGAAAAGGTGGACTGAAGATGCTGTTCAATATCCTGCTGCACAGTCATGGCATTACCCGTCAACCAAATAGATCAAAGGCGTGAATTATAGCGAAGCCTCGGTGCCGGGGACAGGGGGCGCTCAGCTTTTGCGCGCGCGCCGGCTACTGCGAAACTGCCCGGGCGTCTGCTGTGTCCACTTTTTGAAAGAGCGATGAAATGCGCTGGGATCGGTAAACCCCATCTGCAGGGCCACATCGTTAATCGACAACTCCGGGCGATCGAGACAGAGCTTGGCCGCCTCGCAGCGCGCCTCATCCTTGAGTTGCTGGAACGTCGTGCCCTCGCGTTTGAGCCGACGCCTGAGTGTGGGCGCCGACATATTAAGCGCGCGACTGATGGTCTCAAAACCCGGAAATCCTTCACTGAATTCGTGACCTATCATCGCTTTCACCTGTGCCGAGAGATTGTTGCCCTCGGCGCTGTTCTCCATCATCAGCAATTGGTACGGGGCTGTGCGCAAGAATTCCCGCAGGGAGTGTTCGGTGTGCACCAGCGGCCAGGCCAGACAAGCGCTGTCAAAATACAGCAGGTCGTTCACCTGGTTGAAATACAGCGAGCAACCAAACAACTCCTCATACTTCTGCAGGTGTTGCGGGGGGTCGCCGCTGAAATCCACCCGCTTCAGCTCGATCGGGCGACCACATAACCAGCCAAAAAAGCGATGCCACAGCGACAGGCCGTAACCGTCGGCGACCGCCACGCGAGGTCGCTCTTGCCGTGAGATAGTGCGATAACCGACACGCGCGATCTGGTCGCTGAAGTTGGCGTACAATTGGCTTCGCTCGTCAAAAAAAGTACGGTAAAACTCCGATGCGCGCTGGATTGCCTGCCCCAGATTGCGACAGGAAATAATGCAGTAGCACATCATGCGAAAGGCCCCTGGCGCCACCAACTCGCTGCCCGTGGTGCCGAACGTTTCATCCTGTAACAGGCTCAACACACTCTGGTATACGCGGGAGTACTGCATCGCACTGATCTCATCGCGATAGGCGGGATCAGAAGCGTTCAGGGGATCGAAATCGAGACCTGCCTCATCCAGTATCGCACTGAAATCGTAGCCCCTGTCGCCAACCATACGCAGCAGGGTCTTGACAAAGCGAGTGGGAACTCGGTCGCTCATAGTTTTCGCAGTCACAAAAATCTGGCCGGCCATGTTAACAGAAGCACCGGTGATTGGTCAGGATTGCGCACAGCTGTCACAGTGTCGCCACCTCGGCCAGGTCAAGTGCACGAGACCACGGCGCGGGTAAGCGGTATACTCCGGGATAAGCAACGAGGGGAGGGGCCGCCCAGTGGAAGAGCGCTACAATATTTATTTCGCCGGCCAGGTGGTCGACGGGTTTGCACTGCACAGCGTCCGTGAGAACATGGCTCGTGTGTTCAATGCGGATGCGGCAACGCTGGAAAAGCTATTTTGCGGCAAACCCCAGCTGATCAAGCGCAACTGCGACAAGACCACTGCGCTGAAATATAAACAAGCCCTGGAGCGCGCGGGCGCAATCCCAGTGATCAAGCGCGTCGAGGCGCAAGCGGCGGAAAAACCTATGACAGCGGCGGAAAAAATCGCCGCACTGGCGTCCGCTCCGGATCAAACGGGCTACCGCTCCGAATCGGCGAAGCCGCCCTCCCCCACAAACAGCCAGCAGGTGCCCGCCGCACAGACCGGCGGCATCGCACTGGCACCGCCGGGGACCGAGGTGCTGCGCGAACATGAACGCGCGGAGCCGGTCGTGCGCGAGGTGGATACCTCAGGGCTGACTGCTGAAACCGCGGAACGCCTGTCCGCAGAAGCGCCGCCACCGCCTGCGGCACCGGATACTGCTCACCTCAGCATGGCCAACGTCGGCGACAGTATTCCAAACCTGCAATCGTCGGCCGTGCCAGTGTCGCCCAACCTGGAGGGGCTGGCGCTGTCAGCTCCCGGCACGGACTTCAGCGACTGCGCCGCACCAGAGCCATCAGAACTGTCGCTGGACCTGTCGCATCTTGCAGCGCTGCCGCCCGGGGATGCACCACAACAAGAGAGACAACAGCGCCGGTCCACTGAGGTCGCCGCACCCAGCACCGATCATATTTCGCTGGAAGATTAACCGCGGCTGCCATCAGCCCGCTGCGATAGCCATCAGGGCAGCGTCACCCTGACCTGCAAGCCCGGCTGATTGCTGCCCAGTTCCACCGACCCGTGATGGTACTGGGCGATGGCCTGTACCAGACTCAACCCCAGGCCGTGCCCGGGCTGCTCGGTGCGGCTGGACTCCACCCGGTAGAAACGCCGAAAAACATTCTTGCGCTCCACCACGGGAATGCCTGGCCCAGAATCAGAGATAATCACACTGTGGCCGACACCATCGCGACCGGGTCGCAGTTGAACCCGGATCAACCCGTGATCGGGCGTATACTTGAGCGCATTGTCGAGCACATTGGCGAACATCTGGAACAGCAGATCAGCCTCCCCCTTGCATCGCCCCGGTTGCGGGGCGTCCAGTTCCAACGCAATGTCGTGCTCCTGCGCCAGCGGTTCATACAACTCGACCACATCGCGCAGCAGTGCGCCGAGTTCGACCTCGCTCCCGCTCGCCAGGCGGCTGCCAGACTCCAGCGCAGAAATGCGCAACAGCGCGTTGAATGTCGACAACAGGTCGTCGCACTCCTCAATCAGCCCCTCCAGTTGCCGACCATCTACCGGAGCCTTTTTATCACGCAACTGGCTCAGGTCGTTGCGCATCCGCGTCAGCGGTGTACGCAAATCGTGCGCTATATTGTCGGACACACGACGCACACCCTGCATCAGCGTTTCCATCTGCTCCAGCATCTGGTTCATGACAATGGCGAGAGCGCGAAAATAGCCCGCTTCTCCCTCGATCTTGAGGCGCTGCCCAGGGCCACCCTGCACAATACGAGAGATTTCCCGATTCAGTAACTCCACATGATCCAACGCCCTGGCGGCACTGAAAAACCCCCCACTAATCCCCAGTATCAGCGTCGCCACCATGACTCTGAACAGCGTCTGGAACACCAGTTCAGCGCGTTCCACAATATCGGCGTAGTCACTGGCGACCATGGCCCGGTAGCCGTCGCCCAGCGCTATCGGCAGCGCCACGAAATCGACATCAACAGACTTGCCCCAGCTCTGCAAGTCCATCTCGAAGCCCAGCCAGCCATCTTCAAACTCCTGGTACCGCGGTGCAGCCGGCAAATCACCCGCGACTTTGGCGCCGGATTCGTCGGTTACCAGATAATAAAAACGATTGACCGAGGGCGACGCGGTCTGATCCGCTATGTACTGATCCACGCCGCCCAGCCCCTGCCCTCGATACACGATTTGCAGCGTATCGAGTTCCTCCACCACGTTTTCACCGAGCTCCTTGAACGAGGTGTAGCTGAAAAACACGTAGAACGCGCCCAGCACCACAAACACGGAGGCACTGAGCACCGTGACATACTTGGCGATATACCGAAAGGTGAGACTGCTGACTACTTTCCCGATTTGCACCGTATTGTGCTCAGTCGTTCAGCGCCGCGCCCAGGCGATAGCCGGCGCCCCGCACAGTAGACAGCAGTGGATAGTCAAAATCCTTGTCGATCTTTTGTCGCAACCGCGATACGTGCACGTCAATCACATTGGTCTGGGGATCAAAATGATAGCCCCAGACATGCTCCAGCAGCATCGTTCGTGTCACCACCTGCCCTGCGTGGTGCATCAGGTACTCCAACAATTTATATTCGCGTGGCTGCAATGCGATGACGATTTCGCCGCGCTGCACATGCTGTCGCAGTAAGTCCATGACCAGATCGCCAACTACGAGTTTGGTCTGTGTATCGGCACCCGGCGCCACGACGCGCCGGTGCAGCACCTCGAGCCGCGCCAGCAATTCCGCCATTGCGAACGGCTTCACCAGGTAATCGTCCGCGCCACTCTGCAGGCCCTGTACCCGGTCATCCACATCACCCAGTGCACTCAGCACCAGCACCGGGGTATTGTCTCCCGATTGCCGCAGGGTGTTAATCAGTGCCAGGCCGTCCATGCGTGGCATCATGCGATCTATCACCATCACGTCGAATAGCGCACTGGTGGCGGCCTGCAGCCCCGCTTCACCGTCGCCAGTGTAAACACAACTGTGGCCAGCGGCGCGCAGTTCGTTGACCACAAAATCCCCCACCTGTCTGTCGTCTTCCACCAGTAACACGTTCATGCGTTCGACCTCTGATATCTCTGGTCAATGTAGCACGCGTCGGAAATGCCACTCAATTTACATTTCGTTAATGCTGCTGCGTGGGGAAGTGGTAAACTCGTCGGCATGACAGAACATCAGCCTCATCCCTCCCCTTCACTGCTGCGGCGCCTCGCCGCGATCGTGTACGATACTTTTCTGGTGGTGGCCCTGGTGGCAGTGGTCAATGCTACCGCGCTGGCGGTGGTCGTGCGCTCGACAGGTGGCGAGCAGGAGGTTTTGAATGCCCATCTGGTACAGCTGTTGACAGTCGGCAGTGTATTCGGCTTTTTCTGCCTGTTCTGGCTGAAGAATGGCCAAACCCTCGGAATGCAGGCATGGCGCATCAAACTCGTGGACTATCAGGGCAATCCCCCTTCAGCCGGCAAAGCCATTGTACGGTGTTGCGGCGCACTGCTGTCTGCGGCCTGCCTCGGGCTCGGTTACCTGTGGTGCCTGGTGGATCGCAATCATCGGTACTGGCACGACTATCTCTCACGCACCGAATTGATCCTGCTACCGAAAGCGGCGGCCAGGAAATCGGATTCACAGCTGACAAATTGAACGCAACAGGATTTTTCGGTTCAGTTTAGTCGCCGCTGCACTTAAACTAGTACGTTTTATGCCAGAGGAGTTGTTATGTCCGGAATGACATTCACTGCGCGCGATGTCAAAGATGCCGCCACCGCCACCACGCAATGCGCTATTGTGCCACTGTTTCACGGTGCGAAATTGTCAGGTGCGGCGCTGAAGCTGGATAAAGCGTCAACCGGCGCCATCAAGGCTGCGCTTGCGCTGGGGGATTTCAGCGCCAAATCCGGCGAGAGCCTGATGCTGCCCGGCGCCGGCAATAGCAAGCGTATCCTGTTGATCGGATGTGGCGATGTGAAAAAATTCGATCGCGAGGCAGCCAGGAAGTTTTGCCAACAGCTCTATCGCGCGCTGGAGTCCAAACAGGCGACCGAGGCAATGTTGCATCTGGCGGCACTGGATCTGGAAGAGAAAGAGGCCGTGTGGACGCTCGGCTACCTCGCAAGACACCTCGTCGCAGCGGCATACCGCTACACGGAAACCGTTTCCGAACCGAAAGCACCGTGGAAGCTCGGCAAACTGGTAGTCAATGTCCACGGGGTGCTGCCGACACGCACCGCCAGCACTGCCCTGCACCAGGGCAATGCTATCGGCATGGGTGTCAACGAAGCGCGCAATCTTGCCAACCTTCCCGGCAATGTGTGCACACCTGCCTACTTATCCCGTCATGCGCGAAAGCTGGCCCGCAATAATCCCAAGCTTGGCGTTACCGTGCTGGAAGAGAAGAAAATGCGCGAGCTGGGCATGGGCTCACTGCTGTCAGTCTCCGCTGGCAGCGACCAGCCGGCCAAGCTTATTGTGATGCATTACAAGGGCGGCAAGTCATCGGACAAGCCCCATGTACTGGTCGGCAAGGGCATTACATTTGACAGCGGTGGTATCTCTCTGAAACCCGGCGCCAAAATGGACGAGATGAAATTTGACATGGGTGGTGCCGCCAGTGTCTTTGGCACCGTGCGTGCGGTCATGGAACTCGGGCTGGCGATCAATGTCGTTGGAATCGTCGCCGCAGCAGAGAATATGCCCAGCGGCAGCGCCACCAAGCCCGGCGATGTCGTCACCAGCATGTCCGGCAAGACCATTGAAGTGCTCAACACCGATGCCGAGGGACGCCTGGTGCTGTGCGATGCCCTTACCTACGCGGCGCGCTTCAAGCCGGAAACAGTCATCGACATTGCCACGCTGACGGGCGCCTGTGTAGTGGCGCTTGGCTCACAGGCAACCGGTCTGTTCGCCAACGAGGACGCACTGGCGGAACAACTGCTGGCTGCGGGTCAAGAGACCCATGACCGCGCGTGGCGACTGCCGCTGTGGGACGAGTACCAGGGGCAACTAAAGAGCAACTTCGCGGATATTGCCAATATCGGCGGCCCCGGAGGCGGCGCCATTACGGCCGCCTGCTTCCTGTCGCGCTTTACCGAAGACTATCACTGGGCTCACCTCGATATCGCGGGTTCCGCATGGGACAGCACGCCCAAGGGCGCCACCGGACGACCGGTGGCACTGCTCACCCGGTATCTAATGGACCGCGCCGGGCAATGACGCTGGTAGGATTTTACGTGGTGCAGAGCGCCGCGCCCGGACAGCGCCTTAACGTCGCAGCACGCCTGGCCGACAAGGCTTTCCAGCGCGGGCATCGCATCTTTATCAACGCTGCCGATGAAGCGCAGGCCTGTGAGCTGGATGAACTGCTGTGGCACTATCGGCCCGCCAGTTTTCTCCCCCACGGCCTGCTCGGACAGGAGCACGCCGATACGGTCGCGATAGGCTGGGGACAGGAGCCGGAAGGTCACAACGACTTGCTGATCAACCTGCAACTGGCGATCCCACCGTTCTTCAGTCGCTTTGCCCGCGTCGCCGAAGTCGTCACGCAGGAGCCCGACAGTCTGGCCGCACTGCGACAGTCCTGGACGTTCTACAAGGAGCGCGGCTACCAGTTGGAGAAACACGATCTCTGACGCGCGCCGATCCGTTGCGCTGGTTTGTCATGACGCCGGCACCAATACAGGGTCTGGTGCTGGCCACCGGGGTGCCGGTCACGTCTCGACTACCGTATAATCCCCGGCTCACGTCGCCCGCCGCTTGCCGGTCGGCATCACGGTCTACACTCTCCGGATTCCCGATTTATGGATAAAACCTTCAAACCCGCTGAACTCGAAACCCGTTGGTACCAGCAGTGGGAAAGCAGCGGCTATTTTGCCCCACAGGGCGGAGACACGCCCTACAGCATCATGATTCCTCCACCAAACGTGACCGGCAGCCTGCACATGGGGCATGGCTTCCAGGAGGCCATCATGGATGCACTGATACGCTACCACCGAATGCTGGGCCACAACACGCTGTGGCAGGTAGGCACGGATCACGCGGGCATTGCGACACAGATGGTAGTCGAGCGGCAACTGTCGGCCCAGGGCATCAGTCGCCACGACCTCGGGCGGGAAAAGTTTATTGAAAAAGTCTGGCAGTGGAAGGAGGAGTCGGGCGGCACCATCACCCGTCAACTGCGACGACTCGGCTCCTCTCTCGACTGGTCCCGCGAACGCTTCACCATGGACCCGGGGCTGAGCGCTGCGGTTCAGGAAGTGTTTATCCGACTGTACCATGAGGGCCTGATTTACCGGGGACAGCGGCTGGTAAACTGGGACCCGTCACTGCACACGGCGATTTCCGATCTTGAAGTGATATCGGAGGAAGAAGCGGGCCATCTGTGGCACTTCCACTACCCGCTGGCGGGGGGCGAAGGCCACCTGACAGTAGCGACCACACGCCCGGAAACCATGCTGGGCGACACCGCCGTAGCCGTACATCCCGACGACGAGCGCTACGCTCACCTGATCGGGCGGGCTGTCAAATTGCCACTGTGCGACCGCGAAATCCCGGTTATCGCCGACGAGTATGTCGACCGTGAGTTTGGCACCGGCTGCCTGAAGATCACACCTGCCCACGATTTCAATGACTATGAAGTCGGCCGCAGGCACGGCCTGCCCATGATCAATATTTTCAACGATGATGCGGCGATCAGTGACGCAGCACCAGCAGCCTTCCGCGGCCTCGACCGACAGCAGGCGCGCCTGAAAGTGGTCGCCGATATGGAGGCGCTGGGGCTGCTGGACAAGGTGGAAGATCACCGCCTGAAAGTCCCTCGCGGCGACCGCTCCGGCGTTGTCATCGAACCCTATCTCACCGACCAGTGGTATGTCGACGCCAGGGAACTGGCGAAGCCGGCTATCGCCGCCGTCGAGAACGGCGATATCCAGTTTGTGCCCAGACAGTGGGAGAACACCTACTTTGCGTGGATGCGCGATATCCAGGACTGGTGCATCAGCCGCCAGCTGTGGTGGGGCCACCGTATCCCCGCCTGGTACGACGCCGACGGCAAGTTCTACGTCGGTGAAAGTGAAGAGGCTGTGCGCCGCGAAAACGGGCTGGGAGAGGAGATCGCACTGCGCCAGGACGAAGATGTACTCGACACGTGGTTCTCATCGGCACTGTGGACATTTTCCACGCTGGGCTGGCCTGAAGAGACGCCGGAGCTGGCAACCTTTCATCCGAGCTCAGTACTGGTGACCGGTTTCGATATTATCTTCTTCTGGGTCGCCCGCATGATCATGATGACCCTGCATTTTCGGCAGGAAGTACCCTTTCACACTGTGTACGTGCACGGGCTTGTGCGCGACGCCGAAGGCCAGAAAATGTCGAAGTCCAAGGGCAATGTGATTGACCCTATCGACCTCATCGATGGCATCTCACTGGAGGAACTGGTCGCCAAGCGAACCAGTGGCATGATGCAACCCCAGCTCGCGAGCAAAATCGAAAAAGCCACGCGTCGACAGTTCCCCGACGGTTTGGCATCGTACGGCACCGATGCGCTGCGCTTCACCTACTACTCGCTCGCCTCCACCGGCCGCGACATCAAGTTCGATATCGGCCGTATCGAGGGCTACCGGAATTTCTGCAATAAAATCTGGAATGCGGCGCGCTACGTGCTGATGAATTGTGAGAGTGAGGATTGCGGTATCGACAACGGCGCGGCAGTGGAGTTGAGCCTCGCCGATCGCTGGATTACCGGCCGCGTTCAGGAGACGGCGGCAGAGGTGGCGCGCGCGGTCGAAAACTACCGCTTCGACTTGGCGAGCTCTGCCCTGTACGAGTTTATCTGGAACGAATACTGTGACTGGTACCTGGAACTGTCCAAGCCGGTGCTCTGGGATGATGCGGCTCCGGTGGCAGCAAAACGCGGCACGCGCCAGACGCTCATCCGGGTGCTTGAAACCTGGCTGCGCCTGCTGCACCCGATGATGCCCTTCATCACGGAAGAGATCTGGCAGACTGTTGGACCTCTGGCGGGCAAATCTGGTCCCACCATCATGCTGCAACCCTATCCACAGGCCGATGACAGCAAAATCGACCCGCTTGCCAGCGCCGATATCGAATGGCTGAAAGCCGTCATTGTCGGGATACGCAATATTCGTGGCGAAATGAATATCCCGCCGGGAAAAGAACTGACCGTCCTGCTGCGCAATGGCACTGCCGATGACCAGCGCAGGCTGGGGCAAAACTCGCAATACCTCAGAAAGCTGGCTAAACTGGCCCAGATAAGCTGGCTGGCCGAGGATGCAGATGCGCCGATGGCCGCGACGGCGCTGGCGGGCGAGTTGGAGATCCTCGTACCCATCGCAGGACTGATCGACAAGGACGCGGAGATTACCCGGCTGGACAGGGAAATTGGAAAACTGGAGAATGACCTGTCACGGCTGCGAGGAAAATTAGGCAATGCCGCGTTTGTCGACAAGGCACCCGCCGCCGTGGTCAACAAGGAAAAAGAAAAATTGCAGGCACAGGAGCAGGCACTGGAGACACTACAGGATCAGTTACAACGCATTCGCAGTATCTGATCTCGCGTGCACTCCTGGCCAGCGATTGCGGCTCGACATAATAAAAGCAACAGTGTAAACCGAGGTACAGTGGTATGAGCGATCGACACAACGGCACCGTCAAGTGGTTTAACAATGCCAAAGGGTTCGGGTTCATCACAAGACAGGAAGGCGAAGACGATGTCTTTGTGCACTTCCGCTCCATCCAGGGAGACGGTTTTCGCACACTCAACGAGGGCCAGAGTGTGGAGTTCACCCTTGTAGAGGGCCCCAAAGGCCTGCAAGCTGAAGACGTGGTCAAGCTCTGAACCAGTGGTAGAGGTCCCGCGACTGCAACATCCGTTGCTGGCGCCGGCGACAATCCTGTCCAGGACACCCCGGCGCACTGGCTGTGCGGAGGCACTTCAGGTCCACTTAATTATTTAAGTAGCAGACCTTGCAACAGGAATGATGCTAAGATACCCGGCTTCAATTTCGTGCCATCCTGACACGGAAATCATTGGGAGGAACCGATGAGTCTTATCGCCAAACTACTTGTCAGTCTTGTCATCGCCATTATCGCTTCTACCCTGGTCAACCTTTTATTTGAAGGCGAAATTTTTGATGCCCGCCTGCTGATCGCCTTTTTTGTCTCAACAGCTGCCACCGCATTGATCGTCGGCGCGCAGCAGTCGGCCGGCAGCACAGGGGCTGCCACCAGGAAACCGCCCCAAAAGTTGACCGACGGGGACACCGGTCGCGAGCACGGCACGGTAAAATGGTTCAATGCTTCCAAGGGTTTCGGGTTTATCGTGAAAGATGACGGCGAGGAAATTTTCGTCCACTTTCGCTCCATCCGCGGAGAGGGCCGACGCGGCTTGCGCGACGGACAGAGCGTCAGCTTTTTCGTTGCCGAGAGTGAGAAAGGGCCTCAGGCAGAGGACGTTGTCGGCGAGGAGTGATCGGCGTCACCTGCATTTTCCATAAAACCCTGCCAGTATAACCGCATCATGCGCGCACCTTCCTGCAGCAGCACCTCAGTTGACAGTGACTCATCCTCCAGCGCCATTTCCACGATGGCGTAGCTGGCATCTATGGTCAGTCGGGACTGCATAGTCATCAGGTCGTCAACGGGCCGCCCCAGCATCTGCCCGACGATCACCGCCAGCTGCCCGGCTACCAATCGGTGGGACGCCAGACGCACTTCCTGCAACGGCCCGACAGCGCGCAGAGCCTGCACCACTTCCAGTCCGCCAACCTGTTCATAGGTTATATCGTAGGTGCGTCTCATTAATTCGTAGACATTGTCCAGCAGGAGTTGCAGATCACCTAACGCAAGATAGTGATCAAACCACTTCTGGAATACGTCGTTCTGCTTGTCCATCAGCGCCGCACCCAGCGCGTTCAGGACTGCATACTTGTTCGGAAAGTAACGGTAGAGCGCGGGTACCGTGATGCCCGCTCTTTCGGCCACCAGGTTAGTGGAAATTCTCTCCACACCGACTTCCACAAGCAATTCGGCTGCCGCCGCGAGGATGGATTCATAGGTGCGTTTGGCTCTGGCCTGCTGTGGCTTGTTCTTCTCCAGTAGCTCAACGCTCTGTCTTATGGCTACAATTGATGACCTGTCCATTGGTCCCTCATAAATGGCGTTCGCAACGAGAGCCATCGTATCGCAGGCGCCCCGCAGGCGCCAGTCAGGTATTGCGCGTTGCTGGACCGCACCGCGGGCTGGCACGGTGGACACCACAGTGTCACACTGTCGAGCCTCGCCATTGGTATCCAGGGAGACTGATTTGATCACCGCGAACCGCACGGAGTATGCTTCACATTGCTCGGCACAGTGTGGGATCGCACTGTGACAGCCCGCAGACCGCGAACAGGCTACCGCTTTCGCGGTGTCACCATGCCCACCAGCGCGCATCCGGCCATCCGCAGGGTTCGCCGCCAGGGTGTGACACCCTTGATTCACGGCAACAAGTTGTGGAAATCCAGCCTGCTGTTAATCGATTACCTGCATACCCACCGCCCGTCGCACCATGCAACTGTGATCGACATTGGCTGCGGCTGGGGAATTTCCGGAATCTGGTGCGCCTCCACACTGGGCTCTGACGTCACCTCCGTCGATGCCGACCCCGATGTGTTCCCGCTCCTGCACGCCACAGCCGATCTCAATGGCGTTACGACTACGCCGCAGGTCGCCCGTTTTGAAACGCTGAGCACGCGGCAGCTGTCGCGATTTGATATGTTGATCGCAGCCGACATCTGTTTTTGGGATGACCTTGTGAACCCGGTGTTTAATCTGGTGAACCGGGCGGTCAAGGCCGGGGTGAAACACATCGTGATCGCGGATCCGGAGCGACCGCCTTTCTTCGATCTGGCGCAGCGCTGTGAGAGAAGGCATTACGCAGAAATCATCGAGTGGAAAACCAGTAACCCGATCAAGGCCGGCGGAGCCCTGCTGATCATAGAGAATGCATAAAGCGACTCACATCGACTCGCAAACGGGCTGGCGTAATGCGTATCAGATTTTGCGAAATAGTTGGCCAGCTGGCCATTTTTTGACCAGCGACTGTGGCCACCCGAACGCCAGAATGATATAAACGCGCCGTGTTTGCACGGTGGTATACAAGGTGCCTATGGGTACCTGCAAAACCGACATTGTCCGCTGCACCATGCTCCGTCGCCACTGCGTCGGCGATGTCGGAACTTGACCTGTTTCGGACAGGGAGTCCGTGGCATTATCCCTGAACTGAACTACCTTCAAAGATCGTATCACTGGATGCCTGCCAAGGGCCTTGAGACACTATGAAACAGTTAGGAATACTCGATTCAGCATTTGTCAATCTGGAACAAACGAACACCCCCCAACACGTGGGCGGCCTGGGTATTTACGACCCTTCTACAGCGCCGGGCGGATTTGTGCGCTTCAAGGACGTTATCGCCAGCTTTGAACGACGACTGAGCGACCTGCCGCTATTTCGCACCCGGCTGGTCGAAGTTCCCGGCGGCCTGGATAGACCTTACTGGGTAAAAGATGCGAACTTCGATGTCGAATTTCACCTGCGGCATATCGCCCTGCCGGAACCCGGTGACTGGCGACAACTGTGTATCCAGGTGGCCCGCCTCCACTCCCGGCCGCTGGATATGTCCCGCCCGCTGTGGGAAGCGTATATTATTGAAGGGTTGGACAATATACCCAACCTCCCCGCAGGCTGCTTCGCAGTCTACACCAAAATGCATCACTCACTGGTCGATGGTGCCGGTGGCGCCTCCTTTATGACGGCTCTGCACGACCTGGTCCCCAACCCGGATCACTCCAGCGATCCCGATGCCCAGCCGCGCCTGGTTGACACCACTCCCTCAGTCGGTGAGTTGATGACCAAAGCGACAATCAACAATGTAAAAAACACGTTCCAGTTTATCACCGGTACTGCAAGGACAGCGCGTGACCTGGGCAAATATGCGCTGGATATCGCGCGCAAGGAAATCCCCGCACCGGATGTCAGCGCTCCCAAAACGATACTCAACAGACCGGTTGGCCCACACCGGGTCTTCGATGCCGCCGAGTTTCCACTGGAGGGTTTCAAGGACATCAAAAATAGCGTCGGCGTTACGGTCAATGATGTTGCACTGGGCGTTATCAGCGGCGCGCTGATAGGCTACCTCACGGCGAAAAATGAGGCCCCGTCGGAGGGCTCGCTGGCAGCCACTTTACCGCTGAATATGCGCACGCGGCGCAGTTCTACCGAGGAAAACAACCAGGTAGGGGCGATATTCGCCTCCCTGCACACCGATATCAGTGATCCGCTGGAACGGCTACTGGCGATCAAGCACTCGACAGATACCGCCAAGGAAAGTGGCGAAGCCAGCCCGATGGTGGACGCGCTCAAACTCGCCGGTGTCTTCTCTCCGGTGATTTCCAAATCGGTCGCTGGCTTCTGGTCGCGCAACGAGTTGTCCAGGCACATACCGCTAAATATCTCGACCTGTATATCCAATGTGCCAGGACCGAACTTCCCGCTGTACTGTGCCGGTGCAAGGATGGTGGATTACTACGGCCTGGGCGTACTGACACCCGGCATGGGCATCTTCCACCTGGTGTTCAGCTACTCCGGAAAAATAACCCTGTCCGTGCTCGCGGACAGGGACATCATGCCGGACCCGGAGTTCTATCACGATTGCCTTGTCGCCGCCTACGAGGAACTGTACGAAGCCGCCCATAAGCTGGGGCCGCGGCGCCCGAAAAGTGCGGCGGTAGCAGCGAAAGCAAAAATACAGTCACCGAAACGGGCACCGGCTGTGGTTCGCGGCACCGGGAAGCCCACACCAAAACTTCGCAAAAAAGCACCGGCGACACCCAGTGCTGCAGCAAAGTCGACGACAACAAAAAACAAAGCTGCGGCTAAAACCGGGGCATCTCCGCGCAGAAAGGCCGGGAAGTCGGCCGCGCGCACCCGCCCGAAACTTGGGCGACGCGCTGGTGGCGTCACCAAACCGAAACTCAAGTAGTGCAGGCACCTGCCTGACAACTGCGCCGGGGCTGGGCCGGGTACCATCACCCAGGCCACCTCAGTCACCAGCTACAGGTGGTATTGCCCCTGAGTACGAAACAGTGAGCAAAAAAAACCCGCCATAAGCGGGTTTAAAATACTAATGAGGACCTCAATGGGATTCCACTGAACACCGGTGGGGTGATCGGTACGCCCGTGGATCCCAGGGCATAACCGACATTGCACCCATCCTACAGTAAGCTATGATATGCATCTAATGCATTTTAAATATGCTCAACATGAATTGAATTCATACAAGCTGCAATGGATACTCGAGAATTTAGCAAAGTCGATCTCAACCTGTTGATTTCACTACAGGTTTTATTTGAGGAACGAAGTGTATCCCGGGCTGCGGAACGCCTGTTTATTACTCAACCCGCAATGAGTAAAACCCTGACAAGACTGCGCGCACTGTTTAACGATGCCTTGTTCACACGCAGCAGCCGCGGTATGCAACCCACGCCGAGGGCACTGGAACTGGCAAGCGGATTGAGCGAGATCATTGGCGATATCTCGCAGTTGCTATCAGGGCCAGACTTCGACCCCAGGTCTGCCAGTGGCGAGGTCTCCCTCGCACTGTCAGAGCATGTGGGCCTGACTCTGCTGCCCCGCCTTCTGGCCGAACTGAGTGATCTCGCGCCGCTACTCAGTATTCGCGTGATTACCCGCATCGAGAACCAACTGGAGGCACTTGCGCTCGGCAGCCTCGATTTCGCGATACAGATCGAACAGGCGCACTACAGCACCGACTTCAGGGTAGAGCGCCTCGGCGGCAGTCCGCTGGCTATTCTGGTACGCCAAGACCACCCGTTGACGGCCCGGGAGTTGACACGGGAACGGCTCTCGCAATTTCCGCTGATCAGGCTCTATGCCTCAACCCAGGAACAGTTCGAGTTTCAGCAAAATACAGGCATTACCCTGGACATCGCCGACCATCCGCTTGCCACACTGGAAATATCACATTTGCTGACTGCACTGGAGCTATTGCGCCAGAGTGACTACTTCATGCCTGCCCCCGCGTATATCCTGCAGCAGGAAGGCGTGACGACGGGTATTACCGGCCTCCCCCTGCCGCGCGAAGCCGAATTGCATATTCACCATGCTCTGGTAACCCATAAGCGCACATCCAACTCGCCGCTGCACAACTGGTTGTGGGAGCGGATCACGTGTACCATCCGCGAACTGCGCCCGACGCCAGAGCGCAAGTTGCGCCAGCGGATAACAGCGGGCAGCACAGATATGCGGTAAGACGACATTATGAGCAAGAAAACCCGGCGTGACATCCCACGCTTCAATACCCCTATTATCGAGACGCACTGTCATCTTGACTACCTCGATCAGGCAGAGTTGGCCCTCACGATGGAGAAGTCCCTGGCGGTGGGTGTCGAACGCATAATCACCATTGCGGTATCAGCGGAGAATTTGCACCGCGTGATGGAGCTCGCGAATTCCTCACAGTACATCTGGGGCACACAGGGCATACACCCACACGAAGCAGGCTCCTACAACCCGCAGGTCGATGCGATTATTCGCACACACGCCGCTGACGAGCGTATCGTCGCCATAGGAGAGATCGGCCTGGATTACTACTACGATCACGCCGACCGCACAGTGCAGCGCAAAGCGTTCGAACAGCAACTGCAAACCGCTGTTGAACTCGACCTCCCGGTGGTCATCCACACGCGCGAAGCCGATGACGACACCCGTGACATACTGCGAAATTACAGCAGCACACTGGCGCGCAAGGGTGTAATACACAGCTTCACCTCAGGTCTGGCACTGGCGGAATTCTGCCTCGCGGAAGGCTTTATGCTCGGTTTTAACGGCATTACCACATTCAATCGTGCAGACAATGTACGTGCGGTAGTCGCCGCCACACCGGTCGAGCAACTAGTGCTGGAAACCGATGCGCCTTATCTCACACCGGTGCCGTATCGCGGCAAACCCAACGCACCCTACTACTTGCCTTTTATCGCCGAGACAGTGGCGGCGATAAAAGACATTGAGATTGAAGAATTACTGTGCCGGGTGAACCGCAACAGCCGGAATCTCTTCTTCAACGGCGCTTAATCACTGCCATGTAACACGCTCGACGCAGCGACATGACTGCGAACCAAGATGTCCAAGATTCTTCGCTGTTTCAGTGATAAACTATCGCCGTTTTCGCTACACCTCGCTCGATAATCACAGGTTAAAATCATTGATGGAATACATTATTGGACAGCGTTGGGTCAGCCACGCGGATGCCCAATTAGGACTTGGTATCGTTGTTGATCTGGAGGGACGGCGCGTCACGCTGTCGTTTCCGGCGGTTGGAGAGGAGCGCACCTACGCTATCGACAATGCACCTCTCACGCGCCTGCGATTCAAGGCCGGAGACAACATTTCAACCGTGAACAGCCTGGAAGTGTCCGTCACTGAAGTGAAAGAACACCAGGGCCTGCTGATTTACGTGGGCAAAGATCACCACGGTGAAGAAGCCGTCGTCTCTGAACTTGAACTGGACGCGTTTGTCCAGCTAACGACACCGCAACAGCGTCTGCTCAATGGTCACTTCGACAAGCACGGTGAGTTTGCACTCAGGGTGGCCACGCTCAAGTATACAGACGCGCTGCAACGCTCCGCTGTCCGCGGGCTCATCGGGTCTCGGACCAGTCTGCTACCCCACCAGATCTACATCGCCAATGAGGTCGGCCAGAGGCACGCTCCCCGTGTGATGCTGGCCGATGAAGTCGGATTGGGTAAAACCATTGAAGCCGGAATGATCATCCAGCAACAGATGCTGACGGGGCGCGCCTCGCGCATACTGGTGCTCGTTCCGCCAAGTCTATTGCACCAGTGGCTGGTTGAAATGTTACGCCGATTCAATTTGCATTTCTCTCTCTTCGATCACGACCGGCTGGCACAAAGCACCTCGGAAAACCCTTTCGAATCCGAGCAACTGGTACTGTGCAGCCTCGATCTCTTTCTGTCACACCCGGAGGCACAATCACAGGCGCTTGCAGCGACATGGGATCTTGTGGCCATTGATGAGGCTCATCATTTACATTGGTCAGCACAGGAATCCGGAGAAGACTACCGCTTTGTGGAGGCGCTGGCCCAGCAGACGGCCGGGCTGCTTTTGCTGACAGCCACACCCGAACAGATTGGCCAGGAAAGCCACTTCGCCCGCCTGCGCCTGCTCGACCCCTCGCGTTTTCATGACCTGAAAAGTTTTCAGGAAGAGGAACAGCAGTACCGTAAGTGGAGTGAACTTGCCGATGCCATCGAATCCGGCGAAACCATCGATGAGCTACCCGCTGGTGTAAACCCGCAAGCACCTGCATCAACCATTATCGAACAGATTCTCGATCGACACGGCACCGGGCGTGTGCTGTTCAGGAATACGCGGGCGGCTGTCGCCGGCTTTCCTCAGCGGGTGCTGCATCACTATGCACTGCCGGAGCCCGAGCAGTACACCTTTGCCCAGGTCGACCTGAAGGAAAAGCTGTATCCCGAGCTACCTTACCTTGATGATAGCTGGCTTTCTTTTGATCCCCGGGTGGCCTGGCTGGAGCAAACCCTGAAAGCCTTGCGCCCCGCCAAAGTGCTGGTGATTTGCGCTCATGCCGCGACAGCCGTGGCACTTGAACACCATTTGCATCTGCGCGCCGGTATCCGCTCCAGCGCGTTTTATGAAGACCTCTCAATCATCGAACGCGATCGCGCCGCAGCCTATTTCGCGGATGAAATCAACGGAGCGCAAACACTGGTTTGCTCGGAGATCGGCAGCGAAGGACGCAATTTCCAGTTTGCCCATCACTTGATACTGTTCGACCTACCCTTGAATCCCGATTTACTGGAGCAGCGGATCGGGCGCCTCGATCGAATTGGGCAGGACAACAACGTCGATATCCATGTCCCCTACCTGGAAGGCACGGCGCAGCAGTCCCTTTTCGAGTGGTACGACAGCGGCTTGAACCTGTTTCGCGAAAGTTGCTCTGCAGGGTATATGATTTTCGAAGCATTTGAAGATCGCCTGCTCCCCGAGTTGCATCGTCGCACCGACGCATTCTCGACATTGCTGTCGGACAGCGCAGAGTTCACGGCAAAAACCCGCAGGGAATTGCGCGAGGGCCGCGATAAACTACTGGAACGCAATTCCTGCAAGCCGGAGGTGGCCGCGGAACTGATAGAAGAAATCCTCGCTCTTGAGTCCAACGGGGAACTGACGGAGTATCTTGATGCACTGTGCGAGACCTTTGGCGTCGACCAGGAGCATCACTCTGACCAGACCTTGATCCTGCGCCCATCTGAGCACATGCTCACCGGCTATTTTCCAGGAGTACGGGAAGATGGCACCACAGTGACCTTCAGCCGCGAGAAAGCACTGGCGCGTGAAGACATGGAGTTTCTTACATGGGAACACCCCATGGTGCTGGAGGCGATGGAGATGGTGCAGTCCACCGAACTCGGCAACGCTGCACTGGGAACCATCAACTTGAAAGGTGTCGCGCCAGGCACCATGTTGCTCGAAGTGATCTACACCGTAAACTGCGTTGCACCCAAAGAGCTACAACTACAACGTTTTCTTCCATTGCGACCGATGCGTCTGTTAGTGGACGCCCGCGGCAAGGACCTGGCAGACCTGGTGCCGCACGAGCGCCTCAACCAGCTCATCGAGAAGGTAAAAAAGCCGACGGCTCTTGCCATCATCAAGCAGGTTGGTGCCGAGGTGGAAGCAAAAATGTCACTGGCGTCAGCCCAGGCGGAAAATAGCTTGCAGGATATACTCGCCAACGCAGAGCAGACGATGCGAGATACCCTGAGCGCCGAGTTGGATCGCCTCGGCGCACTGCGTGCAGTCAACCGCTCCATTCGTCAGGAGGAACTCGACCACCTGAGCTTTCGCATCGAGGAGTGTGCAGTTCACATCCGGCATGCCACCCTGCAGTTGCAGGCGCTGAGACTTATCATCACCACCTGATTCAACTGCGTTATGAGATCTGCTGGTACACCGCCGCTGTCTCTTGCGCGCAGCGTTTCCAGGAAAATTGCGCGGCCTGATGCAGCCCTCTCCCGGCCCACAGAGCGCAGTTGTGCTCGCTGTCCAGCAAAGATTCCAGGTGGGCAGCCAATTCCTCAGGCTCTCCTGTGTCGCACAACAGGCAGGCGCCGTCGGAAAATTCCGCCATGGATGTACCCGCCCGGCAAATCACCGGCACTCCGCTGCGCATTGCATCGAGTACCGGCAACCCAAATCCCTCGTAAACCGAGGGATAACAAAACACTGTGGCGCCTGAAAACAACACGGCCAGCACGCCTGATGGAACGTAGCCCAGATGGCGCACAGTGCCCTCTTTCATATGGATTGCCAGTTTCTTTACCAGCAACTCATTTCTCCACCCGTAGGACCCCGTCAGGATCAATGGATACTCCAACCGCAGTCGTTGCGGCAGTTGGCTCCAGGCATCCAGCAAGACATCGATACCTTTGCGTGGCTCAAGGGTCGCCGAGAGCAGGACATAGCGCTTGTGCTGCAAGCCGAGGCTGGAAAGGACATCCGTCGTTTGCGCCTCGGTGCGTGGCTGGTAGCTCGGGTCTACCCCTTCATACACGGTGCAGACCTTTTCTTCAGGCAGGTTAAAGTGTTGCAGCAGTTCCTCTCGCACAATATTCGAGACCGTTAACACACGGTCTGCACGCGCCAGTGACTCGGGCAGGAACCGGGCGAGCCACTCGACCAAATGAGCGGCATGGTACTGAGGGAACCTGATGTAGGAAAGATCGTGCACTGTGGTGACACAGGGACCGGCATAGGGCATTAGCACATAGTTGGTTTCGTGATATAAACCACCCGAAATCGCATTCGCAGTGCGCTCAAACCGCTTTTCCATCAATGATGAAAATACAGCCTGGGCACCGGGAAGTGCGCTGACCACGTCGCGTGCTCCCGACAAAAAACCATCGAACCGACTACCACTGCCGGATTCACCGCCGGACCTGAACCGGGTAGTGAGATCCAGTTGTTCGGCGCCGGGCAACCAGTGCCGCCCAGTGAAACAGGTCACCTCATCGACATGGTCTCCCTGCAGAAACTGCTCGAGAAGGTGATAGGTGTAATTACCGACTCCCGTTAGAGGCGGACGCAACGCTTTTGCATTGAGTATCAGCTTCACGGGGCGATAACTGTCGCCTCAGGTCTAAGCTGCTTCACTGGCAGTGGGACGTGGCAATACATCGTGGCCAAGCAGTTGCAGTTCTGCAGCGGCGAGTATCCTATCCAGGTTTTCCCGAAAAACCTTGCGGTTGAACTGGCCACTTCTTCGGTACGCGCGCTCCGCCATTCGACGACACTGGTGCCTGTCCCCCATTACCGTGAGGCTGAGCGCCATCAGTTCCTCGAGTGTGGAGAACCGGAAGCCAGAATCACCGTGTTCGACGATCTCCCTTTGCCCGCCACCGTCGATGACTATAGGTACGCAGCAGTTCTGCATGGACTCAACCGTGGTCATACCAAAATGCTCAACGCGCTCAGGACGCTCTTCGTCCAAGCCACAGGCGTGCCAGAAAATAGCCGCGCGCCGATAATAATCCCGGATCTCACTCACCGCAGCATTGGCTTTGTATTCAATATTGCAATGAGCATTGGCAATCGCCTGCTCCACAGCTTCCATATAGGTATTACCCGGCGTACTGCCGCCGATCAGCATCAGCTTCCAGCCCCGGGTCTCCTCCGGATACTGGCGAACCATTTCGGCAAAGGTATTGATCATTTCGACCTGTTTCTTGCTCCCGCTGATCTCGAAGCGGGAGACCGACAGAATGATCTTCTCTTTGTCGTCGGGGTTGCTCAAGGGGTTATACATATTCACCGGTGGGTACAGCTTGGTTGTCGGCTCCATGTTCCAGCGCCGTTTGACCCACTCCCCGGTATAGTCGCCATTGATAACCAGATGATCATATTTATCGACCTGGAAAAACCGTGTCCGCTCTTGATCGGGAAAATGGCAGATAAAAATGGACACAGCAGACAGCGGGTTTACCTTACCCAGCATATTGGCATTGATAAAAATATCGTAATTGAGCGTTTCCTTACTGATGATATCGAAGGGGTTGGTGCGCTCTCCAAGTACCATCCCCTCATCCGCTGTATACCGGTTTCGATCCTCAAAGAATGGAATTTTGATGATTTTCATCGAACAACGGTCAAGGTTCAGGTCGAACCAGTCCTTATACTCGCTCAATTCCACATCGTTGTTGAATATATACCCGACATCGTAGCGATCCTGCATATGATCGGCCATCTCGGCGACATATCGCTGACCGCCCCCGGCGAAGTGCCCGGCATGATCGTAAATACCAACGCGAATTTTACGCAGACCCAACAGCACCTCCAGGTGGGAGAAAAACATATAGGTGCCAACATCGCCCATATACTCGGGCAGTCGCGCCCTGAGGCCCTGAAGCACTTGCTTCACCGTGGCGGCATCATGGCAGGTAGTCATCTTCTGCACCGCGTGAAGCAGGGAACGATAGAGGTGATCGAGCTCACCTTTTTTGAAAAAGTGGGAGGTCGGTATACATTCCACCAGTTCCAGCGGAAAATGCTTGGCCACAAACAGAAACCGGTTGCGCGTACAAAAGTACTCGCAGAGCGCCTGGGAGGTACTCCCATGGTACTGGTGGTAGAGAATGCTGGTGGGTGAGTACCAGAGCTTCCACCCTTTCGCCCGGCATCGGGCACTGTAATCAACATCCTCCATGAACATGATGAACTCTTCATCCCAGGGCCCCACGTCTTCGAGACAGGCGCGGCGGAACATCACTGAACCACCTGTGACGTACTCGCGCTCCTTGGGTTTGGAATAACGCGCCGAGTCCTGCAGGTCGAAGCCGATGTCACTGAAATAGAAGTGTTCGACTTCCTGCACGCCGACACTGTTAATCTTGTTTGATTCGGAGAAAAATATCTTGCTCTGAACCGCTCCGATCTTATCGTCTCGACGGAAGATTGTGAGGAAGCCCTGTAGCCAATCAGGATGCACCATCGCGTCATTATTGGTGATAACCACATAGTCACTGGTTGAGTTGGCGATCGCAACATTCAACGCCCTGGCGTAATTGTTCTCGTCGTTTTCGATGACCCTGACCTGCGGAAAATTGCCTCTCACCCACTCGACTGTGCCATCCGTCGAACCATTGTCGACCAATATAACCTCGAGGTGTATGCCCTGCTGATCTGTCGCAAAAAGAGAGTTGAAAAAACCCTCAAGAAAGGCCATGCCATTAAAGGTAACCGTTACCGCTGTGATACTTATCGTGTCAGACATGGGTTGCTAACCTCTCTCTCGAACATTGAAAGAGGAAAGTATCGCTCGCAACTCGGCTTTCACTTCCTCTGCATCTGCTTGCATAACAACTGGCGCAACAGGCTTCAGTTGAGTGGGCCTGTAACTCGGGGGCAAAATCTTTCGTCTGTCGATATATTCCGAATCAAGGTCAGGAACATCCGCAGGGGAGTTCTCTCCAGCCTGTTGCGATTGAAAGCTCAGTTGACCCTGGCTGCGAGCTTCAGCATACGTGATTACCCTGTCTCGCACGCTGCCCAACTGAAACTCGACTTCAGTGGAAAGCCTCTGCAAAAACTGTTTGAAATCCCCCTGCTTCAACAACCAATAAGCATTGGATGCCCTGTCCTTTACATACCGGAGTTTTCTATTCTTGGGTAACATTACGTATTTAACCTCATTTGTATCTCTTCGTTTAACCCATGCCTGGTAGCGCAAGGGTCAGGTTTCCATTCCAAATTCAATCGTCGTGGCAATCAAAGCACCGTCTATCGACTGGAGCAGTGTCTCACGGAGTACCCAGCACAGAAATTTCAGACACTTCAACCGTTCCTCCTGTGTCCAGGTGGGGGCATTGTTTTGCGATAACAATCGCCTCCTCCAGAGACGTGGCCTGGAATATGGTATATCCCACCATGGCTGAAGGGTTAGTACTTGCAAGAACACTGCCGCCTTTTAACACTTTGTTATCTTTAACAGCAACCATCGAACTCCCTGATGGCACATCCAGTGATCCCAGCCAACGACCGAAGCGCTCATCCAATTGGCGGTAATCCTTTGGATCCGTGGGCTCCTGGCCGCCGTGGTATGTAATGAAAAAATTCGATTTTGGTGAATCCCCATCCTTATTCGAATACTGCTCCAGTTTGCCCTTAATGACGGGGGAGTTCGGCAACACCCTACTGGCGAGTGTCATGAGTTTCACGGTCGCCTGCGGGTTGTTTTTCTCTATCTTCAGAGCGATATCTTTGAGTAAGTGTCCATCCTTGGAATCCATCGTGACAGGAGATGGGCCTGTTTTCACCCCCCCCTGGAAACCTTCCATTTCCGTTACACACGTTGATATCACACTCCACAGAGTTGCGTGAACCCTGGGCATTTCCATATCGATGCCACTTTCTCCTATGCGAGAGACGATCTTGAACAAGAGTTCCGTAAATTCATCATCGATAACGTTTCGTGGCAATTCCATCTCAAAGGGTTCAACAAATAAACTGTCAATGTCTGGAAAGTACTTCTCGCGAACCCGCTCATTGGACTTCATAAAGCTGTTGTAGATCGCTTGCCATGTCTTCAGGTCAGGCTGCTGCCCTCGACCAGACATCTGGTCGGCAATTAACTGTTGGCATGCAACCCTGAACGCTGCGATTTCTGGCACCTTGGATTTTGCCGGAAACACCAGGTTCACTGCCCTTGCCAATACCTGCCCAGCCGGACGCAGCGATACATTTTCGATTTGCACCCCTCGGTCAAGATTCCCCACCAGCGAATGATCGATTTTGGCGGTAAAATCGTCCAGCAGATCCCCGTTCAAAAGACTCTCTTTCGCAAATAGGGTCACATCAAGTGCGCCTGAACCAAAACAGCGCTCCCAATTTGACAGCATATCCCAATAATTGTAGCGCGCATTACCTGGCCTGCACTCCTCCAGGTATTTTCCGAAGGAGTGCCTGCCGCCGGATTTCAGGAATGCCGAGTAACTTCTGGTGCAGGTTGTCACCTGCTCGCGCAGATAGCAGATAATTTTGATCTCATCGAAATACGCCGACAGCAACTGGTGCACGTTGTCCACATCAGCGGCTTTCACAATTCTCGAATGCAAGTGCTCACTGGAAATCAACACTGTATGGACAGTCTCGGGTAAACCGTGCAATTCCGCTTCAAAGTCATCGATAAAGCGCTTATTGAAGGCCTCTCGCTCGGCGGCGTTGGTGACACCGTCGGCCAGAAAATAGTCATCGATCTTTTCCGAACTGACACAGTATGCCGGGAGTGCCCGGTTGTTCTTTTCTCCTGCACATTGGAGAAAATGGTATCCCGCTTTGCGGAGCTTTTTTCTATTTAAATACAGAAACTGTTGGATGGAACCGGCGTTTGTCGTTTCCGCGCCTATGTGAACAATAGCTTTCAATTCGAGTTATCCTTGAAATCACTGAGGCGCTACAGACTCAACCGTACTCGCCCCGGATGTGCGCCGCAGCCCAAAACGCGACCTTCCGGAGTGCGCAAGCCACCAAGCGTACGCCACAACCCTAGCATCTTAACTAAACAACCTATCATGTCAATTGACGCGTCGATTTTCGGGACTGTGTACCCGCGGCAAGGCGCGTTCGATCAGCAGCTTAAACCGCTATTCTCAAGTAAATTCACGATCGATCCTGACGGCCAATTGCTGCAGCAATCGAGAACAATTCTCCGATAGAGGTCTGGAATGACGGCTCGGAAGCGATCGCGCAAAAACATGTACACAATTACTACATGCGCCGAGCACGATCGCCGGGTTGCCAGGGAGAGTATCCGCGACCGGTGAGGCTAAAGACTACCCTCCACTACAGACAGTGAATGGCCTGTAAGCGGGCGCGGGATTACCCGTCTGCACTGCACACGAGCATTGTGGCTACCGGTGTCTAGGTACTGACGAGCTCCTGCATCTGATCCCCTGACGGGGCATACTGCCGCACAATGCGTTCAGTCACTTCGCCTGAAGACTGCGACGAGGCCAATAACTCGTAGACCTCGCCAGGGGTTGCGTGCAACAGATTGGTAATCACCAGTTGCTGGTCCTTATGCGATGACAGCGCGACCGAGAGTTGTTGTATCCACTCAAAGACATTGCCATCGTGGACATGGCTGACGCCGCCGACACCGGAATAGGTGCGAACCAGTTCATTCAGGAATACCTTGGTAAAGACCGCCACGTCTGTCTCCGCCAGCAATTGCATCATATCACCCAGCTGCTCGGACACTCTGTCAGACACCATCTCCGGCAAATACAGCTCCGTCAATCGAGCCTGATCCACGTTGATCCGGGTTGCCACATACCGCTTCGAGGCCTGCACCAGGGTATTGGTTGACTCCCCGAGCACCACGACCGGCACTCGCTTCGACGTCTGGTCCTTACCTTTGGTGTACTGGTTGATCACTGAGTTGGAGATATCAAGTCGTGACTTCAAGCCATTCAGGCGGTTCTCTGCAACAAGAAATCCCTCGAGGCGCTGGATCAGCTCAATAAAATTCTGGCGGTTTTGTATTTCCACCTCAACAGGCGTTGCTGGTGGTATATGTTGTTTGAAGAAATCAATAACTTCCTGCAATTCGGGCGTTGCCAGAGTGTGTAACGAAAAATTCACAGGTGAATCGACCTGATTATACATCAGGGTGATGCCTTTTTCGTTACAGAACTTCACGGTTTCAGGGATCTCTTTCCAGTTCTGTCGCATCGGGCAGTAGCGCCAGGTGTAAGGCAACCCTTTCCGCTTCATCAGGTCCAGGTAGTACATACAGTTCGCCATCACTTCCTCGAACTTCGCACCTTTGCGGATGGATTCATAGGTCTCTTTGTACATGGAATCGATGGACACATGGATCAGGCAATTGATCCTTTCAAGTAGCGCCTTGATCTTATCGTCAAGAATAGTCGCATTCGTCAGGATGCATAACTCCATCTTGGGGTTTACCTTGGCAATGCGCTCCCACAGCATCTGGTAGGCGTGAATCAGGAACGGCTCACCGCCCATGAAATCAGCTTCAACCACGTAAGGCAAAAACGGTTCCAGTTGGTCGACGAACGCTTCATCGTAGGGGTTTGGCATCGGTGCCAACCGCTCACGACGGGTTCGTATAGCAGACGATGCCAGCCCATGACACATCACACACTCCAGGTTACAGGAATTGTGGATGTTGAATTCCAGGCGCATTGGCAATGGGGTAATCGCCTGGTCAACATCAGGCTGCAGGCCACGTTGTATTCGCTTCTCCTCGGTCATCCTGGCGTATACGGAGTAGAACAGCGCATGCGCACCACCATAGTCCCTGGCCTCAAGTTGCTGCTCACATTTCTGGCAACCCTTGGACAGGTCGTTATTCTCCAGAGCTTCCCGCAGTTCCCGGATTGGCTCGCCGTTCCATATTTCGCTGACGGAATTTTCAGGATAGACGCCGAGCACCTGCTGCCTGTTGAAACAACATGCGGTAACAACACCCTGCTGAGAAAAGTGCAGGTTGATAGAGGCCGCTGGACACGCCGAGGTACCGGCAGGCGTGTTTCGGATGCGATTGAATTCTTCAACTATTTCGGGGGAAAGCATAAGTTCTAATCAATCTCCATGATTGCATGAGGCTAGTTCAAACAAATCCTCTAGTACCTTGTACCACAGCAAATAACACTGGCAGCCCGGTGAAGTCTATCACTTCACTGTCGCCATTACACAAACGTGTAAGGCGTGGACGCTCTGCAAGACGATCAGATGGCTTCCTGACCCTGACCCCGCCTAGAACCAAACAGGCGATCCCTTTCGGGTCCTGCTGGCGGTTACCCGTCTTCGTGTTCAGACTCTACTCGATCGCCCTACAGGGAAACCCGAGTCCAGCCTCTTCTCGTGCATGGCTGACAACGTCGACGTCAACCACTCTATACACTAATCTAAATGGATAACCGAGTCTGGGCCATGGGGATTGGGCAGAAGTGTGATGCGCGTCCCATAGGCCTTGCCCCGGCCTGGAAATTTGAGATCTTGCGCAGCGTGTGACCCCAAAATGGATGCACGTTCAGAGCCTGCCGACCCGAACTTTGGAGAGCGCCGAAAAACTTTCGAAGTGCAAGTGGCTATAGCCCAAAGCCCGCTTGTGTGAGCTCTTCGATCAAACTACGACGCTCAATATCGACTTTGTCTCTTTCGGTTGTGGTGCTTCTGTCCTGAAATTCCGCGAGTAGAACAAATGCCGCGGACAACCCCTTCCGTTCTGTCGAATCTGCGGAGCTTTTTAACACTAATAAAAGAGATTCCTTGATAACCTGTTTCGTATGCGACAGATTACGCGAATCCAGTGCTTCGCTACCTTCACTGCCATTGCGCAAATCCAGCTGCTTACCATAGGACTGAACCACAGCAACTGCATTCGTCAGGCGAGACTGCGCATCCTTCTCGTCTTCTGATCCTGGTACAGCAGGTTGGCCAGAGGTTGTATTGCCAATCTGTGGCATTGCCTTGACAGCCTGATCCTTTATGCCGACCAGATTGAACATATCAACGATAGGGAGTCGGAAAATCGGGTCTTGCAGAACACGAATAAACTTCGCGTGCTCAGGATGTGATGGGTGATGAACAGCGCGGCGCTGGAACTCTGCCTCTCCGAACGGGCCCCAGTTTGTAAGCTGTTGAAAGCTCACGGAATCGGCATTGACGGACTGTCCCAAAGTGACAAAATCCTTCATTTCATTGTAATTGTTCTTCTGCACTACATAGTTCATGACAAAGTACTTGAGCTTGCCGGCCGCGCGCAAGCTACCGATGAAGCGCAGGTTTTCCACCAGCATATCGAAGTCGGCGCCGCGATTTACAGCATAGGTTTCCGGGCTTGCTGCATCGCAGGAAGCTACGACGATGTCGATCGCCTCGTGACAGATACGTTCCCAGGTACGGGGTGTTAACAGCAAGGCATTGGTGCCTAGGCTGATCCGAAGATGCGGCATCGATTCTGGGTCGAATTCGCGTAAAAAGCTATGGAAAAGACTACTACCCAGTGCATCCCCGCTGCCCGTAATATGTATTCGGCTGGCGTCTTTGAGATGGTCGGCGGTGGCCCATTTCTGGACTCGCGCCGCTGCGCGCTTCTCTTCGCCACTGATGGTCACCATGTCTACCCGACAGGTCGGACACGCCAGATTGCAAGAACGGTCGTAGTTCATCACAATTTCTGCGGGTCCTTTGGGCAGCTCTGTGAGATTGTTGTCGATGATGTTCCGATGGTACGGATCCGTGATGTGTTTACGCTTCGGCAAACTCTTCTCTTGCAGCACACCGCAAGTCCTTTCAAGACAATAGGAAAAACTACCGTCCAGTATTGATGCGCGGATTCGCTGGGCTTTGTCCGAGTTCCATACATCCATGAACGTTCCATCGCTGGCATCTCCGACAGTCGAAGGAAGCATTACCGGGCAGCAGAGAAATGTTGCCCCGCGCTGGGCAATCTCTGCATACTCAAATGGCTTTGGACAGAAATACTCTCTATAGTCGCCTTCGTTACTTTCGCCACCGGGGAGCTCATTGAGCTCGCAAAAAAAGTGATTTGCTCCTGCGCCACCGATACCGAAAAGTAGCAGGCGAATGCCCTGTTCAGCAAACGCTTTGCACTGCTCTGCGGAAAGAAGCGCTTTGATATCGCGCTCTGCGACATCAATGATAGCCTCGAGTTTCTGGATGTGACTTTGCGGAAGGTGCGCCAGGATCTGTTCATCCAGTTCCAGATAGCCTTCGACAACCGCCAGGAAATCACCGTCCTGTCGATTCTGGTAGGCCTTCCCAAAATACGCAATCGGGGAGAGTCCGCTGGCGGCGATCTCCTTCATACAAAGAGAGACCATTGCCCTCTGGCACTCAAGGGTTCGGGCTTCGACCGCGTCGGTGAGGGTGGGTGGCCAATCTTCTCGCCAATCCCGCTGTAGCGAAATTAATTCCATAACATCTACGGCCAATGAAATCCTTTAAAACTCGGTTTACGCTAAATGCCAAAACAGCCTATGCCCTGCAACGGCGTCGACACAAAGTGATACTAAGACAATTTTGTCTGTATTTCTGTGGTTATGCCAGACAGTTTCACAAAAATGGGACTTGCGCACTGTTTAACGCTTAAAAGCGACTATGCTGATTTACCAGTAGAGATACTCCCTCCTTTCCTTGATTCTGGCAAACACGGACTCTACTCTTCATTGTATGCTTCTTCGAGGACTCGCAGCCTGGTATTGCCAATGCTATGCGTCAGGGATTGAGGATTAAGCGAACCTCCAAACTCCGTATCAACGGGCAAAACAGAACTACTTAACTTGTAAACGTTACCATAGGTAGTTTTATCACACCGCAATCTAAAGTTCCGGGCTGCCAACTGAGTCACTCTCTCGAACCCGCGTGATTGAAGCGCCGAAATCCCTTTGATACGATGTCAAAGTGCAGTGGCGCACGGACTGAAAGCTTGCTTAACGCGGCACATATGTGACAGTTGTCAGGCGAATCAACCGACTCTATAAAACCAAATGGATACCGAATGCCGGACAGCAACACACCGATCATATTGGTTGTATGCAACGACTATGGTGAGCTCGCGCTCGCGATGTACCTGATTGGTCAGCAGTCGTTCGCTGATAACACGACTTTAATGTTACCGCCCAGGTTGTTTCACCAGAATCCCGACATTTTGTCCGGCCGCACATTTGTCTACAATTCAATTAGTGATATTCAGAAAACACTGGAGAAGCAGCCACCGGGAATTCTGGGGCTTTTCTCGGGATATCTTCTGCCCATTCACCGCCTGTGTTCACCGGATGAGTTGGACACCCTGTTGCGTTCTACACAGGCACGAGGATGGAAATACTTTACCAGTGACCCTTTCCTCGGCCTGTTGAACGATATCGATGCCAGCGAACTTGTCACACTCACGGCACCTAAATGGAACCCTATCTGGGCTTATTTCGCAGCGAAAGAAAGAAAGCGGCTGGCACAACTGCTTACCGAAATGAACCGCGTGTTGAAAGAAACATTACATGTATATCCCTGTGGCGCGTCGACGACGGAATTTCGAACTGATCAAAGTGCTTCGTCGCGACTGCACTTCCACAACGATGATTTCCTCTCGCAACCGGGATACACGCCGGCCACCAACCCATCCATGGCCAACCAGAAAGCCCAGCGCTGGCTGTTCGTGCTGGGTGACCAGGACTACACTGTTCAGGAAGGGAAATACGGACAGACAATCTGGGCACAGGGTATGTCGCGAAAGTTTCGAAAAGTCCTGATCAGCAAGCTGAATGAAACGCTGAAGGCCGGTCGTGTTCCCACTCTCATCGCGCCAACAAAGGTTATCGAATCCGTACGCGAACACAGTCATGTAGCCGACGCGATGGAACTAATAGGCCATTGCGACTACGCCCATTTCCAGTCGTTGCTGCTGGAATCTGAGTACGTATTCTACTGGAATGCCGTTTCTTTCAGCTGCCTGGTGAGAACACTTTCAGGTAAGCCCTGGTTCACATTCGACGATGGCCATCTGCTCAGGGGCATGAACGCTGACTATGCGAGCCGGATTTTCGATTGGTTCTATCAGGGTGATGAGCCACCACGTCTCAACATAGAGACCACTCTCACGGCCGATTCCATGCTGCAGGCAACCCAGCAGTACCTCGAGCCAGCATGGCGTATTCGACAGGCACTCCTGGAAACCAGTGATGTGCAATCGCTACTATCCACGCTGTACCCGGGCACTGCCCGGAAAGTGCAAAACTCAACTTCTGAAGCGTTTAAAATCCTGCAGCAACTGGGCGAGGTTATCTCGACTCACAAGTTAGACGGAAGCGCTGTCGTCGATACCAGTCTTCTCTCGCATTCAAAGAGCGACGTCAGGAGTGCAGCAGCTCTGCTGATCGAACACGGAGCCCCGGACCAGGCCGAATTTGCCCGTTCAGCAGTGCCAACGCTGGCATTCTTTCAGCCGGGAGTCGGCGACATCCCCTGCCCTATCGATTCCCCCAGCCCGGAAGAAAAACCCTGGAGAGCGGCGGTAGAGAGTGAAATGTCAACGATCATCAAAGGTCTACCCAAAGGGCCGGAACCGACGGCATAAGGCCACGGCATCACACCTGCTCTGTTATGGCGCTCCTAACCGGGCCACTCGCGCAAATTCATCTGCCCGCCATCCACGGGAAGTGAAGCACCGGTAACCCAGCGCGCCTCATCACTCGCCAAATACAAAGCAGCCCATGCGACATCCCATGGTGTGCCTTCGGTTTGCAGCGGTACCGCCAGACGGCGCTTGGTGCGCGCCTCTTCTCCAAGTCGCTGTAGCGACGGTGTGTTTACCATTCCCGCGATCAGGCTATTGGCTCGAATTCCATCCGCTGCATAGTCAGCGGCGATGGACAGCGTCAAACCGATCAAGCCGGCCTTGGAGGCTGAATAGGCCGCAAAACCAATATCGCCACGACGAAAACCCTGCACAGCACCCACTGTCGAAGTGTTGATAATGGAGCCTCCCCCCGAGGCAATCATATGCGGAATACTGTACTTGCAGGTCAACATAGTCGCCTGCAGGTTTGTTTTCATCGCGTTGTCCCAAACGGACTGTTCCACATTCACGACGGTCCCGGGCGCCCCCACACCGGCATTATTGTGCAAAATATCAATCTGCCCGTAGATGCTAATCGCTGATTCAACCATGCGTTGCACATCGGTTTCCAGCGTTACATCTCCGATAAATACCGCGCACTCTCCCCCTTCGCTGACGATATCATCGCGCAGCTGCTGCGCGTGCGCTTCAGTCCGGTTGACCAGAAGCACCCTGGCGCCTTCTCGGGCAAATAATTTGGCAGTTGCAGCGCCTATACCCACGGCACCATCCGCTGCGGCGGCACCGGAAATGATAGCGACCTTCCCCGACAAACGTCCTGTATTTTTCTCATGCTTCTCTGCCATCACTCTTTCCTAAGGGGAAACGATTTTTACTTATCGGTTTGAGATGTGTTGTCCCGGCCGATTTAGTACAGATACCGACTACTCCAATCCAAAACGCTGTGCTACCGCTTTTATTGATTCGATCGTCCTGTCTACCTCTGATTCCGTGATAGCGGAGTGCATAGGGGGACAAAGCTGGCGACTCAGGATTGCCTCGGCAACAGGAAAGAGACCTTCGCTATACCCAAACTTGTTTCGCAGCACCGGCTGGAGATGACAAGGTGGATTATAGATTGCTCCATTCTCTATGCCGTAATCCTCGAAAAGTGTGCGGCGAAAACCCGGACAATCAACTTCTGGCGCAAGCAGAGTCGGAAACTTGTAATACGCATGCCTGATATTGTCTGGGCAGGCTGGAATGGTCAACCAGGTGCTATCTCGTAAGCCCTCTCGATACCGGGACACCATACGATTGCGGTGATCGACATTTGCGTCGACTCTTTGCAGCTGGGATCGCCCCATAGCGGCATGAAGCTCACTCATACACCAATTGTTTCCCAAAAGAACAATGTCTTCCAGCCCGCCCCCGACGCCGTGATGGCGTACTGAGCGCGCGTAAGCCGCCAACTCCGGGTTACGGGTGGTCAACATGCCCCCAACGCAGGTAGTCACTATTTTTGTAGGATAGAAGGAGAAGCAGCCGACATCTGTCAAGGCACCCGAACTTTGGCCATCAATGCTTGCACCGTGAGCATGTGAGGCATCCTCGAGCAAAAACAGGCCTTTCTCATCACACGCTTTTCGCAGGCGCGCTATATCCGGTGAAATAAGACCTGCAATATGAACAACAATAACACCTGCTGTTGCGTCTGTAATTCGAGCAAGTATGTCGTCGGTGTCGCCGCAGAAGGTGTGGGGATCCATCTCCGCGAGTACAGGCTGCCCGCCTTCAGCTATCACTGCACTTACTACACCAACAAAATTATTGGTTGGCAGAATAACTTCGCGCCCCTGTACATTGTGGTATCGCAGTGCTATCTGGATAGCCGCCGTGCAGCTACTGACAGCGACAGCGTGCTCAGCACCCACATACGTTTTGAACTCTTCCTCAAACGCATGTGTTTGCTCCCCCAGGATGAGCCGGCCCGACTCCAGTACTTTGGCAAAGGTATTCTTCAGATCCTCAATATCATCCGGCGAAAATAACGGCTTCGCGGCCGCAACCCTCTCTCTGCCTTCTTTGTCGCTATCACTCATCGTGACAGGGCCCCCATGATTATCCTGATTATGAAATGTACTGGCCAAAAAAAACGTTTAGAAACCCTGTCTATAGGCGGGAAAGAAATCAGCGGTGCTGTTCTTTTTAGCGACCAGCTCTTTATAACGAGTAGCATTGAGAATTCGCCCACAGAAATAGGCCGTTCGCTTTTCGGCAGACCAGCCTTCCTTGAACTGGTGCAGCCCTCTGGATGTGCTATCACTATGTCCCGCGACACCGCCGAGGTCACACCATCTCACCTTGCCTGAAAAGTAGTTCAGCGCAAACCAGTACAATGCATAGCTTGCTCCCAGCTTATACCCGATGTCGCTGAATGCCAAAACATGTCCAAAAGCAACCTTTTGCTGTTGAAACCACAGCTGCGCACCCACAGTCTCGCCATTATGCTTTGCCAAAAGGACAACTATTCCCGGCGTTTTCAATTGCTGTTCAAAGGCCCGCCTGGAAAAGCCACGAATACCAGTAATGCTGTGTTTTAACACCAGGTTTTGATGCAGGGCGATCCACTCGTCAAGAAACTCCAGAGGTTCAGGACAAACTTCGGTTTGGATTTTTCGCTGTGCTTTGCGCACGGCAAGCTTGTGATGGCGAGACATCATGTCGTCCAGCGATCGTTCCATATCAACCACATAGTGTTGCTTGAAAGGGATTACCAGATCCCGGAACGATTCCCGCAGGTAGGCAATATCATAATTACCGAACGGGTCAGGGACCATCGACACACTGACCAACTCATCGCCAATACTGTCAAAATCCAGATGAAGCCTGGACCAGTCTGAACAACTGAAAATAGGGTAGCAACCGATTGCATCGCGCAGAGCAGAATCGGGAATAGCCCTTTCAAGTATCCACCCACCTGACTCTACAAGCTTCCTCGGCGTACCAAACTCACCCAGAGATTCTGCATAGGCGGAACACGCGTAACCTAACTCCTGCATCGCACACCGTTGCCCAACTGTTTGCTATCGAAGTATAAGGAAAAAAATCGCCCACCCACCCAGGAAATATACCAAGTTGAGCGGTCAGTCGCATCACAGGGCCCAGATTACTGCAATTCATCCAGACTTTGTGAACTGCGACCTGTTCCCCCTATATCGACACACCCTTCAGTCAGCAATCAGGGAGGCGCCGTCCCATTGAACATGTCGGCTGCGAGATTGAAAGCATCGGTACCGATTTCAATCCCCATCAGTCTTCCCGGAATATCGTCAAGCGGCGGATGAATGCCGCCCCAGATACGTGACAGACTGCACTGATCGGACGCATCCCGGTAAGTGGCCCATTCCAGTGTCATATCAACACTTGGACCCTCTTCAAAGACAAGAAATTCATTGGCCGGAACCTCAAAACCACTCATCCCTCCCGGGAAGAAGGCATCACCGGTCAACGCCGTCATGATTTCAGCTGCCGCTCGTGAAAAGGTCGAATGACCCGAGACATAACCGGCAAAGGGCGGCGTGACAAAACTCGGTCGCTGGTAGGGCCACCAGTTCTCGGCCAGGATCCAGTCAACGCCAGCGTCATCAGTCGCCGGGTTAACTATATACTCTGGTCCACGCCAGGCCAGCACTTTGATTTTTCCGATGTGCTCGCCAGAGGGGCCAGCAAGTTCATCACCCTCTGCTACCAGTTCGATATAGCCCGGCTCCAGTGGAATACCATTCACATGGTAGGACGGAAGCAGTGGATCAGAACTCTGGCCGAGATCTGCCATCGCCCGCAGCGAGGAGATCGGCCGGATATAGTCGTACCACCCCTTCACTCCCCATGCCGTGACAGCTGCATCATGCATACCGCCGCCCAGTGTGAAGTAGGATTTCACCTCCCATTCAAGATGGCCCAGCTCAGGACCAGCACCGGCGAACCTTCGGCTTGAGAGCGGGTGATCATTCACCTCATTCAAAATAACAAACCAGTGCCCCGGTGGCGTCTCCGATTCCGGACCATCGGCCCAGAATTCTGCCAGAACACGAGCATAGTCTCCACGCGGCACAACCTGAGGGGTATACGCCTGGCCGGTTATCGGATTCACTGAATAGCCAACACTGGCATCACCACCAGCCAGGGTATTGTAGAACTGGTCATAATCCTCAAACTGCGTCGGATAGGACTGGATATTGCCGATGCTGGCAGGGGAAATATCCATCATGACGCCATCACCGGGATCGAGGTGGGCCGACCAGATAGAGACCAGCGAGAAGGCCCACTTATAGGCTTCAGTCAGGGTGCCATCGATGGTTGGAGGCAGACCAGGGTCGTGATACACCCAGTAGTCAAAGCCATTGCGCTGGTAAACGACACGATCGTCTGCCTGCAACGCAAAGGGTACAACCCGACCCCACTCCGGCCCCAGGAACGCAGGCGTCGTGCTCACCGGATTGCCGGACTGATCGATGGACTCCTGCAGCGAAAGCGGCTGCCAGCGATTCAGGTCGCTAATATTGGGATTCCCCGGCAGCTCTGGTTGCAGTGCCGCATTGAGCGGCTGATAGCTCACGTTCCGGTATTCGTTTGCCTCGTTGGCACCATCAGCCAATCCGAAATTGATGTAACATTGCGCAATATGATTGCCCAGTGCTGCGGCCGAACCGGCGACATCTTCATTGCTGTCATAGCCGAGATACCCCATGAGTGCATCAGCATCACGGGTGGTTGTCCAGACGCCTGGCGAGCTCACGAAGCGGTGACGCAGGAGTCGATAGGCTGCGTGGCTGATCGCTTCACGACGCGCTTCCTCCACATCCTCGGGTGGCGTTATGCTGATCAGCGGGCAGTCAACACCTGCGCGAGACCGGCCGAATAGCCAGGGTTTCTCGACATCGGCAAATGCAGCCCATGCGTCATACATTGCTGCCGAGACGTGGAACAGGTTGCGGGCGTGAACCGTCGGGCGCGCGAAGTCCTTGCGGATGGCCTGCATCATAACTTCATTCCAGCGCCGCGCCACACCGACATCGGCGTCGGGCGCAACTCCTGGCAGGTAATTCGCCGTTACGACAGTAGCACTGTTAGGCATAATCAGCGTTGTCTGTGCAGCATTGACATCCGAGATGATACTGCCGCCCGCACTCGACCAGTGCGAAAAATAGTAGTGTGCATCTGCCGGATCAGCGGTGAGGGTAACTTCAGTACCGGGGGTATATGATCCGTCGCCGCCACCGTTGACAACAAGTAATCCCTTCGGCTGCAACGGTTCATTCAATGTAAACAACATCAAGGTATTCACATCGAACGGATCAGTGCTGCCGATGTTGCGGACGTAGGCAACAATAACGGACTCTCCGGCAGCAGTGGGCGTATAGGCGAAGCTGCTGGAGCCACTGTAGCCTTGCCCGAGTGCCCACTCACCTGAGGGCGAACGCACCCAGAACTGGTATTCGAGATTCGACGAACCACCCGTCGCCGAGGCGGTAAACGTCACCGTTCCGGTGTTCTCAAAAGATCCCGGACTCGCTTTGTCAGCCGACAGGCTCAGGCCGGAGATCTCCGGCAAATCGAGTACCTCAAGCAACGTAGCACCAAGTGCCTCAAAGGCCGATACACTGCCAGCATTGCGCACAAAAACAGATATACTGTACTGCCCGGGCGCAGCAGGCTGCCAGTCCAGTACGTCAGACGCACTATATGCCTGGCTGAATATCGCTGTTCCCTCAGATGAATTCACCTGGAACATATACTCATAGTTACCACTGCCGCCTGTGGCCTGGGCGGTGAACATCGCGGCATCGATATCCTGCAGTACGAGCGGGCCTGTTATGCCTGAGCTGACACCCACCGTCTGGGCCGTAGGGGTGTCGAGCAGTTCAAAGGTGAACACCGCCGGTGCCCCCAGGGGCTCTGCGCTATCAGAGGCGCGCGCGAAGGCAACGACATCAACCCTGCCGACTGTTGTGGGAGAGGCCGCGTAAATAGCGCTCTCACTATAGTCCTGCACCAACTGCCAGTCGCCGGCATTCGTACGAGAAAAAAACTGGTACTCGACTCCGGACTCATGTCCACCCAACGTCGCAGTGAAATTCACTGTGCCAATACCCTGCAACTGGGCCGGGCTTTGTCGGTCTGCGGTGATCACGAGTTCGTTATTCGCGGGCGCGTCAAGCACTTCAAATATCATTGCGTTAATCGCGTCGTATGGCGCAGTGCTTCCGCTGTTTCGTACCGCCACCGTGATGATGTAACGCCCTGGGTATTCGGGCGTTGACGTGAATGTAGACAGTGGACTGTAGTCCTGGGCCACAAACGAAAACCCTTCCGGCGCAGTCACCATGAACTGGTACTCGTAGCTACCCGAGCCTCCATTCGCTACAGCGGAAATGACGACTTCTCCGAGAGTTCCGAGAAGTGCAGGAGAGGGTTTATCCGATGCCATACCAACGGCCAGAACCGGCGCAACAGGAAGCACCTCGAACACAGTGGCCGATTCGGCCTCGAAATCAGTAATACTGCCCGCATTCCTGGCCCTGGCGACAATGGTGTAAACGCCTGCCATATCCGGCGTCACATCCAGGTTTTCCGACATACCCCAATCCTGCACCATTGCCCACTGCCCACTGGGGTCCCTGATCCAGAACTGGAACTCAGGGTTTCCTGAATCACCGCTGGTTGTCGCCGTGATTGTCGCGGTACTGGCGTTGTTCAGGTACATCGGGTTTGGTTTGTCTACGCTGAGGGCCACGCTGGTCAATGGCGGATCCTGGGTGACGACGAAAACCCGGTTTTGCTCTACCTCGTACTCGGCACTGCTGCCCTTGTTACGGGCGCGTGCCACTATCACGAAACTGCCCACAGATGTCGGTGTGTAAATGAATGTATTGGCGTCGCTATACTCCTGTAAGAGTAGCCATTCACCCTCCGGTGCAAGCTCCCAGAACTGGTATTCGTACTGGCCAATACCCTCGTCTGCAGTTGCGGTAAAACTGACGGCACCAAGTCCCTGTAGTCCGGCTGGAGAGGCCTTATCTGCAACCAGGGACAGTGTGCCAGGAAGCGCATCCGCATAAGTAATCTGCTGATTGACTGCCTGCGCGGGATGAAAGGTTTGAACACCACTGGGCCAGTCAATTTGCACATCCACGGAGCTGCCTTCCGCCAGGTCGCCGAGGCCGAAATGCAGAACACCCGAACCATCCTGGGCCATCCAGGTCCCACTCGCACTCACCTCCCTGGTCTGGCTGGGGCCACCAGCCGAGGGTGTCACTGTGACATAAGCACCGATGCCGTTGGCAGCCGAGGCGCTACTGGCCAGTTTTATCTTCAACCAATCACTCTGGTTGACCGTGTCATTCCGGAAGAGCTTGGGAGCTGTACCACGGTTTATCTGCAACACATCCTGATCGCCATCCGAATCGTAGTCAAAAGCGATCACACCAATTGACACTTCGTTGCTCACAATTCCATTGGCTACCGCAACGTCAGTGAATATCCCATTGCCGTCGTTTTCGAAAAGTAGTGTCGGCTCATACAGAAAAGCACCAACCCAATCTACGTCCGGGAATTCCTGCACGCATTCAGGGCAGTCGGTAAACCCATTCGCCTGGAACAAATCGAGATCACTGTCATTGTCGTAGTCAAAGGCGACCACCCCCCAGCCCCAGTAGCCTTTGCGAATACCCGCCACATCCGTACCATCGGTGAAAGTACGATCACCATTGTTCAGGTAAAGTCGGTTACCATCCCAGTGATTATCCGCAATACCATCCTCATTCTGGTCCAGGAAGATCGAGGTGGTGACGATATCAAGCAAGCCATCACCATTGATATCGGCTGTATCCATGCCCATCTCGGTTCTGCCGGTGGCAAAACCTGAGCCCGCCGTGCCGTCGGTAAAGGTACCGTCGCCGTTGTTCCAGTAAAGTCGGCTCTCATCGAAATCAGAAGCGATGACAAGATCCGGCCAACCATCACGGTCAAGATCTGTGAACCGCGGAGTATGGGGATACACGCCCGCACGATACCCGGGAATACCATTCTGAACGACACCTGCGACAATGGTCGCATCATCAAAGTACCCTGGCTGCAGCGCCCCGCGATTTCTCAAAAGGCGGCTGACAGGTCCCGTTGTTCCCAACACATTCATCCAGGGTTCAATATACTCGGCTACGAAAATATCGAGATAGCCGTCCTGGTCGTAATCACCAAAAGCGACCCCTCGCCCAAATCGGTAACCACCCGGTATAGAGGCACCGCGAAGTCCGGCCTCCTCAGTGAAAAATCCATTGCCATCGTTGATATACAGATAGTGACCGAGCTCAACGTAGGCAGTGATATAAATATCCAGATCACCATCGTTATCGATATCTCCCGCTGCCGCACTGCGACCATCTGTCACGCGAGTGAAACCCACCTGTTCGCCTATCTCTTCGAAGGTGCCATCGCCATTGTTGCGAAAGTAGAGATCGCGGTCGTCTCGCGTCGGCATGACGATATCAATATCACCATCGCCATCAAAATCGCCTGTTGTAGCACCACCGTCCAGCAGCGGTGGCTGACCATTACTCATTATGGGCATCGGTAATGCGGTTGCCGTCACGTCATTAAAGCTGGCCTGGGCCTGCCCGACCATCATGGCCATGCCACATAAAATTGCGGCACAACTGTGCGCAGGCTTAGAGAGGGTGGATACGAAACAATATATTTTCATCTTCAATCCCTGGGGAATTAGTGCGCTGCGCCACACTGCAGTGTTGCGACATCAGTGAAATCCATGTCAGTTTGTCTGGTCAGTTTGGGCAGTTGTCATAGGGTCCATTCCATGGCCAGAACCCGGTACTTCCTGTTGCCTGATCGGCATTCACTACGCTCCATGCGTTGCCTGGCCGACGGCAGCTGATCTCTACCGGGTGTCTCGCGCACGATCTTCTTGTAGCATATATATAGCAATATTAGTGCCATATTAGCGAAACTCGCTGGTGCCAAGGCTTGCGCCATGTCCCGAGGCACTTTCTGTGATGAGGTGTAAAATTTGGTGACATAGACTCACCTTTCGCATCCATGCATTTGAAAAGGTTTCGGCACGGCAACTAAAGCCCCACCGTAACCAGGGTAAACCTCACCCTGGTCACCAGGGGGTTCCATGCCTCCATTTCACATCCTGTCCGCCACACGAAGTGCATTCGCAGCGATGGTCAGGCTGGGATTGGTTCCACCGCTTGATGGAAAGAATGACCCGTCAACAACGTAGAGATTATCCAGGTCGTGAGCCCGATTATTGCTGTCGAGCACGCTGGTTTGTGGATCGTCACCAAACTTGCAGGTTCCGCACACATGGCCGTAGTTGATGTTGTTCCTGCCGCTGAGAACCCGAACACGATGCTTGCGTGACAAGGTTTTCTTAACCAGCTTGCGAAAGTAGGCATTTCGCCATTTCAGCTCTTTCGTGTATTCGTATTCAAAGCGCATTCCGTTTGGCGCATTCTGGTCCAGGATGATGCGATTATGCCTGTAGGGTAAGTCTTCCACGATGGTCGCAAACATCGTTGATCGGGCAAACAGTCGCGGCGCGAACTCTGAGGCCTTGGGCAACATCGGGTTTGTTATCTTGCGCCACCAGCGTGGGTCGGCGTCCGCCACATGCCGCATATAGGCCAGGATGAATACGGCCTCAAAAGGGAATCCAACTGTCTGGAAAGTACCCAGCTTGTGCCCGTTATCCATATAGAAATCGTTCAGCGCCAATGTCTTCCGGGGGCCATCGGGGGATAACCACTGTGGCGAGTCCAGCGCCATAAAATCACTGGTATGCAGCATCAGATTACGACCCACCATTCCCGAGCGGTTAGCCAGGCCGTCCGGCCAGGTCACCGATGCCGACTTAAGCAGCAGTCGCGGCGTCATGTAGGCACCGGCGGCCAACACGACCGTGCCCGCCTTGATCACAATATCCTTTCCCTGGTAACTCGCTCGAATACCCGTTACCCGCTGCTTGTCAGAGATCAGCTCCTCCACCTCGCACTCTGGCAGGATCTGGGCACCAAACTCGGAAAGGGCAGGCAACAGGCAGACCTGTCCAGCCTCCCGCTTGCAGTTCTTGGGGCAGATTTCGGTACACTCAAAGCAATTGGGAACGTACTCGTAACCGACGTGCGCACGATAGGGGTGTAGACCCAGGTCCAGGAAGGAATCGTGGAGAGCCTGGTCCCTATCCGCCAGTGGGGGCGGTTGCCGTAAATTCGCACCCGCGTCGTGGTTCAGCACATCTTGCGTACCACAGACGTGAAACAACGACTCCGCCTGCCGGTAGTACGGCGTCATTTCCTCGTGAGATACCGGCCAATGATCTGGCAGACTGGTCCCTTCAACGTTCGCAAAGTTTTGCTTTGGTGAAAAATCGCTGCGCTGGAAACGTTCGAGTTGCGCGCCGTAGTGCCCGGTAGTACCGCCCGAACCGCAACCCAGAGGCGCGTAAAAATCGGCCTTGCCAAAGGTGGTCGTTCCCTGCAAGCGACTTGGCCACCAGCCAGTGTGCAATCGCATATCTGCCTCGGACATAGCCCCGGATGGTGGCTCCGGCGCATTCAACGGCCCGTTATGCAAAAATTTTCCTTTCTCCAGGAACAGTACGTTACGCCCTTTTCGTGCCAGGGCGAGACCAATGGTTGAGCCTCCCATTCCCGTACCCACGACTACCACATCCCAATCGCCATCTTCCGGGTTCTGTGGAATGTATTTTGATACATCCATGCTTCGCTACTCCTGTTGGTCGCTTACGAATAGATATCGCATGCTGTAATTAGTGCTTCGAGATATCATTTTGCTGTCCCCGTCGCATCGAGAATTTCCTGAACCAATGCGCCCGGTGCGGGCGCGCGCTGAAAGTCACGGCCCATCTGTTCAGCATTTTTCTTAAAATCAGCCGTTGCCCTATCCAGGCTTGCCAGCGTCAGCGGTTGATGATGATCCATATAGATCGGCCGCGCCCCCTGATAGTACCTTTGCACAACCGGCTCGTAGATCGCTTCCACATTCCTGACAAGATGCCCGCGGTCGAACAATATCACGGGCAAGCCATTGAAGGATCTCAGCAGAATGGTGTGCGATACAGAATTCCAGTAGAACGCATACTCAGCCGTCAACAACAACGAGACAAGGCGTGTAAAGGAACAGAAACTGAGCAATTCAACGCCTTCTTGTCCACGCAATGCGCGCGCCAACTCACGAATAAATTTTTCCGGCGCGACAAAGATCGGTCGCCGCCCGGCTTCCACTGCCTGCTGCAACAGCCGCACCACTATTTCGCGGAACCCGTGTACCGCCTCAAACATCGATTGCCCTTCGAGATCAGTGGCTGAGAGTATAAACAGCCAATGCGGTTTGGTACCGGCATCGGGTTCCAGCGATCGATTGTAAAGAAGGTTTGGATTGAAAAATGCGAGTTCACGCGCTTTGATCTCACACAGCTGGGTTGGATTGGGCTTCGCATATGCTGGGTAAAGATGCAGATGGTTCCTGAGGATCTTTTCAGCGCCGGCTAACTGTTTGACGATCTGTTCATCCTGCTCTTTCTTCACACTCTCCAAATGCTGGAATACATGGGCCGGCAGTTCGAGATCAGAGGCATCCGGCACGTCGATTGATATCAGGCTGGAGATCGGCTGCTGCGACAATACACCGAGGAAAGGATCAGCAGTAACCACTTTACAATCTCGCTCAACCAAAAAATCAACAAACATTTCCAGCGTCTGATTCGAACAAATATCGTGCATGCAAAACAAATAGCCCGAACACAAAAATACTATATCCGGCGAAAACGCGTCGACAGCCTGCTCCAGATCCTCCATGGATTGATAACAAAAAGTGCGCCCCGGGAACGCCTCGCTGTTTGCTTGATACAGGCGTTCTGGCAGTTGCACCATGATATGATCCGCCCACTCCTGCCCCAGTAGCAGGTACATCACGGTGGTCAGCTCGCCAAAATCGTTGTCAAGGATGAAAAGCATACGTGCGTTATCCGCGGGCTGCTCGCCGTCATCCTCTATATTTGCTGACGATTTTGTATGCCCGGGAATCAGCTTTTCAAGCCAGCGTTCAACTTCAAAAACCCGCGGGCCAAAACGGGCTTCAGTCCATTCCAACGCAGGCAGCGGCAACGCCTCAGCGCCAGGCGTTTGTGTAGGCAATACGGCATCCGGGTTGGCCTTTAGATACGCCTTCTGTGTCTCGTGCTTAAATATGGCGATGCCCAGATTGCGCTGCAATTGGGCATCATCGGGGCGGGCCGCGAGGCACTTCTCATACGCAGAAGCAGCCTCCTGCCAGCGCTCCAGCTTCAGCCACACACCAGCCAGTGCTTCCGCAAGGCGCAGGTCATCAGGCAACACCTGACGAGCTCGGCAATACGCAGACTCTGCCTCATGCCAACGCTCCAGCTTCGAGAGTGCAGTACCGAGATTGATATTCGTCTCTGTATCGTCTCCTGTGATTGACAGGCTTCTTTGATAAGCATCAACAGCCTCTTCCCAGCAATCCAGATTCAGCAGGGCGTTGCCGAGATTCTTGAGCGACCAGGGACTTTCCGGTGATAGTGCCAACGCTTTCTCATAGGCCTTTACCGCACTCGAAAGATCCCCCAGCCGGCCCAGCGCATCACCCAGATTGTGATACGCCCAGGCGTTATCTGCGTCCAGGCTGATCGCACTACGGTATGCTTCGGCAGCGGCTACCCAGCGTGCCTGTTTTACGCGCGCTTCACCAAGTTGCATGAATATCTGCGGCTGACTGAAGTCGAGTGCAACGGCCTTCAGATAGACGGCCTCAGCGTGCTCCCAACGACGCATTTTCATGAGTGCGCGGCCAAGATTCTTTAACGTCCAGAAACTTTCGGGTGACAGTGCCAACGCGTTCTCATAGGCACTTACCGCTGCAGCATAATCCCCGAGATGATACAGCGCATCACCCAGGTGGTGGTGCGGCCACGAATTCCCGGCATCCAGACTGATCGAGGTACGATACGCATGCGCGGCCTCCTCCCAATGACCCTGATTGGAAAGCGCTTCACCGAGGTGTAAAAAGGTCAGTGGCTCCGTCCAATCGAACCCTATCGCGCGGCGATAGGCTGCTTCAGCCTGCTCCCAACATCCGAGTCTCGACAGTGCGTTGCCGAAGTTTTTTAACGTCCACGGGCTTTTAGGTGATAGAGCAATTGCCTGCTCATAGGCAGCTACGGCATCTGGCAAGTGTCCCAGCCTGGCCAGCGCATCACCGAGGTGGTGATAAGGCCAGGCGTTCGCTGCGTCCAGTTCAATGGACTTGCGAAACGCCTCTGCGGCCTCCTCCCAGCGTTCCTGTTTTAGAAGCGCCTCTCCCTGGTGCAAGCGCGTCAATGATTCAGTCATAGAGAAACACCGCGCCATAGCGGCAGCGCGCCATCTCATGCTGCCTTGCCGGCCAGATAGCCGGGTTAAACAGGCAGGAAACAGGGCGGGGCGTACAGCGTTGGATCTCAATAATCTGACTAGACAACTCGACACCCTCTTCCAAGCGCACTTTTATGACCACCTTAATGATACCCCAACTATCGAGCCCGGTACTGGACCACAGCGAGAGATATGCAGAGTGGTTCACACTTCACAAGCATTGGTCATGTGGCCATGCGCCATGCTAGTGGTATAGTCCCTACACGGCTATTCTTGGCGAGCGCTCTAAACTCGCTGATCAACGCTCCAGTTTTGGAATGATCGAGAGAAAAATGAACGAACAACTATCTGATACAGGCTATTTTCGACCCGATCACTATCTGAAATATCCAATCGTTTTGAAATCCGCCAACGGCAGTATCATCAAAGACGTCAGCGGGAATGAATACCTGGATTTCAGCGCCATAATGGGCGCAGTAAATTGTGGCCACAACATACCACAGATCAACAAAAAGTTGATTGAACAAGTGGGCGCGATGTGGACGTCCAACTTCTTTGCGACCGAAATTCAGCTGGAAGCCATTTCAAAGATCAATTCGATACTCCCACAGGGCATGAACCTGGCGGCGCTGTACAGCACCGGTGCGGAAGCCATCGAGTTTGCGCTCCGCTTTGCCAGGGCCGCAACCGGACGCAATCGCATCGTCTCGTTCAAGGATCATTTCCACGGCAAGACGCTTGGGACAATGCAGTTGGTCCAGCATTTCCCCGATTGCTATGGCCCGGTACCGGACTCCTATCGAACAGTTATTGACAGCGATGGGTCGGATGACGCAGCTGTGGTTGAGGCATATTTGAATGCGTTGCCGGTGGATGATGTGGCGGCAGTCATTTTTGAACCCGTTGTCGGTTATTCCGGACCTCGCCTGCTACATCCCGGCTTTTTGCAAACCGTGCGCAATTTTTGCGACAAGCACAACATCGTGATGATTGCCGATGAAATACTCACCGGCTTTCATCGTTGTGAGGGTTTTTTCTGTTCCAGCCAGAACAACATCAAGCCTGATGTTGTCGTTTTTGGAAAAGGACTGGGTAACGGATTCCCAATTTCCGGAGTCGCCTGCATCCCGTCACTTTCACAGTATTTGAACAACGCCCTGCCCGGCAGCACCTTTGCGGGCAACAGTCTGGCCTGTGCCGCTGCATGCGGTGTTCTGGAGTTTATGCAACACGAGAACTTTCCGGAGAAGACATCGAAGCTGGAAAAAACGTTCTACGAGTATTTTTCCCAGCCAAGGTTTAATTCTTATGGCATTAGTATCGATGGCAAGGGAGGCCTCCTGTCTATCAGCTTCCCGGATTCCCTGATTAATCAGGTGCCGGATATTTATTTACAGCTTCTAAAAAACGGTGTGATAACGTCTCATACGCAGAAATATATTAGAGTCTCGCCACCTTTAACCATCGATTCCAGTGAATTTGAGCGAGGCCTGGAAATTATGGGACGTTGTCTGGATAAAGTCTTCGCCCCCTAGGAGGGCCATCAGAAAAGATAACCTGGATTACTTTGTACGGCGATGGAATACGCTGGCGACACGATCCAGTAGACGGGGTGTACCGCCCGCTGTCTCCCCCTGGATTTTTCGCTTCTCCTTTTCCTCTTTCAGTTTCGCTCGCCTCTCTCTTTCTTCTGCCCTCATCGTCTCCTTCAACTGCTCTGTCTGCCTCTGCTGCCGCCGCTTCCGCTGCCTCGCCTCCTTCTCCGCCTGTCTCTTCGCCTCACGGATCTGCTGCCTTGCCTGTTGCCTCGCCTTCTTTTCCCTCTCTCTCTCCTCTGCTTTCTCGCGCTCCTTCATCGCGTTGAGGTCTTCCAAAATGGCGTCAAATTCCTTGTCGGAAATCTTTTCCAGAGTTTCACCCTCATACTGTGGGTAGGAAAATTTTTGTCCATCGGTCAGAATGTTCTCCTCAACCCAGCTATTTGATTCGGAATATTGATCGCGAACAGCTTTGGTAATAGCCGGGGGAATCTCGAATTTTGAACCGTGCGCTTTGCTCAGCTTGCCCAAACCAAAATAGACCGTGCCATTATTGGGAAGGCCGCGCGCATTGTATTCGAGCTTGAAAGCGAGCATTTCTCGACTGAGCGAGGGGTTCTCATCACTGAGCAGCACAAGGTTATCCAACTCCGCGCTGGTTAAACCGAGAATGGCAATCAGAAAATCCCGGACCACGTCCCCATCCGTCAAGCTATCTCTATCGAACACTCTTACAGCAATATCTCTATTGAAAGCGGCCTTCCACTTCTCCAAAAAGACCTGGTAGTCAGTGGAAAAACCCTCCTGATAAAACTGCTCAACGGACCCTTCGTAGTTGGTCGCATGAACTTTCTGCAAATAGGAGGACCTCAGATAGGCCGCCTGCTCTCTCAGGTAGCAGACAGGCACTACATCGAAATCCTTGAAAAAACTCGCTACCACGGAAGGATTACAGCTTTGGAGCTGCTCGCTGCTGACAATCACATTTCTACAATTGGTGAGTTGAACCTCGTTCTTCAGCTCCAGATACAACCTATTCAGCTCGTCCTCATTCGAGGATGGGTTTTTGTTCCCCAGAGCTTCAGCAATTTCGTGATGAGCGGCAACCCTGATACCCGTTAGCGGATAGTAGTAGCCGGATTCAAGCAGCTTTCTCCTGTTGTTATACAGCGTCTTTTGAATAGAGGTAGTGCCACACTTATGCCTACCGAAATGTAAAAACAATCTCTTCATACTTAATTCAACTATCCTGAGATGTGATCACACCGAGAAAACAAATGGCTGGAATCCAACACTGCAAACGCGCCAGCCCAACGTCCGTATTCCAACTGGACACTCACTGTGAAGACTGACGCCTTTCCCAGCCCAGGCTTAGCCAGACATCTCGATCTGAAGGTTTTCGAGACGTTGATGAGTCTCTTCATCCCCGACATGTATCGCCACTGCCTGCTTGTATATCATGAGTGCATCATCAGCCCTGTCGACTTGTTCGAGCACCGCGCCCAGGCGATTGTAGATGAGCGGGATTCCCGAATCTATCTCCATTGCCCTACAGTATGCCGGTATGGCAATGTCGGCCTCGCCAATCTCAGTCAGGGCGTCGGCCAGTGTTACCAATAATTCCGCTGAATCTATCATACTGATCAACTGACCATAAACTTCTGCCGCTTCGGGGAGCCTGCCCAGGGTCAGGAAAAGTCGTCCGAGGCGCTCGCGACAATCCGGATTCTCAGGCTCGAGTGATATCCCCGCTCTATAGCTCGTAATGGCCTCCTGCGATCGCCCCAAATGCTCCAATACCTGAGCAAGATTACAAAACGGCAGATACCAGTCAGACTTCAGATCGATAGCCGACTGATAGGCGATAGCGGCTTCATCCCAACGCCTCAGTTCTGACAGTGCACGGCCCTGTTTGTAAAGAGGCCAGAATGCTGTTGGGTCAATCGAGCTCGCCTGCCTGAGGGACACTACCGCCTCGTCCCAGCGTTCTAGTTCTATCAGCGCCTGCCCCAGACGAAAGTAAGGCCAAAATTTGTCGGATTCTATCTGAATAGCCTGCTGGCAGGCTTCAGCCGCCTCCTCCCAGCGCTCCAATTCAACGAGGGCCTGACCGAGTTCGAAATGAGGCCAGAATAAACCTGCGTTAATCTCCACTGCCTGCCGGTAAGCGGTCACTGCTTCCTCCCAGCGTCGCAACTCAAGTAGAGCATGACCCAGGTGGTAATGTGCCCAGAACTCACCGGAGTTGATCTGGATCGCGAATCGATAGGAGGTCGCAGCCTCTTCCCAGTGCTTTAACTCAGACAACGCTCTTCCCAGATGGTAATGGGACCAGAATTTGCCGGGATCAATCTGGATAGCCTGCCGGTAGGCGGTTGCTGCTTCCTCCCATCGCCTCAACTCAGACAGGGCCTGCCCCAGATGGTAGTGTGACCAGAACTTACCGTCATCGATATCGATAGCCATCCGGTAGGCGGTTATAGCCTCCTCCCAGCGCTGCAATTCTGACAGTGCCTGCCCCAGATGATAGTGCGCCCAAACCTCCGTAGGACTGATCTGGAGACCGTGCTGATAGGCAGAAACCGCTTCTTCCCAACGCTTCAGCTTTGAAAGGGACTGCCCCAGGTGATAGTGTGACCAGTACACGTCTGGGTCACTATCTATAGCCTGTCGGTAGGCGCTCACTGCATCTTCCCAGCGCTCTTGCTTGAACAGTTCACCTGCATGTTCGTGATGATTGTTTTCGCCCATGCTCTCAGTCTTCTCGTCTAATAAGGTCATTTATTCCTGTCTGGTGTTCTGTTGCACGCGAAACTCATCTGTTGAACAGTTCTTCGATCACCTGTTCCGGCGTAGGCAGTTGCCTGAAGTTTTTCAGGATAACCGCCGTTTCTTTCTTGTAATCCCTGGACAGTTCCTCCAGAGCATCTGCATCCAATGCTTCGTGTTGATTAAGTGAGGGTGGTGTCCAATTATGGTAATACCAACGGACCATCCGCTCGTGCATTGGTTTTACGTGCCGTGCGAGGTGTCCCTCGTCGAACATAAACATGGGCAATCCGTTGATCACCCTGAGAAAGGTGGAATAGGACGCCAGGTTCCAGTAGAAAACATACTCAGCTTGCAGTAAGTGGGCATTAAAAGCTTCATAAGCACAAAACGTCAGCAGGTCTTTTCGGGCATGCACGGGCGCGCGGCTTCGTAATTTTTGAATGCAGTCGTCCGGCGCCAGAAACACGGCGCGCCTGCCTGCCTGCAATGTCTGCTCCACCTTCTTCGCTATCAGGTCGATAAACTTGTCTTCACCATAAAACGAAGTCTGAAGATCATAGTCCACGGACCCGAGAATGAATAACCAGTGCTTCTCAGCAGAGGCCTCGGTATCCGCGCTTTTGATCGCGTTAACCTCGGAGTTGCCAGATTCGGTGCCATCGCCAACAAGGCTGGGATTGAAAAAAGTAACATTATCAGTAACGACCTCGATCGGCTCGTCATTTGGATCGGGGCGCGTATAGTATAGATGCGTCGTGTTTCTGATGATATGAGAAGCCCTGGCAAACTGTTTCAGTATCCGCATATTGCCGAATGTCGTACTCAGTCGATACGGCCAGGGTTGCTCCTTGATGATCTCTGATTCAAACAACTGCAGAGCCTGGGGCGCATTGGCCTCCTCGGGTTTCAAATGTGAGAAAATTCCAAAAAAGGGATCGCTGGTAACAACTTTACATTTCCTGTCAGACAACAACTGTACGAGTGCTTCCGTCTCCTCGAGAGAGACGATCTGATGAAGAGGTAGTATGTAACCCGAGAACAGGAAAACAATATCCGGTTGAGTATCATCGACTGTGCGAAGAATATCTTCGATGGAATCATAACTGTATGTTGTTCCAGGCAAGGTGTCTTTGTTCTTGGAATACAACCGGGGAGGAAGCAGTAGAGTCGTGGAACTCGCCAAATTCCGCCCCTGCAGAAAATACATGGCAAGACCAAGCTCACCATAATCATTGTTGAGTATAAACAACAAACGGGGACTGCGAGTATCTGGGTTAATGGTCATAGATTCAGGTTTCAGTACGTCTCTCTATTGGTACGAAACTCATAGCAACATACTCTTGTGGCGCGAGCTCGTCTGACCCGGAAAAGGCTAGCACCGATTCAGCGCAGCGATCAATGCTGAGCACCTTCAAACCGTCTATATTGCCACTGAAATTTCCCTAACTGTGAATTACGTCCCTCAGCGATACCGGTTACGGCATGATGAAGGTATCGCGTCCACATCCACTAACAGGGTAAAACCGCAGACACTTTGTGCTGCAGGTACCACTGTAGGTATGAATATTTGCATTGAACATAGGCATTGGCTAAGTTTGGTCGGCACATTTTATTGAAACAGGTTCTAAACCAACTCCGCGAGGACCCCGCATGATCGTGTCGATAGAAACACCCGTGTTCAAGGGTAAATGGCTTAAGAAGTGTATTAACTCAGTGCTGACCCAATCGTCAAAGAACTGGATATTCTCGCTCGTATGGGATGGGGGTGATGAGGAGTCATATGCGGTCCTGAAAGAACTCGAAGCACAGAACCATCCGAATATACGAATATATTTTGAAGAGAACCGAGGCATCGCCAATGCCCGCCATTTCCTGTCCGAGCGCTCCGAAGGCGACTACATTCTACCGCTGGATGATGACGATGTACTCACCGCCGATGCTGTTGAGAAACTATCGGCCTTCGCAGAATCAAAACCCTGGAGCGGAATCGTTCGCGGTCTACGTAAATTTATCGATGAAGACGGTCGTGTGGTCGACGAAGAGCAATGGTTCCCGTTTGAACCGCGTCACTTTCAACACGGCATGGTGACGGATGTCTTCAATCACTCACAACCCTATTTAATCAACCGCGCCATGTACGACCGCACCGAGGGCTGGGCAGGTTTTGAAGACTTCATGTTTGCCGGAGAGGATTGCGACATCATTCTGAAACTGGAGGAACTTGGTCCCATTGAGCTGATTGACGAAGTTCTCTACTACTACCGGCTCAACCCAAACCGGGCCAGCGACACCCTGGAGGTTCAGGGGGCTCACGAAATGTGGCGGCGACTCGCTGACATAAGTATTGCCCGCATCGGTTTACCGATAAAGAGGACAAACGACGTTCCACCCTATACCTATGAGCGCCTGCCACTTCCTCGTCCTGACAAAACAATGATCGACTTCATAATCCCTCTCCCAGTCCAGGAGAAGGATTCCAAACATATCACCCGGCACCTGGAGGCGTTGAAACAGCATGGGATTACCGATGATGCTATTCATTTCATTACGCCTGCGAATTGCGGTGCCGTCGCCACCTACAATCAGGGCTTCCAGCAAACTAACCGACCCCTGATCTGCCTCCTTGATGAAGAGGCCCATATCGAAGCCCCGGGTATTTTCGACACGATGCTCGATGTGATGCATGAGCAACTTGCCGATATCGTAGGGCCAAAAATAGTGACCGAAAAGGGTCTCATTTCTTCTGCTGCCCCCTGTTTTGATGCCGATCAGCTCCCCGTTTCCAGTAGCCCGGGAGAGCCGGATGAGAATCAGTTTGATTATACGTCTGATGCCAAGTGGCTACCCGCCCAGTGTTTGCTCATTCGCCGCGAGGTGGTAAATGCCGTCGATGGCTTTGATGAAGCGTATGAGTGCAGCCAGATTGCAAGCGCAGACTTTTGCCTGAAAGCCAGGGTGCGAGACTTCAAATGCGTGTATACCGGAAAAGCCGCTGCAGTCTGTGAAGACCATAATCATATCCAGGATGCGACGGCCAGTATCAACAGATATCACAACAAATGGATCGACTATGCATATCTATTCTATGATCAATAGTCGGCGGTCCAGTGACAGCGCGAAGACAATCTGGTCGCTAGATATTCGATATCCAGCCTATACTTTACGCGCAACTGCCCTCGAATGAGATTTCAGTAGACTATGCAATACCGACCAGACATCGACGGCTTGCGCGCCCTGGCCGTGTTCAGTGTCCTTTTTTTTCATCTCGGTTTCACGACCTTCGGGGGGGGATACGTAGGGGTCGACGTCTTTTTTGTGATTAGCGGCTTCCTGATTACCCAACTCATTAGAGCTGAAGTACAACGCACAGAATCATTCCGATTTTCCAATTTTTATATGCGCCGTGCCCGTCGTCTGGCACCCGCACTGTTCTTTACCTTTGCGCTGTGCTTCGCTTTTGCAGTAGTGCTTTTCTCTCCCAGTGATTTCGAGCGATTCTCCGGTGCACTTGTCCATGCGGTCGTGAGCCTTTCGAATTTCTACTTCTGGACAGAAAGTGGCTACTTCGACACGGCTGCGACCGTCAAGCCCCTGCTTCACACCTGGTCGCTTAGCGTTGAAGAACAGTTCTACCTGGTGTGGCCAGCCACTATGGTGTTCTTACTCCTGAAAGCTCCCCGTTACGCCATTCCAGTCGCTCTGGTTTTCGGTGGGCTATTCAGCCTCGCACTCAATCTCGATTTTTATGGCGGCGACAGCGCTGTCATTCGAACCGTTGCACCATCCATAAGCCATTGGTTTTCTGATGGGCCCGCGACTATCTATTACCTTGCGCCCTTTCGCGTTTTCGAATTTGCGATAGGGGCGGGCCTCGTTTTCGTGAGCAGGACCAAGCCCTCGAGTCGCGTTATCTCTGAATTGGCTTCGGTGCTGGGGCTGGGGCTTATTCTTTTTGCCGCATTGAGCTACACAGAAGCAACGCCTTTTCCAACGATCTACGCGCTAGTACCTTGCCTGGGCACAGCACTGCTAATCTACTACGCCAGCTCATCCAGGTACTGCAAGCTCGCATTGAGTAATCGCTGGATTGTGAGATTGGGCCTGATCAGCTACTCACTGTACCTGATTCATTGGCCCATTATCGTGTTTTACACCTATTACACAAAAGCCAGCCTGTCGATCCCGGAGCGATGGGCGATTGTCATCGTATCGATCCTCGCTGCAGAGATGATGTACCGTTGGGTCGAAAAACCATTTCGCTACGATTCCAGTTCGACCAGGCAAATGTCTGCCAGTGGGTTCGGCTTTGGTTGCGCGATGATAGCGCTGTTTATCTGCGTTGTAGCAGCCGGTGGCTGGGCCAACCAGGGATGGACATGGCGCTTTGGAGAGAATGCTGTCGTGCAGACATTTGGTGATATCGAGGAGTTGAAACGAGAGCGCGGGGCTTATCTACAGCGACACCTGGCTGATGAGTTTTCCAAACAGGATTCCTCACGGCAGGTACTTGTGGTTGGAGATAGCCTGGGCGATGATTTGTTAATCGGCCTTGTGCAGAGCCTTGGTGACGATACCGAGGTCCAGACTGAAAGATACAATCAGCTATGCTATCAGATATTTCTTGATGAACCTCACCCCGAAGATGGGCCTTGCGGAGATATCCTCTCTGGACTCAAAAACTCCACAAAACTGCCCGTCGCCGACGAAGTGTATGTGGCATTCAGCATGGCTCCAAATTTTTGGGCGACAGAGTTCGTCCCACTTCTTGAGTATATTAAACGACGGACAAAACCAGGGGCACGAATCGTTCTGGTTGGCCGTCGGCCGCAATTTACCAATCTACATTCAATCGCTGTCTCCATGCTATCGCAGGACAAATCCATAGAACAGATAGAACAGCGAGCCAGAGAGATCGCAGGAGACCTTGGACCACTGGATAATCAGATGAGAGCTGCCACAGAAGAACTTGGGATTGACTTCATTTCTTCATTCGATATTATTTGTCCCGACGATCACTGTGAGTTTTTCGCCGATGATGGTTCCCTGAATTTTTGGGACTTGCATCATTTGACCGTACAAGGTGCAACCTGGTTTGGATCCCAGGTGGTCTATGCACTGGAGTCCGATCACCCCAACGCACTTACGCCTACAAATCCCACGGAGAATACCTTGTTAACAGCACTGGACGAGTTTGAAGATCTGCCACTGGAAGAATCACTAGAGCTCATGCAGCGCTATATGTCAGAGTTGAGCCGCATAGGAATGGACGGTAAGACCGTACATGACGTCTCAGTTCTCCCAAGTAAAAAATCCAGAATCGCCTCGGCCCTCATCAAACTGATTAGTGTCACTGACGATCAGGACACCAAAGCAAACTATAGAACCGGGATTGCTGTGCTGGCGTTTTTTCAACCCGATGTCGGCGCAAACGGTGTAAATCTTGATCAGATGGGACCTGGACAGGAAAGCTGGCAGGCGATTGTCGACGAAGAAATGCGAATTCTGAACAAGAAGCTGACTGAAATGGGATATAGCATCCAGAGCCAGGCAACGCCCCAGTAAGCCAGTACGCCGTTGAACGATTCAATGAAGTATTGCCTCATTGTCCAGAGGTGATTCAGAGACCCTTCCACTTCTGAGTTGATTTTAGTTCTAGTGTCGGCAGTCGTTTCGCCTTTAGCTCACTCTAACTCGCAGTATGGTCATTAATAACGATGGTGTCACTGAGCCGCGCTGCCGGCAGCCAGGTCACGACCAATTTGCTGTATTTCCGCCTCCACAACACTTCTCCAGGTTTGTTGATCGGAGCGCACTGCGTCCAGCGATACCCCCGGCTCTCCAACACCCGGCTGGAAAAACGAGAGTACTGGAGCCGCCTCTTTGGCAAAGGCCTTCTGGTCTGGTGCGATGTCCGCACCCAGGATAACCACTATAGCCGATTTTATTTCATCTTTAGGGTGGTTGAGCAAGGACTCATCAAACACCCTTGTACCGTCCACACCTGCAGCGGAAATTTGGGTGGCGAACTGACGCAGGACCTCAGTGGCCTCATCGGCAGGGCTGGGACTGTGTGCCTGCGCACCGGCTCCTTCCGCTTGCTGTGGGTCAGCGCTCTGAATGGTGGCCGCTGGCGTAGGCAGATTCATAGCCCGGTCTGGCGGCATGGCGTACTCTGGAGCTTCGGTGCCAGTGAACTTGGCTTCAATCAGCTGCGCAAGTCCGCGGCCCGCTACTGCGTTGCCGCGTGCATTGAAATGGGTATCACGCAAGTGATACATGTGTCGTTGACCGTCGGCAAGCGGCTCCTCTGCGAGCAGCATTGGCAACAGGTCCATAATGTCATGGTTGCCATCGCGCGCCCATTCCCTGATCTTGCGCTGTGGTAGGTCACGTTCCAGCGGCATTTCATTCTTCGCGACGACCGCCTGCCAGAGTTCGTCATTGACCTGATATTCATCCGGGATGATCAAAAACGCCAGAGGGATATCGCCCGCTGCATCCTCAATTTCACCCAGGGCGGCGAAAAAACGGTCGTACACGCCCGGGTGGTCGATCGCACCCTGAAACGCGTTGCGTGATTCCAGCTCGACGTAAATATCCTCGCTCATGCTGGGTGTTTCCTGCGCAGGGTCGCTTAACCACGGATAGCGACTGAGCAGATCCTCGCCCATCGATTCGGGGGGGGCCTGTGTCCAATCGCTGCCTTGAACGCGATTGAGTATTTGCAAACGGTGCCAGACGATGCCAGCCATGTAATTCTGGGCGTCATACCAGCGAATCGTCGATTTCTCGCCAGGTTGAGCCACAATATCATTGCCGACAAAAAGCGCTATCACAATCAGGTCCGGCTCCAGCGGCAGGGCTTCTTCGATGAGCAGATGGCGGTAGTCAACCGGGTTCGTGCCCGGAAAGCCGATGTTATAGATTTCTACCTCAGGAAACTCGCGCTCTGCCACGGTCGAGTAGTGATAGTAGTGCGGGACAACGCCGTAACTGAAGGAGTCACCGATGCTGACGACTAGCGGCAAAGAGCGCTCGGAGGGCGGCAGGAACTCGGTATCGTAGTGCCCGGTCGAGTTGACTGGAAACGAGAATCGCTCAACGCCTGGCTCTACGCGCTCGGCGTCACGCCGAATCTCGGATGAACTCGTTTCTGTGATCAGTAAAGGCGTTGGCCATACGGCCGCTGCAATACGTAGCGAAACTTCAGCCAGTATCAACGCGATGAACGCATTCATTGCTATCAAATCGATCCATCGACGCAATCGAGTCGGGGCACCAAAACCCAGTATCGGTAAAGCGCACCACACGCTATAGGCCAGACTCGCCGCAACCCATGCGGATATCGTGTGCCTTATGCGAAACGGGCCCGAAAACGTATCGGGCGTCGACAGTATGAACACACAGAAACACAGGCAGCCCATAGCGACGTAAAGAGCGCTGCGCAGGCGAAACGGCGCATCGGCAGTCAAATCGCGCATACGCCTTGTCCGCAGCAGTTCAACGACCGCGCCGGCCCCTGCAATCATCGACACCACAAGTATCAGAAACAGGATGGACAGCATGACTGTACCGCCCATTAAACTGAGCACAGGAATACGTTCCAGCAGGAGGCGCAGCAGCACCCTGTGCTCCCACATCTGCTCCAGCGTAAACAGGCATAGTAAGGCACCGAATGTGTGTATAACCACAAACAGCATGCCGTAAACTTTCTCTTTACTGTACCCGGCCATTCAGATGACTCCTAACCCTCTTTTTGGAACAAAATGGAATCGCCCCAACGCTCCATGCAGCGGGGGCAAACCCATTCTCAGCAGTAGTCCACAGCGGCAGAAGGCCGGCGAGGACGTATACTCCTAGAACAATGTGTAAATGAACGGGGCTACCGCTGAACCCTGCGCTACAACGAGAAGCGCACCCAATAGCAGCATCACGAGGATAATCGGTGCCAGCCAGAATTTCTTCCGCTCCCTCATAAAGCCCCATAAATCCTGTAATAGATCTATCATTAGAACGGTTTCTCCAGATTCTTGCTTGGATTTTCTTTAGAGATGATGCGATACGTATCGGCATCCGTGTCAAATTTACGCGCCATAGCATCCTTGCCAAAGACTTTCATTACAAGACCAACCGGCGCAAATACCAGGTAAAAAACAACCCCCATGATCAGTGGCGTCATCACAGTACTCATCACCAACCCGAACTTCATCCAGCTCCGATATACACCGCTCAATGTCATAGGGGCAATGAGGCCCCAGAGGATGAGTAAACCACCAAGCATAAAGGGCCAGCGAAATGCTGTAACCTCAGGATCTAACACACCCCAAAAATCATAGCTATGAAACAACCTGACCCCGGAGAACACCCATGGCAGTAGGATGCCGAACAAAACCATTATGATCAGGCCAGTGGCAACTGCGAAGTCCCGCAGCCCTTTTCGATCCAACTCTGGTATTTCATGCATAGCCATTAATCCAACTCAAACTCATCTTTCCAGTCATCGCTACCCTTCCATTCGGGTTGATCTGCTTTCGCCAACAGAAAGTTATCGATCACCAGATAGTCCATTTCAGTACGCATGAAGCAGCGGTACGCATCATCGGCTGTCATCACAATGGGCTCGCCGCGGACGTTGAATGAGGTATTAACCAAAACGCCACAGCCAGTTCTGGCGTTAAACTCTGTGAGGATTTTGTGAAAATACGGGTTGGTGTCGCTGTGTACCGTCTGGATACGCGCGGAATAGTCCACATGGGTTATAGCGGGCAATCTGGAGCGTGGCACGTTCAGTTTTGCGATTCCGAAGAGTTGCTCCTGCTCCTGCGTCATCTCGATACGCTGGTCTTCGACTACGGGAGCCACGATCAACATATAGGGGCTGGGCCTGTCCTGGACAAAATAGTCAGCCACTTTTTCAGCAAGCACTGCGGGGGCAAAGGGCCGGAACGATTCGCGGTACTTTATCTTCAGGTTCATCACGGATTGCATTTTAGGACTGCGGGCATCGCCAATAATCGAGCGGCCACCCAGAGCGCGAGGGCCGAACTCCATACGCCCCTGTGCCATGCCAACAACATTTTCAGCGGCCAGGATATCGGCGATCCGCGGGAACAATTCGTCATCCGAAAGTCGCTGGTAGACGGCACCATAGGCATCCAGTTCCTCCCTGATGCCCGCGTCTGTAAACGAGGGACCAAGATAGGCGCCCGCCATTGAATCATGGATGTTGTCGGCCGTGCGCGGGCCATCCTTGTAATGATGCCACACAACTGACGCGGCACCCAGTGCACCACCGGCATCACCGGCCGCCGGCTGAATCCAGATATCCTTGAAAGGGCCATCGCGCAGCAGGATACCATTCGAGACACAGTTCAAGGCGACGCCACCGGCAAGACATAAATATTCGGCTCCTGTCTCCTTGTGTAAGGTCCGGGCAAGACGCATTACAACGATCTCTGTCACTTTCTGTATCGATGCCGCCAAATCCATCTCGCGTTGGGTAATCTCTGCCTCTGATGTTCGCGCCGGACCACCGAACAATGCTGCAAACTTATCGTTTGTCATCGTCAGGCCGGTACAGTAGTTGAAATACGACATATCGAGACGGAATGTGCCGTCCGCTTTGAGGTCAATGAGATTATTGAGAATAAGATCAACGTACACAGGCTGCCCATAGGGCGCCAACCCCATCAGTTTGTACTCCCCGGAGTTCACCTTAAAGCCGGTAAAGTACGTAAATGCCGAATACAGTAGACCCAGGGAATGCGGAAAATCTATTTCCCACAATGGTTTAAGTTGATTGCCATCGCCCATCCATGCCGAGGTAGTCGCCCACTCGCCAACGCCATCAAGACACAGAACGACGGCCTTTTGATAGGGACTAAAAAAGAAGGCTGAGGCAGCATGCGATTGGTGATGCTCGGCAAACATCAGCGCCGGTAACTCGCTCTGCTTGCAATTTCCCAAGACAGCCAGTTCACGCTTCAGCGTGGTTTTCAGGTACAGTTTTTCTTTAAGCCATACCGGCATAGCCGCTATGAAAGAACGAAACCCATTGGGCGCGTAGGACAAATACGTTTCAAGCAGACGCTCAAATTTGACCAGCGGCTTATCATAAAAAACCACGTGAGCAACATCAGTGATAACGATGCCTGCTTCCTCAAGGCAGTACTTGATCGCCTCTGCGGGAAAGCCCGGATCATGCTTTTTGCGGGTGAACCGCTCTTGTTGCGCCGCCGCTACAATTTGTCCATCATGGATCAACGCCGCTGCACTATCGTGGTAATAGGCCGATAGCCCAAGAATATACGTACCGTTCACGCTCACATTCTCTATCCTGTTGGCATCGCCACACCAGCGACGACTGCATGTAACTCCCTGGTATCAGGGCACTACGTGAAACACCTTATTGCACTTGCAATATGCAGGGTACAGGATTAACAAACGCTTAGGACCGTGCGTTGTGTGACCAGAGTCGCGAATCCGACAACTCCATCACGAGAAACCCATCGTTGCGCTAATAACGTATCAGTACCTACTTGCGATACTGTCAAAAAATGCCAGGTCCTCTCGGTTCGCCTCAATCAATGACTCATAGACCACGGGCGACATTTTGCTTCTGATTTCCTCGAGTTTTTCGTCCATCGTCTGGTCTATTTTCCTTGATACGTTTTTCTGTGTGACCTGCAACGCTATATCTGGAAAACCGAACGCCCTCAATGCGCTCTCCAACTCACGCAGAGACTGCTCAAAACGGGACACAACACCGACAAAAGGCAGGTTCTCAACGGCTCTGTTGGCACGCTCGACCACGCTACCCTGATCAGCAGGGTACATGGACGAAAATCGGTGCACATGGAAGTTTCTGCACTGGTAATCGTGCAGGCGTGACAAACGTGCCTCCACGTACTCAGAAAGATTGCTATTTCTCGCCAGAACCGAGCCGTAGGTATCACTTCCCTGCTTGCGCTCAAACGCGTACACAGAGGCTACCCTGTCTATCGGGTGACGCACAAAAATGACGGGGAAAACACTCACGCCAGCAATGAGCGGGGGCGGCAGCGCGGCTGTGTGCGATGAAAAGCATTTTGCATCAATGCTTTGTACTATCCAATTGTGTAGCTGCTGCTGGTTTTTCTGCGGATCGGAGGGGAACTCACAGGTCAACCACTCGTCGCCCTTGAAGTACGCCCTGAAACTCGCATCCAGCGACGTACCTGCATTCTTGAACAAATGATAATGCAGAATCACTTTCCTCAGATCGGCACTAGTGCCCTTCCAACGCCGAATCAGCTTTGCTATTTTCTTTTGCACTCTAAGCCTCTCTACCCGATGTCCAAGCGTATTAAAACATGCATCCGTTGATGCGATTGTTTGGGGTACCTATTCGGGCAAAGACAGCTTTGGAGGAAGAGATGATTCGTCATGAATGCCTTACTGGGCGAGTGTTCAATTCCGAGATACACATTGCGAATGGAGGCATCACTGTGCACTGGTCTGCGGGAACACCCGATACGGATACGCGATCGAACACCCTTGCACCGGGAGATCGATGCAGATTGTCCCCGAGGGGACTACATTACGAATACAAGCCCACACTCGCCAGTATCTTGCGAAATTCCGCTACGCCATGCTCAAAGGAGTATTTGTCTGCGGCTATGATCTTCTGGTTTTCGGCAAACTTGCTCCATAGGCTCTTATCATCATACAGTTTCACCACGGCATTCACCCAGGACTCGGGACTATCCGCCACCAGGGAGCTGATACCATGTGACAGACCCGTGCCTTCCACTGCCATTTGCGATAGCACACACGGTGTGCCGTAGGCTATTGCCTCCAGAACCTTGCCCTTGATCCCGGCACCGGATTTTAACGGCGCCACGAATATCCTGTGATCATGGAAGACCTTGTCCAGATTTTTCGCGAAGCCCACCAGTCTTACGTTTTCACATTCGTACTCATCGTACTCTTCCGGCATATTGCTACCATACACGGACAATACGATTTCAGGGCGCACAGCTAATAGTAGCGGCATGAGTTCCGTTACCAGGTACTCCAACGCTTCCCGATTTGGCGGGTGGTTATAACTGCCCAGAAACGCTATACCGCTTCTCTGCTCAAAAGCCGGGCCCTCGTCTTTTTCTTGCAGAACCCAGGGTGTCAAATGCAGTTTATCGGTTTCACAAATATGTGAAGTGATGACTGCGTGCTCGGTATGGGTATAACTGAGGACAGCGTCGGCCTTCCTGCACACATCCAGTTCCGCATCCCGTGTTGCCAATGCCTCCCGCATCTTTTCCTCACCCCCGCCCCCGGCAAGCGTGGCTCGCATTTTTCTGAGGAAATGCAGGTCTGCATTGTTGAAGATAATCTGAGCATCGCTGTTGGCTCGAATGGTATCGATGTATTTTTCAGCGACAACATACCGTGTCAGGTAGACCGCATCCATCTCTGCCAGTCTTCGAGTAAATACATCGTCGATACTGGTGTAGAAAGGCGCGTACAGAACTTCTACACCCATTCTCTGTAATTCGAGAGTGTATGCACCAAAGTGTGCCAGATTCTGGGGAACAAAAGTAATCTTACATCCCAGTGCCTGCAGCATTTTGATTTCCTGAATCGCCGCATAACTTCCCGCGTCCTTATCCGGCTGTGGTGTCGCGTAGTCCAGCACCAGCACCCGGTGCTCTACATTCCTGTCCTTCTCGATCAACAGGTTTTCAAAACTCGCAACACCGTTGTCACGAAAGGCCTTGAACCATTTCGCTCCAAACGTCTTCTGGTTAACAACCTGGTGTTTCTTGAGACCCTTTGTAATATCCGACCCGTGGCTTTTGCCTTCGAAGTGGATGACCTGTGAAAACGGTGTATAGATAGTCTTGTAACCTGCCTTTCGGACCTTGAATGCCAGATCCGTATCTTCAAAATAGCAGGGGGCAAACTCCTCACTGAACTTGCCAACTTCTACCCACAGATCTTTGCGAATACACATGGCAGCACCGGTCAAATAGTCAACATGTCTTACATAATTGAATTCCGGTGCGATCGGATTGCCATTGCGTCCCACGTTCCAGGGGTTACCATCTTTCCAGACAATCCCTCCCGCTTCCTGCAGGCTGCCGTCCTGATTGATCAACTTGGAGCCGGTCAAGCCACAATGTGGATCGCTGTCCAGTATCGCGACGAGTTCATCCAGCCAGAAGGATGTCACTTCGGTATCATTATTCAGGAACACAATATACTCGCCGTTGGCGAGATCGGACGCCCTGTTACAGTTGCGCAAAAAACGCAGGTTTTCCTTGTTCCGGGAAATCACCAGGTTCCCTATGATGTCTTCAGCGGTACACGTGTCGTCAGTAGAGCAATCATCAGCCAAAATAACTTCATAGCTGGTTTTGTTGTAAGAAAACGCAATCGATGCGATACAGTGATAGGTCAACGCGAAGTTATTGTGTACGGGAACAATGATACTAACTCTGGGCCTCAGAAATTTTGGCAGATTAAAGGCTGGGAATTTCTTTCTATTTTCATAGGATTCAACCAGCACATTGTGCAGAAGATGCAGATCTTTGGTCGTTAACTGGGACGCGTCTCTACTGATGGCATCAATTTGGTACTCCAGTGTTTCGTACCTGTGCCCCGCTTGTTTGGGCAATGATAGAAAACCAGGTTTCTTGTAGCTTTTGTTGATGTATTCCCAGGGCGTCTTGATCGGCTCACACTTGATAATTTCCATACCCAGAATATTGGGCGACCCCTCTATACCGAACTTCAACAGCTTTTCGGAGCCGTCCAGCATGCTCGCAGGCAAAGACGCGCGCACACTGACCGTGTTTTCATGCTCTGCAATTGTCACTGAACTTACAGGCGTATCTTCCCAATATACGACAAAATTCCTGCCTTTGAGGCTTGTATTGGCGTGGAGCGTAGTGTGAATTTGATTGTCGGAATATCTTATCGACCCGGTATAGACATCGGAGATATCAGTACATATTGAGAATTCCGCATGCTGGATTGGCAGTAGCGATTCAGCTTCCTGCAGGGTTAACTTAACGCTTTTCTCATCGGTGACGATCGCGTCCAACTCAATAGTGAAAAGATGAAAGCCCTTGTGAACCTTTCTTTCCTCAAGATCTTTTCGATATAGATCTGCTCTGCCCGTCCCCACAACCCTGCCATCACAGAGCACATTGACCAGCAGCGGCTCTTCACTGAGCGATGACGCGGCCCAACCGGTCAAAGTACCGGCATCCAGGGATTCCATATGACCATGGAAAATCTCTTCCTCCAGCGAGCGCTTGTCGAATTCAGGCTTTCTCCATTTTTTCGCTTTTCTATCCTTGACACCTAAAATGCTCATAGTCTTGCCCTGTGGACTAGCTCCAGAATACTGCAATGCCAGCCTTTTTCGTAAACTGACCGCTGTTAAAGTAAATAACGTCTCTCATATAAGGGTCGAAAACTCTGTTATGATTTTCCCACATCGATCCCAGCTGCCATCCATGCCTAACCTGATTGCCCCGCTGATCCTATTCCAAAACGGATCAGAAGCAGGGGCTGTATTACAGTAGCATCACGTTACAAAGCCACTGTAACTTCTTCATCATAGTAAACTTGATCCGGCGTCTGCTGGTCAAGTGACCGGCGTCGCATTTCGAAACTATAGACGCCACACTAATGACGCAAAGCGGCAAAAATGCCTCACGCGCCGCCAATATGTGCACCACGTCTCAGTTCACGCACGGAGTGTCATCTGCCCTATCGCGATTAAGGGTGCGCAACGCCCAATAGTGTGTCGCACATATGCACAGTGGAACAGCGTACATAGCGCCGGATAGATTGGTAAGTCATTGATTGCATAATGCGGATATATTGTTTGCTTTCAATTTGCAAGTTTTGTCATTAACATCGGACGACACCTACATTGTTAAGGAATACTCGCCTTATGATCAGATTATTGTTTATCGCACTGGTTAATGTAATTTCCCTCTCTGCGTATTCCGCCACACCTGCGATAAGCGGGGGACAGCCGGCGGATGCCAACGTCGCAAACAGCGGTAGCGCGCTTTTGCAAGTCGCCCAGGCCGAAGTCAGTAACCCTGAGCAGGCAGAGGCGGAGTCAGGCAATTCGCAGATTGAAGGAGCTGTCGTAATTGTACAGGACTATATGAAAGTATTGAGCGAAAACAGCATGGATGGCACCACGGTGCACGACGAATCGCAGCTTCCGGACTCGAAAGCCAACATTCAGGAATCACTTATCTTGCTGTTGGGCGCCTCTACGGATCCTGATACCAAGGCAACGTTTAAAAACGGAGTCATGTTACTGGCGTTTTATCAACCCGGCGTCGGAGAGACTCCGGTAGCGCTCGATCAGATGGGGCCTCAGGGTAAAACCTGGCAACAAGTGGTTGAAGGAGAAATGCTGCAGTTGGGCACCAACCTCGCCAACCTGGGTTTCTGATTCGACGGCGAGTTTACGCAGTGGTGGTATATTCCCCCACTGCTTATTGTCAGTGACCGCCGGATGCGATGATATCAAGCGCTTCCTCGACATCCGCAGCTTGTATGGTGAAAACACGCCTGTCACGGGACTCCCCAAAGATATAGCCCGTTGGCTGATCCAGCACATCACCAATTCCCGACTGCACGAATCCGGGTTGCGGCCAGGTACTTTTCAGGCCGAATACCATGGGATTGGCCTCGGAAAACAGACTGCCATGCAGCGCCGATCCGTACTCTCCGCCTATAACCCTTGCGTGACGATACAGGCCGAGTTGTTGCGCCAGCGGCAGTTTCTCCGGTTGCAGCACCCGAAAGCCCGCCTTCCTCACCAGCGCTTCAATCTCGACCTCTCCCTGCATCACGCGATAAGAATTTCCGTCGCTGCGGGAAAAGTACAGGCGATCATAACTAACACTACTGTCGACAAAGGGGGCGAGGCGGTCAAACAGGAACTTCTGTACCTCGGCCAGTGCGGGTGAAAATGCGTGCAGGTGCCGAATTTTAGTCGGAATAAGCACTTCATCGGCCTTAACCGCGTCGGTATAGCGGACCAGTTGATCCGCCCGGATGCCGATCATCAAGAGCAGTCGGTCAACCCAGACGGGGGTATCCATGGGGAGGAGGTAATTCAACCGAGAGAGATCCCAGCCGGCCAACTGCAGCAGATAAAGCTTTGGCAGATGATCGATCAGCCAGTGTCCCCAGTTCCAGTAGACGGGTCCGAACAGAACGCAGGTACCAGCGATGCGCAGCACGTGGTCGGGCTCTCGATACCTCGGCAGCTTCGCCCTGAATATACCGGCCGACTGGCAGGCGAGCGTCTCGCCGTGATACTGCAGCCCGCATGAACCTACTACCATCAACCGTTTTGCCGAGTAGACGCCCAGCGATAATGCCCTACCCTCAACCTCATACTGCTCCGTGATCGCGGGAGAATAGGCTCCGCACGCGAAGGCCATTGGCCTGGGAACACTGAGGAGATCAGCAGACAGCTCGCTGTATTGGGCGATATCCTCAACGCTCGGAATCGTCGTAGTGCGTCTCGCGGAGGCATCCTGTCTGCTGGCGGGATGCAACCGCCTGCGCGCTTTGGGCACTCTTGTCGCCACTGGTACATCCAGCGCGTGCTCCGGGCACAGGCGAAACAGCCAGAAGCGCTTCTCCACCATCACACTGAATCTGACCTGGGCGGCCTTACGAGACAGGTTCTCCGGTACCACCAGTTTGACTGCCAGGTCGACGGACTCCCCAGGGCCGAGCACCTTGGCCAGTGGCGACCGGGGGTTTGCCCGCTCAATGATCTCACCGTGTTCATCCAGCAGGTTATAGCTGATCGCGACCCGCTCGTAGCACTCGGGGTTGAGGAACTCACACGAACCATTGCGCAAGCGCAGTTTGAACGTTGTTCTGCCCAGGCGGGCCTGCCTCCTGGCGTCGATCGCACTCAGTTCTATTTTGCGCCAGGCCTGATCGGAAAAAGTGCGCCCGTGCGCCAGCGCCGGTCTCCGCCGGGCGGCACGTTGCGCTTCGTTCTCTGGTACGTTGATGAAGAAACCACCCTGCTGTTAGCTGGCATCCACCAGACTAAAAAAATCCCGAACTTCCCGACACCGGCAATAGCCACACCGATGAAATGGCCAGAAGTATAGGACAACAGGCTGGGCTATGGCGAGGAGATTCACCAGGTCGCAAGCGGCCAAAGGCCAGTGTAAGACAGGCAAAAAAAAAGCCCCGACTGGCGGGGCTGATCAACAGACCATGTATTTTCAGGCCTTGCGGTGCTTTCTCACGCCTAATCCCGCCAGGCCGAGCAACACAAGCATCGCAGAAGCAGGTGCAGGCACCGGGGATGGCGCTATGTTGGGGCCGCTGGTATCCGCAAACAGTTCACCGGCAGCGCGGAAGGCGCCCGGCCCACCGTCATTGGTGATGCTGTATACCAGGTTGTTAATGCCCTGGTTGAAGAAGTTGACGTCACTCGCTGTGTACGCGGTCAGCGTCCTGAAATTCGTATACTTGGGCGTTGTCGCCGGCAGCGATGACACCGCGTTCCCGTTCAGAGACACGCTACCGAAATTGTCAGCGCCCCACAAACCTGTGAGTGAAACAGTATTCAGGTCATAGCCCGTCAAATCGAAAGAGAACGTGAAATTGATTGTCGCATCCTGATCGGGATCGACGCCCCAAACCCAGTTGGAGGCCGGAGTGGTTGCTCCCTGAAAATAGGCGTTGTTGTTAGTGTCGTACACAAACAGGTTGTCATGGGAGAGAGTCCCTCCTACCACTGAACCCGTGGAGCCTGTGCCATAAGACCCTATCAGCGCGGCGTGTGCAGCCATTGGCCCGGCTAAAACTAAGGTGGCTAAAATCGTCAATAGTTTGGTTTTCATTTTCACCTACTCCTGGAGCGGACAAAGCCGCCTTTCTTCATGTGTTGGAAGAACTATAGGCGAAGTTTTTTTTTGAAGATATACAGCAGGGCCTTATTCGTCAGGCCAACATCTGGAGTTGCGACGCACGTCGCATGAGTGTCAGGAAAATTTACAACAACACCGGGGAAAACAGGCTTTTAGCAGTGGGAGAGCGGGTTACAACCGGCGCATTCTGGACGAGCCTGACACGGTGACCCAAACAAAAAAGGCCCAGGGACGATGATCACCTGGGCCTTTGATTTGATTGGTGGAGCTAAGCGGGATCGAACCGCTGACCTCAACACTGCCAGTGTTGCGCTCTCCCAGCTGAGCTATAGCCCCAAAAACTGCGCTAACTCATTGATCAAAATAACTTTTTAAGAAAACAAGATCAACGAGAGCTGGGCATTCTAGTGTTAGCCACTGCCCCTGTCAACTACAGCGGTTGTGGCTGTGTTAAGCTCTGCGGCATCCCTTGCCTGAGAGAAGGAGAGTACCGTGCTGGGTAAAGCAATTTTATGGATTTCAGCGGTTATATTCAGTGCCTATGGTCTGGCGTGCTTGTTCAACCCGCATCTGCCAGCGAACTACGCCGGTCTCAGCATCACCAATGGCGACGCCTATGCAGAGATTGGCGCAATGTACGGTGGCCTGCAGCTCGGGTTCGGGATCTTTTGTTTGATGGGTGCGCTGCGCAAGGACTTTTACCGCCCGACGCTGTCTGCGCTGCTGATAATGATCGGCGGGCTCGCCGCGGCACGCCTGTACTCGACAGTGACCAGCGTTGACCCCGTCGCCATGTATACCTATGGCGCTCTGGCCTTTGAAACAATCACGGCGGTAATCGCCGGTCTGGCCCTGAAAAAAAGTTGAACGGTGCTACCGCTTAACGATCAGTGTTGGCGGCACAGATGAACAGGCCTTCTGCGGTTGCCGTGACTTTACCGTTCACCCGCATTTCACCGCGACTCAGCTGTTTGCGCCCGTCCTGACGCACATTGATACCGCGCAACTCAACGGGTGTATTCAGTGGCGTCTTGTCGTGGTACTTGATGGTCAGCGTGCCGGTGAACCCTGCGTTTCCCGATATCACATTGGCCATCGCCAGGATTTCATCAAACACCGCAGCGATAATACCGCCGTGAACCGCATTGGGTGGACCGGCATAGGTGGAAGAGAATACCGCTTCACCACGCACTTCGTTGTCTGCGACTTTCCACAGTTTGATCGGCAGTGCGATAGCATTGCGCTTTCCACTCACGGGGCTGTAGGGCATCACTGACGTGATGTCGTCTTCTCGCCAGGGGATACCCGACATCACATTCGCGATGGATACTGTCGACCAACCGTCGCCTTCCTGCAGCCAAGGCGTGAGCAATTCCATTGCCTGGCGAATATGGCGGGTTGCATCAGCGAGCACCTCATCCGGGGCACTGCTACAGCGCAAGTGATTGATCAGCCCGGCGACATCCTGGTTAACAGCTTCCAACAGCCCACCACTGGCGGGCTCAGCGTTCTCTTTCATCCTGCACATTCCTGTTTGGCTGTTGCGGCGGGCAACGGTGTCGGCTACCACATATCGAGAAGGTTGACGGCACGGGAGACTTCAATAACGCCGCCGACCTCCAGCAGGGGGCACTTTCCGGCCAGAGACAATACGGTATCCATATCGTCCAGTTCGAGCAGTGAATAACCCGCCATCGGCACTTCCCTGGCAACGACGTCGGTTTCATCCGCGCTCAGCGACGTTGTTTTCATGACACCATTGACGGTACTGCCCACTGCATGCTTTTCGATCGATGACAACCAGTCTGTGAACTTAGCACCGACTTCCATCTGCTGTTCCTGGCTTAATACCTGTCGATCATAGAAGTAAGTGACAAGGTGTGCCGGCGCGCGCGACCTGGCGGCTGCAGCCACCGCCGGAGGCTGGAGTGCGGCTTCATCGGCCATCGCTTCGCCCTCTTTGGCATCTTTTTCAAGCTCAAGGCGAACGCTGGCGAGCCTGTCTTTCAACGACTGTGCGTCCTCGACGGAAATATCCTCGAGAAAGACCGCGAACTGTTGCAGAAAATCGGCAAACTTGGGTCGCAGGGTCTTGCTGGCCTCAAACTCCAGTGCCCACTGGACCACCGGCTTGTACGAATCAACAGTGAGAGATGGGGGTTCTTCACTGGAATGTCCGTCATAATTGTCGGAGGCAACCGGCACGGGAATACTGAACTGCTGGTTGACCCAAAGCAGATCCTCTTCGGCAGCATCCCTGACCCGTCGTAACAGAGCTCGATCATAGACAATAGGAGTCTCAATGTTGGGCGACAGTGCAATAACAAAATCCGAAATATTGGTCGCAAACACACCGCCGTGAAAACGGTTCATTCGTCTGAGCACTTCGGCCTCTTCCAGCGTCAGGCTTCTGTTGACCTTTTTCTTCAGCTTTTTCAGCCCGGTGATGTCCACCCCGATAATCTCCGCCAGAGAGGCGTAAATATCTTTCTTTGCAATATCGTAATTGATGGCGATGACCTTGTCGCCAAACACCCTCACATAGCGCCTGAGGTACTCCACGGAGCGGTGAAAAGCGATATCCGAACTCATTTCACCGAAGCGATGTGCGATAGAGCTTCGTTTGATACCTTGCAGATAGGTTGAATACTGCTGCTCATACACGCTGCGGATGTACACGACAACCGTTACGTCAATATCGCACTTCGCACAGATGTCGTGAATCTTTTGTACAAACGGTGCACGTATACCCTGGAACAGTTCGCAGCTGATGAGGGCGACATTATTTTTGGGGTTGAAAAAGTACGTTGAGGTCAGCAGCCGTTCCACTTCCTCAAAATCCTGGTTGACCAGCGCTAATTGCAAGTCGTAGCCATTTCCGGAAGATACCTCTCCCGTTTTCGCATGCGGAACCAGATCGGCGTAGTCCACGCCCTGCTTCGACAGGGCCTCCGAGTTCAGGGAAAGCCACGATTGAAGTGCAGAGGATCCGGTTTTCCCCAATCCAATGTGCAAAAACAGTTTCTTCATTTCTTTGTCCGTCGAATATGCCTGCAGGCAAAACCAGTAAAATCATCAATGGAGGTATACCCGCACCTCGAGCATACAAATCCGCCCCTGTCCGCGTGAATCCGGTCCACTTACGGGATCTGGACATTCTTCGTCCACAAGTGACTGTCGAGCGGAATAATCCACACATTGTAATGCCAACTGCAGCCACCATCAAAGTGCTATAAGGCTGCCAGGGCCAGAATGCGACCGCGCTCACAGGCGGGTTGCGCCATACACGGCCCGTTACTCACTGCGGATCAAAGGGCAACAGCGCCACCGGGGTACGACGAACACTAGGACTTTTGGCTGCCAGCCCTTACTATCTGCACTGCATCTGGCAAAGGAGAAAGGCAGTGCCAATAGGACCTGAAACCGTAGTCAATTTTCATTACACCCTGCGCGATGAGACAGGCAAGGAACTGGAGAGCTCTCGTGGAGGAGACCCGGCAACCTACCTGCACGGCGCCAACAATATTATTCCCGGCCTGGAGTCGGAGATGACGGGCAAGGCGGCCGGCGACACCTTCACCGCCACCATCAGTCCCCAGCAGGGCTACGGTCTGCGCGACCCGGAGCGAGTGCAACGGGTGCCGATAAAGCATCTCGCATTCAAGGGCAAATTACGCCCCGGCGCCGTGGTCCAGCTCAGCACCAGTGAGGGCATGCGGGCAGTCACTGTGGTCAAGGCGGGCAGGCATACTGCGGATATCGATACCAACCACCCGCTGGCTGGCCAGACACTGGTGTTTGACATTGAGGTCATCGAAACGAGAAGCGCCAGCGCCGAGGAACTGGCCCATGGGCATGTACACGGCCCCGGCGGTCACCACCACTGACAGCTTTTAATCAGGCGCCGTACGTGGCCCGCAGGTACTGCAGGATAGCAGCAGATTCAAACAGCCCGCGCCCTGTATTGGGGTCGTGGAGATAGGGGATGGCAACCCTCCCCTCTTTCTCCTGCAACACGCGTCGATTCAGGGACTCACCGTCAGGTTGGATATTCAAACGTTGGCGCACAGGCGGCAGTATCCACTCCTCAAACCGGGTGCGGCCGGAATTGCGCAGCAGATAGGGAATTTCCATCTCGCACAACAGCTCGCGCACTGGCCTGGCGTAGGGGCTGGATTCGAAACTGTATAGTTCCAGCAACTGTTCCGGCTCGCGCCCGGCCCGGGCCTGCACACCGCGACTTACTCGCGGCGCACTGGCTAGC